>JBNKTW010000001.1:0-2259 GCA_050298295.1 Rhodomicrobiaceae bacterium
GGCTGAACGAGGGCAAACTTGAAGGCCTGGTGCCGCCGCCCAAGCAACCGCTCGAATAGAAGAAAATAACGGCTGCATTCAAAGCGACAGCTGCTCGCGGCTACTTGCCTGTTTTCAACCGGAGACAGGGACCAGATAGACGTCCGCCAAGTGGACGAAGCGGACTGAGTGCACCGCATCATCGCCAACGGCCCGAACTTCCGGATATGGCCCTTCGCCGACGTTCGCCGTACCCTGGGCAATGTCGGCGGTTGGGGGCAAAGCGGAACTGCATTGCTGCACGTGGTCAGGTCCGTTCATGACCCTGGCTGTTACGAAACGCGAATGCTGATAGGATTCGCGCATGGCTTTGCGGGGGCATTGGCATGAAGCGCTTCATTGAAGGCCAGGCGCGGGATCAGGTCACGTTGTTGCCGGAGTGCCTGGAAGATTGGGCTGACGATGACAATCCGGTTCGTGTCATCGATGCCTTTGTCGATGCGCTTGATCTCGGTGAGCTTGGCTTCGCCGGAGTCGATCCGAGGTCGACAGGCAGGCCTGCCTATCATCCCAGCGTCCTGCTCAAGCTCTTTATCTATGGCTATCTCAACGCCGTGCAATCGAGCCGCAAGTTGGAACGCGAAGCGCGCTGCAATATCGAGGTGATGTGGCTGCTCGGCCGCCTTGTCCCCGATCACAAGACGATTGCCGAGTTCCGTCGAAACAACGGCCCTTCCATTCGCGAGGTCTGCGCCCAGTTTGTTGAGCTGTGTCGGCGGCTGGGCCTCCTCACACAGGCAAGCGTCGCGATCGATGGATCGAAGTTCAAGGCGGTCAACAACCGCGACCGCAACTTCACCGAAGCCAAAATGAAGCGGCGCATGACGCAGATCGTGGAAAGCGTCGAGCGCTACATCCATCAGCTTGAAAGTGCCGATCGCCAGGAACAGACCAACGCCATCGTCATGCGCACCAAGCGCCTGAAAGAGAAGATTGGGAAACTCAAAGATGAGATGGATCGACTGGAAGGCGTGAATGAGCGCCGCTGTGCCGAGCCCGACAAGCAGATCTCGATGACGGACCCGGACGCACGTTCGATGGCAACCAGCGGGCGGGGCTCAGGCGTCGTCGGCTATAATGTCCAGGCCGCCGTCGATACCGAACATCATCTAATCATCGCGCATGATGTTGTTCAGACCGGCAATGATCGCGATCAGCTGGCACGGATGTCAAAGCTCGCCAAAGCGACGCTCGAAGTTGATCGCCTTGAGGTCGTTGCCGACCGTGGCTACTACACCAGCGAAGAGATCCTCGCCTGCGAACAGGACGATATCGCCGTCACGCTGCCCAAACCGCAAACATCCGGCAACAAGAAGCAGGGCCGCTTCGTCAAGGCAGACTTCCGCTACCTCGCGATCGAAGATGTCTACATCTGCCCGGCTGGAGAGCGGTTGACATACCGCTATACAAATCAGGAGCGGGGCCTGACGCTCAAACGCTATTGGACCAATGCTTGCCAGAAATGCGCCGTCAAGGACCAATGCACACCGGGCGTCCAGCGACGGATCACGCGTTGGGAGCATGAAGAGGTGCTCGAAAAGGTACAGCGCCGCTTGGACATGAACCCGCAAGCAATGCGCATCCGCCGCGAGACCGTTGAGCATCCATTCGGGACCATCAAGGCGCGCATGGGTGCCACGCACTTCCTGATGAAGCGGCTGAAGAACGTGAAAACCGAGATGGCGCTTGCCGTTCTCGCCTACAATCTCACCCGGGTGATGAACATCATTGGCATCAAGCCCCTGATTGCCGCAATCCGGCTGTTCTTGCGCCTGATCTCCCGGACATGCGCTCAGATGATCGTCTGGATCGCCCTCACGGCTTCATGGAGCCCGCCCTGTCAACTACACCGCAATCATCGGCTTCGCATTCGCGCCGCCCCTCTCGCGTGGGCCTGAAGGAGAGTTTTGACACGACCAAGACCCCAAGCGGTCATTGCGACGACTATGCCTGTGGCTTAGCACTGCCTGCGCGATGCAGAGTTGGCGATAGCACCGGTGCGCGATTTCGGCGACTTGCTCGACGACCAAGCCCCCTTCGAAACGCCGTGGTGGAGCAATTTCATCTTTCAAGTCGAGCCTGGGTGCGCCGCAACGAACTCCAAAATCGCATCGACAGCGGTCGCCATGGGCTTCGTCGGGCTCGCCAGTCTCTCGATATGGAACATCACGTCGCTCCAGGCCATTGTCCGAAACGACACGGATGCCGCGCAGCAGGTCG
>JBNKTW010000002.1:0-50384 GCA_050298295.1 Rhodomicrobiaceae bacterium
TCCAGCATCGGATGTAAGAAATTGGCCCGCCTGCGCCGCGCTCCGCCCCCACGCTTTGTCCGTTCTCGAAGCCGCACCAGACACCGGCGAGGCTTCGCAAAAAACCTCGCTCCTGCTGAACCAGTTGGCGATTTATCTCCAAAGCCGCGCCGAGTACGCGGAGGCCGAGCCCTTGATGCGGCGCGCGCTGGCCATCTGGGAGGAAAGCTTCGGCCCCGGCCATCCCAATGTGGCCATCCGCCTGAACAATCTGGCGCAGCTGCTTAAGGCCACGAACCGTCTCGCGGAGGCCGAGCCCTTGATGCGGCGCGCGCTGGCCATAGACGAGGAAAGCTTCGGCCCCGGCCATCCCAATGTGGCCATCCGCCTGAACAATCTGGCGCAGCTGCTTCAGGCCACGAACCGTCTCGCGGAGGCCGAGCCCTTGATGCGGCGCGCGCTGGCCATAGACGAGGAAAGCTTCGGCTCCGGTCATCCCGATGTGGCCATAGACCTGAACAATCTGGCGCAGCTGCTTCAGGCCACGAACCGTCTCGCGGAGGCCGAGCCCTTGATGCGGCGCGTGATCGCCATCTTCGAGGAAAGCTTCGGCCCCGGCCATCCCAATGTGGCCACGAGCCTGAACAATCTGGCGCTGCTGCTTCAGGCCACGAACCGTCTTGCGGAGGCCGAGCCCTTGATGCGGCGCGCGCTGGCCATAGACGAGGAAAGCTTCGGCCCCGGCCATCCCGATGTGGCCATAGACCTGAACAATCTGGCGTCGCTGCTTCAGGCCACGAACCGTCTCGCGGAGGCCGAGCCCTTGATGCGGCGCGCGCTGGCCATAGACGAGGAAAGCTTCGGCCCCGGCCATCCCAATGTGGCCAGAGACCTGAACAATCTGGCGCAGCTGCTTCAGGCCACGAACCGTCTCGCGGAGGCCGAGCCGTTGATGCGGCGCGCGCTGACCATCGACGAGGCAAGCTTCGGCCCCGGTCATCCCAATGTGGCCATCCGCCTGAACAATCTGGCGCGGCTGCTTCAGGCCACGAACCGTCTCGCGGAGGCCGAGCCCTTGATGCGGCGCGCGCTGGCGATTTTCACGGAGAGCCTTGGGGCGGAGCATCCCAGCACGGAGACGGTGCGGAGAAACCTCGAAGCGCTGCTTGCGGAACTTGGCCAGGAACGCCAGCCCGGGGCCTGAGCCGGCAAGCGTGCGTTTCCGCGCGGCGGCGCCTGTTGCGCGGGCGGATTTTGGCGCGGCAAAACCTGCACGCGGCGGCGGATTTGACTTTGAAACGCGGCGAACTTTGCTATATCCGCCGCACGGGACGGCGGGAGAAGAGCGATGCGGTTAGCGATCATGGGCGCGGGCGGCCGGATGGGGCGCGAGCTTGTCCGCATGGTGCACGAAACGGACGGATGCGAGGTCGCGGGCGCGGCCGAGCGGCCGGGATCGCCGTTCGTGGGCCAGGACGCGGGCGAGGTGGCCGGCGTGGGGCATCTGGGCGTGCCCATCGTGGCCGACGCGCTGCCGCTGTTCACGCAGGTCGAGGGCGTGCTGGATTTCACCGTGCCCGCCGCGAGCCTGGAGACGGCGGCGCTGGCGGCGCAGGCGCGCATCGTGCATGTCATCGGCACCACCGGATTTGCGGCGGAGGACCAGGCCAAGATCGAGGCGGCGGCGCGGCACGCAACCATCGTCAAGTCCGGCAATATGAGCCTTGGCGTGAACCTGCTCGCGGCGCTCGTCGAGCAGGCGGCGCGCGCGCTTCCGGAGAGCTTCGACATCGAAATCCTGGAGATGCACCACAAGCACAAGGTGGACGCGCCTTCGGGCACCGCGCTGCTTCTGGGCGAGGCGGCGGCGGCGGGACGCGGCGTCGCGCTCGCGGAGAACAGCGTGCGGACGCGGGACGGGCATACGGGCGAGCGTCCGGGTGGCGCCATCGGCTTCGCGGCGCTGCGCGGCGGCAGCGTGGTTGGCGACCACACCGTGTATTTCGCAGGCGCCGGCGAGCGGCTGGAACTTACGCACCGCGCGCAGGACCGCCAGATTTTCGCGCGCGGCGCGGTGGCGGCGGCGCTTTGGGCGCAGGGGCGCGGGCCGGGGCTGTTCTCCATGCGCGACGTGCTGGGAATCGCTTAGGCAGATGGTGTATCGTACCCCAGTGTAATCGAGGGAATAGGACCGCAGCCGCCAGCCTTGCAAGCACGCCGGGGGGGCCTCCGCAGCGGCACTCCCGCGTAAGCGGGTATCCATTTCTGACGCTGGAACACCCTTAGATAGGTTCCGCTTCCTTTCGCGCTGACGGCGCTCCGGTATTGGCATCGAAGACAAAGGACATTGATGATGGAAAACGTACTCGTGCTTGTTCGCCACGGCGAGAGCGAATGGAACAAGCTCAACCTGTTCACCGGCTGGCGCGATCCGGGCCTTACCGAAACCGGGACCACCGAGGCGCACCGGGCTGGCAAGCTCATCAAGGCGGAGGGCTTCGTCTTCGATATCGCCTTCACCAGCGCGCTCAAGCGGGCGCAGATCACGCTGGACATAATGCTGGAGGAACTGGGCCAGCAGGGGCTTGAAACGGTCAAGGACCAGGCGCTGAACGAGCGCGATTACGGCGACCTCTCCGGCCTGAACAAGGACGATGCCCGCAAGCGCTGGGGCGAGGAGCAAGTACACATCTGGCGCCGCTCCTACGACGTTCCCCCTCCCGGCGGCGAAAGCCTGAAAGACACCGCCGCGCGCGTCCTGCCCTACTATGAGGCGAAGATTCTGCCGCAGGTTCTGGCGGGGAAGAACGTGCTGGTTTCCGCGCACGGCAACTCTTTGCGCGCACTGATCATGCAGCTTGACAAACTGACGACAGAGGAAATCTTGAAGCTCAACCTCGGAACCGGCGAGCCCTATGTCTACCGCCTGAATGAGGATGGCTCCGTCGCGACGAAGAAAGTGCTCACACCTTAACAGCTTGCGAGGTGGGGGCGAAAAAATCTGCCCCCGCCGGCGCTGGAGCGACGCTGCGGCGCACTTAAACTACCGGTTCTAGGTTGGAACTTTCTCTCCTCAATCAACTCCATCTTGTGATCACTCGCGATGTAACTACGGAACACTTGTATTGCTGTTAATTTGTTTCCATCTTCGAAGAGAAAGCGGAGAACTGTTTTTCCATTGCTCCCCAAGCTACAACCATTAGGATCCTTTTCGACAACGTCAACGGAGTTTGACCCGAGTTCCTTTTCGAAGCCGGCGGCGGCTCGCAATATGTCAGAACGAGTCTTGAAAGAACCTTATTTCTGAAACGCTTCGGTAGCCTCGTGCTTCCAGCAAGCTTCCTCAATGTTGTGCAACAAATATGTGCCGCCTGCGCCGATGGCCAGCAATACCAGGCCAAATAATCCGAGAACCTTAAATATCCTTGCCATTCCGGGATCCACTCGCTCAATTTCAGGGGGCATCGTTGTTGCTAGCGGCGGCGCACGATATGTACCCCCTGGCCAAGACCATATTGCGGCCATAAGGTTCGCCGTAAACGAGCCATGGGCGCAATTTCCCCCGCCAGCGAAGGAACCTCATGCTTATCCGCCTGCCTATGAAAGCGATTGCTGCCTATTGGCGGCTTACGCGGGGCGCCACGCTCGGCGCGCAGGGCGTTGTCGCCGGCGAGGGCCGCAGCGTGCTGCTCGTGCGCCATACCTACCAGCCCGGCTGGCATTTTCCCGGCGGCGGCGTCGAGTGGGGCGAAACCGCTGAAACCGCGCTTGGCCGCGAGCTTTTCGAAGAGGCCGGCGTGATCGTGAAGGGAGCGCCGGAGTTTCATGGCCTGTTCGCGAATTTCGCCATACTTCCGAGCGATCATATAGCGCTGTTTGTGGTGCGCGAATGGGAGCGGCCGGAGGTTCCTGGCCGGAACAGGGAGATCCTCGAAAGCCGTTTCTTTCCGCGCGATGAGTTGCCTAAGGGAGCAACGCCGGGGGTGGTCCGGCGCGTGAAGGAGATTTTCGAAGGCGCTCCCAAGCAGGCGCATTGGTAGCGTGGCGGCCGTTTCCGGTGCTCACTGGTTGCGGGCTATACATCAAGCATTCAATGGTTGCAGACAACAGAGTAGTAAAGCGCATAAGTAGCTAATATTGCAGTACCTGTCTTCTGCTCCACATTCCACCCAATTGGCATATCCGCGCCAAATATGAAACACATTCTCGACGAATTTATTCTGTACTCTGTAATAACAGTTGTTCAGCAATGCGGGTAATGAGCGATGGGGTTAGAGTCAGGTACTGGCAGGGTGCTTTCTTTTGCCGACATTTACAAGCACATTCAAACACTTCGTGAGACGATGGCGGCGTTCCGGGCGTTCAATGCCGCGAAGCGGCAATGTCAGGGAAACGCAGCGGAACTGGATGCTGTAAACAGCAGCGCGGAAGCGGTCGAGACAGCGGCGGAACCTCTTATGAATCTTGCGCTCGACCTCCGCTGCAGTCAGTGCCGCGTTCAGCGTTTGCGCCGCGCGCCGAAAGGCGGGTGCAGCACACTGGCCCGCCATTACCTGCAGTATAGGATCATCGAGGCGTTGCAGCCCCACGCATCCTACGAATTCGATGATGGCTTCCAGCCGCTGGGCATTATCAGCACCTTGCGGTTCGATGACGAGGCAGGGGCTGAGGAGGCGCTTGCGGAATTCAGCGGCCGGCAGCCTCCGGTTATGTCTATCGTCGCCGAGTTCATCGAAAAGGGCATCATCATCCAAACGCCCTTCGAGCCTTGGAATGGCGATGTTATGTTGGGGCTGCGCGAGTTCCTGCCGCGGCGCCGGGCTGCTCACGACGAGCGGAAAAGGCTGATCGAGGAACTGGCGGCAAAGTACAATCACCGCGCCGGGTGGAACGAGGATGGTAGCGGCTGGCTTGCTGCTTCTTGCCAGAGCTGCGGTGACATTAGCGGGTCGGTTTGGGACTTGCTGTCTTATCTGCGCGGAATGGAGCAAAGCGTAGGCAAGCGTCCGCGCACGCTCAACTGACAGTTTCCCCGGTTCAAGGGGCTGTGCGAAAACGGTGGCGATCCGGCTGGATCGCCGTTCGCCTGGATTTGCGGCCGGCGCTGCCTTGGTTTTGGCGCTGGCAAGCTGCGCCGGAACAAAAGACCGGGCATCTGCCCCGCCGCCAAATCCGGACATCTGTTAGCGCCGGTGGCGGTCAATGCCAGGGGCCGTGGTCCGCATTTCCCACAGGATAACGTGACGGCCGTGCAGGAATTTGTTCCAGCAGAGCTTCCAAGGACCGGGCCGGCACGGGGCGTACCGGTAAGGCAGGGAAGAACTCAATAGGAGCAAAGAACTGGCGGCGGTGCGCAGATCGCGGGAAATGCGGAAGAGCAGCTTCGGCTAACAATATGGCATAGAAAAGAAATAGGTAGGCCGGTTGCGTACGGGGATGCGTACTAATTGTAACGGATTGCGGTGTTTGTGGAGCCGGATGGATTTTGGCGGCGTTAAATAGTCAATGAGCGTTCAGGAACAGTGCGTTGCCGCATTCAGGCCGTCATTGGCTGGCGGCTCTTGCATTTCAGCCCCCCTGCGGCAGTATGATGCGCCTTGAGCCTCGTTGGGATGGCGCGGCGGGTGCTGACGGGCGGCGGTGCTCATGTTTGGGGGACGGCGGACATGTTCAAGGCCTTGGCGGCTGACGCCATTTTCATTGCCGCACTTTTTGCCGAAGTGCTGGCCTCACTTTCGCTGCTTCAGTCCACGCAACTGATTATACTGCGCGAGGAGTTCGAGCCCCTTCTGGCCTTCTATCACGTCAGCCTGGCGCCCATCCTCGCCCTTGGCTCAGCCGTGGTTTGGCGCTCCGCCCCGCAATGGTTCGCGGACGCAGCGGTGTTTTCGGCGATCCTCTTCTTCCTGTTCTTCATCGCACAGGCGAGGAAGGCGATGGCGCCCTATGAGCCGGCCGGTGAGCCGGCAACCACTGCCGAAGCCTTCGTTGATTGGCTGCTGCCCGCGGCTTTTTGCGCGGCCGGTGCGCTCCTCTTGGGGCCAACACTGCTGCCGCTCCTGACCTTGCCCGCCGCGCTTCTCATCGGAGCCCTGCAACTCACGGGCCGGCAATGCCAATTCGAGCTGTCCCGCGGCTATTACGTCAACCTGCTCTGCCTCGGCGCGGTCCTGGGCGGCATACTCATCCTGCAACGCTGACGCGGTTTACCGCGATTTGTACCGGCCTTGGCGGCGCGAGCCTCCGGCGCGCCGGCCTTTTTGCGGCAGGTAGATATATCACACAATCCAGCCAAAGCGGTGAGCTCAACTTCAGGTAGCTAGAAGAATATGTGTTTTTCGCAAAAATGAAAGTGTCTGCGACGGGGGTCGAAAATCGATGTTTATCACACTACCACGAGGGACCCGATGTTACGCGCTGCAGTACCAAGCATTTTCTGTGCCATAGCTTTGATTTCTTCCGCAAACGCAACGGATTTGGCTGCGCCGCCAGCCAGCTACAAAGACAGCCCTGCCCCGTGGCGCGTGAATTGGGCGGGGTTTTATATGGGCGTAAACGGCGGCTACGGCTGGAGTGACGGGAACACCGCGCTTAATGCAGATTATCGGATTGGCAAAATGCAGGGCTCCTTTCCTGAGCTAAGCTTCGGCAAGAACGGTGGATTTGGAGGCGTGCAGATTGGCTACAACCGCCAGTGGGGCAGATTTGTGTACGGTCTCGAAGCCGATTTTCAAGGCGGCAGCATCGGCGGAAGCGGTTCTTCTACCACCGGGCCCACAACGCTTGGCATGGCAAGTACGCTCGATTGGTTCGGGACCATTCGCAGCCGTATAGGCTACACCTACGAAAACGCCTTGTTTTATGTGACCAGGGGCTTCGCCTATGGCGAAGCGCGCGGCGCCGCGACGTTCACAGTAAAGAACAACCTGTTAGCGGAGAGGGAGCGCCGCGGCAATCCCCTTGGCCGCGTGTTGGGGGGCGGCGCAGAATTCGCCTTCAGCCCGGCGTGGTCTGTCAAAGCCGAGTATCTACATATCGATTTCAAGGAAAAGGACCGGGATTTTAGCCGCTCCGGCCCGCTGGGCAGTTTTACTGGTACGGTCAACGGCAATCAGAACTACGATATCGTGCGGCTTGGGCTGAACTTTCATCCGCTGCCCGGACGCGATCCCTTGGAGTAGCCTGTCTTCGCTGGGACGCTGAAACGGTGCCGCCGGGCGCCGTTTTGCTCCTGGCGCGCGGCCCAGGTCAGGCGGCGTTCATGTTCAGCGCGCGGTGGCCGGGCGCGGCAGCGATGAGCGCCTTGGGATATCCCCTCTCCGGGTGCTCAAAGATTTTGACCGCCGGAACATCGCAGACCATGGCGCGCAGTAAATATACACCATAATATAATATCGTTAGGTTCTTGAGGCGCGTATTTACAAAATAGATCAATCCATCCTGTGAGAATTTGGAGGCCACATGAAGTGGATGTGGCGAAATGTGCAATTCATGTTTCAATCTGATTCCGGTAGTATGTAGATAAGAGCAAGAGCTCTCTATTTGAGAGGAGGGGGTTGTTGCGTTTGTTGTTTCTTTGGCATAAACGAAGCGTGGAAGGGAACCGATGCTAAAACTTTCCAATCTGCGCAAACGTAACCAGCCGCTGAAGCATCGCCGCATCACCGCGCGCGTCACGGAAGCCGAACACGCGCTCATTCAGCACGCCGCAGACTTGCAAGGACAGCCGCTTGCCAGCTTCGTTCTGGCCACGCTGCAAAAAGAAGCGCGGCAAGTCATTGAAACGATGGAAATAGTCCGGATAAACGCGCCGGAAACCAGCAAGCCCGCAGGAACGCTTCCTCAAGCTCCGCGCGCCCCGGCCGACTGCCGGCTTGGCGTAAGAGCGGGCCGCCGGAAGGCCGTCCGTGCCAAGTGATGCCAAGCGCATTTCTTCGCAACTTTCCGTTCACCCAGCCTTTGCCACAGAACCACGCGGTGATGGCGCGGAGATTTGTTTCAGAAGAGCTTTTGATGCAACAAAGATCGAGCCAGAGCGCGCGCGGATTGCGGGATATCCGGGCTAATCCAATGGCCAGTAGCTCGGATTAACGAAGTAGTTGAAGCCAATGCGAACTGTATGTAAGCCGGTTTCAACCTCGGTAGTCGTGTCGGTGACGTTATCGGATGCAACATTTTGCAGCGATTGGCTTTCGAGGCCAATATATTGATACTCGGCTTTGACGGACCATAGGGGCGAGATCCTGTATTCCAAGCCTGCGCCAGCGGCCACGCCGAGGCCGACTGAGTGACTGCTAAGCTCGTTGGTAAAGGTTGTGGAGGTCAGGTTAAAGCTGTGATGGACGCCACCGTAGGCGATGCCGCCGGTACCGAAGATTAGCGCGCTTCCGGTGGCCATGCCGACGCGGCCGCGCACCGTTCCGAAGAAGTCAACTTTCATCTCGCCGTCGAAAGTTGTGGGATAGTAGTACCAAGCGCTTCTGGAAAAACGGTCGTAAATACTGGCGGCTTGAAAGTCGGTCTCGATACCGAGGACCAGCCCCGGAGCCCACACGCTCTGCCAGTTATAGCCGATTTGGCCGCCGCCAAAACCGCCGCTGGGCTCGAAGCCGCCGGCGTTTGCCGTTATCGCTGGATCCCCATCCACGAAAATCACGTCTTTGCTGGTCCCCCAAGCGCCGCCACCATTGACGCCAAGGTACATGCCATTCCACATCACATACGGCATGGGGGTGCCTTTGTAGCTGCCCGTGGCCGAGGAAGCGCTGTACGTATTCCCGCCAAACGCCGGTGAAATAAACAGCGCAACGCTTGCCGCGCCCGCCAAAATTGCCGCCCGTGTCATGTCCTGAATCCCAACGGCTTTGCTGGGGCCCAACTGCCCGCAAGCTGATGCCTTCCGGCTAGGCGATTCGAGCGGAGCTGGACAACCTGAAATGGCATACGTGAGATTTTATCAACCGGTGGATGGCGCTGCCGGATATTCACCGGCGAAGCTCTGCCGCTCTCGTTACGCCCCCATCGCCCCGTTATGCGTGGGCCGCGTGCGCTCGCGGGGAATCCGTACGCCGCGCTTTTGCATGTCGCGTAAGATCACATACATCTCAGCGGTCATGAGCGCGTCGTTGAGCGCGTTGTGCTGCCCGAGATTTGGCAGGCCCAAATCGTCGAGGATCGAGGTGAAGCGCAGGTCGATGGCCGTGCCGGGCGGCGCGTTTCCATATTTGCGCTCATAGTAGAGTTCCGAAACCTCGATGCGCTTGTTCGGCAGGCCGATCTGGATGAACGGCAGGATGTGCTTGTCGAGCATCTTGATATCGAATTCGAGGTAGTAGCCCACCAGCGGCCGCGAGCCGATGAAGTAGAGAAAATCCCGGAGGATTTTGCGGATCGGCTTCTCCTGTTCGACGTCGGCCTCGCGCAATTGGTGGATTTTCATGGAGTCCGGCGCGATCCTCGCTTCGGGCCGCACCACCACCTCGAAGGCCTCGCTGGTCAGGATGCGGTCGCCTTTGATGCGGACCGCGGCAATGGTGATGATGTCGTCCTTTGCGACGTTAAGCCCGGTTGTTTCGCAGTCGATGGACACCGCTTCGCCGGGCGGCGGCTTCTTGAACAGGAAGCGGTAGGACTGGTCGCCGATGGAGGCCTGGTAGAACAGCCTTAGAAGCATTTGGCCGATCACGATGCAGCCCCCCGGTTGCTTCGATTGGAGGTGGCAGAAGCCCCCCTCACCCCAGCCCTCTCCCCAAGGGGAGAGGGAGTCACGCTGCGGGTATTTCGAGCATTCCTTCTGCCCGGGGGGAGAAGGACAGGATGAGGGGGCACTTCTGCGAAGCTGGCGTGCGCGCTCGCAATCATCAGAAATATCCGAGATTGAAGCGGTGGCGCACGATTTCGCGGAACTCGCGCGTGACGCGGATCGCATTGCGCAGGATATCACGGTCCGCCGTGCTCAGCTCGTTCATGTGGACGATGGACTCCTCCGCCATGCTGCCGGTCCGGCGCGCCTTGAGCTGTGAGCGCAGACGCAGTTCCATGAATACCTGCAAGGCGCTGACGAGGTTCCGGGCAAAATCCGCGTCGAAAATGCGTGTATTTACAAGCGCATTTATCCGGTCCACGGTCCGGATCTCGGCAATCCCCTTTTCGATGGCCAGCGTCCGCGCGCCGTGGACGATTGGGAACGTGCCAACCTTCTTGATATGCACGGCATCCGACCGTGCGCCCACCGAAACCATGAGATTGCCGAAGGCGCCGATGTCGGAGCTGGCGAACAGGTCGATGAAATTGGCGAAGTGAGCGAGATGCGCTTTCTCGCCGCGCATCATCTCCATGAACGCTGTCTTCGCCTGCTGGAGCAGACCGGCGTGCCCGGTGATAGCGACGGAGTCGCAAAAGATGCCGAGGTTCATGTCGCTGTCGCCGCCACCGGTGATGATCCAGCTCTTGAGCTGTTTCACGAAGCTGTCGAGCGGCTGGGACCAGACCGGATTCCGCACCATGACGTTTCCGGGGCAGGGCGGAAATCCGCAGGCTTCAAGCGATTCCGTGAACGCCTGCCGGAATTGGACAAGATCGCTTTCCGGAACCGGAGCGGCAAGCAGGAGGCCGTTATCCTGATCGGTCCGCACCGTCTGCTCGGCGCGCCCCTCGGAGCCCATCACGAACAGGCAGCCGTTTTCCTTGATCGAAGGCGGCGCGGTCAGCTCGAAGACCTTGGAGATGAGATTGCGGTTCAGGTCCGAGGTTATCTCCGCGATGACCTCCACCTTCACGCCCTGCTCATGCAATCGCTGCACTTGCGATTGAATGTCGGCCGCGCAAGGTGCGAGGTCGGCGACGGTTTTGGCGCGGTCGATGCGGCCTGGGATGAGCTGCGAATTGCCGGCGAACAGCTCCAGCATGTCGATATCCAGAAGCACGCCGCTATAGCTGCTTCCGGAACGGATGGCGATGCGCCGCTTTTTGTGGCGCGTCATGGCGATGAGCGCCTCGAACAGGAAGTCGTCCGGCTCCACCGAAAACACATTGAAATGCGAGATCTCCCGCACCGGCGTTTCGAGCGGCAGGCGCTTCAAGATCGCGGCCTCGCCCAGGTCCGTCCAGGTGACGATGCCGGTGCGGCCTTCGTCGCGGACGAACAGCGTAATGCTGCTATGTTCGCGCATCGTATGACCGGCTTCTTCGATGGTGCGGGCGCCATCCACGAAAAGGGCTTCCTGGCAGCGGGCTTCCTTCACCTTGAGGCGCAGCACCGACTCAAGTCCGCTGAGATTGCGGTGCGCCGCGAACTCGTCCAGCCGCCGCGACAGCTCGGAATAGAAGAAAGCGGCAAAGGCCTGATTTTTCTGAACCAGCTCAAGGATAGCGGCGCGCGGCAGCAGGTGGCAGAGCGTTTCCTCCATCGCGACGAAGCTTGCGTTAGCCGATCCATGCACAACCGCGCCGCTATCGAAGGTGTCCTTCGGCCCGAGCAGAAGGTGGGTTTCGCCGCCCATTTTTTCGGCGACCGTGCCCTTGATGATGACGTGGAGGAATTCCGAGCTGCCGCCCCGCTCGACGATAACGGTGCCGGGCGCGAAATAGCCGATATCGACCGCGCCGCGAAGCGCTTCCGTCTCGGCATGGGTCAAGCGGTCGAAAGGCGGATTAAGCGCGTCGAACCCCTGCATTGTGGCGCCTTGCTATTACGAGCCTTCGTCAACGCGGAGCGCTGCGGAATTGTTCAAAAATCTATTACACAATCGGCGGGCGTAGGAGAAGGGGCGGGAGAAAATTCCCGCCCCCGCGAGATGTTAGTGCATGTGCGCGGCGGATGCGCCGATGCCAGTTTCCGAGCGCACGAATTGCGCCTCGAACGCTTCGCGCTCCTTGTTGGCGCGAACCGAGCGGTCGATCATCGAGAACAGCCAGATGCCGCCGAAGGCGATCGCCATCGAGTACAGCGCCGGGTTGTCGATGATGCCATAGCCGAAGATCTTCAGCGGTTCGGGGTGGCCGAGGGTCGTGACCCAGACCTTGTCGCTGATCACCACGCCGACAGCCGAGGTGATAAGGCCCAGCATGCCGCCGATGAAGGCGCCCAGCGTGGTCGTTCCCTTCCAGAACATCGACATGATCAGCACGGGGAAGTTCACGCTCGCCGCGACCGCGAAGGCAAGGCCAACCATGTACGCCACGTTGATCGTCTCGAACATGTAGCCGAGGTAGATGGCCAGGATGCCGATGGCTATCGCCGAGACACGCGAGATATTCACTTCGCTTTTCTCGGAAGCGCGGCCACGCGCGATAACCGAGGCGTAGAGGTCGTGGCTAACCGCGGAGGCGGCCGCGAGCGTCAAGCCTGCCACCACCGCAAGGATGGTCGCGAATGCCACGGCGGAGATGAAGCCGTAGAGCAGCGAACCGCCCGTCGCCTTCGCCAGATTGATCGCGGCCATGTTCGTGCCGCCAAGCAGGCCCGTGGCGACAATCTTCCCTTCCTTGAAGAACGACGGATCGCTCATCAGAAGCGCGATGGCGCCGAACCCGATGATGAAGGTCAGGATGTAGAAGTAGCCGATGAAGCCTGTCGCGAAGAACACCGACCTGCGGGCCTGTTTGGCATCGGCAACGGTGAAGAACCGCATCAGGATGTGCGGAAGGCCGGCCGTGCCAAACATGAGCGCAAGGCCGAGCGAGAAAGCGGAGATGGGATCTTTAATAAGATTGCCCGGCCCCATGATCGACACGCCCTTCGGGTGGACCTTGGTTGCTTCAGTGAACAGGGCCTCCGGATTGAACTTGAACTTGATCAGCACGAGGAGCGCAATGACGGTTGCGCCGAACAGCAGGAGGCAGGCCTTGATGATCTGCACCCAGGTCGTGGCTTTCATGCCGCCGAAGGCGACGTAGATGATCATCAGCGAGCCGACGATCACGACCGCATGCAGGTAGTCGAGGCCGAACAGGAGCTGGATCAGCTTGCCCGCGCCAACCATCTGCGCGATGAGGTAGAAGGCAACCACGGTAAACGTACCGATCGCGGAGAGGATGCGGATCCAGGTTTGATCGAGCCGGAAAGAGGCAACGTCGGCGAAGGTGAACTTGCCAAGATTGCGCAGCCGTTCCGCGATGAGGAACAGAATGATGGGCCAGCCCACAAGCCAGCCGACGGAATAAATCAGCCCATCGTAACCAGTAGCGAACACAAGGCCCGAAATCCCCAGAAACGACGCGGCCGACATATAGTCGCCCGCCATGGCGAGGCCGTTCTGCATGCCAGTAATGCCGCCGCCGGCCGCGTAAAAGTCGGACGCCGATTTTGTCCGCTTGGCGGCGAAGTATGTGATGATCAGGGTCAGGCCCACGAACACGCCGAACATTATGACGGCTTCGACGTTCAGGCCCTGCTTTTCGACGGCGCCAGTAACCGCATCCGCGAAGGCGGGAGATATGAACGCGGCGCTTGCGGCAAGCGCGAGCGCAAGGGAGGAAATACCTTTCTTAAAAGTCATTTCGTGACCTCCTGAACGAGCTCGCGAGTCAAGTCGTCGAAGCGGCTGTTGGCGCGTGAAACGTAAATTCCGGTGACGATAAAGGCGAAGATGATGACGCCGATGCCGATCGGGATGCCGATGGTTGCAGTCGAGCCCGCCCAGAGGGGTTTGGCGAGAAAGCCGGGTTCGTATGCAACAAGTAGAATGAACGCCTGATAGACAGCCAGCATGATGAGAGACAGCGTCCATGCGAAGGAGGTGCGGGCGCTAACCAGCTCCTTGAACTTCGGGTTTTCCGCTATTTTATGGTAGGCCGATTCTTCCATCGGTTTCCTCCGGGAGTATGCAGTTGGCTCTTATTTAAGATGCGGCCCAGTTTTGGTTTCGAACGGAATCGAACGCAATCCAACTTAAGATACAGCCTGGCGTCACACCCCTGTCATTTGCGAAGAGAGCCGCGCCATTGCGTAAAAATTGGCGCGGGCATACCGGCCGGGCCCGTGCAAGTCTCGACGTAACATGCTGAAAATGCGAATTATTTTTTGTGACAGTGGTAGGCGTGAACAGGGCGGGGGCGGAAGGCCGGCTTTCGTATGCTGGCCATAAGTCTTATTTCACCGTTTCGCCCGGATAGACGCCCCAGAGGTTCTTTTGCGGCACCCAGCCATTTTGCTGGCCAGCGTAGACCTCGCAGGCCTCGCCGTCGCAGCTCTTGATATCCACGATGGCGCCGGGCTCCATCCGGGCGACCGCGGTGGAGCCGCCGCGCGAGGAGGTCAGCGCGAAAATCTTGCGCTCCTTGACCCAGGGCGCGACCACAGCGGTGCGCCGGGCGCTCAAGAGTGCCGCCGCAACCCAGCCGGTGACGCCGTCGCTGTCGCGCACCTGGCGCCAAGTATCAAACTCGGCCAGCACCTCCACCGGCAAGCCCGCCCGCTTGAAGACCCAGGCGATCTGGTAGTCGGGGCCTGGCCCAACGCGGGAATTCACCTCGCTGGCTTTCAGACTCACGAATCGTGGAATCGGCAGCCCGGTTACGGTGCCGGGCTGACGGCTAGAGCTGTCTTCAGCCTGGGCCGCAACCGCCCAAGCCAGCGTGATCGCGGCCAAAAGACCGCAGCGAATGGGAGCCTTTGTCATCCTGAGCCGTATCTGGTAGATAAACTGGAGCGAAATTGCGTCTCCTAAGATCCAAAAAGGCTGTAACGGCCAATCCAGGCACCCAATGACTGCACAGAATGTAAAAGTCGTCGTGACCCGCAAGCTTCCCGAGCTCGTCGAGGCGCGCATGCGCGAACTTTTCGACGTGACGCTCAACCAGTCCGACGCGGCGATGACGCGGGACCAACTTACGGCTGCGATGCGCACGGCCGCTGTGCTCGTTCCTACCGTAACGGACAGAATTGACAAGGCGCTTCTTTCGCTAGCGGGGCCCCAGTTGAAGCTTATCGCCAACTACGGCACTGGCGTGGACAACATCGACCTCGAAACGGCCCGCAACCGTGGCATTATCGTCACGAACACGCCGGGAATCCTCACCGAAGACACCGCCGATATGACCATGGCGCTGATCCTCGCCGTTCCGCGCCGGCTGGTCGAAGGCGCCAGCTACCTGGCCAGCGGACAGGAGTGGCACGGATGGTCGCCCACCTGGATGCTCGGCCATCGCATCTGGGGCAAAAAGCTTGGCATTATCGGCATGGGCCGGATCGGGCGCGCGGTTGCACGCCGGGCGAAGGCGTTCGGGCTTTCCATCAACTACCATAACCGGCGCCATGTGCCGGCCGCCGTGGAGGAGGAGCTGGGCGCGACCTATTGGGAGAGCCTCGACCAGATGCTCGCCAATATGGACATCGTTTCGGTGAACTGCCCGCACACGCCCGCGACTTTTCATTTGCTCTCGGCGCGGCGGCTCAAGCTGATGCAGCCCACCGCTTATATCGTCAACACGGCGCGCGGCGAGGTGATCGACGAGAACGCCTTGGCGCGCATGGTGGAGGCGGGCGAGATCGCGGGTGCCGGACTCGACGTGTTCGAGAACGAGCCGGCCATCAATCCGAAGCTGGTGAAAAACCCGAAGGTGGTGCTGCTGCCGCATCTGGGCTCGGCGACGCTCGAAGGCCGCCTCGACATGGGCGAGAAGGTCATCGTCAACATCCGCACCTTCCTCGACGGGCATAATCCGCCCGACCGGGTGCACGCGGCGATGTTTTGATACGGATGCGGCAGCGAGCGCGGATTGGGGCCGCGAACGCTGCCGCTTGACGCCCTTGCGGGCGCCCGGAAGGAACCGTGCGGGCGGACTTGGCATAAGGCGGACGCCCTGGAGGCCAGAGCGCCCGCCATCGCCCCCCAAAAAATTATCTCAATTCAGCTTCGTTGCTTAAATGGTAGTTGATGCCAAGCGTGACTGCGTCCGCTCCGAGCCAAACGTCCGTCTTGCCGTTGATAATCGACGTATAATGACCGTCGTGGTAGCAGCCGCTTGCCATGCCTGGAATTTTGTACGTACCACTATACGAATACGACATGTTTCCAAAGTCGAAGTGCTGGTATTCAGCTTTGAATGACCAGGACGGGCTGATCTTGTATTCTACACCCGCTCCGGCGGTCCAACCCACGAGGACGTCGCTGTGGCCGAACTGGAAGCTAGAGGGCACATTCCAATTCCCGCCGCACCCCCAATCGAAGGTGCAGTTTCCGCCCGCGTAGTTCGCCTTGAAGTCCGCGTTCAAGAGCGCGACGCCGCCCTTTCCGTAGAAGAGTGTGCGGCCCCAAAGGAAGCCGAGGCGGCCCGTGAGATCGCCGTATAAATTGCTAGAGCCGGAGTAATTCGTGTCTACCTTGCAGTATTGCCCCCGGTAGGCCTCCCACACGCCATCGGTGTATGTGCGGGAGCAATAATTGGGGCCCACGTTCTTGGCGGAGCTTTTTGCCGAGAGGTTGAGATAACCAACGTCGCCTTCCAGGCCGAACACTAAACGGCCGTACTGGAAATTGTACCCGAGGTGCCCGCCGCCTATTGGCGCGATTTTGCTGACGGTGGCGCCAACCGTGGGATCACCCACATAGTCGAAGGTATCGTGGAAGCGCGTATTGCCCCAGGCACCGCCTCCATGGACGCCAAAATAGAAGCCTGTCCATAGCGGCACGAACTCATACGGAGCATCCTTGGTACTCGGCAAACCCGCCGCGGACACTGTCTGCACCAAGGGCACGAGTTGCATGAAGGCCCCCACAGCCAAAAGCAACGCGAACCGGAACTTCACCATTACTCTACCCCACATTATACATCTAAGGTGGTACAACAAATAGCCCGCAACTACAGTGCGTTATTGCTCCGACAACCTCCTCAGAGCCCATCTGTAATCTTTAACATCTAACGCTGGAGCTGGCTCCATCATTAAATTCTCGGAAGGAAATGCTTCCGTGGACGTGATTTTTTTGCCGCAGTGCCTGCGGGAGTAACTTAATAGGTGTATGCTGGAGAGCACTTTTGATGGGCGTGGCGCTGGCCGGAGTTGAGAAAGCTGAAATTGCCGGCCGCGTATTTTTTTAAATTTCAAATCGGATATTCATTATCGTCAAAACGCGATGCGGACGCGCGAAGCGCGCGTCCGCCTCCCCTCATTGATCCTGCTATTTCAGCGTGCCTTATTTGCCGACGTGGTAGTTGACGCCTAGCTTAACTGCATCTGCGGTAATCGAGACGTCGGTCTTGCCATTACTAAGTGTGGAATGGTACGGAGTGTTGGGAATGGCGTATGTCCCGCTGTATGTATATGACATCTTTCCAAAATCGAAATGCTGGTATTCGGCTTTTAGCGACCAGGATGGGCTCATAGCGATTTCGAGGCCTGCTCCAACTGTCCAACCTACCAGAGTGTCGCTGTGAGCGAAATTGAACGTCGAGTATGCAGGCGTTGTTGAGTAGGTGCTGTGCCATGACTTCCAGCAGCTATGATCCAGCGTGCAATTCCCGCCGGAATAAGCCGCCTTGAAGTCTTCGTTCAAGAACGCAACGCCACCCTTGGCGTAGAAGAGCGCTCGATTTGTTGCATAGCCAAGGCGGCCAGTGATGTCACCATACAGGCCACCCGACGTGGAGTATGTTCCATCCAGAGAGCATTGGGTCGTAGGCCCGTAGCAGGTCGGTGACGGTGTTAGTGCGGCAAACTTACTTCCAGACAGACCAAGATAGCCAATTTCTCCTTCCACGCCGAACACGGCGTGGCCCTGCTGGAAGTTGTATCCGGCCTGCGCACCGCCGATTACACCAGTACTGCTGAAGCTGTTCTTCGACGTCGGATCGCCCTGGTATTCGTAGGTATCCGTCACGCTGGTGTTGGCCCAAACACCACCCCCGTGCGCGCCGAAATAGAAGCCGCCCCAATACGGTACGGCCACATAAGGTGTGTCCTTGAGGCTGCCGCCGCCGAGATCGGCAGCCAACGCAGGCTGGCCGAGAGGAGCAAACTGCATGGCTGCCCCCGCAGCCAATAAAGCCAAGCCAAATTTCTTCATCACTGTACCCCACATACTAACTTAAGGTTGAGTTAGTGTTATTATGCACGCAGTACGTGTATTGCGCTCCCCCAAGTGTGCGAAATACTGCGTTTATCTAGTACCATATGGATGCGCTTGTGGGTGTGTCAAAAAGTCTTCACACAGAGTTGCCTCAGTTCTGTGACTTTTTTGCCCTTATGTCTGGGCGGCGGGCCTCAATGTGATGTGTGGAGAGTGTCTTGCTGGGGGGCGCAGCCTTGGCGAGATTGAGAAAGGCGCCATTGCCGGCTGCCCGTTCACCGATCGAATTTAAAATAAATATCTATTATCGCGGAATACGAAGGCGGACGCGTTTGCTGAGCGTCCGCCCCCTCATTGCTCCAGCTATTTCAGCCCGGTTTAGTTATTTATGCGATAGTTCAGGCCGAGCTTAACGGTGTCAACGGCAATCGAAGTATCTGTCTTACCGTCAAGGGTCGCGGTCCCAAGAGCGACAGACTTGCTGTCGTTATATGAATTGGACATGCTTCCGAAGTCGAAGTGCTGGTATTCGGCTTTGATTGACCAGGATGGGTTAATCGCAACTTCGGCGCCTGCTCCGATGGTCCAGCCCACCAAAGTTTCGCTGTGGTCAAAATCGAACGGCACTTTGCCGTTAGAATAGGGTGCACAGGCGAGGGTATTGCCTTCGTAATGCGTCTTGAGATTGGCGTCCAGGAATGCAACGCCGCCCTTGCCGTAAAACAGCGCTCGATTTGTCGCATACCCGACACGGCCGGTGAGGTCGCCATATAAACCGCCGGATGTCTCGTACTCTCCACTTATATTATGGTACTCGAAGCGAGAGCAGGCTAGATCCTTACAATATTTGTCGGCGCCCTGCGCCTTTAAGCCCAGATACCCGATATCGGCTTCCACGCCGAACACGAGGTGGCCCTGCTGCACGTTGTATCCGGCCTGTACGCCGCCAATCGCGTCTGTCGACTTAGCGCTCCCATCCATATGGGGATCGCCATAGTAGTCGAAATTATCATTCACGGTCGCGCTACCCCAGGCGCCGCCCCCGTGCACACCAAAATACAGGCCTTGCCAGGGCACGGCCACATATGGCGTGTCCTTGTAGCTGCCACCCAAGTCGGCCGCCGACGCAGGTTGGCTGAGAGGAGCAAACTGCGTGGCCGCCCCCGCAGCCAAAACTAAAGCCAAGCCAAACTTCTTCATTCACTATACCTCATGCAAGCTTAAGGTTGGGATTGATGATATTTGCACGCTATACATGTATTACGCTCCCCCAAGTCTGCGAAATACTGCGTCTATCTAGTATCTTTTGAATGCGCTTGTGGGTGTGTCAAAAAGTCTTCAAGCGTCGCTGCCCCAGTTCTGTGACTTTTTTGCCCCAATTCAAAGAGCGCGCACCGATGACGTTGCCTGCCCTTGGGGGCGGCAGGCAACGGCCGGAATGCTCCGGCAATCGGGAACCGAGGCCGGACGCAATATGCGGCGGGCCAGTGTTGTTTTGTGCTATTTCAAGTGGTTAGGCGTTGAGGTGAGCGTCGCCGCCGGCTTTTGCGGCGGCGGTAAGCGGAGCCTCCGGTTTGCCGGCCGCGATATTGGCCGGCCGGGCATCGTCCAAATAGCCCTGGCGGCGCGCTTGCCGGTGGCTGCCGCCAAAACAATTCCAGGTTGGGATACGCTCATTACTCTACCACACAGCTCGCAAAACGGTTGAAATTCGAGACCATCTCTACGTGAGGATGTTTTTTACGCCTCGCGTTTGAAAATGGCCGAGGTATTTATTATCATTTGGAGCTGCTAATGTATGTGTAATTAAATATTAGATTCGTGAAATCGCATTTTTGTGTTCTTTTTGCTACAGTTTTAATTGTGCGGAATTCGCGGGCGATGCGGAGGTTGTGGGAGCGGCGCGGAATACTGAAAGCTGCTTGATGCGGCCGCACGATGGTTCCAGCCGCCGCAGAGCTGCCGCCTCACCATGACGGCTGAGAATGGCGCCTTTAAAGGCCGAGGGTTTCGAGGATTAGCGTATTCACGGTGCTGACGTCGCAGAAGCGCACGGCAAGCCGCCTGCTTTCCTGCGCCATGGCAGGCAGGAGGTCGGGCCGCTGCAGGATTTGCATCATGGCACGCGCGATGGAGCCTGAGTCGCGTACAGCCACGCGATAGCCGTTCAAGCCTTGCCGGACGAAATCGCGGCAGCTTCGCGTATCGGTGGTTATGAGCGGGCGCCCCGTGGCCAAAGCCTGGTAGACCGAGCGCGGAGCGCCATTGCCGTAAGAAGGCGCTACGATCACATGGCAGCGCCCGATCGCTGAAAGGGGGTCGGCGACAGGGCCGATGTACTGGACGAATTCCCGGTAGGGCTTGAGATCGGCGGCGGCCAGCGGGGAAACCGTGCTGCCCGGCGTGCTCGTCAGGAAGAAGCGGGCGCGGCGCGATTTTTGCCGCACCGCCTTGGCCGCCTCGCAATATTCAAGGACGCCTTGCGCCCGGTCGAGCGGAGCCGCCATGATGAACAGCAGGCCGCGGTCGAGCGGCGGAAGTTCGCGCTGCACGTTCCGCCTCAAGTCCTCTCCCCAGCCGCCAACGATGTAGTGCATCTTGGACTTCGAGAGGAGGCTGCGCTCCCGCACATAGTCGCGGTCGTGCGGGCTGTGAAAGATCACGGCGTCGCTCCAGGCGAAAATCGCCCGGTACATCGCCTTCATCGCTTGACGCTCGCCCCAGGCCGAGGCGCCAGCGCCTTCCATGAAGGCCGGGCCCAGCTCGGGCACGACGGTTACGACCTTGGGAACCTGGGCGATTTTTGCGGCCGCGACGCTGGTCGCACCATTCCGGGCCGATTGTATCAGCACCACATCGGGGTATGCGTCGGCGAAAATCGTGCTCAGTTCCCTCATGCGCCGGTATTTGTCGAGAAGCGCGAGCTGGGGGGGAAGGGAGTAGGCTTCGACGCCCATTTGTGCAAGCTGCCGCAAATCCCGGCTGGAGAGCGTTGGCGCGAAAGCGAGCACGCGATGGCCGCGCTGAAGCATGTCGCGGATGAGGCCGCGGCAAGCGCCAGTCAGCGCAGCGCCAGACGGAGCGGTGATCGCGGCGCGCTTCCTGTGCGCAGGCAGCGGCAGATACTCTTGATAGGCATCAGCCTCGCATCCAGCATCCGGGATCGCGTTTAAGATGGTCCGCATTGCGAACGAAGCACCCCAGCCACAGCATCAACAAATAAGAGCCCAGGCCTTTCTAGCCTGATTACCGGGTCCGGTCAAAGGCTTAGCTTAAGTCATTGTAATTAATATAAAATTAACGAGATAACAGAATATTGATGAGCAGCTTTGCGCTTCGGCACAGCTTTTGCAACGTCTGACACCGGATCTGCATTATTTTGAATTAAAGTTCGTGATCGAGACCATAGGGAATGGCAAATCTAGGAAACGCCCGTTATGAGTGAAGAAACAGCCGCAACAACCGAAGTCTGGCATGGCCCCAATTCTGGCCGGCTGCCCATATTCAATCAGAT
Source organism: Rhodomicrobiaceae bacterium (assembly GCA_050298295.1). GTDB lineage: Bacteria > Pseudomonadota > Alphaproteobacteria > Rhizobiales > Rhodomicrobiaceae > Rhodomicrobium. The sequence goes on from JBNKTW010000002.1 coordinate 21,502, forward strand.
AGCGCAAGGCTTTCTGAATACGCTGACGAGCCACGGTGCGAGCAGCGGGGCTCCTGCCTGCCAGAGCTATCTGGATGGCAACGTCAAGATCGAGGGCAGCTTGTACGCGCGCCGCGCGGTGGTCTTGGCCATCGAGGACCAGACGCAGCAAATCGAAGCACCGCTGCCGCTGGCTGGCGAGGCCTATGAGCTGATGCGCCTTCTCAAACTCGATCCGATCCCGGAGTTGAAGCATTATCGCGACTTGGCTACCGCCATTTTGAGGATGGACGCGGCTTTACGCCTCGCCCGGATAAGCGGCGCGCTGCAGCCGGCCGGCCACAAGCGCGTGTATCACTAACACGCGCGCGCGCCGCAGCGGGCGTTTGGCGCATTATGTCGCAGGCGCCGAGGCTGGGGCCGCCGCCGCGGTGGCGTCCGCCTTGATACGCGCGACCATGGATGCGAGCCCGTTCGAGCGCTGTGGCGTCAAATGGCTGTCGAGGCCAAGCTGGCCGAATACCGCCTTTTCATCAATGCCAAGGATCTCGCCGGCCTTCTTGCCGGAGTAGAGCGCGAACAGCACGGCGATCAGCCCCCGGACGATGTGCGCGTCGCTGTCGCCGCGGAACCGCAGCACGGCGTCGGGGCCGCTCCCTTGCGTGTCCGTAATCAGCCACACCTGGCTTGCACAGCCGCGCACTTTATGTGCTGGGCTGTGCCCGCCTTCGCCCAAAGGCTCCAGCCCGCGGCCCAACTCGATCAGATAGCGATACCGGTCCTCCCACTCGTCGAGCACGCTGAAATTGTCGATGATTTCTTCGATCTGCATCCCGCCCATCCAAAAAGCGCATTTGCAACTTACCTCATAGCTTACCGGCGATTGTCAAGACGGCAGACCCGTCCGGGCGCATTTCGATTGAGCCCATTTTCTACGCATTCTGCTCATTTTGGGAGTTTTGAAGCAGCTCCCGATTTTGAAATAATATAACAGAAAGTTCTTGAGTAGCGGTTAAACAGTTCACGGCATTGATTTGCAACAGTAATATTTGTCAGGATGCCGCCAAATCATGGTTAATATGCGATCTGATTTTATATTTAACGGTATTTTTAAAACGTGAAAATCGCGCAAAAAATAGCAAAAATTCTCTGAAATTCACATATAACGCACATGCGGTTTGCGAATTAACCATGGCAGAATTAAGCATAACCGTTCACTGGGTGCCGCGAACGCTTTGTTAGGGACTGGCCAAGCGCCGGTCTCCGCCGCGCGGCGAAAGCATGGCATCCTCCTTGCGCGGTCCGAACTGGGCGTGCTGGCTTCGCAATGTCTGGACCGCCGCATCCCTGACAAGGAAACGCTGACCAGGAAGGTTGCCGCCTGGCAGGCCAACTGGCGCTTCACAACCGCCGCCGCCCGCATCAAGCTGAAGCACCTCTGCCCTCAATTTGAATGACTCAAGCCAGTAGTGGCCCGGCTTTCATGTAGGCGGCCAGGGACTGCTCCATCATCTGCCGGCCGAGCTTGGTTCTGAGCGCGCCCCGTGCAATCTGCCTGCTGCCGCGGAACAGCGTCAGCACATGGCTTGCCTCGCCGAAATCGAGCCCAAGGCCCGCCAGCCGCTCATGCTGCATCAATTGCAGGAAATGCGTCTTATGCAGCCATTTGGGGTTCTCCGCATCGAAGCGTTGCGCGCCATGCTCGATGGCGTAGGCACGGCCGAGCGGCACGCCCTCGCCCGCCGCCAGCGCAACCTTCGCCATGGCTATTACCGGCCAGCTCTTTAACGGGATAACGCGCGAGCGCAACAATCTTTGGTGCGGCAGTTATGGCACGGATCCTTTTCTTGTGCTCGCAGGTTGCCATATATCAGGCGAAACCACTATACCTTCGTCTTAATATTGGCGACGGGAAGCCGCAATGATCGAGGCAGTATGAATTTCGAAAAGCTCACCGACCGTTCGAAAGGTTTTTTTCAGTCCGCCCAGGCCCTGGCCATACGCGAAGGGCATCAGCGGCTGATGCCGGAACATCTTCTAAAAGTGCTGCTTGACGATAGCGAAGGGCTCGCGGCGGGGCTGATCGGGCGTTCCGGCGGCCGGCCCGACGAGGCGCTGGCACGCGTCGAGCAGGCGCTGGCCAAAATCCCGAAAGTTTCGGGTGCAGGCGCGGGGCAGCTCTACATCGCGCCGCAACTGGCAAAGGTAGTCGATCAGGCCGAAAAGCTCGCCGAAAAGGCTGGCGATAGCTACGTCACCGTCGAGCGGCTGCTTTTGGCGCTCGCCATGGAGAAGGAAGCCGAGACCGCTAAAATCCTCGCGGACGCCGGCGTCACTCCGGTCGGGCTGAACGCGGCGATAAACGACCTGCGCAAGGGCCGCACCGCCGACAGCGCATCCGCCGAGCAGGCTTACGACGCTCTCAAGCGTTACGCCCGCGACTTGACCGATGTCGCCGCGAAAGGCCAGCTCGATCCGGTGATTGGCCGCGACGAGGAAATCCGCCGCACCATTCAGGTTCTGTCCCGCCGCACCAAGAACAACCCCGTTCTCATCGGCGAGCCTGGCGTCGGTAAAACCGCCATCGCGGAAGGCCTGGCGCTACGCATCGTGAACGGCGATGTGCCCGAAAGCCTGCGCGACAAGAAGCTGCTCGCACTCGACATGGGCGCGCTCATCGCGGGTGCCAAATATCGCGGCGAGTTCGAGGAGCGGCTCAAGGCGGTGCTACAGGAGATCATGGCGGCGGAAGGCGGCGTCGTGCTGTTCATCGACGAGTTGCACACGCTGGTTGGCGCCGGCAAGGCCGAGGGCGCGATGGATGCGTCGAACCTCCTGAAGCCGGCATTGGCCCGTGGCGAGCTGCATTGCGTCGGAGCAACCACGCTCGATGAATTCCGCAAATATATCGAAAAAGACGCCGCGCTTGCACGCCGCTTTCAGCCCGTGTTCATCTGTGAGCCGACCGTCGAGGACACGATCTCGATCCTGCGCGGCCTCAAGGAGAAATACGAGCTGCATCACGGCGTGCGCATCACCGACTCGGCGCTGGTGGCGGCGGCGATGCTATCGAACCGCTACATCACCGACCGCTTCCTGCCAGACAAGGCCATCGACCTGATGGACGAAGCCGCCAGCCGGCTCCGTATGCAGGTGGACTCCAAGCCCGAGGAGCTTGACGAGCTTGACCGCCGCTTGATCCAGCTCAAGATCGAGCGCGAGGCGCTCAGGAAAGAGAGCGACCAGGCCTCCAAGGACCGGCTCACGCGGCTGCAAAAGGAGATCGCCGACCTGGAAGACAAGTCGAGCGGCCTAGCCCGGCGCTGGAAAGAGGAGAAGGAGAAGCTCGCCTCGACCCAGAAGGTCAAGGAAGCACTGGACGCAGCCCGCATCGAGCTTGAGCAGGTCCAGCGCAAGGGCGACCTCGCCCGCGCCGGCGAACTGTCCTATGGCATCATCCCCGACCTCGAAAAGCGGCTGAAAGCTATAGAAAGCGCCGCCGAGTCGCAGCGCGGCATGGTAGAGGAGGCCGTAACCCCCGATCACATCGCGGCTGTCGTTTCGCGCTGGACCGGCATTCCGGTCGAGAAGATGCTCGAAGGAGAGAGGGACAAGCTGCTCCGCATGGAAGACGAGCTGGGCAAGCGCGTTGTCGGCCAGTCCGAGGCAGTACATACGGTCGCCACCGCCGTGCGCCGCGCCCGCGCCGGTCTGCAAGACCCGAACCGGCCCATCGGCTCGTTTATGTTTTTGGGGCCAACCGGCGTCGGCAAGACCGAGCTTTCCCGCGCGCTCGCGGGCTTCCTGTTCGACGACGACCAGGCCATGGTCCGCATCGACATGTCGGAGTTCATGGAAAAACACTCGGTTGCCCGGCTTATCGGCGCGCCTCCCGGCTATGTCGGCTATGAAGAAGGCGGCACGCTCACCGAAGCCGTGCGCCGGCGGCCCTATCAGGTCGTGCTGTTCGACGAGATCGAGAAGGCGCATCAGGACGTGTTCAACGTGCTCTTGCAGGTGCTCGACGACGGACGGCTGACGGACGGCCAGGGCCGGACGGTCGATTTCCGCAACACGCTCATCATCATGACCTCGAACCTCGGCTCGGAATATCTGGCCGCGCAGCCGCCCGGCGAGGACGTGAACGCCGTGCGCGAGCAGGTCATGGCCGTGGTACGCTCGCATTTCCGTCCCGAGTTCCTGAACCGCGTTGACGATATCCTGCTGTTCCACCGGCTCAGGCGCGAGGAGATCGGCGCCATCGTCGAAATCCAGCTCAAGCGTATGCAGAAGCTGCTCGAAGAGCGCAAGATCGTGCTCGACATCGACCAGAAGGCGCTGCACTGGCTCGGCGACAAGGGATACGACCCGGCTTATGGAGCACGCCCGCTGAAGCGCGTCATCCAGCGCGCGCTGCAGGACCCGCTGGCGGAGCTGATCCTGTCCGGCTCGGTGAAGGATGGCGACAAGGTGCCGGTCACGGCCGGGGCCGATGGGCTTATCATCAACGGCAGAGCGTTCAGCCTCGCCGCGTAAGCGGCGGCGTTGGCCCGGGGCTGCCGCAACGCAGACGTTCTTTTTGCGGAAAGCGAGAAGTGCTACATTTGCTACATGAACGCACCTGCAAAGTCCGCAAAAATGACTGCCGATGAATTCCTAACCTGGGCCGAGGCGCAGGAACGCGGGCGTTTTGAGCTAATTGCAGGCGAGGTTGTCGCGATGGCGCCTGAAATTGGGGATCACGTGCGCGCCAAGCTTGCGTTTGCCATTGCACTGAAAGAAGCCATCGGCAAGGCTGGTTTGGATTGCGAGGCCTTCGTGGACGGCCTCAGTGTGCGGATCGATGCGGATACGGTTGTGGAGCCCGACGCGCTGGTTAATTGCGGCGAAAGAGTACCCTCCAAGAGCCTTTACGCGCCGAACCCCGTCATTGTAGTCGAGGTAGTGTCGCCTTCCAGCCGGGCGCGCGATTTTTCGGGGAAGCTCGCGGACTATTTTCGCGTGCCTAGCATCCAGCATTACCTGATTGTGGATTTGGACCGCCGCCATATCTTGCACTATGAGCGTGCCGGGGCAGAGAAAATCATGACTGCGATAGTTAAGGGCGGCGCGCTGCGGCTCGACCCTCCGGGGATCGAAATTTCGCTGGATGGCATTTTCGCGCCCGCCTGACCCGCCTGAAATGACACGCCGCGCCCCCGCCTTTGCAAGGCATGGAATTAGCTGAGAATATGTGCTATCTTAAGTTGTAATGGAAGCCGCATGGCTCCAATTTCCGTGCGCCGTGAGCGTTTGAGAGAGAGGCGCGGATGTTCAAGCTTTTCATGCCTGTAATTGCGGTCATGCTTTTGTATCCTGCCGCAAGAGCCGCCACCACAGAGTTCCTGCTGACATGCGCCTGGGACCGTGGAGGTCAATTCAATCTCAAAATAAACGAACAAGGTGTAATCAAGAACGGCCACAAGGTGACGGACAAGGTTTCTATTAGCGATGACCAAATAAGTTGGCACGAAACCGCGTCATCTGGCTACGAATACGAATACAAGGTAAGCAGGCGCTCCGGCGTGCTCTCGGCAACCACTTTCAGCAAGATGCACAACCGTAAGATTGAGAACAAGGCCGTGTGCGTGAAGGCGAGCGGTAGCTCCGGGGCCGGATTTTAATTCGCGGTGCGCGCCAGGGCCTTTATCCCCTTCTCTTTGCCATTATTCGATCTTAGATCGCGCGTAGGAGCCCTCACACACCGCAAAAACAAGAGTGTGCCACGATTCCGCATAGGCCTTGCCGATGATTTTTTCCTTCCAGGATATCGCGAACGATGTCGTGAGCCATCTCGCCGGGCCAGCGGAGAAGAGCACGCCAATTCGCGCGGTTGACAGCGCTGCGTTCACGAAATGCCCTGAAGAATTCGTCTCGTCCGGGCACGCGGCTTGGCTTGCGGCGACGGGCTGGACCGCCAAGCCGGGCAGCCATGCGCTCTTGCCCGGCGAGGAAGGGCTGGCCGCCGTCCTGCTGGCGCTGGGCGGCGAAGAGCCAACGCCCGGCGTCTTGCTGCAGCTCGGATCGCTCCCAGCGGCACTTCCCGAAGGCGCTTATGCGCTCGAAGGCTTCCCCGGCTCCGCGGATGACGCGGCGCTGGCTTGGCTGATGGGAGCCTATTCTTTCCGCCGCTATTTGACTCAAGAACCGCGGAAGCCCCGCAAGCTGGTGCTTCCCGAAGGGGTGAACCGCGCGGCCATGCTGCATAAGGCGCAGGCCATCTGGTTCGCGCGCGAGCTGATCAACCTGCCCGCCAATGATTGCGGTCCGGGCGATCTCGCCGCCGCGCTTCGCGATCTCGGCGAAACCTTCGGCGCCAGCGTCAGCGTTATCGCGGGCGAAAAGCTGCTCACGGAAAACTTCCCGCTCGTCCATGCGGTGGGCCGCGCCAGCACCCGCGAGCCCTGCCTTGCGGACTTGACCTGGGGCGATCCCAGCCATCCCAAGGTTACGCTGGTTGGCAAGGGCATCTGCTTCGACACTGGCGGCCTGAACATCAAGCCGTCCCAGTCCATGGCGCTGATGAAGAAGGACATGGCCGGAGCCGCGAGCGCGATGGCGCTCGGCGCGATGATCATGGCTGAGAACCTGCCGGTGCGCCTGCGCATCATCGTTCCGGCGGCGGATAACAACATTTCCGGCAGCGCTTTCCGGCCGGGCGATATCATCGGGAGCCGGGCGGGGCTGACCGTCGAGATCGGCAACACCGACGCCGAGGGCCGGCTGGTTCTGGCGGATGCGCTGGCGCTCGCGGACGAGGAGGCACCCGGTCTCCTGATCGACCTGGCGACGCTGACCGGCGCGGCGCGGGCGGCACTCGGCCCGGACCTGCCACCATTCTATACCGAAGACGAAAGCCTCGCGGCCAGCCTTTACGCCGCCGGCCAGCATGTGGGAGACCCGCTCTGGCGGATGCCGTTCTGGGCGCCTTACGGCGCTTACCTCAAAAGTAAGGTTGCCGATGTCAATCATATCGCCAACAATGCCTTCGCGGGCTCCATTACGGCGGCTATGTTCCTCAAGCGCTTTGTGAAGAACGCCAAGCGCTACGTTCACTTGGACATTTACGGCTGGGTTCCCCGCGCCGCGCCAGCCAAACCCGCCGGCGGGGAGCCGCAGGGAGTGCGCGCATTGTTCGAGATTATTCGCAACGAGTCCGGTAGATAGGCGTCATGACACAGCTCGACCCGCGCCTTAATGCGTACCGCGAGGATTTGGCGGCGGCTTCCCTCCAGGACCGCCACCGCGCCCCGCGCTATTCCGAAGGGGAGCTTCGCCAAATCGCGGCGCCCATCACACCCATTCGCGTGGCGCCGCGCTTCGATGCACCGCTCGCTACCGAAGCGCTTTGCGGAGAGCTGGTCACTGTCTATGAGTTCCGCGAAGGCTGGGCCTGGCTCCAGCTCCACGACGACGGCTATGTGGGTTACACGACCGTGGATTGCCTGTCCTCCGTGGTCGAGGAGAGCACTCACCGCATAAGCGCCCGGCTTACCTATCTTTATCCCGCGCCGGACATGAAACGGCCGCCAATCACCAAGCTGAGTTTCTCCGCCACGGTAACGCCCGTGGGCCAGCTTGAAGGCCGCTTCATCGAAATCTCGCGGGGCGGCTTTATTTTTGCGGACCATCTGGTCGGCGTCCGCGAGCGCGCCAAGGATTACGTCCGGGTGGCGGAGCAATTCGTGGGCGTTCCGTATCTGTGGGGCGGCAAGACCGCACTCGGCATCGATTGCTCGGGGCTCGTGCAGATCGCTCTTAGAGCAGCCGGCATCCCGTGTCTGCGCGACAGCGACATGCAGATGCAAAGCGCCGGCGAGCCCTTGGACCCCAGCAATCCCGAAGCCATACAAAGAGGCGACCTGCTGTTCTGGAAGGGACATGTCGCCATCGCTCAATCCAACGATTGGATGTTGCACGCAAGCGGCCATCACATGCAGGTCGTGGTGGAACCCCTCCGCCGCGCCTTGGAGCGGATAGCGGAACTCAGCGGTCCCCTGCTTGCGATCATAAGGCCTCCCATGCCACTGCAAGCTCCCGTTCAGCAGCATCTCACCGCCGAGCAAAAACCGGCTGCCATCACGCAACCGAAGCCGGCAACCGCTGAACTGCCCGCGCCTAGCGGCAACAGCCGCCCGCCGAGACCAGCGCCGGCTCCAGCAGCAGCTCCGGCCACTTCTTCTTTGCAAATGCCAATCGCGGCGCAGGCTCAAAAGCCCGCTTCTTCTGCAACTGCATCTGCAAAGTCTCCACCGCCAATCTCACCGCTTGCTGTTGCCGCCCAGGCTGTCGCTGGCACCAAAGACATGCCGGAAATCAATGCCGCCGCAAAAAACGTGGCCGCCCATATTCACGCGAGCATGGCGGCGGTACACACGGGATGGGGCGACACGCCGGCAGGGTCTGAACGCAATCGCGGCCCCAGCGCCCGGCAGGGCGAAAAGCCGAAACAGGCAGGCTGACGGTCAAATCTGCACCGGCGCCTCATTCTGCCGGTGCTGGCGCCACGCGCGCCGCTTGCCGCCAGGCGAGCCAGCCCCAAAACAGCACTGCAATGCCCATGACCGCCGGCAGGATGAGCATGGCGTGCTGCAGTCCGGCGCCTGGCCGGGCCGGGTCGTGCCCCCAATCCGCGATGTATCCAACCAGCGCCGGGCTCAGGAAATCGCCAAGCAGGTGAATGACGAAAATCGAAGCGGCCATGGCGCTCGCCCGCAAGTGCGCGGGCACGGCCTCGATTTGAAGCGTCACCTGCGGTCCGGTGGGCAGGAAGGACAGGAAAATCGCCGCGCCGAGGAAGATCATGGATGCGATGAGGCCGTTTTCGATGAACGCCAGCGTGGCGGACACCAGCGTCAGGAACGCCGCCAGCGTAAGCAGGTAGGCGTAGCCCGCGCGGGCTTTCCGTTTCCAGAGGGTTGCGGCGAACCCGCCGATGAGCGTGCCTAGCAACCCGCCGATCACGAGCACTCCGCCGAAAAAATGGTCCGCGAAGCTCAGCTCCAGCCCATGAACACGGTTAAGGAATGTTGGCCCCCATGCCGCAAATGCGCCGATTGCGAAAGTGTAGGCGGTCAGGCCGAGCACGACGATGACGAAATCGCCGATCAGGAACAGGCTGCCGAATTCGCGAAGCCCCTTCGGCATGACGGAAACGCCATCATCCGACGCGCCGCGCTTCGGCTCGGTGAGCGCCAGCAGCGCTAGCACAAGCAGCAGCCCTGGCCCGCCGGCCCACCAGAATCCCGTCCGCCAGCCTCCATAAGCCAGCGCGGCCCCGCCGGCCATGTAGCCGAGCGCGGCCCCGACCGGCATCGCGACGTAGAAAATTGTCATGGCGTTGTTGCGCCGCTCCGCCGGGAACAAGTCCGCCAGCCATGCGGGCGCCAGGACCGCAAAGCTCGCCTCGCCAAGGCCAACCAGCACGCGGCAGGCGAGCAGCGTCCAGAAATCGTTGCAAAAGCCGCTTAGCACCGTGCCGAGGCTCCACAGGGCGACACCGGACGCGATCAGGCCCTTGCGCGGCCAGCGGTCTCCCAGATAGCCAAAGATGGGCGCGGTGGCGAAATAACCGATCATGAAGGCGGAGGTCAGCCAGCCGATCTGCGCGTCGTTCAGCAAGAGCGCGGCCTTGAGCGGCGGCACGACTGAAGCCAGCACGTAGCGATCCAGATAGTTGAATAAATTGAGGCCGGTCAGGAGCGCGAGGCCCAGATAGGGATACGGATTTTTCTTCATGGCGGGCCAGGACAGCTCCAAAGGACTCGGAGGCTAATATCAGTTTTGCTCGAATGCGTCAGTGCTTGCTGGTGTTATACAGCACGCACTATTCCCGCCGCCACTCTGCGTAGGCCGGAAACGGCTTCTGTTGAAGCGCCCCTACGAGATTGTCGAACATCCGAAGGCGCAATTTGCCGATCGGTATGACCGTAACCACCGGCGGGGCGCCCGGAGCGGCAAACTGAACGCGCGGGTGGCCAATGCGAACGCGTCCGTCAGAAATCGTAATGAAAACAGGATTAAAGGCAAGCGATAGCCGCATATCTACGGATTGCCGGAACCGGACTGGCCCATGAGCGCCAGGGCCGAGGCGTTCGATTTTCGCCGCCAGGAACCGGCTGCGTTTGAAATATGCTGGATCGAGCCGCAACTCGCTGCCGTCGCCGTATACCGCATGACGCAGTATTGCCGCGCCTTCGGGCGAAATGAACTGGCCGATAGCGATGCCGCCCAAAACGCCGGCGTGCAATACGATACGGTCAAGCCGGGTAAGCTCGCCTGCAGCGGCCCGCCTCTGCATGGAGGCGAGAAGACCGTTAATCGTTGCCTCAGCCCGTGGCCGTATCCTCGCCGATAGCGGATCGTCAGAGAAAACGATACCTGCGGCGGCAAGCCCACACAGGCAGATCGCAATGATTGCAAGCTTAACGGCGCTCGATACTGCGGTTCGCAAGGTCATAAGAAGAATGCTGGATGCCATCCTGGGGAGACTACTGCGTTGCAGCTTTCAGATTAGGCTGAAAAGCTTGTCTGGATTTAGCCCGTCCGGCTTAGACACCGGACATCCTGGCAAAAACTTCAAGAGTGATGCGCCGCCTTCTCCTCCTGTTCGGGCAGGTGGGGCGAAACAACGGTCTTGGTCCGCATGAGCTTGAAGCGCTCGGTGACGAGCACCACGGCAAGCGTCGCGACAAAGAGCAGGGTGATACCGATGCAGAGCGGCCGCACGCCACCCTCGAACGAGCGGCCGATCAGCGTGCCCAGGATCGCCGCCGCGCCGGTCGAGTAGAACCCCGCGACAGAAGACGCGGTGCCGGCGATATGCGCCATCGGTTCCATCGCCAGCGCGTTGAAGTTCGGCATCATCACGCCGAAGCAGAAGAAGATCGCGGCCATGAACCCGCTGAACAGGAGCAGCGGCGGTTTTTCGGGGAAACCCAGAAGCGCCATGACCGCGCAGACGGCGAGTGCGGCGAGTAGTGCGCGGTGCGAGATGCCGCGCATTCCGAATTTGCGCACGGCAGAGGCGTTGAGCAGCGAGGCTCCGATCAGGAAGGCGGCGATGGAACCGAAGGCGATGGGAAAGCGGTCTCCCAGTCCGTAAACCTCGACGAAGATTTGCTCCGAGCTCATGACATAGCTGATGAGCAAGCCGAATATGAAACCCATCGCGATCACATAGCCGATGGTTTGGCGCGTCGTTGTCACCAGGCGGACAGCGTGCCAGATCGCGCGCGCCGATAACGGCAGCCGGTCCTCCGCGCGGCGGGTCTCGGGAAGCCTGAATGCGGTCCACAAGGCCAAAGCGAACGCCACGGCGAGCAGAAACGAGAATATGGAGCGCCAGCCGGAGAGCTGGAGGATCACTTCGCCAACCGCGGGGGCCAGCACAGGAACAACGATGAAGACCATCGAGACGAAGGACATAAGCCGCGACATTTCCCGGCCTTCGAAGCGGTCGCGCACGATGGCGAGAGCGATGACGCGGGGTGAAGCCGCACCCACGCCTTGCATGGCCCTGGCGGCGAGAAGGCCCGCAAACGAGGAAGCGCCCGCCGCGAGAAGCGTGCCGCAGGCGTAAATCACAAGTCCGAAGAGCAATGGCTGCCTGCGGCCGAACCGGTCCGACAGCGGCCCGAAGATGAACTGCCCCACGGCGAAACTGCCGATGTAGACGCTCAGGATGAGCTGGCGGTCGTTGCCGTTGGCGATGCCCAGAGAATGGCCGATTTGCGGCAGGGCGGGCAGCATGACATCCACGGAAAGTGCCGTGAGCGCCATGAGCAGCGCCATTAACGCCACGAATTCGAACGCGGAAAGAGGGAATTGAGCCGTTTGCGGCACGGCTCGCTGTTCAGGCTTTACGAGCATGGAAGGGGGTTATTGCCTACTTGTTATTCGCCAGCACGCAGGCGGCTCATGCCGTTGCGAGGGGCTTCGGCCCCGAAGCAATCCATAAGGCGCAAAAGCGGGCGTTGCGCAAGTTGCATTGTCCAGCGCCAACGCAACTCGCGATAACGGCCGGCATGTGCCCATCGTCCCCATCGTGGCAAAACGACGCGCTTGGGCTGCCGCTGCTGGATACGGTGATGGAGGGAATGGGTCGCTAGCCGAAGTTCAGCAATTTCGAACGAAATACCGCATGACCTTAACAAGCAGAAATCGGTTTCTCGGCCGCAGACCGTGCTGTGGCCCCCCCTCGATATTTGGGCCCCAAGAACGACGTGTCTGATTCATATTGGCCCAGAGCCATCATCCATCTGGGGCCCTTTGCACTGATTCTCTTAAGAGACGCTCAAGCCTTCAAATTTGTCGTCATCCTTCTAAGCCGGGTCGGCTAACAGGGCGGAATTCTGTCGCGGGATTAACTCAAAAATGGCAGCACCACCATATATTGTGGCTGCTTCCGAGGTCCTCGAAAGCATAATTTTCATAAGCAATGAGGAGTCGGTGTTTATGCCTAAAGAGAGTATGAATAAACAAGAGGATACATCCTATTTCGGCGACGATCCCATAACGATCACGATAGGTGCAGACGATAAATTCGAGCTCTATAAGGACGGAACTTTCTGTATCCCGGTTGGCGACAAGAAGCTCGAATTTCGATTGATCAAAGGCGCAGAAGGTAAGACTTTTGTGCATCTGTGCTCGCCGGACTCGGTCAGACTGGTAGTTACAGCTGGGGACCCATTATATATTAGTTTGGCAGACATCCTTGATAGTGTGGACCCCACTTCGCCAATCATTATGAATAATTTGGACGATATGCCGATCATCGGGACTGTTTTGCTTCATCCGCTCGATAGCGTTCAAAACATCGACTTGGCTCTTCCAAAGGTTTCAACGATACACAAGGTTGCAACCAAGCAATTTGGGGTGAAACCGCGTGTTGTGTTCGCTTTGAAGAACGCCCCCTCCTTCAAAGACAGAGCAGATGCCGAAGCCAAGTTCGTAGCCAAAGGCATAAGCGCCGGTCTGATGGTCAGGCGAGGAAAGTTATGAGTGAGGACTCTCAGATTAGCCCCAAAGCGCCGCCATCTGAGGATGACGCGATGCAGCACGCAAAAGCGGAAAAGTGGCTCACTGAGCAACGCAAGGAAAACAAGATAATTCTTTCCCAAAGCCGAGCTGCGGTGTCTGTGCTGCGCGACGGGGCGAAATGGATCATCGGCGGCGTCGCTATAGCCGCGGGCGGCGTGATTGCGGGATCAACTCTGACCTCTCTGGGCTCGCTGGGGCTCGAATGGCGGCTTCTGGTCGCAATTTGCGGTGCAGCCGTGGGGTTCGTGGGGCTGTTGCGCCTTTTGGCATCGGCCACTGACTTGCTGGAACCTCGCACATACGACTGGCGTGCTATTCTGCTTAGGGGGGAGACAATTTCGGCGTGTGATCGGAGCCGGATTCTCGGTAAGGTGCAGGCAGAGATGCCTAGCTGGCTCCCCCCGCTTCAGCAAGTGGCAGAAGCGTTGGCCAAGCCACCAAATGCCCTTCCCCTCGATCGCGGCCGAGAAGAAATGGTGCATACGAAGCGCACCGTTTTTAGCGGTGCACTAGAGAACGCTGTAGCCCGCATCGCTTTCGAGCATAATCGCACGATGTTCCAAGCGTTAAAGAGAAGATTATTTGTTTGGACACCGTTCATCGCGATAGGCTTTGGCATCTTTGCTTGGGCGGCCAATCCCCCAAAAGACCACCCTTGCGTTTCGAGCAATCCTCCGGCCAGGCTCCTGTCCCACCCGTGAAGCCGCTGGCGATGCGAAACAATCCAGCATGATTTGGACTGAGAACCTACTGCGGGCGGTTTGCATCTAATCTATGATCATGTGCACACATGGAGTCAGGTAAAAAACTACCAGTGCAACACGCTTGGAGGCGGCGTGGTGGTAGGAAGTTCATGCCACTCCCGCTTTACACGTAGCAACAGAAAGTGCAGCCAGAGGCCCGAACGGCAGCAAACGGCCTGTTGCTGCCGCTGAGGCTTACCAAAACGGATTCAGGCTGGCACGCTCGGTGAACTTGAGGTAGGCAATGCTTGCGCCCAGCCGCAGCCCGAGCCCCGTGCGGATCGGCACGATCAGCATGTCTCCGCCGCGGTACACCGTCATCCCCAGGCCGCCGGCCACATAAGCGGAGCCGTCGATGCCGGGAAAGCGCCTGTACAAGCCCCGCTGTTCCTGGAGGTTATAGACCAGGAAGAGGGTCTGCGAACCGTTCGCGCCCAAATCCGCTCCAAGGGTTGGCCCCTGCCAATAAATGGACGCCGGGCCCGTTTCGACACCGTTGAGCTTCGTGTAGAGCTTGCCCTCGCCATATCTCAAGCCCGCGAGGAATGCCCCACCGCCTTCGCCGCCGACGATATAGGCGTTGGGCTGGCCGAACTTCTTGAAGGCGCGGTTCACAAGTGCGGCGAGGTCGGATGTCAGCGTGCCGAAAACACCCTTGCCAGCCTCGCGGATTTCGTCGGCTGAGTAGCCGCTCACGGCTGGAGGCGGGGGCTCGATCGGTACGGGAGGCGGCGCAGCCGGGGCGGCCCGGTGTTTTGACAGGGCAGCGGTGCGGCGATCTGGCTGCCGGGACGCGGGTTTCAGCACGCGAGGAGCGCCAGGCCGGGCAGACGCGGACGCTTGCCGCCGGGCGGGTGCTGGAGCCGAAGCCGGAGTTTGCGAGACATTGGCGGACCAGTTCGGGGGCAGTACGGCCTTCGCTTGCTGGCGCGGCGCCGAGGCCTGAGCTTGAGCTGTCGCGGGCAATGGATGCTGGGCGTAAGGCGAAACCGGAGCCTTCTGGCCCTCGGCCTCCAGTTGCGCAAGGATGAAGCCGGCCTTCTGGCCCATTACGGCGATGAGCCTTTCCTGAACCGTCTTGAGATCCTTCAGCCGCTTGCATGAAACTTCGCTGTTCGGCGTCGCGCTTAGCGCATCGAGCTTGCTGACAAGCTCCTCGATGTCATTGTTGAACGATTCAAGCTTGGCGTCATCCATGGCCGCGGCGGCCTTGTCGGCCTTTTGCGCATCGGACCAACCATGTTTCTTTGCAAGCACTTCAAGACGCGTGTGGAAGCGCTTTTCGCTTTCGCGGTTCAGCGTCCTCAACGCATGTGCGGCTTGGTCGATCTGTCCCCCAAAGGCCTTGGCATCGCAGGCTTGCGCGGTGCGGCTCGCGGCTGGAAACGCCAAAATTAAGGCGACAGCGGCCACATGTCCCAATCTCATCGTCCAGCCCTCGCGCTTTATGAAGCATTCCCCTTCATTAGGTAATGCAATGATTCGCGCCAGTGTTGTGGCGTCTTTAGGGTATTACGTGGGTTGTCCATAGTGGATTTGGTATAGCCGGGCAACCTGAGACGCAGCCGCCATGCTGGAACAAAATACATGGTAAACTTGCAGCCCAGGGGCGCGGAAAACCGAGGGCGCCCCCCTCACATTCAATCGTCGCCGCCGTTGGTACTGAAGTGGGGCGTCACGCGCCGTTCGGCGTAATCGGCCAGAAGCACAATGGAACCGGTGGTGGCGCGGGCTTCGAGATCGCTGTGCGCTTGTGCCGCATCCGCCATTGCATAAGTTTTCGTTACCTGGATCTTGACCCGGCCAAACCGCACCATGTCCATGACGTCGTTCGCGTTATCCACCAGCGCTTGCCGCGAGGCAACATAGGTCATCAGGGTGGGGCGCGTAACATAGAGCGAGCCCTTCTGTGAAAGAAGCGTCATCTCGAAGGGCGGGACGGGGCCGGAAGCGTTGCCGAACGTTACCCAGAGCCCGCGCGGCTTGAGGCAATCGAGTGATTTCGGGAAGGTGTCCTTGCCTACGGAGTCGTAGACCACATCCACGCCGGCGCCGCCGGTGATTTCCCTCACCCGCGCTACGAAATCCCCGGTGCGGTAGTTAATTACGTGCGTGCAGCCGTTTTCCTTGGCGAGCCCGGCTTTTTCGTCCGAACCAACGGTGCCGATCATGGTGGCGCCGATATGGGCGAGCCACTGGCAAGCGATGAGCCCCACGCCACCAGCCGCCGCGTGCCAAAGCACAACGCTGTCCTTCGTAACGGGATAGGTTTCCTTCACAAGATAGCGCACGGTCATGCCTTGCAGCATCATCGCCGCCGCGGTTTCGTAGGAGATATCGGCGGGCAGCTTCACCAGCCGGTCAGCCGCGATCAGCCGCTCTTCCGCGTAGCCGCCAACCGGGCCGGCATAGGCCACGCGATCGCCAGCCGCGAGGTCCGTCACGCCCTCGCCAACTGCGATCACCTGGCCCGCGCCTTCGCTGCCCGGCGTTACCGGCGGGGCCAGCGGATAAAGCCCAGTGCGGTGATAGACATCGAGATAGTTCACTCCGGCGGCGTGCTGTTTGATCTTCACTTGCCCCGGCCCCGGCTCCCCAACCTGTACTTCCTCCCACTTCATGACCTCGGGGCCGCCGAAGGCGTGAATGCGGATCGCATGGGGCATGGAGCACCTCTTGAGTTGCCGGCGCACGCGCCGGGACGAATTGCCGCACTTATGCCCTCAATCGGATGAGTTGTCGATATGCCCTGTAGGCCGGAACGCTCCGCAGGCGTCCGGTTATTGGAAAGTCTGGATTAACAATCGCAACTGACGGTCTTTCTTGAAAAACCATCAATCAGCTTACGATTTGTCGAAGAACCGGGAGGCTAAACCTCCTCCGGCACCTTGAGCTTCTGCCGCAGGATGGCATTTACCGCATCGGGGTTCGCCTTGCCGCCGGTCGCGCGCATTACCTGGCCCACGAACCAGCCGAGCGTCTTGGGCTTAGTCTGCACCTGCTCGACCTGCTTCGGGTTGGCGGCGATGATTTCGTCCACGACCTTCTCGATAGCGCCGGTATCTGTCACCTGCTTCAACCCGCGCTCCTCCACGATCTTCTTGGGCGCGTCTCCGGTCTGCAGCATCAGCTCGAACACTTCCTTCGCGATGCGGCCAGAAATCACCTTGCCGGAGATAAGGTCGATCAGCTCGCCCAGATGCGCGGCGGGAACCGGACTATCCGACAAGTCGCGGCCAGTCTTGTTCAGTGCCGCGAAAAGGTCGCCCATGATCCAGTTTGCGGCGAGCTTGGCGTCGCGCCCCTTGGCCACCGCCTCGAAGAAATCAGCGGAAGCGCGGTCCATGATCAGCACGCCCGCGTCGTAGGCGGATAGCCCGTAGTCTTTCATGAAGCGCGCCCGCTTGTCGTCCGGCAGCTCGGGCAGCCCCTGCTTCAGCTTCTTTACGTAAGCGTCCGTAAACACCAGCGGGAGCAAATCCGGATCTGGGAAATAGCGGTAGTCGTGCGCCTCTTCCTTGGAGCGCATGGGCGCGGTTTCCCCGGTTTTCGGATCGAACTGCAGCGTCTGCTGGTGAATCCTGCCGCCATCCTCCAGCTCGCCGATCTGGCGCCGCGCCTCGTACTCGATAGCCTGGCCGATAAAGCGGATGGAGTTCATGTTCTTGATTTCGCAGCGCGTGCCGAGCGGCGCGCCAGGCCGGCGCACCGAGACGTTCACGTCCGCGCGGAGGCTGCCCTCCTCCATATTGCCGTCGCAGGTGCCGAGATAGCGCATGATCGTGCGCAGCTTGCCGATATATGCCTTGGCTTCCTCGGATGAGCGGATATCCGGCTTCGAGACGATCTCCATCAGGCCCACGCCGGAGCGGTTCAGATCCACGAACGAGTATTCGTGATGCTGGTCGTGCAGGCTCTTGCCGGCGTCCTGCTCCAGATGCAGGCGCTCGATGCCAACGTCGAAGGAATAGTCCTTGAGATCGACCGTGACCACGCCCTCGCCCACGATTGGATTCTTATACTGCGAAATCTGATAGCCCTGCGGCAGGTCGGGGTAGAAATAGTTCTTCCGGTCGAACACCGAGCGGAGATTGATCTGCGCCTTGAGGCCGAGGCCCGTGCGCACCGCCTGCGCCACGCATTCCTCGTTGATGACGGGCAGCATACCGGGCATCGCCGCATCGACGAGGCTCACATGCGCGTTGGGCTCGCCGCCGAACTCGGCGGAAGCGCCCGAGAACAGCTTTGCGTTGGAATGCACCTGAGCGTGGACTTCCAGCCCAATGATGACTTCCCATGCGCCGGTCGCGCCCTGGATCAGGTTCTTTTCCTGTCTTGTCTGCGTCATGCACCTAAGTCCTATAAAGTCCCGCCGTCGCTGTACGGCGGCTTATCCATCAATACAGCGCGAATCTCCCCTCATCCTGTCCTTCTCACATTGGGAGAAGGAACCCCAGAACCGCCCGAAGTGGAATTTCTAGCGTTCCCTCTCCCACAGGGAGAGGGTGAGGAGTTGCACGCTATGTTCATGCTTCATCGCTGGAAACCGCCTAAAACCGGGGCGGGTATCTGAGCCCTATTGTGACGGTCTTTGCACCGCTCAGCGTAAACCGCGCCTGGTCGAATCCTATCTTGCTCCTGAAGGGGCTGACATCCTCCGGCAGCACGCCGCTATAGCCGCGCGCCTCCATAGGCCGCTTGAAAAGCCCGGTGTCGAGCTGGCCGTTGTTGTTTTCGTCGTGGAATACGAAGACGGCATAATCGCCCGCGGGCAGCGAGGTAAAGGAGTACAGCACCGTGAGGTTTTGCAGGCTCTCGATCACGCGGCGGCAAAGCGCCGCACCCGGAAAGTCGCAGGGCGGATTATCCGCGCGTTCGTCGCGGTATTGCACCTTTGAGGCATCGGGGAACTTGGAAGCTTCCGTGGAGTCGGGCCACAGCATCAGCACGACCTGACCCCGGTAATTGCGCAGGCCGCTCACCTCGACGGTCAAATTCGAGGTTTGCGCCCTTGCCTCAAGGGCCATACCAGCCAACGTGGAACCCCCGGCGAGCACAAACGCAAGCAACCTGAGCCTCATGGCCACACTCTTTCGTTTATTCCGACTCTTGCTCGAACCGCTTCGCGAGCTTTTCTTCCTCGTACTGAATAAACCAACCAATCATCTGACGCCAGAGCGCAACTGCTAGCTCCGGCGGCAATTCACGCAGTTTCGCACGCGCCTCGACCTTGTCGATCACCTGCCGGATGCGCCAGGGCACCGTTGCATCCGCCGGGTTGCTCTTAAGCTGCCATGCGCGGTCCACATATGAGAAGCGTTCGGCAACGAGGTCAAGCAGCGCTTCGTCGATGCGGTCGATCTCAACGCGCACCTGCTGCATGTTCTCGCATTCTTCCGCTTTACGGGGCGCCATTACTCTTCTTTCCCGGTTTGGCTTTTGCGGCCGGCTTCCTGGCCGGCGCCGCAGCCTCCTTCTTTTTTGCAGTCGGCTTTTTCGGCGCCGGAGCTTTTTTGGCGGCGCCATCCTCTTGCCACCAGCGCTCCGGAACGGGCATCCGGCCAACCGCATCTTCGATCACTTGTCCGGCGCGTAAAACCTGACCTTCGTCGAATGGCTTGCCGATGAGCTGAAGCCCAAGCGGGAGCCCCGCCTGCGAGTAGCCTCCCGGCACCACCAGCCCAGGCAGCCCGGCCATGTTCACCGTCACCGTGAAAATGTCGTTCAAATACATCTCGACGGGATCGCCGCTACCCTTGCTGCCGAGCACGAAGGCAGGCGTCGGCGTGGCCGGGGTTAAGACCACGTCCACCTTTTCGAAGGCTTCATCGAAATCGCGCTTGATCAGGCTGCGGACCTTCTGCGCCTTGAGGTAATAAGCGTCGTAATAGCCGGCGGAGAGCACATAGGTGCCGATCAGAATGCGGCGCTTCACCTCGGCTCCGAAACCCGCGGCGCGGGTGTTCTCGTACATGCCGATGATGTCCTTGCCGTCCACGCGCAGGCCGTAGCGCACGCCATCGTAGCGGGCGAGGTTCGACGAGGCCTCGGCGGGCGCCAGGATGTAATAGGCCGGCAGCGCCGCTTTGGTATACGGCAGGCTCACGTCCACGACTTCCGCGCCGGCCTGCTTGAAAATCTCGACGCCTTTTTGCCAGAGCGCTTCGATTTCCGGCGCCATGCCTTCGACGCGGTATTCCTTCGGAATGCCGATCCTAAGCCCCTTCACAGGCTGGTTGAGCGCCTGCGCGTAATCAGGCACGGGCAGATTGGCGCTGGTGGAGTCTTTCGGATCGTGGCTCGCCATGACTTGCAGGAGCAGCGCCGCATCCTTCACCGAGCGCGTAATCGGACCCGCCTGATCGAGCGAGGAGGCGAACGCGATCAAGCCCCACCGCGAACAGCGGCCATAGGTCGGCTTGATGCCGACCGTGCCAGCAAACGCACAGGGCTGGCGAATCGAGCCGCCGGTGTCCGAAGCGGTGGCGCCAAGGCAGAAGCGCGCCGCAACCGCCGCCGCCGAGCCGCCCGAAGAACCGCCGGGCACGAACTTGTCCGTGCTGCCCTTGGCGCGCCACGGATTGATGCAAGGCCCGAAATGGCTTGTTTCGTTGGAGGAGCCCATCGCGAACTCGTCCATGTTGAGCTTGCCGAGCATTACCGCGCCCGCGTCCCAAAGGTTCTGCGTGACGGTTGCTTCGTATGGCGGCACGAAATTGTGCAGGATGTGCGAGCAAGCGGTCGTGCGCACATCCTTCGTGCAATAGAGATCCTTGACGCCGAGCGGGATGCCTTCAAGCGCGCGGACGCTGGCCTTGGACTTCGCGCCGAGCCGTTTGTCCGACTCCTTCGCGGCTTCCATCGCTTTGTCCGCGGTCATCGTCACGAAGGCGTTCAGCGCCCCGTTGCCGGCTTCGATGGCCGAAAGGCAGGCTTCGGCAAGCTCTGCCGCCTTGATCTCCTTGCTGCGCAGCTTCGCGCTGGCTTCGGAGATGGTGAGTTCGTTCAATGACATGGACTATTCGATAACCTTGGGGACGAGGAAAAAGTGGTCTTCGGTCTTGGGGGCGTTCCTGACGATGTCCGCCGCCCGGCCGCCATTGGTCACGACGTCGGTGCGCATCGGGAGTTGCGCCGCACCCGCATGTGTAAGTGGCTCGACGGTATCGGTCGGGATCGCCTTCAACTCCTCGACCCAGGTCAAAATACCGTTCAGTTCGCGCTTGAGGTTCTGCGCTTCCTGCGCCGAGATCCTGAGACGCGCCAAATGGGCGATCCGCTTTACCGTCGCCTCGTCAATTTGTGATTCTGCCATGATAGTCTCTAATGTGGAGACGCTATGTCTAAGTTCAGCGCCCCGCGCCCGCAACCGTTTATTTTAGCGCAAACTGCGATGCGCACCTGATTTCGACACGGAATTCCGGCGAAGCCGGTCCTTGGATACGCGTTATTCCGGCCGTGGCGCGGTTTCATGTTTGTGCTGACGCAAATGAAGCCGCACTGCACGATTGTGTAGCCGGATGGCGGCCAATAGGATGTGCCATGCAACGTTCTGCAACGAGGGCGCGGGACCGTCAGATGCGCAAGGCAACGATCGAGGCTATTTGCAAAGCAGCTAGCGGGAAGGTCCAGCCGGGGCGGACACTGCGCGATCTCAGGATTTTCTCTACGGTGAGGATGGCTTACCAAAATGAGCGCCATCGATGCTTCTGCAGCTACAAAATGTGGTGGTGCCGCTCGCCGGCCGTCGCTGCCGCGCTGGCCTCGGTTGCCTGCGTTGCAGGGGGGCAAAACGCCAACGGTTTCTCGTCTGCTCTTCAGGCGGCGAATTATTCAAACCCAACATTGTTGCTGGCGACCTGTAATCTCGATCATTCAAAACCTTATTTCTTCGATGACCGTGTCTGATCGCAAAACTTTCTGAACGCCATCGGAAGCCCATTATGCGCCGTCAACATACCAAAGCATCAGATGCCGTCAGCAGAATGAAAGCCCACTATCGGGCCGTAGTCTTGATCAGTATTTGAAACGTAAACATTGAAACTACGGTCGGGAAAGCTATCACGAAGCGCCAGTCGCAGAGTCTGAGCCATCAAATTTGCTACTTTCTCGAAAGAAGCTTCAGTGATTTCACCAGTCGCCCCGAACAAATCATATACATGTTGGTGATTAAGTATTTTTTCGACCGCTGTAATGTCCCCAAGTTCTTCCTTCCAGCGTGAATACCCTGAAAGCGTAAATTGGTCCTGAAGGAATACACCTCCCTCATACTCTACAAAGGCGGGCACCAGCAAACGCCCCACCGCAGTGACTACATCTGGGTGAATATAATAGTGTATGTAATCGCGCCATGCGTCTTTGAGGGGAGGAGAAACGTTTTCTCCCCATTCTTCAATCGCATCAGGCTGCGACCAGTCCGGCAACGGGTTTATGACCTTCATGGAACCTTATCCGGGGGTTGCGAGCTTTGGGTCTATCCTTGGAGTTTGAACCTGGACACGGCCGTCAGGAAGTGTATTGCACTCGTATTCCAAAACATGCGGCGTCGGAACTCCATTATGGATAGCCACCTCAAACGGCGAGGCGGGGCCGGGGGCGTCTCTCCCGGCACATCCGTTCAAGCCCCGGTGTATCGCGCATCCGCGCCGGATAGCCGGCGCAGAGATGCCAGCCCTTGTTAGCCATGTTTCCAGTTGGTGGATCAAGCAGAATGCCGCCCGCGCCGTATCTCCGCGCGCGCTTTTGTCACGGAAATTTGCGCGCAAAGTCAAAAGTATAACCAGTCAACCGATTAAAATTGGTGCATTCACCGGGAAAGCGCTGCTAAAGAAGTGAGGGGGGCGGGTTGTAAAATCGCGGACCGGTGTGGCTAGTCCCACTTAATGGTTGCATAATCCGCGAAAGGCGTAAGGCGTTCCGGAACTGGATAAAAAAATATCCGGGGAGTGGCAATTATGGCAATTGCCTTAACAGCGCCCTTATGGCAGCCCAAGCATAGGCTGTACATTTAAGTGTAGATAGTTATAGGGCGGCGGTGACTTCAATTGCCATCATGAATGCGAAGGGCGGCGTCGGGAAATCGACGCTGACCATGGCCATAGCCGAGACACTCTCCGTGTGGCACGAGAAGAGCGTGCTTCTGATCGACGCCGACGCCCAGATGAATCTGAGCCTGATGGTGATGCCGCCCGAAAAGCTGAACGCGGCGCGGCATGGGGGGCAATCCATCGCCGCCTGGCTGTCGAGCTTCGTCGTCACCTTCCAGCGCACCGAATGGCGCAACTGCGTGATCGGCGACATCAGCGACGTGGACGACGTCAGCAAGATGTTCATCATCCCTGGCGACATGGACATGACGCTGGTCGAACGCGAGATCGCGGCCAGGGGCGCGCTGGGCAGGGCGCGGCAAGCCTGCCGCTGGCTCCTGGACGAGGCGTCGGAGGCCGTTGACTTCGTCCTGGTGGATTGCGCTCCTGGCATCTCGACCGTGACGGAGTGCTGGCTGCGCGAATGCGACTGGCACCTGATCCCGATCAAGCCGGACATCCTGGCCGTGAGCGGCATGGAGTATCTGCGGCTGTTCCGGCAGCGCAACCCAGGGCTCGGCTTCGCTTCCCACCTGGGGGTGCTGATCAATATGAAGGACATGCGCTCGCCAACCGACCAGATGACCCACGAGTTCCTGTCGAAGGATGACGGCCTGCGCTGCTTCCCGGCGGCGATCCCGCTGATCCAGCACATCCAGAAAGCCGCGCTCTTCTTGAAGGAGAAGCGTTCCTATCAGAACAAGTATCCGGGCGATGCGGGCCGCGCGCTCCGCGAGGTCACGAAGGAGATGATTAGGCGCGTTTCCGAAAAGTCTCCCGCGTAAGCGCATTTCCGGGGCAGCGCCGGGGCCGGTTCCCCCGGCAGAATTGCCGCGCAAGGCAGCCTATAAATGACGCTTACCCCCGTATTGAGGTCACAACTGTCGATCGCACGCTGTGCATGCTCGGGTGATATCGCCTTGGGTACCGCCGGCGTGGTGGTCCAGGCGGCCACGGCCGGTGCCGCAGCAGCGAGCGCGGAGGTCGCTTCACCACGATAATGCGCATAGCGCAGGAACGAGCGCATGGCGTTCACCACACACTTGAGTGCCGGTGGTTGCAGAGACTGGGTCTGGCGTTGCACGAATGCAATCACATCGGCGGCATACAGCGAGCGTAGATCAACCGCACCACGTCCGAAACGCTGGTGGAGAAACTGCCTGGCGGCTGTTTGGTAGCGCCCGATCGTTGAGGTCATCAGCCCCTGCTGATCCCGAAGATGTTGCCCATAGAGGGCAGCCAGATCGTCAGCCGCTGTGGTCTCGATGCACGCCGCGGGGTATACACCATGACTGCGCAAGAATTGCAGCAGTTGCGTCACCTCGCAGCACTCACGTCGCCGGGTCTCGGTGCGAATACGCCGGTGCCGCCCTCGACCGCGCCGCTGGTATCGCTCGATAAGCACTTCGCCGAGATCAGCCAATACGGCACGGTGTTTCGCGAGCCAGCGGTCGAATGCCGGTGCGTGGCGTGCTCTGATGTAAATGACGTTCGCTGTGTACTGCTGGCCGATCAGCGATGTGACAAACAGGCCGGGATGGCTGGCGAGCGGACCCGCGGCGCGGCCGGCGAGTGCTGCGACGCTCTCATATGTTCGTTCCATGAGGTTCTCCCTGCGGGCGGAAGTGCCCGGCAAGGAGGATTGCTATGTGCAGCGCGTTGGCCACTAACGCGCAGCTGACCGGCTCAACCGATCACAACGGGACATAGTCCGGCACGGGAAATAGTCCAGCTTGCCGTGGCCCAGCCGCCAGAATAAGTGGCCGCTATGGCGCCGTCCCGGCGAAGGCGGGGACTCATCTATCCACGGGATAGTGCGTTGTTTTGGCATGGATTCCCGCTTTCGCGGGAATGACGGCAAAGCAGTCAAAACTTCTGGCGGCTGGTAGAAACCGGAAGCGCGGCGCGGTTGAGCGTCAGCGCTGCGGCCGGGCCGCCTTGAGCCGCGCGCGCCCCGCGATTTACATCGGGGCTCCTTCTGCTAAAGTGCGGCCGTCACGGAAGGCCAAACGCGATGCAAACCGCTATAGCCAAATACTTTTCGGCCCGCGTGCCGCGCTACACGAGTTATCCCACCGCGCCGCATTTCTCGCCGGACGTGGATGCCCGGCGTTACATGGCGTGGCTTGAGGGGCTCGATCCCGCATCGGAGCTATCCCTATACCTGCACGTCCCGTTTTGCCGGCAGATGTGCTGGTATTGCGGCTGCAACATGCGTGTCGTGGCCCGCTACGGCCCCGTTGCGGACTACACGCAGACGCTCATCCGCGAAATCGGGCTGGTGGCGGCGGTGCTGCCCAGCCGTATGCGCGTGCGGCACATCCATTGGGGCGGCGGCACGCCGACGGCGCTTTCCGGCGATGATATGCTGCGCGTCTACGATGCGGTGCGCGGGCATTTCGATATCGCGGACGGCGCGGAAAACGCCGTGGAACTCGATCCACGCACCTTCACGCGGGAGTCCGCGGAAGCGATGGGCCGGATGGGCTGCACGCGGGCAAGCCTTGGCGTGCAGGAGCTGGACGAGAAGGTCCAGACGGCGATCAACCGGGTGCAGCCGCTGAGCATGATCCAGGAGTCGCTGGACCTCCTGCGCGAAAATGGGGTGAAGGCGATCAACTTCGATCTGATGTACGGCCTGCCGTACCAGACGGCCGCCTCGCTCAAAGACACGGTTGAGCGGTCGGTGACGCTGAAGCCAGACCGCATCGCGCTTTTCGGCTACGCGCATGTGCCCTGGATGGCGAAAAACCAGCGCATGGTCCCTGAGGACGCGCTGCCAACGCCGCTGATGCGCTTCGAGCAGTCGAAGGCGGCGGGCGATGCGCTGGTGGAGCAGGGCTATGTGCGCATCGGCCTCGACCATTTCGCCAAGCCTGGCGACGGCCTTGCCATCGCGGCCCGCGAAGGCCGCCTGCGCCGCAATTTCCAGGGCTACACGGACGACGCGGTGCCAACCCTGATCGCGTTCGGCGCCAGTTCCATCTCGGCCCTGCCGCAAGGTTACGCGCAGAACCTCGTCGAAACGGGCGCTTACACGCGCGCGGTCATGGAAGGCACGCTGCCCATCGCCAAGGGCATCGCCTTTAGCGGCGAGGACCGGCTGCGGGCTGCCATTATCGAGCGGCTCATGTGCGATATGTCGGTGGACCTCGACGCAGTGTGCGCCCGGTTCGCGCCCCTGCGCCCGGATTTCGCGGATGAGCTGGAGAAGCTTGGCGGCCTGGCCGCGGAAGGGCTTATCGAGCTGGAGGGCCGCCGTATCCGGGTGAAGGAGGAAGCCCGCCCGGCGCTGCGCATCGTCTGCGCCGTTTTCGACGCCTACCTTGCGGAAAGCGCCACGCCCCGGCACGCCGCCGCGGTTTAGGGCCGCACCTGCGCAAGGAGCGCCCGCAACTTAGTAGCTTACATATATAGTAGTCCCAGTACATCAGGTGATGAGGAGAAGCCGCGTACTCAAACAAGGGGAGAGTGCCATGGATTCGAAGAGCCTGGAAAACCGGCGTCCGCTCGCCGTTCGCGAGCAAAAATGGGTGC
Organism: Rhodomicrobiaceae bacterium; assembly: GCA_050298295.1. GTDB lineage: Bacteria > Pseudomonadota > Alphaproteobacteria > Rhizobiales > Rhodomicrobiaceae > Rhodomicrobium. The sequence continues at coordinate 47,927 of JBNKTW010000002.1, forward strand.
ACTGGCTTGCGCGCCAGCTCGTGGAGCGCGGGACAACCCCAAATCAGGTGTCGCTGGCGAGCCTCGTCTTCGCGGGCCTTGGCGGCATCGCTTTTGCGGCCTCGTGCGCCACAGGGGGGACGGCCAAAGGCATCCTTCCCGTCAGCGCGGCGGTTTTCATCGTGCTGCGGCTCCTCTGCAATCTGCTCGACGGCGTTATCGCGATCGAGGGCGGCCAGCACACCCCCGCCGGCGCGATCTATAACGAGCTACCGGACCGGATCGCCGATAGCCTGCTGCTGGTTGCGGCGGGCTATGCCACGGGATACGCCGCGCTGGGATGGATCGCGGCCCTTCTGGCGGTGATAACCGCCTATGCGCGCGCCCTGGGCGGGGCGCTGGGCGTGGCGCAGGACTTCGGCGGGCCGATGGCCAAGCAGCACCGCATGTACGCGCTTTCCGTGGGTTGCGTCCTTGCGGCGGCATTTCCGGCGTATTCGCTGCTCACGATAACGCTGGCCGTCATTATCCTCGGCAGCGTGTACACTATGGTCAGGCGGGTGCAGCGTCTTGCCGGGGCCTTGAATGCGGCTGCCGGCAGCGAAACGCCGGTGGAAGCCGGGGTATAGCCTCAGTATGGCGGACACACCGCCGGGACACCCAACGCCGCAACCCTGCCTTGCGGCGGCCCGCGATGCTTTACTGCTTTGACACAGCCGCCAACGCGCTCTAAGGGTTCGTTCTGAAATAGGTGAGCCATCTGGTGCCGGGATCTTGTCCGGCTGCAAGGTGCAAAAAGGGGCGCATATCCAATATGTGCCGCTCATTTTGCAGCGCAGCAGGCGGGCAAAGAACGAGCTGGATGGCGCGGTTATTTCAGAACGGACCCTTAGCAAGGGGCGTGTTCACATCCAATGCGAGGCTTGGCAATGGCTGGATTTCACGCGGTCATTCTGGCGGCGGGGCAGGGCACCCGCATGAAATCGGCGATCCCGAAGGTTCTGCATACGCTGGCCGGAGCGCCGCTGGTGGCGCATGTGCTGCGGGCTGCCGCGGATGCGGGAGCGGCGCGCTGCTCGGCGGTGATCCCGCCGGACGCTCCAGGCTTCGAAAAGCTTAGCCCCCCCATCGAAACCCGGTTCTTCGTTCAGCATGAGCGCCTGGGAACGGCGCACGCGGTGCTGGCCGCGCGGGAGGCGCTGGAAGCGGAAGACGGGCCGGTTCTCGTGCTGTATGGCGATACGCCGCTCGTCTCTCCGGAAAGCCTTAAACGCCTGGCTGCCGCCCTCGAAGACGGCGCGCAGATGGTTGTGGCGGGGTTCCACGCCAAGGACCCCAAGGGCTATGGCCGCCTCATTACCGCCAACGGCGATCTGCTGGCCGTCCGCGAAGACAGCGAGGCAACGCCGGAAGAGCGCGCCATTACCCTTTGCAACTCGGGCATCATGGCCTTCGAGGGCCGCACTCTGCTGGGCCTGCTTGAGCGCATCGGCAACAACAACAAGGCCGGCGAATATTACCTGCCCGGCGCGGTGGAAATCGCGCGCGCGGATGGCCACCGCGTGGCCTTCCTGGTGATCGGCGAGGACGAGGTGATGGGCGTCAACACGCGGGCGCATCTGGCCGAGGCCGAGGCCATCATGCAAAACCGCCTGCGCGCCCGCGCGATGGAAAACGGGGCGACGCTGATCGCGCCCGAGACCGTGACCTTCAGCTACGATACAGTCACGGGGCGAGACGTGCTGATTGAGCCCAACGTCTTCTTCGGCCCCAAAACCGTGATCGGCAACGGCGTCACGGTCAAGGCCTTCTGCCATATAGAAGACGCGGCCATCGAGGATGGGGCCGTCGTGGGGCCATTCGCGAGGCTGCGGCCCGGAACACGGATCGGTAAGGGCGCGCGCATAGGCAATTTCGTCGAGCTGAAGGCCTCGCATGTCAAGGACGGCGCGAAGGTCAATCATCTGAGCTATATCGGCGACACCGAGGTCGGCGAAAAGGCCAATATCGGCGCGGGCACGATCACCTGCAACTACGATGGCTTCAAGAAATACAAGACCGTGATTGGCGCGGGCGCGTTTATCGGTTCGAACAGCGCGCTGATCGCGCCGGTGAAGATCGGCGATGGCGCCTATCTCGGCACGGGCAGCGTGATCGGCAAGGATGTGCCCGATGATGCGCTTGCGGTCACGCGCGCGCCGCTTGTGATGCGGGAGGATGGGGCTAGGCGCATCCGGGCGCGCCACGAGGCGCGCGCCAAGGCTGCTGCCAGAGCAACCGCGCCCAAGGACGGTAAGAAGCCGGGCTAGTGGCCTGAATCAACTAAAATGCAGGGTAAGAGGCTTTGCAGCTTGATGCGGGCATCGGCGGTCGTAAAGCGCCAGGAGGCCGTGGCGTGGTGAGCATTGCGCCGGTCGAGCCAAGCTGCGGCCTCGCGTTCGAGCGCGGCCTGATTGGGAATGCGGCGGCCGAGGCATTG
>JBNKTW010000003.1:0-46709 GCA_050298295.1 Rhodomicrobiaceae bacterium
CGGGCTCGATGAGAGCGAGGCGGCGGTCTACCTCTCATTCTCGCCAACCTTTTTCCGGAAGCTCGTGGGCGAAGGGCGCATGCCGCGGCCTCGCTTGGCGGATGGAAGGCGCGTCTGGGATGTCGAGGAACTGGACCTGGCCTTCAAGGCGCTGCCGCGCGAGGGCGGCGATGACGGGGCGGTCTTCGTGCCGGATGCGCCCAAGGCGGCGCGGAACCCATGGGACGATCTGCTTCGGTAACAAGGTAACGCCGGCAAAGGCAGGGCGGGTAGTACGATGGCCTATTTGAAGCTGCAGTACATCACCAAGGATCGTGATCGGCACGGCAATCTGCGGTATTATTTTCGGCGTCTGGGGAAGCCGAAAATCCGGTTGCACGGTTTGCCCGGCTCGGAAGAACTCATGACAGAGTACCGGGCTGCGCTCGGCGAAAGCGGCCTTGCCGGTGCGCAGGCCGAAAAGAGCTTCGAGTGGCTCTGTAAGCGATATTATGACTCGGCGCAGTTCAAAGCCCTTGAAGAGTACACGCAGCGCCGCAAGCGGACGGTGCTGGATGAAATCTGCAATATTGGCATGGATGGCAAACGTAGGCTCGGCCTTGCTCCTTATGCGGCGCTCAAAAAGGCGCATGTCCGCAAACTGCGCGACATGAAGGCAGATTTGCCGGAGGCTGCGAATTTTCGGCTGAAGCAAATTTCGGCGCTCTTCCCCTGGGCAATCAAGAACGATCTTGCGACGGTCAACCCGGCCGAGAAACTGGAGAAGCTCGGCGACGGTTCCGAAGGTTACTACACCTGGACAGAGCAGGACGTGGAGACCTTTGAGGCCTATTGGCCGGTTGGCTCAAAACCAAGGCTTGCAATGTCCGTCATGCTTTGCCTTGGCGTGAGGCGGTCGGATGCGGTGCTGATCGGCAAGAAGCATGAAAGCCGTGACGGTCTATCCGTCACTTTTGCGCAGTTCAAGGGCCGGAAGAAAGGCGCGAAGGTGCTCACGCTTCCGATATTGCCGCCGCTTCGCGCAATCCTCGAAGAGAACGAATTGGGCAACGAGGCGTGGATTGAAAGCATGCGCGGCGCGCCATATGCCGTCGCCGCGTTCGGGAACACATTCAAGGATTGGTGCGTCGAAGCCGGGCTTACGCAATGCAGCTGCCACGGGTTACGAAAAATCGGCGCGGTTCGGGCTGCTGAATCCGGGGCGAGCGAACACGAGCTTATGGCGATGTTCGGCTGGGAAGACGCCAACATGGCGCGAATCTACACACGTAAGGCTGCGCAGAAAAAACTGGCGGCAAGCGGCGCCGCGAAGGTGTCGCTTGGATTTCCCATTGTCCCACCTACTGTCCCACCGCATAAAAAATCAAAGCAAAACAATGCGTTATGGGGTAGGTGGTGCCCAGAAGAGGACTCGAACCTCCACGCCTTGCAGCGCTAGTACCTGAAACTAGTGCGTCTACCAATTCCGCCATCTGGGCAAGTGCATCAGAGGTAAATCTGGCCGCAGCCTTTGTCAATTGACGCGCGCTTGTTTTGCGCAAGGAATGGCGCAAATTTCCATGCTGGCAGTCATCACACCCTTCCGCCGGCATAAAAAGGGGGGCTGCGTTAGCCTGGATAGCTCGCAAGATCGCGCGATGATGGCGCAGGGACCTGCTTCAGCAGGGCTTTTGAAACCGCAGCCATTACAGATGTATTGGCGGGGACGGAAAAGACATGATGGAACAAAGATCAAACCAAGGCGCGCGGATTGCGGGAAATCCGGGCTAGCAGCTCGATGCCGCCTGCGAAACGGCAGGCATCCGTCCGGCATTCAGGCAGCTTCCTCGCCATCCCCCCCAAAAGCGTTGTCGCGGGCGGGATAATCCGCCTCCACGATATAGGGGCCGCCGCCATGGTTCGGCCGCGACGAGAACAGCACAAAGCGGTTCACCTCGAAAGGCTGCGTGGCGAAACCGCCGTAGCGCGCAAGATATTCCGCCGCAGCGAAGGGGCTTACGTTGCGCAGCCGCGCCAGCGTGATATGCGGCACGAAATTACGCGTCTCCGGCGGCAGCCCGGCGGCGCGCGCGGCGCGCTCGTGCCCTTTTTGGAGAAGCTGCAGTGCCGTCGAGGGTTTGACGCCCGCCCAGATCGCTCGCGGCTTGTTTCCCCCGAAGCTCCCGAGGCCGGACAACTCTATCTCGAAGCTGTCGAAGCTCACGCTTGCCAGCGCATCGGCAAACTGGGCCGCCTCCGTGTCCGGAATATCGCCAACGAAGCGCATCGTGATGTGATAATTGTCCGGATCGGTCCAATGGGCGCCAGAAAGGCCGGCCCGCAATATAGACAAATGCTCGGCAACTTCTCCCGGCAGCTCGATCCCAGTGAACAATCTAGGCATGGTCTCACCTCCTGAAGAGTTGGGGGAGGCAATCGTGCGGGCAGCCGCACCTGTCTAGAATATTAGGGTCGGAGCCTTTCCCGCATTATTCAAGTTAAAATTCGCGAAGCCTGGGTTAAGGTTTCTCCATCTCTGGCGCGCGGCTTATTAATACCTTGATTTGCATCACATAAATCCGGCTCCGCAACTGGATGCGCGCCGCTCATCCCCACAATCCAGGGCCGAAGGGCTGGATTTCGCTGCCTTCATAGGTGAGGCCCGGCTCGCGATCGCGCGCGAGGAGCAGGGGGCCGTCGAGGTCGGCGAAATCAGCGCGGGAGGCGATGAGGAGTGCGGGAGCCATGGCAAGGGAGGTGCCGACCATGCAGCCTGCCATGACGGTCAATCCGCACCGCCGGGCCTCTACCAAAAGGGCGAGCGCGGCCGTAAGCCCTCCGGCCTTGTCAAGCTTGATGTTGACCGCCTGGTAGCGTTGCGCCACTGCGGAAAGATCCGCGGCCGTGTGCAGGCTTTCGTCCGCACATACCAGAATTCCCCGCCGGGCGCTCCCCAGACTGGCCAGGATGCCGTCCTTACCAGCGGGCAGCGGCTGCTCGATCAATTCCACCCCAGCGGCCTTGCAAGCGGCAAAATTGGCCTCAATCGAGGCTTCGCTCCAGCCTTCATTAGCATCGGCGATCAGCCTGGATTTGGGCGCGCCGCGCCGCACCGCCGCGATGCGTTCGGGGTCGCCAGGAGCGCCCAGCTTCACCTTGAGGAGCGGCCGGTCCGCCGCCTTCCGCGCCGCAGCTTCCATGGCCTCCGGCGTATCGAGGCTCAGTGTGTAGGCGGTGATCACGCCGCGCGGCGCGGGCAGCCCCGCAAGCGTCCATGCGCGTTCGCCCGCGCGCTTGGCTTCCAGGTCCCAAAGCGCGCAGTCGAGCGCGTTGCGGGCGGCGCCTGGCGGTAGAAAGCTCAGCAGATCCTGGCGGGAGGCGCCCGGCGAGATCGCATCGGCTAAAGCCTGGATCTGGGCTGCCACGCCCTCCACGGTCTCGCCGTAATGAGCATAGGGCACACACTCGCCGCGCCCCGAAACATCTCCGTCCGCAATCGCAGCCACCACCACGCGCGCTTCGGTCCGGCTGCCGCGCGAGATCGTGAACGCGCCGGCGATTGGAAAGCTATCGACGCTGACTGTGAGCTGCCGCATGGGTCAGGCCGCCACGCCTGGGAGTGTGTCCGGGAAATCCGCCGCGATGCGGTCCACGATGCTGGCCATTCCGAAGCGGATGGGGTCGGATGCGGGCAGCATATGATCGTCCTCCAAGCGTTTCAGGTAGTCCCGCGCGGCCTTCTCGCCGAGCGCATCCGTGTTAACCGAGATGCCAGCCGGCCGGATGCGGGGGTTGGTAACCGCGCCACACCGGATCGTCAAATCAATCACCGCCTCGATTGACGGCAAGGGATGTGGCACGCCGCGCATGGCCTGGCGGGTGGGTTCGTGGCAGACGACGAACGCATCGGGCTGCGACCCATGCAGGAGGCCCAGCGTTACGCCAGCGAAGGAGGGATGGAACAAGCTGCCCTGCCCCTCGATCACATCCCAATGGCGGGGACTTGCGGCGGGGGAAATCCACTCGGCGGCGCCCGCGATGAAGTCCGCAGCCACCGCGTCGATGGAAACGCCCCGGCCAGAGATAAAGATACCCGTCTGCCCAGTCGCCCGGAAATCGGCGTCGAAGCCGCGCGCCCGCATTTCCCGCTCAAGCACAAGCGCGGTATATTTCTTGCCAACCGAACAGTCGGTGCCAACGGTAAGCAGCCGCATTCCCGGCCGTTTGGTGCCCTTGCCCGTCTCGAAATGCCGGTCCGGGCGCCGCACGTCCCACAGCCGGCGGCCAGTGCGCTCCGCTGCCGCCGCAATTGCGGGCTTGGAGGCAAGCCGGGTGTGAAGCCCGCTGGCCACGTCAAGCCCGGCCTCGGCAGCCTCGACGATTGTGGCGGTCCAGGCATCGGGCAGGAAGCCGCCGGCGTTCACCGCGCCCAGGACCAGCGTCCGCGCGCCCTGAGCCACTGCTTCCTGGATGGTCAAATCCGGAATACCGAGACCGGCCCCGCAGCCTGGCAGCCGGAGCTGGCCTAGGCACCACTCACGCCGCCAATCCACGATGCCCTGGCCGGTTTTCGCGGCGAGCTGGTCCGGGACGTCTCCCAGAAAAATCAGGTAGGGGGTGCGGATCTCCATGCGGCGGCTCCCATTCTTCCAGGAAAATATTGGAAGGCCATGGCTTCTCTCCAAGGCTCTGGCTTTCGCCGGCCGATGCAATCGCGGACTGCCACCCGGAAATTCGCGAGGAATGGCAGGGGGCGCGGCGGCTTTGATTCCTGTCAATGCCGGCGGGCTGGTTCGGCCCGTATCCTGCTGGATTATCGAGGAGGTTCGCCATGGCTCTCGAATCCCTTAAGGCTGAGGCCGGCTTAATCCTGGAGATGTTCTCGAACCCGCCTTACGACCGGTACGAGCTCTACATTCAGCTCAAAGAAAAGCTCAACGAGATGCGGGTGTTCGGCATGACGCCGCCGGACGACCTCTTGGAGTTCGAGAAGGCGCTGGACCGGGAATTCGCCGCGAAGCATTCCGAGGTGCCTAAGCCTAGGAAATAAGCGCTGCCCCTCATGGCCCTGAAGTGGCAGCGAGCCAATCGCGGGTGCGCCGCTCGGACTGGGTATGCGCCACAATGTCGGTCACAACCGCGATACTGTCCGCGCCCGCCGCGAACACGGCCGGAGCGCGTTCCAGCGTGATGCCGCCTATAGCAACCAGCGGGCGTTTGGCGAGCGCCTTCCATTCGGTGACGCGCTGCAATCCTTGCGGCGCCCAGGGCATGACTTTGAGCTTCGTTTCGTAGACCGGGCCGAGCGCCACGTAGTCGGGGTCCTCACGAAGCGCGCGGTCCAGCTCCTCGTGGCTGTGGGTCGAGATGCCGAGCTTCATCCCTGCGCGGCGGATCGCCGCTGTGTCCGCTGTGTCGAGATCGCCCTGGCCGAGATGAACGAAGCCCGCGCCGCAATCGATAGCCTCGCGCCAGTAGTCGTTAACCACCAGTTCGCAGCCGGACGCGCGGCAGGCCGCGAGCGCGCGCGCAATTGCGGCGGGGATGGCGCTGGCGGGTGCGTCTTTCATGCGCAACTGGATGAGCTTGACGCCGAGCCGGGCGAGGCGCTCAACCCATTCCGCATCTGGAACAATGGGATAGAATCTGGCGAGCATGGCCGCTAATCCCTGAAAGCCAGCCCCGCGACGGGGGTGGACGGGCTCGCCATGTCGCGCGGAGGCATGAGCCCGGCCCGGCAGGCCACCCGGCCCGCCTCGATTGCTTGCGCGAAGGCGCTTGCCATCGCCACCGGATCGCTGGCCCTGGCCACCGCCGTATTGAGGAGCACGCCGTCATAGCCCATTTCCATCGCCTGGGCGGCATGAGATGGCGCGCCAATGCCGGCGTCGACGATCAGCGGCGTATCCGGAAAATAGGCCCGCAGGCTGCGAAGCGCATAGGGGTTCGTAAGGCCGCGCGCCGTGCCAATAGGGGCGGCCCAGGGCATCAGAAGCTGGCAGCCGGCGCCCAGCAGGCGTTCGGCGACGCTCAAATCCTCTGTACAATAGGGAAAAACCTTGAAGCCATCGCGGGTCAGCACGTCCGCCGCCTCTACAAGCCCGAACACATCGGGCTGCAGCGTGTCGTCGTTGGCGATCACCTCAAGCTTGACCCAATCGGTTTCGAACAGCTCGCGCGCCATCTGCGCTGTCGTGATCGCCTCGCGCGCCGTGTGGCAGCCGGCCGTGTTCGGCAGGATGCGGCGGCCCTGGCTCTTCACCAGTTCCCAGAAGCCCTGGCCAGCCCCGCCGGAGCCGCTTTCGCGGCGCAGGGAAACGGTCAGCACTCCAGGATTGGCCGCTTCGGCCGCGCGGCGCATGATTTCGGGCGAGGGATAGAGCGCGGTGCCCAGCAGTAGCCGCGAAGCCACAGGCTCGCCATAAAGAGTCAGGCTATCGCCGCCGTTGCTGTTCATACTCACCCTCCCTGCCGGGGCGATAGAACCTCGATGGCATCGCCTTCCGCAAGGCTTACCGCCACACGCGCCTTTGCCGGCACGAACTCGCCATTCCGCGCCGTCGCTATCTTCGTTTCCGGCGAGTGGCCAAGCTCGCGGCACAGCTCATCAAGCGTGCGCGCTTCCGTCTCCAGGGCCTCGCCATTCACCACAACTTTCACTTTCACCATACCCTTCATCTGAGGCAGGCGTATAAAAAAAGCAAGCAAGCGGCCAAAAGGGGGCTTGTCCGTTCCGTTGGGGGGCGCGGGAAACAGGACTGCCGGGACGCAAAACCTATCCGGACTTTTTTGGCCGCTTGCTCGTTGTCACCAGCCAGGAATTGCGGCGTCCTTACCAGTGTTCTGTGTTTGTTCTAGCCTGTCGTTCCTCTTGTGTCAAGCGCTTTTCCGTCGTAAAGCATCCACTTTCGGGAGTAACGCCGTGACGATAACAAAACCCTCATCGCTCGATTTTTCCGGCGGAAGCGTTGTTTTCCTCAAGGGCCAGCCCAGCGGCTACCCGTCCACGCGCATGCGCCGTCCAAGGCAGGCGGCCTGGTCGCGCGCGCTCGTTACCGAGACTTCGCTTTCGGCGTCCAACCTGATCTGGCCGATTTTCGTCGTGGACGGCAAGAAGACGAAGCAGCCCATCGCCTCCATGCCCGGCGTCGAGCGGCTTTCCATCGACCTTGCGGCGGCGGCGGCGGAAGAGGCAGCGGAGCTTGGCATCCCGGCCATCGCGTTGTTCCCCTATACGCAGCCGAAACTGCGCGACGAAACCGCGACCGAGGCGTTCAATCCCGAAAATCTCGTCTGCCGCGCGGTGCGCGCGATCAAGAAGCGCGTGCCCAATATGGGCGTGATCTGCGATGTGGCGCTCGATCCATACACCAGCCACGGCCATGACGGGCTTCTGATCGGCGGCGAGATCGCCAACGATGAGACGCTTGAAGCGCTGGTTCGCCAATCGCTGGTGCAGGCCGAAGCGGGCTGCGACGTTCTGGCACCCTCCGATATGATGGACGGGCGCGTGGGCATGATCCGGCAGGCGCTCGAAAGCCGTGGCTTCAAGAACACGCTGATCATGTCCTACGCCGCGAAGTACGCCTCGGCGTTTTATGGCCCATTCCGCGAGGCGGTTGGCTCGTCGGGCACGCTCAAAGGCGACAAGCGCACCTATCAGATGGATCCGGCCAATACCGACGAGGCGCTGCGCGAGGTTGCGCTCGACCTTGCCGAGGGCGCGGATTTCGTCATGGTGAAGCCGGGTATGCCGTATCTTGACATCGTGCGGCGCGTGCATGAGACGTTCCACGTGCCCACCTTCGTCTACCAGGTGTCGGGCGAATACGCGATGCTGACGGCGGCGTTCCAGAACGGGTGGCTGACCCGCGAATGCTGCGTGCTGGAAAGCCTGCTCGCATTCCGGCGGGCCGGCGCGGCGGGCATCCTCACCTACTTCGCCGTAGAGGCGGCGCGGCTCCTTCATGCCGGCTACATAAGGGATCATGCGCTTGACGCCGCTTCGCTGACGGCATTGCGCAAGTCCTTGAGTAGCAAGAATAAGTGAAGCTCGAATCTGGACGCACGAAGGCTACGGGCATGGCTCTGTCCAGGCCTTGCGTAGGTTTTGCCGCAATCGGCTGGCAAACTGGGGCCGGGGGAATCGAATACGAACTCATCATCGCCAGCAAGGGCGAACACGTGCACGAGAAGGTGCTGCATATCCAGAACGTCAATGCCTATGGCAGCCGGTCCAAGCAATGGCTCCGCCGCCTCAATGGCGTCGCAACGAAATACCCGCAGAGCTATCCCGGCTGGCGGCGATGGCTGGAAAAAGAGGAGGAAGCCATACCCGCAGAAAACTCTCTTGCTGCGGCACTTTGTTGAAACCTACGCAAGGCTTGGACAGAGCCTTCGATGATGCAGTATGGGGTGGCGCGTGAGGCCATTGCTGCTAAAACTGCGGGAAAACTCGTTTCCGTGCTGCTGGACCCAATTGATCCAAACCGGTTGCCGGTGAAACTCGACGCTGGACTGGGCGATACCCTGATAGACTTCGATAACTCAAGCGGCGGTTTAGCCCGTCTTGCCGAAGAGATCGAAGCGAGAAAGTTGCAAGCCGCAAGCCAGCCGCCCAAGGCGCCCAAGGCGCCCAAGCCCTGCGCAGATGATGGCGCGGCGGGCCCGCTCGCAAAATTCGCGAAAGTGGCGGGCTATATCGTGTGGTATACGTTTACCACGATGCTGTTGCTATATTTGGTGTTTTCCAATGGAGTGTGGGTATACGCAGCTACGGCTGCTTTGTTCGCCGTGAGCCCTTCCGATCAACTGTGGATGGTCGCGCTGGCCAAGTTGTTTATCAACGGCACTATCCTGGCGGTATGCCTGCACTTCTTGTGGAACCGGCTCATGTGGCTGCTCGGCAGGCGCGAATGGTAGGTCGCCAGTGCAGCCGGCACTTGCTTAGCAACACTGGAAGCGGGCCTCGGGCGAGTTCCATGACGGAAGCACCGCAGCGACATGCTGCGGGTACCATTGCGCGATGATGGAAGTATCTTTCTCCTATTCCAGCAAGAATCGCCAGCACATGCGTCCGGTCCGCGATGCACTTGTCGCGGAAGGTTTCGACGTATTCTGGGATCAGGATGTGCCGCCGGGACGCAAATCGAGTGGATCAGGCAGCATCTCGACGCGGCGCGCGGCGCAGATGTGTTCTGGTCCGCGCCCTCGGTAAAGTCATTGTCAAAAAGTGGCGAGTACTCAGGCGTGGGTCAAGCGAACTCCATGATGACAGCGTCGACGGCGAGGCTGTCGCCAGGCTTCGCCCTAAGCTTTGCCACCATCACATCCCTGACAGCCTTCAGCACGTTCTGCATCTTCATGGCCTCGACCACGGCCAGCGTCTCGCCCGCCTTGACCTCTTGCCCCTCCACCACCGCGATGGACACCACCAGCCCCGGCATCGGGCACAGCAGCTTCTTCGACGTATCGGCGGCCTTCTTCTCCGGCATGAGCGCGGCCAGCTCGGCCTCGCGCGCGGTGTAGATGTAAGCCTTGGCGCGCACGCCGCCGTAAGAGAGATCGTAGCCGTTGGGCACGGGCCGCACCTGCACGGACAGCTCCTTGCCGCCGCCGGCCGCGCCCTGCCAGAGGGGCTGGCCCGGCCACCAATCGGACTGCAGCACGAGAGTGCGCCGCACGCCGCCATCCGCCCCGCAAAGCTCCACGGTTGTGCCATCGGAAAGCTCGCCGCTAACCCGCAAGTGCTGCGTGGCGCTGCCCAGCCTGCACACACGCAGTTCGCCGAGCTTCAGCCCCACCGCGCCGGGCAACTGCCCGGAGATGTGGCGGCGGCGGACATTGTTGAGATGGTCAATAGCGGCGGCCACGGCGCACAGGATGTCGTGCGTCTCGCCTTCGGGTTCGCGGTGCTTGAAGCCGTCCGGGAACTCCTCGGCGATGAAGCCGGTGGAGAGGTTGCCGGCGCGCCAGCGCGGATGCTGCATGAGCGCGGAGAGGAACGGGATGTTGTGCTCGATGCCGTCGATATAGAAAGCGTCGAGCGCGGCGGACTGCGCCTCGATGGCCGCCTCGCGCGTTGGCCCGTGGGTGATGAGCTTGGCGATCATCGGATCGTAGAACATCGAGATCTCGCCGCCCTCTTCCGTGCCGGTGTCGTTGCGCACGGCAGTGCCACCGGCGCGCGGGCCTTCCGCCGGCGGGCGGTAGCGCACAAGGCGGCCGATGGAGGGCAGGAAGCCGCGGAACGGATCTTCGGCATAGACGCGGCTCTCGACGGCCCAGCCGTTGAATTTGAGGTCTTCCTGCTTGAACGGCAGCGCCTCGCCAGCCGCGACACGGATCATCTGCTCCACAAGGTCGAGCCCGGTAATCATCTCGGTGACGGGGTGCTCGACCTGCAGCCGCGTGTTCATTTCGAGGAAGTAGAAGTTCTTCTGCTGGTCGGCGATGAATTCGACCGTGCCGGCGCTCTCGTAGCTCACGGCCTTGGCCAGCGCCACGGCTTGCCCGCCCATGGCCTTGCGCGTGGCCTCGTCCAGGAACGCGCTCGGCGCCTCCTCGATGACCTTCTGGTTGCGGCGCTGGATCGAGCATTCGCGCTCGAACAGGTGGACCACGTTGCCATGCTTGTCGCCCAGCACCTGGATTTCGATATGCCGCGGGTTTTCGATGAATTTCTCGACGAACACGCGATCGTCGCCGAAGCTCGACCTGGCCTCGGCGGTGGAGGTTTCGAAACCTTCGCGCACCTCGCCGTCAGAGCGGGCGATGCGCATACCCTTGCCGCCGCCGCCCGCGCTGGCCTTGATCATCACCGGATAGCCGATGTCCTGGGCAATCCGCACCGCGTGGTCCGGGCTTTCGATCACGCCCAAGAAGCCCGGCACCGTGGAGACCTTCGCTTCAGCCGCCGCCTTCTTGCTCTCGATCTTGTCGCCCATCGCCTTGATGGCCTGGACGTTTGGGCCGATGAACGCGATGCCCGCCGCCTTCAGCGCTTCGGCGAAGGCGGCGTTCTCGGACAGGAAGCCGTAGCCTGGATGGATCGCCTCAGCGCCGGTCTGCCTGGCCGCTTCGATGATCTTGTCCATCACGAGATAAGACTGCGCGGCGGGCGCCGGCCCGATCAGCACGGCCTCGTCAGCCATCCCCACATGCACCGCGTCGCGGTCCGCCGCGGAATAGACCGCCACCGTCTTGACGCCCATCCGCCGCGCGGTCTTGATGACCCGGCAAGCGATCTCGCCGCGATTGGCGATGAGAATCTTGTTGAACATGGCGGGCGATCCTATGCGGCGCAAGCACGTTATTGTAGCGGTGGCGCTTCTTCTACTCTCAGCACGCGCAGGGTTCAATCCTGCTTTCGGTATGGCCAGCCCGGCAGCACCCGGCACCGCGAGGTTCGCCTTGTGAAGGGCGCTCCGTTCTTCTATCTCTCCTTTGATGACAACGCTTCTCGAAAACCGCACTGCCGCAAAGGCGCCAGAGCCCGCGCCCGCCAGGCGCTCGCTTGCCGGCATGACCAGGCCCGAGCTTATGGCAGCGCTTGCGGCGGCGGGTGTTCCTGAAGCGCAAAGCAAGATGCGGGCAGCCCAGCTCTGGAACTGGATTTACGCGCGCGGCGCGCAGGATTTGCTGGAGCTGACCAACATCGCCAAGTCCTTGCGCGCGGACCTCCACGCCCTATACACGCTGGCGCGGCCCGAAATCGCGGCGGAGCAGATTTCGGAGGACGGTACGCGGAAATGGCTGCTGCGGCTCGAACCGCAAACGCCCGGCGAGCACGCACCCGAGATCGAAACCGTCTATATCCCCGAGCCGGACCGGGGCACGCTCTGCATTTCAAGCCAGGTCGGCTGCACGCTTAACTGCAGCTTCTGCCACACCGGCACGCAGCGGCTCGTGCGCAATCTCACGCCGGCCGAGATCATCGGGCAGATCCTCGTGGCCCGCGACCGCATCGGCGACTGGCCCGGCGCCGCCGCCCCGGAGAGCCGCCACGGCATCCCGGACGCCGAACGCAAGATCACCAACATCGTGCTGATGGGGATGGGCGAGCCGCTCTACAATTACGAAAATGTGAAGACCGCCATCGCGGTGGCCACGGACCCGGACGCGCTTGCCTTCTCCAAGCGGCGCGTAACGCTTTCAACCTCGGGCGTGGTGCCGATGATCGGGCAGGCCGGCGCGGAGATGGGCGTGATGCTGGCGATCTCGCTGCACGCCGTGCGCGATGAGCTTCGCGACGAGCTTGTGCCCATCAACCGCAAATACCCCATCGCCGCACTGCTGGACGCCTGCCGCAACTATCCGGGTCTTTCCAACGCGCGGCGCATCACCTTCGAATACGTCATGCTGAAAGGCATCAACGACTCCATCGCCGAGGCCAGGGAGCTGGTCCGCCTGCTCGCAAGAATTCCGTCGAAAATCAACCTGATCCCCTTCAACCCCTGGCCCGGCTCGCGCTATGAATGCTCCGATTGGGCGCAGATCGAGCGGTTCGCGGACATCGTCAACCGCGCGGGCTATGCAAGCCCGATCCGCACCCCGCGCGGGCGCGACATCATGGCGGCGTGCGGCCAGCTCAAGTCCGCGAGCGAAAAGCTGCGCGCGAGCGGGATGCAGGCCAAGGCCGGGGCGGCACGGTAGGAGCGAGGCAAGCCGATGAGCATTTTCCACATTTTGCGGGTACTGTTCGCTATTGTCCTGTCCGGGATGATCGGCTGGTTCTCGCTTTTCGTGTTCCATTTCATCAAGATCACGCAGCAGTTCGAGGCATTCGAAGTCACGGAGGCCGAAGGCGAGTTCACCAAGCTCGTGCACGCGGTGGAGAACGCAGCCCGCAACATCGACGGCGGCCAGGCGCTTTTCCTGGCGGCGGGCATCGCGGGGGTGCTCTTGAGCGAGATTCTTAAGACACGGCTGTTCCTGCTCTACGCGGGGGCGACCGGCGCGCTTACGGCTGTGTTTGCGGCGGCGCTTTGGCAGCAGGCCAATTTTGCGGGCAATGCGCAAGCGGCGGCGGCGCTTGCCATGGCCGGGTTCGTTGCGGGCGGCGTTTACTGGATGATCGCGGCGCCGTCCGCTTCGCGCGGGTGACGCGCCTCGGGTCGATTGCCGGAAACCGTGCCGTGCAGGCTGCTACATACCCCACCTTTGTGGGTTTATGTGTATAACCGCGCCAATGGGGGCAATTTTAATTTTTTTCTTTACTAGCCTTCCATTTTTACTTGATTCGCAGCAAACCGCAACCTAGGGTGGCCAGGCCAAAAGATGGAAGCCCAACCATCGAGCCCCTAGTCCTACCCCCAACTAGGGGCGCAGCTTTGTAGGCCCTCGCCTTCCGACGTCACCGGCGAGGGCCTTTTGACGGCGAGTGGGGCATGCCGTCCGCGCCATAATTATATACTTATTCGGGCGGAAATAAGAAATTTGGATTGAACGTCCGGTTTGGCGGTGCGCGCGCGCCGGCGCCTCGCATCCAAAGACAGGGGGCATATAAGCGTCCGTTCCAACGCCGGAAATGGGTTCGCACTCGCGTGGGAACAGCGCCGCGGAGCCGTCCCCGATGACTGCGATTTCGTTTCTTTTTTTCTCAACTCTTCCGCGGCGATCCCCCTTCGTGCAGGCTTGCGTTGCCAAGCTTGGCGTTCCCCGGTAGACATCCCGCCCGCATGTTCAACGTCCTTGCCATCACCTCTCCGGTATTCCTCCTCATCGGCCTCGGCTACGCCGCTGTGCGAGCCGGGATCATGGAGAAGGGCGGCACGCGCCCGCTCGGCGCCTTCGTACTCACTTTCGCGCTGCCCGCGCTGATCTTCAAATCGCTGGCGCAGCGCCCCATCGCGGAAATCGCGAACTGGGGCTACCTGGCCGCATATGGCGGCGGCTCGCTGATCGCCTATTTCCTGCTGTTCGGCCTTGCGCGCTGGCAGGGCAAGACTCTGGCGGCGGCGGCGATCCATGCGCTCGGCGGCTCAACTTCCAACAGCGCCTTCATCGGCTATCCGCTGGTGTCGCTGGCGCTTGGCCCGGTGGCGGTTGTGGCACTGACGCTGAACATGGTTATCGAGAACGTCGTGATGCTGCCGCTCGCGCTGATCCTCGCCGAAAGCGGCAGCAATGGTGGCGGACGCTGGCGCGATGTCCTGTACGGTACGGCGCTTCGCCTCGTAAGAAATCCGCTGATCATTGCGATCTGCGCCGGGGCGGCGATGTCACTTGGCGGTTTACCGCTGCCCGGCCCGCTTGAAAAGGCGCTCGGCCTCCTGGCGGGCGCGGCGGCGCCCGTGGCGCTGTTCGCGATCGGCGGTACGCTGGCGGGGCTTCCGGTAAGAGGTATGCTCGGCGATGCTGTGCAAATCGCATCCGCCAAACTCTTCCTCCATCCGGTGGCGGTCTTCGCCTGCCTGCAACTGTCGCCGCCGCTGGCACCTGATTTAGGCAAGGCGATCGTGATTTTCGCCGCCCTGCCGATGGCCGCCATGTACCCGTTGCTGGCCCAGCCTTATGGCCGGGCGGAACAGGGCGCGGCGGCTCTTGCGATTGCCACCACGGCGTCGTTCGTGACGCTTTCAGTGCTGCTCGCAATGCTCTGACGGACCAGGCTCATCCACGGGTCCTGCCAAGGGGAGAACGGTCCCGTCCGCCAGCCCTTGGGGGATGGCCATCCCCCAAGGGCTGGCCAAGTCTTCTCCGATTCGGGCACGGACAATCATGCAAGGGGGGCGTAGCGGTTATTCTTGCGCCTGTCATTAGGTCAGAATTCGACAAAAAATGCTCATCGCGCGCCAAACAGTCCGCGAAGGTTGTCTCGCCGCCATCCTTACCGGAGACAAGCAGGTTCGGCTTGCAGATAGGCTAAGCTCCTGGCGTTTGCCGGGCGATGATGGCGCCAGCATCGGCGGCCACGCCGCCCGCGCCGTAATTAATGCCGCGGCCCTCGCCCAGGCGCAGCTCGCAGAACGCCGCCGCCACCTCCGGCACGCCGTGGCGCAGCAGCAGCGCCGCCTGCAGCGCCAGCGCCATTGTCTCCGCGATATGCCGCGCACCCTCCTCCGGCACACCCTTGCGGACGGCGCCGGCCAGCGCCTCGAACGTCCGCGCGAAGGTGGCATTGGCCCCGCGCGCGGGCTCTAGCTCCGCGAGATAGGCCTCAAGCGCCCTGGGCTCCTTTTGCAGCGTGCGCAGGATGTCGAGCGCAATCACATTGCCCGAGCCCTCCCAGATCGCGTTCACCGGCGCCTCGCGGTAGTAGCGCGGCATCGGGCAATCCTCGACATAGCCGCCGCCGCCCAGGCATTCCATGCACTCGTACACAAAGTGCGGCGTGCGCTTGGTGATCCAGAACTTGCCGAGCGCGACCGCGAGCCGCGCGAAGCCTTTCTCGGCCTCGGTATCCGCATCGAAGGCGCGGGCGGCGCGCATGGTGAACATCGCGGCGGCCTCGTAATCCACTGCGAGGTCCGCCAGCACCGCGCGCATCGCCGGCTGATCGATCAGCGTTTTCTGGAAGGCGCGGCGGTGGCTGACGTGATGCACGGCCTCGGTGAGCGCGCGGCGCATCATGCCCAGCGATGACGCCATGGTGTCGAGCCGCGTGTGGTGCACCATGTCTATGATGGTGGCGACGCCGCGGCCTTCCTCGCCAACCATCTGCGCGAACGTATCGTGGTATTCGATCTCGGAGGAGGCGTTGGACTTGTTGCCGAGCTTGTCCTTGAGCCGCATGATGTGGAAGGTATTGCGTCCGCCATCCGGCGTAATGCGCGGCACCAGGAAGCAGCTCAGCCCCTTGTCCGTGTACGCGAGCGTGAGGAACGCGTCGCACATCGGCGCGGAGCAGAACCATTTGTGGCCCACAAGACGGTAATCGCCGCCTGGGCCGCCAGTGCCCAGCGGAAAGGCGCGCGTGCTGTTGGCGCGCACGTCGGAGCCGCCCTGCTTCTCGGTCATCGCCATGCCCACGGTAACGCCGCGCTTCTCCGCGATGGGCCGCAGCGGCGCATCATAGACGCCGCCCACGATCTTGGGCTCCCAGACCGCAGCCACATCCGGCTGATGCTGTAGCGCCGCCACGCTCGCATAGGTCATGCTGATGGGGCACATCGTGCCCGCCTCGGCCTGCGTTTGCAACGCCAGCATCGCCGCGTGCGCCAGATGCCGGCCGGAATGCTTGTTGGCGCTACCGCCCTCCGGGCTGTCCGAGCGCGGCCTCTCCGCCCAGCCGATGCTGTGGATGCGGTGCTCCATGGCTAGCGCCATCAGCCGGTGATAGGCGGGATGGAACTTTACCTCGTCGATGCGCCGGCCGAAGCGGTCGAAGGTTTGCAGCTCGGGCGGATAGCGGTTCGCATCCTCGCCCCATTGCATGGCCTCGTCCGACCCCGCCGCGGCACCCAGCGCCAGCAACGGCGTTTCCATCCATTCGCCGCCGAAAGCCCGTGCGGCATCGCGCAAGGCCACATCCGCCGCGTAAAGGTTCCGGCCGGGTAAGGGCGGCGGAGCGTTCGTCACATCATGCGTTTCGAGCTGCGTTTGCGGAGCGTAGGCTGTCATGGGCGCGGCCTCCCTGCAGAGCTGTCAAATTCTAACATCGCCTTCGCCAGATGCGAGGCCTCCATGAGCCATGGCTGAAACGGGCGGTCAGCCCGGCTGCAAATCCAGGCCAGGCACTCTATGCAGCCCGCCACCCTGAAAGGCGGGCCAACCCTTCCTGCAACCGCGCAGCAAAAAGCCGGCTCCGCCGTGCGCGGCTTTTTAGCAACAGTGCTCTCCTAATCGGATTCCTAACCCTGCCATCCAGTGGTATCCGATACAAATGCAACCTTGACTTATACACACGGATATCACAACCATACGTAGAGTTCCGTTGCGTAAGAGTGAGAATATCATGCGAACAGTAGGATAAGCGATGACTGTTGTGAAACTTGTGCGTATGGGTGCGGCGGCTGGTGCGCTCATCGTAGGTGTTCAAGCAAATGCGGCCGACCTGTACGGTGGCGAGGGCGGTTACAAGGACAGCCCTGTCTACGCTCCATCGGCCATTTGGAGCGGGTTTTACGTAGGCGTTAACGGCGGCTACGGCTGGCGGCAATCTTACGATCAGTTTGCGTATCCGGCTGGGCAGAACTATCCGGCTTTTAATGGGGTGGGCGCGCAAGGCGGCTTCGGCGGCGGACAGCTCGGCTATAACTGGCAAACCCTCTTTGGAACACCCTCGATTATCGCCGGCATCGAGACGGATATCCAAGGCGCGGGCATCGGCGGTGAAAAAGTCACTTCGCTGGGTGAGACCTTTAGAACCCATCTGGATTGGTTCGGCACCCTTCGCGGCCGCCTCGGCTATTCATCCACCAACGCGCTGCTCTATTTTACGGGCGGTTTCGCCTATGGCGGGCTGCGCCAGCATGGCGAGGATAATACCTACAACACCGCGACCGTTTACCAATCGAGCGGCGGCGTCACCGGCTATGTGCTTGGCGGCGGCCTCGAATACAAGTTCAATCCGGCTTGGTCGCTAAAGACGGAGTACCAGTATCTGAACTTCGGCAAACACAACGCGCCGTTCGTTTCCGGCGATGCCTCTGCTCAGCCAACCATCGGGGACGATGGCAGTAAACTGACCGACGATGCGTTTCACACCGTGCGGATCGGCCTGAACTACTGGGTCAGCCCCGCCTATGAGCCGCTGAAATAACGCCCAGCGCCAATAGTCCATACCATTCCCGCGCAACACCGTCATCGCGAGGGGCCGCGGCCCCGCCGCAATCCAAAGACAATCGCCGCAACACCAATTTCTGAATTGCAGCGGTAGCCTTTGGCCGCCTCGCCATGACGGGGACGCCGCGTGCGCGCCAGAACCGCCAGCGGACATTCCCGTTGCTTGCGCCGGATCAGGAACTCCTGGCCCGCCTGGACCGTGTATGCGCCAGGCGGGTCAATGCGAAGACCATGCGTTGCCATGCTGGTGGCTTGTCCGCCGCCAGCACCTTCGCCTCCTGCCCCTGGGTGTCTTCGGCGGTTAAAATCTCCGCCATCCGCATCACCTGCCAAGCTAGTGGGTTCCACGTCTGCCAGACCTGCTGAACCTCTTTGGACAGCACGCCGATGACAACCTCGGGAGCGGGGCCGAAGACCGGAATCCGCCTGGCGATTTCCGTATCCCGCAGGATGTTCCATTTGGAGACGCCGCCCATAATGGGTGAGCGCAGCGCGTAGACGACGCGCCCAACCCACGCTTCGCGGATGCAGTAGGAGCACATCGCGCATGGCTCGACATTGCTGTAAAGGGTAGCGCGCGCGAGCTCGCTCTTGGACAAAGCCTTCTGCGCCTGCGAAAGCGCGACTACCTCGGCATGGCGCGAAACGTCGCCCTCTTTCACCGTGCGGTTCGTTGCTTCGGCGACGATGCGCCCGTCTAACGCGATAACGCTGCCGAACGGATATTCGCCTTCCCCGATTGCGGCGCGAGACAGCTCGACGCAGCGCGCCATCATGGCTCTATCTGCCGTATCTCCTGGAACCTTCACGCCGGAGCTTCCCTGCCTAGCAAGCACCAGTTAAAATTGTCATCAAGTTAGCTCGAACCTATCGTCAAGGTAGCTTGAAGCCAGCCTCCGGGCAACACAAGAAGCCGGCTAGCCCGCCCGGGCGCGCCGCAATACCGGCTGCAATATGCTCCGGCCAACCTGCTGGCCGCCGCGCCCAGGTGCTTGCGGCTAGAGCATCCAGCGTGCAGCGCCGGGCGCGGAGACAACGAATAGCAGGCTGAGCACGGCTTGAAGGAGCGCCCCAAAGGACACCGCAAACGGTATTACCGGCGCCCCCCCTCTTCGATGTCGTAAAGGCAGCCATAGACGCGGCGGGCAGCGCGTGCTCGCTATCCCAAGGCACGAACACCAGGGCGTTCTTGCGAGATTTCCAGGCTACGCGGCGTCTGGCGCGCCGGCGGCGCTTGTGAGCGGAAGCATCCGCGCCCGCATCGCCTCGATCTGCGCCCGCGTCTCCGCCTTGATGGCCTCCAGATCGCCGGCGCCGCGTCCGGCTGTGGGAATTGGCGTGCCAACCGCCACCAGCGCACGGGTGAAGCCGAATTTCCAGGAATGCTTGGGGAGAGCCTTGCGGGTTCCGCACACCGCGATGGGCACGATCTGAGCGCCGCAGTCCAGCGCGAGCCGGAAGGCGCCATTCCTGAACGGCCCCATTTTGCCGTCCTCGGTGCGCGTCCCCTCGGGGAATATCACCACCGGCACGCCCCGGCCCAGCCAGCGCGCGCACTGCTTCATGGCGTCCTTGGCGGAATCGCCGTCGCCGCGCAGGATCGGGATGTCGCCGGCGAGCCTCATCATCCAGCCGGAGATGGGGATCTTGAAGAGCGACACCTTCGCCAGCCACTTCATTTCCCAGGGAAGGAACGAGATGAGAAAGGGGTCCGCCTGCGACTCGTGGTTGGAGACGAACACCGTCCGGCCTTCGATGCGGCGCGGAACCTCTCCATACACGCCGAAATGCCAGCATGGCGTCAGGCGGGCCGCAACGACCCCCACCAGGCGGAAACAGCGCCCCGCGATCAGGCGGCGCCGGTCGAACGGCCAGGTAAGAAGCCAGAGTACGAGCTGGATAAGGAAGCCGAAGAGCGCGCAGAGCCCGATCTCGAACCACGTCCAGACTGAAAGCAGGGCACGCCCCATGATCGCGCATCTTCTTTTTATATAACGGAAAAATTCGTATCACTCGCGGAGGCGGGCGTCAACGCGACTTCCGTCAAGCTTAAGCCGCCACATCCACGCGCCCGCCCCTGCTGGCCGGACGCCTCTCCGTTTACGGCCGCTGCTCGATCTAACTGAGAACCAAGTATTGGCTGTGCTGAGATTGCTGGTGCGCTTGTTTGGAGGAACCGCCGCAGATACTGGCGGATACTTTGGTGATGAAATGGTGCGGTCGAGAAGACTCGAACTTCCACGGGTTGCCCCACTAGCACCTCAAGCTAGCGCGTCTACCGTTCCGCCACGACCGCATCGTTTGGCAAGTTTGCCCGGCTGAGCCGTTTGTCTAACAGAAGATTCTGGGGCGCACAACCAAAACGGACAAGGGTCATCGGCGAAATTCGCCACCGTTTTCGCCGCAACGCCCGGCGAGGCCCGACCTTGGGTGCCGGCCACAATATTAAACCCGGTTGAACTTGGGGTGAGCAACTAAAAACCATAAGCGGAGGGTGGAACTTGAGGCACTGGCGATTCTGCGGGGCGCAGAATCATACCGGGAATACTCCGCCCGTCACGGAACGCTCAAGCTCGCTCCGAAGGCCATCCAACGCCCCACTCTATGAAAGAAGCCAGGGCCCGTGACCGGCGGACTTTTGCGGGCGGCTGGAGCGCATAAAAAAACCGCTGGCGAAGCCAGCGGTTTTCCTTGGAGGGTATGGCAGTTCTACTTGAGCGGTGCTGGCGGCAGGGGCGCAACCTCGCTGTTGAGCTTGAAGGCGCCTTGCACAAGAAGACCGTAACGCTCGGTGTAGATCCTGTCAGGATATGCAGCCGACGTGACGCCAGCTCCGCCGCAGCCGGTGCAGGTGAAGGTGCCGTCACCCCAGAAGGACCAATAGCGGCCGCCGAGACCGAGGCTGAACCTGTTGGAGAAATCATAGTTCAGGATGGCCTCGATCTGCACGCCCTGTCCATTATCCGCCTTCTGGTCGAAATAGGTGGTCGTGTTGCGCAGCAAATGGTTGTCACGCCCTCTATAGGATGCACCAAAGAGCCAAGCGGCATCGGTAGTTAGCCGGAAGCCGTAACCCAAGGTGTAGTCCGCCGAAGAGCCCACGCGCACGGCGGCCCATTCGTTCGTTTGCGTGCCAACCAGCACCGCCGTCGTGTAGCTTGGATTAAAGCAGCCCGCCGCGGCATTGGCGAATTGCACGCAACCCCTTGAGTCGACCCTGTCCGAAAGGTAAGTGAAGCCAACAAAGGGACCGACCCTGTAGTTTAGGCCGCGGAATAAATCCAGGCCCACATCGGCGATCGCATAGGCAAGCGTGCCGTTTCCTTCGCTCGACACGGTGTTCGAATAGAAGTAGTTCGCGTTGATGCCCCAATCCTCGTCGTACATGCTGCCGCTGTCGATCTTGCCGACCCCGGCGATGCCCTTGAGGTAGATGTTGTAGGGCGTATCGACGCGGGAGAAGAGTTCGCCAGAGTTACCTTCCAGGTTCTTGTAGGTGAGCCGCGACTGGTTGGCACCAGTGGAGGTCTTGTTATCCCACTGAAACTTACCGGTGCTTGCCCAATAGCGTGCGCCGAACTCATAGCTCCAGCCCGGATAGGCCGGCCCGTCCTTCAGGCTTGGCCCGGCGAACAGGAACGGAGCCGCAAACCCGCCGGCCCAACCAGACCCCTGCGGGTTAAGGTGGTAGTTCACGCCAGCCTTGAAGACGTGCTCCTGCTGGCTGATGTTGGTGCTGCCTCCGGCTACGACGTTGTATCCTCCGGCTCCGTTGGAGACCATGCTGCGGGGATAGTTAACGGAGGTGCTCCCGAAGTCGAGATAATTGTACTCCGCCTTCACCGACCAGCGTGGGGTCAGCGCGCGCTCGACGCCTGTGCCGACCATCCAGCCCCATGCCGTGAAGTTATTGCTGTTCTGCAGGTCGGCCTGGGTGCCGTAGAACTGGTTGTTATTCGTTACGGTGACCTTGTTCGCGGTCCAGGCCCCGCCGCCTTTGACGTAGAGCAGCGTGCGGCCCATCGGCCCGGCAGCGTAGCCGATACGGCCGGCGATGGTGCCGAAGGCGTTGATTTGGACGCGGCAATCCGCCGATACGTAGTTGCCCGAATAGGCGAGGCAGGTATTGTTGCCGCGCGCATCGGTCAAATCGGCGTCGGCTTCAATGCCCCACACCCATTTGTTCATTTGCCGGTTATAGCCGATCTGGCCGCCGAAGATAGCTCCCGACGACGTGACGTCATCGCCGTAGAGCGACGGACCGAAAGGATCGGAAACCTGGGCCGTTCCAACGACGCCGCCGCTGTGGGTACCGCCGTAGAAGCCGGTCCAGCTATAGGGAACATATGCCGGCATGTCCTTGAGCCCGCCACTGTACAAATCAGCGGCGTTGGCCGCCGTAAAACAAATAGCGCTGACGCCTGCTAGAAGTAGTGCATGCAGCCCGCGCGGAGAAAGATTACGATGCATTATCGCCCTCCGGAATGTGTCTAATCTGCCGGGGTTAACTGCGTACGCGGACGTGCAATTGGCACGAACCCCGCAACCAGGGATTGCACGGAATTCTGATTTGCACCACCCATAGGTTGCGCAAAGCATAAACTAGCTACCGAAAGTTGCGTTTTTGCAACATGCCCCTGTATGGCGGAACAGGTACAGGCGGGATATATGCACCCACGAATAGAAAAACCGCTGGCGGAGCCAGCGGTTTTCCTTGGAGGGCACGGCACTGTTACTTGAGAGGCGGCGCAGGCAAAGGTTGCGGCACAAGGTTAACCTTGTACGAGCCTTGAACGAGGAGACCATAACGCTCTGTTGCTATGCGCTCTGGGTTGGGCGGAAACGATGTCACGTGCACAGTGCTGCAGCCGGTGCAAGTGAACGTGCCGTCGCCCCACATGGCCCAGTAGCGGCCGCCAAGGCCAAGGCTGAAGTGATTCGAAAAGTCGTAGGACAGAATCGCTTCGAACTGCACGCCCTGCCCATTATCCACCTTCTGATCGAAATAGGTGGTGGTGTTGCGGAGCAGATGATTGTCACGCCCCCTAAACGACGCGGCGGTCAGCCAGGCGGCATCGGTCGTAAGCCTCAAGCCGTAGCCCAGCGTGTAGTCCGCGGCGGCGCCGAGGCGCAGGGCGCTCCACTCAGCCGTCTGCGTGCCAACGAGCCTGTTGTCGCCCGCGGCAAGGCAGGGGAAGTTCCCGTTGGCGATTTGCACGCAGCCGGTGGTGTCGGTCCTTTGCGTGTAGTAGCTGTAGCCGATGAAAGGACCAACCCGGAAGTTGCTTCCCCGCAGGAGATCCAAGCCCACATCCGCAACAGCGTAGCCAAGTACTCCGTTTCCTTCGTCCGATACAGTGTTCGAATAAGGAATCAGCGTAGCGCCGTTGTAGAAGCCCCAATCCTCGTCGTTTTGCGTGCCGCTGCCGATGCCGCCAAGACCCGCGACGCCTTTGACGAACACGAAATAGGGCGTATCGACACGGGCGAAGAGTTCGCCGGAATTGCCGTCGAGGTTGCTGTAGGTCAGGCGCGACTGGTTGATGTTGCCGGCGATCTGGTTGTCCCACTGGAAACTGCCCGTGCTCGCCCAATAGCGTGCGCCAAACTCGGTATTCCATCCGTAACGCTCCGCCAGCCCATCTTTGATGAAAACGGACCCCGCAATCACATCATACGGTGTGGCATCGTCCAAAGCGGGCCCAGCGGCGTTGAAGTGGTAGTTCACGCCAACTTTAAAGACGTGTTCCCGCTGGCTGATATTAGTTGACCCGCCAGCCACGCTCGCGAACGCCGCCCCGGTGTAACGGACGCTGCTTGGATAGCCGATGCTGGTGTCTCCGAAATCGAGATAGTTGTACTCCGCTTTCACGGACCAGCGCGGGCTTATCGCTCGCTCAACACCGGCGCCAACCATCCAGCCCCATGCCGTGTAGCTTCTGCCAGTTTGGAGGTTTGCCTGAGTGCCGGTGAACTCTGCGTTGTTGGCGACAGTTACCTTGCTGGAGGTCCAAGCCCCGCCAGCCTTGGCGTAAATCAGCGTGCGGCCGCCCAGGCCGACGGCATAGCCGATGCGCCCGGCAATCGTACCCAGAGCGCCAATTCTTACGCGGCAGTCGGCGGAGACATAGTTGCCGGAATAGGCAAGGCAGGTATTATCGCCGCGCGCGTCCGCCCAATCCACATCGGCTTCGGCGCCAAACACCCATTTGCCTCTCTGCTTGTTGTAACCGATCTGGCCGCCGAAGAAGTAGCCGGGGGAGGTGACATCGTCACCATAGATCGAGGAGCCCAAAGGATCGGAAACGTTGCCTGCGGCAACCACTGCGCCGCTGTTCGTACCGGCATAATACCCGGTCCAGTCGAGAATAGCGTATGGCGGCATATCCTTGAGGCTGCTTAGTCCGTCTTTGAGACTGCCAAGCAAATCCCCGGCGTTGGCCGCGGCAAACGAAACAGCGCTGACGCTTGCTATGAGAAGTGCAAACAGTCCGCGCGGAGAAAGATTGCGATGCATTATCGCCCCTCCGGAAAGTGTCCAGTCAATTGGGGTTAACTGCCAACGCGGACTGCGACTCGCCCATACCCCTGACCGCTAGCTTTCACGGAATTTCGATTCGCACCATGCTTGGGTTGTGATAATCGTGTGGAAACAATTTTAGGTGGATGGCGGGTAATATCCGGTTCCGGCGGAAAGGGATATGGAATTGTATACTTGCGTATCGGATTTTAGTTCGCCGCCGCAATTGCTTGGACGTGGCGCGCTGCCGCGCTGGATTGCCGCGGAAGCTCGTTCCGGTGCCTGCCGCGATTGAGCCAAAGGCCCGTTTCGAGGCCTGGGGATAAGTCCGGGCGAAGGAAGGCCCGCACAGGCAGCCGGCGCGGGACGATGCGCAAGCGCGTTACGGATAACTTCCGGCAACGCCGTGAACGCCGCCTGGGCATGTGTCCATGCGCTGGACAGCCGGCGAAGAAGCGCCTGCCCGGTCCGCCAGTTCCGCCAAGATCGCGCCGGCGCATCCACCCGGAAAGCCGCGTCCCCGGAAGGCGTGCGATTTTACCGAAGTGCAATCCATGGCTGCATACAGTTGAGCGGCGGGCTTCGCGCCGCTGGTAAAAGGAGACAGACGATGCCGATGATGGAATGGACCGATAAGCTCAGCGTTGGCGTTCCCAGCATCGACGCGCAGCACCAGAAGCTCGTGGCGATGGCCAATGAGCTATTCGACGCGATGAAGGCTGGGCGCGGCAAGGAGTCCCTCAACAAGACGCTGGACGGGCTCATCAGCTACACCGTGACCCACTTCAACTACGAGGAGAAGCTTTTCGCCCAGACCGGCTATCCCAACGCCGTGCCGCACAAGAAGGAGCACGAGGACCTGAAGAAGCAGGTGCTGGAAATCCAGGAGAAGATGAAAGGCGGGGTGAGCTACGCTCAGTCCATGCAGGTCATGGACTTCCTGAAAAAGTGGCTCACGAACCATATCATGGTGGTGGACAAAGCCTACGGTCCGCACCTGACCGCGAAAGGGATCAAATAGCCGCGCCGGCTGGCGCGCCGCCCTCACGTTCCTCGCCTCACGCCATCCTTCTTCCCTTGCGGCCGGAAGGGAAATGCCAGTTTGCGCTGCTCAACAAGCTTAAATTAGACACAAATACAACCCAAATTTCCGCGGGGTGGACGATCGGGGTTCCGCCGTGGAAACCGGGAAAACCTGGGGAGGCCGTTGGAAAAGTCCCTGGGGAAGACGGGGCGGCGCCGGCCTTTCACGCAGTTGTTATTTAATAAGGGCTCCAAAGGTTGCGCGGGGGGGGAGGCTCTTCCAATGATTGGTGGACTCCCCCAGGATGCTCTTTTAGCCTCGATTATAGGAAAATTTTATCACCGCGTTAGGCCGTGCGATGCAAGATTTGTACAAAATATTGGGCGTTGGCCGGGACTCGAGCAACGCGGCGATCAAGGCGGCTTACCGGGAGCTGGCCAAGCAGTCCCATCCCGACCTCCATATCGGCGACGGTGCGGCCGAGAACCGGACCAAGGAAATCAATTACGCCTATACGATCCTGGGTGATCCTGAGGCACGCGCGGTTTACGACGAACAATGTGATTTGGCTGCCGCGAGAGCGCGGAAGGTCGCCTTCATGAACAATGCCGCGATTGCCGCCGGCATCGCGTTTTTCGTAATCGTGGCCGCCGCTGCAACGCTCATGGTCTCGCGGATGCACCCAAGCCAGCCGCAATTCGCAAGCGAGCCGATGCGCCCGGCGGCCGTCAGCCGCATCGCAACCATCGGGGTGCCGGAGACGGCTACCGCGCATTCCGGCATTGCGGTGTCTGAGGCGCCGCAGCCGGGCAGCGTTGCCGTGGAGCCGCGCACCGCAGCCGCCGGGCAGAAGGTGGAAGCGCCCGGCAAGGAAGCGGAGGGTACCGCGCCAGTGACACCACCGGAAGCTGGCGCACCGTCTACTGCCGGAACTGCGAGAAGGACGGAGCCGGTTGGGCCGGTTGAGACCGCCGGAGTTGAACGGGAGCAGCCCGCTGCGACGCCCGCTGTACCCCAGGCGCAAGAGCCGCCGATGGCAGCCAGTGCTGCGGAAGAACGGCCTGCAGCACCACCCGCCATAGCCGCAACGCAAGAGCCGGCGGTGGCGGAGGCTGCCGGTACAGCCCAGGCGGTGGAGCAGCCCGCAGCACCTGCCGTCATAGCTGCGATAGGGGAAGTAGCGGAAGCCGGCGCTGGCGAATCGCCCGGGTCCAGGCCGGAGCAGCGCGCTGTTCATCGCGAACGCGCCGCGGCCGGGAAAACTGGCGGGCGGACAAAGGTGTCCGGAGCCACAGGTTTCTCCCCGCCGGGATTGCCGCAGGAATCCGAACCCGGATGGATTGCGTCCCGCAAGGCAATGGCTCTGCGCTGGCGGAGCACCGACGGCCCTTGGGGCGAGATCGAAGGCAGGCCGAGTAAGGGCCCGTTCTGAGATAAGTGAGCCCTATGGCGTGGAAATTTTGGCCTGCCGCAAGATGCTTCGGTAGCGGGGATGCGATTGTTTGCAGTGCAGGGCGGGCGGGCCGCGCTTAATGCTCCCTCAAGGCGCTTCCGTTAAAAGTATTCCGGCATCGAAATCCCCCGTTTGGGGCACTTCCGTTGAGCCGGCAAAGCGGCGGGCCAGCTTAAGGTAATTTCGAGCGCAGGCGGCCTTTCGCCAAGACAGGGCCAGCTTTCCGGTGAGTAGAGTCACGATGGGGGAACCCGGCGATGGAGAAGAAGCATCAGCTCAACCTGACCTACCTCCTAATCGCGCTGGGCCTGCTGCTGCTGTTTCAAACCTTCTGGGTTGGCTCCTCCCAGGTTGAGAACGTCCCCTATAGCAAGTTCCAGGAGCTTCTGAAAAGCGGGCATATCGGCAAGGCGGTCGTCAGCCCCACCCAGATAAGGGGCGAGTTCAAGACGCCTCAGAAAGGCAAGAAATACTTCACCACCACGCCGGTCAAACCCGAAATCGCCAGCGAGCTTCAGAAATACGGTGTGCAGTTCACCGGCAGCACGGGCGAGAACTTCTTCAGGGATCTCCTGTCCTGGGTTTTACCGATCCTGCTCCTTTTCGGGCTTTGGGCCTTCTTCTTCCGCAACATTGCCGAGCGGCAGGGCATGGGCGGGCTGATGAGCGTCGGCCGCTCGCGCGCAAAGATCTATGTCGAGACGAAAACCGGCGTCAAATTCGAGGACGTAGCCGGCGCGGACGAGGCCAAGAGCGAGCTGATGGAAGTTGTGGACTTCCTCAAGAACCCCGAGCCTTATGGCCGGCTGGGCGCGCGCGTGCCCAAGGGCATTCTGCTGGTAGGCCCGCCCGGCATCGGCAAGACGCTGCTCGCCCGCGCGGTGGCCGGCGAGGCGGGCGTACCGTTCTTTTCGATTTCGGGTTCCGAGTTCGTCGAAATGTTCGTGGGTGTGGGCGCGGCGCGCGTCCGCGACCTGTTCGAGCAAGCGCGTAAAATGAAGCCTTGCATCATCTTCATCGACGAGTTGGACAGCCTCGGGCGCTCGCGCACGGCCGGCATGATGGGCGGTGCGAACGACGAAAAGGAACAGACGCTCAATCAATTGCTGGCCGAGCTGGACGGCTTCGACCCGCGCGAGGGCATCGTGCTGCTGGCGGCGACGAACCGGCCCGAGATCCTCGACCCCGCGCTGACCCGCGCCGGCCGCTTCGATCGCCAGATCGGGATCGACCGCCCCGACCGGCCGGCCCGCGCCGCGATCCTTGAGGTCCACATCAAGAAAATCAAAACCGCGCCGGACCTCGATCTCGACCGCATCGCCAGCATAACACCCGGCTTTTCGGGCGCCGATCTCGCCAACCTCGTCAATGAGGCCGCGCTCACCGCCACCCGGCGCGGCGGCGAGATGGTCACGATGGACGATTTCACCCGCGCCGTGGAGCGGCTGGTGGCTGGCATCGAAAAGCACTCACGCATTCTCTCGCCGAAAGAGCGCAAGGTGGTTGCCTATCACGAGATGGGTCACGCGCTGGTCGCCTCCACCCTGCCCGGCGCGGACCCGGTGCACAAAGTCTCGATCATCCCGCGCGGCATCGGCGCGCTGGGCTACACCATGCAGCGGCCCACCGAGGATCGCTTCCTCATCGAGCGGAGCGAGCTTATGAACCGCATGGCCGTGCTCATGGGCGGGCGTGCCGCGGAGCAAATCGTGTTCGGCGAAATCTCGACGGGCGCCGCCGATGACCTCGACCGTGCCACGGGCATCGCGCGCGAGATGGTGACGCGCTTCGGCATGGTGGAGACGCTTGGCCAGCGCGTCTATGAGCCCCAGCGCCAAGCGTTCCTCGGCGAGGCCATGATCGGCACGCGGCCCAAGGACTATTCCGACGAAACCAACCGCGAGATCGACATCGCCGTGCGCCAGCTCGTGGAGGAGGCCTACGGGAAGGCGAAGGCGACGCTTGACGCCCGCCGCGCCGAACTCGATCAGGGCACCGCGCTGCTCCTGGAAAAGGAAACCATCACGCCGGAGGATTTCCCGCCGCTCGATGGCGGCAAACGCCGGGAGGAGCAGGCCGCCACGGCAAAGTAGTGCCAGCTGCCGTGTGTAATACCGCACGCCAGAAATCATGGCCGTTTCACCACATTATTCCCGTGAAAGCGGGAATCCATGGCAGCCAAAAGACCGTGGTGGCGAATGGCTTCCATGGGTCCCGCGTTTGCGGGGACGATGGTTGCGGCATTATGTTAACGCGTATGAGCGAATGCGGGGATCCATATAAGAACTTGTTCTACCTTGGGAAATGGGTTCCCGCTTTCGCGGGAGCGACGCTGCGGCGCACCCTCAGGCTATATTACCGGCTTCAACCGCCCGATGCAGCGAACGCGAAGGGCCAGTGGCCAAGGCTGGCCAAATCCTACCGCAAGACAAGTCCCCACAAGACTCCCGCGATCAACAGCATCGCGGAAATCACCATCGCCGCCAGCGAGCCGTTCGCAGCGCTAATAAGCAACAGCAGCGTCGCTATAAGCAGGTACACCTCTCTCACATAGCTAAAGTCCTGATCCTGCTCTTTTTCAGCCTCGGGCGCTTTCACCGCCACAGGCGCGGGCGGCTCGCGGCTTTCAAGATAGGCAATTTCCGTCCGCAATTTGTTGCTGGTTCTCATTTCTTCGAGTAGCTGCTCGTTCAGCCTGTGAACGGTCTGCTCCAGCGTGATGGAGGAGGCGGCCAGCGTCCTTGCCTTCTCCGTCTCCAGCTTGGCCGCAACCACAGCCTCTTCGAGCTGCCGCTTTTGCACACCTTCGAGCTCGATTTGCCCCTCAAGCTCGCTGATGCGCTGTTGCAGGCTTGTCTCCCGGTCTTGCAAGGCCCCGCGGGTCGAAGTGAGCGCTAATACCTGCCCTTCAAGCCCCGCCAGCTTCCGGCGCATCCAAGGGCGCATGACCCTGGCTTCGACAGCAGAACAGAGACGTTGCAGGACTTTGGGGTTGATCCCCTCTTCCGGAATGATAGCCGCGTGTGCGCCGCTATGGCCCATCGGGAGCAACCCGGCGTCCAGCGGCTCCAGCACGGCAGAAATCAGTTTGCCGGCGTTTTTCGCCACCATGGCTTCGTGCGCGATCTCATCCGACTCCACGGAATTCGCGGACCAGAACACGAGAACGCAGCGCGCCGCGCCGGTATGCTTCTGGACCCACTCGTCCCAGTCGCTGTCCGGCGGCACCTCCCTGTCCCAGAAAATGTCGAAGCCTTCCTCCGCGAGCGCGTCGTGTATCGGCTGCACCCGCTCGCGATCCTCAGTGGAATATGAGAAAAATACATCCGTCATCGAACCGGCTCCTGCAAATAGGTAGGTTGCACCGGCAATTTTGGCAACCACTAATAATGGTGCCGCGGAATGGCAGTGTGAGGCTGCGCGCGCCAGCTAATCGCACTTCCTCCCTCGCCTTAATAATGGGTGAATCTTGCGCAACGGCCCATTATGACTGGTCAAAGCATGTGCCAAGTGCACGGCAATGTATGAAAGTGGATGGCAGGTTGCTGGAACGGCTATTGCAAAGGTGCCCCCGCCGATGGCTCAGCCTGACGAGCCGGAAACCGCGCCTCGCTCACGCTGCGCGGCGGGTTTTGGTTCAGCAACGCCAGGAGCGTGTGTGCCGCCGGCCGTTGCGGCAACCTTCGCGAGGACCGGAACTGCTACTTCGGCTTCCGTTGCGCCCGGGTTCTCAAGCGAGCAGCAGTGGCAGCAAGATAACGTGAAGCCGTCCACGCGCACGGAGCGGCTTCCGGATGGCATTGCGCCATCGCCCTGCGCTTGCTTGCGCATGGAGCGGGCATATTACATAGTTCCGTGAACAGAAAATCAGCGCGGCACGGAGGGAAAGGCATGTTGCGGGCACTGCTTGGAGTTTTCGCGGCGCTGCTCCTTTTCGCCAGCCGCTCCGCGGCTGAGCCCGTGCCGGCGGGCGCGGCGGAAGCAGCGTGCAGCGGCGTCCTGGTCCAGGTCGCGGAAGGGCAAAGCCCCTGCATCGAGCCGGGTTCGGGGCAGAGCTTCAAGGATTGCGCCGATTGCCCTGAAATGGTGGTGGTGCCGGCGGGTAAGTTTACGATGGGCGCGCCCAAGACCGAACCGGAATACCACAGCTCCGAGAAGCCGCAACATGAAGTGACCATCGCGAAGCCGTTCGCGGTTGGGCGTTTCGAGGTGACGTTCGCAGAGTAGGATGCCTGCGTGGCGGATGGCGGCTGCGGCGGCCGCAAGCCTGGCGATCGAAGCTGGAGCCGTGGCGGCAGGCCGGTCATCAATGTGAGCCGGGAGGACGCCAAGGCATACGTGGCGTGGCTTTCGAAGAACACCGGCAAACAGTACTGGCTGCAGAGCGAGGCGGAATGGGAATATGCGGCCCGGGCTGGAACCACAACGCCGTTCTGGTGGGGGGATACGATCACCACGGATCAGGCGAACTATAATGGGAATTATCCCTACAATGGCGGCGCAAAGGGAGAGTTTCGTTGGAAAACGCTTCCGGTGCGGTCATTCAAGCCGAACCCCTGGGGATTGTACCAGGTGCACGGCAATGTGTGGGAGTGGGTGGAAGACTGCTGGAACGGTACTTACAAGGGCGCACACAGTTCTTCTCCAGCATCCGTTAACTAAACGCCAACCCTATCCTTTCTGGATTCCGGCCGGTTTAGCGAAAGTGCCGCCTTTCAACTTAAGGTGCTATTGCCGGATGCCGCGCCCGAAAGCGCCTTTGTGCCTTGTTTTGTGCCGCTGGCCGCGCGCAGCGGTCAAGCAGCTTTGCCGTGATACACTTTGTGGGGCGTGTGGCGCCGCCGCAGGGGAATCGCATGATTTATTCTGCGGTGATCATATCGAACAGGAAGCCGTCATCCCAACCAGCGGCGTGACGTTTCTGGCGCATGCTCTGCTTGGCTTTCGATGAGCGCAGGATATTGCTCGCCATGTGCTTGATGGCCGCGAAATTGGCCGGCGCACTGTCCTTGCGGATGCGGCATTCATCGCCGCGGAACACCATGTCCATCACCAAATGCAGGCCGTTCTCCACGCCCCAGTGATCTCGGATGTAAGCGGCCATCACCTCGGCCTCGACACGTAGTGACGAGATATGGAAGCGCACCTCGCGCCGCGTTCTGCCGCCCTCACCGGCGGCTTCGTTCTTCGTAATCGAGTGCAGCCCGACTTCCGCCGAAAACGAAAGTGTAAACAACGCCGCGAAGACCACGGCCGCGACGCGGCCCTTCCAGAACATTCCTGCCGCGGCGGCAAAGCCAGCGGCCGGGACCAGGACCGTTTTGAAGGCGTCGAGAAGCCCGAAAATCGCACCATAAAGCCAACGTTCCTGCCCCGAAATCAACAGCGTTCCGAACCAGAAGTTCGTAAAAACGCTAATGATAACAAGCCCCATCACGACAAGACCGCCGAAGATGGTCAGAAACGTACGCATCGACTTTTCGCCGGCTCCCCAGGACTGTTTGACAGGACCGTTTGCGGCTTCAAAACCATCCTGCCACGTGGGCGTAAAACGGTCAATGTAGGATGCTTCCATATTGGCATGTAGAGGGCTTGACATTGTACTGCCACGTGTCCACTTTGGCATAGGACGTATGGAGAAGCGCCGTGCGCGTGATCGTTTTCGCAGCCACGAAAGGCGGAACGGGTAAAAGTACGCTCGCCTATAACCTTGGCATGTACGCCGCCCGCGAGCATCAGGTTCTCTTCGCCGATCTCGACCCGCAAGGCTCGCTAACCGAGCTTTGGGAACGCCGGGTGGAAATGTTCAATCCGCAAATCGTGAAGCACGTGAACGGCGTCGCGGGCGCGGTGCGCCGGCTTGAAGATAGCGGCTACGATCGGGACTATCTGATTATCGACACGCCCGGCTCGCACGTGCCGATTATCCGCGACGCGGTCGCGAACGCCGCTGTGGTCTTGGTGCCCGTTCAAGCCTCTGCGCTTGACCTTCTAGGCCAGGAAGCCGCCTTCGACATTATCCGCAGCGAGGGCAAGTGGGATCGAACGCTCCTGCTTTGGAATCGCATCGATGCGCGCTCGACGGACTTTAACGGGCGGATAGAAAAGGTCTTGACCGGGCTCGGACTTCCGATGGTGAGGATTTCTCAGCGCGTCTCCTATGCGAAGGCGGGCGCCGAGGCGAAGACGGGGGCCGAGATCGACAAGGCCGCTGCTGGCGAGATCGCTAAACTGTGGGACGCTATTCAGGGAGTGTTGAAGCGATGAGCAAGGACGATGGCGTCATAGACCTTCTGGAGATCCAGCCGCTTGCGAAGCGCGATGCGGCAGGCCAGCGCGAACGCGCGGAGCGCGAAGGCATCGCCAAGGTTGACGGCCGTTTCCGGCGCCGGAAGAACCGCACGGAGCCCATGTCATTCCGCTTTTCGCCGCAGACGGCCCAGCTCATCCGGCGCCTCGCTGACGCTGAGAACGCTTCCTATGTCGAGATCGTGGAGCAAGCGCTCGCTCTGTTGGACAAGGTCAAGAAGGGTGAGAAGCTATGACCGGGTGGCCGTAGATCGCGTAAGACGCCGCGGGCCCGCCGATTGAACCGCCGACACCAAAAAGCTGCCGCCAAGGCCAACGCTGCGGCGCATCCCCCTTAGCCAGCGGTTCTTCCTTCGCACCTTAAATCTTTACAATTGCGGCCCTGCACGCTCGACTAAACTATGGGCTAAGCCATGGGCTGGACCAAGGAGTAAAAAAACCTCAGGCAATTTCAACTACTTAGTGAGTATGCTGGCGGAGAGGGAGGGATTCGAACCCTCGGTACGGTCACCCGTACTCCGGTTTTCGAGACCGGCCTATTCAACCACTCTAGCACCTCTCCGGTGTCTTGATTCCTGCGGCGGGAAATGCCCCGGCCGGAGCGTCTCCGGCGGCCCAAGGAAAGACTGCTCTTCTATGTACGGTTTTTGTTCAAGGCGTCAATCTCTTTGAGGCTTCCATCCTGATTGCCCACAAGGGGCGGTTTCTGTTATGCTTGATGCCACAGCAAAGGGGCGGACCATGACAGGCACTGTCAGCCAGGCGGATGGCCTCG
This sequence comes from Rhodomicrobiaceae bacterium, assembly GCA_050298295.1. Classification (GTDB taxonomy): domain Bacteria; phylum Pseudomonadota; class Alphaproteobacteria; order Rhizobiales; family Rhodomicrobiaceae; genus Rhodomicrobium. The sequence goes on from JBNKTW010000003.1 coordinate 33,788, forward strand.
TAAGCGTGCGTTCGTCCTTGCCCTTCGCAAAAACCGCCGCCAATCTTCTGATCGCGCTCGAACGGCGCGGAATGTCGATGCACGCGCGCATCGACCATGCCGCAAACGCCGCCGCCGCCGGCTTTCGACTCCGGCCCACGCTGGTTTTCATCTTCAACTACCCGGAGGCGGAAGGGCCGCTGCTTGCGCGATGCCCGCTTATGGGCCTGGATCTGCCGCGCAAGATCGTTGTGCGCGAGGACGAGGAAGGCCAGGTCTGGATCAGCTATAACGATCCTGCTTGGCTGGGACGGCGCTACGAAGCTGGCTCCAAGCTTCAAAGCCTTCTTCACGCCATGTCGAACTCGTTCACCGGCATCGTCCTGGAAGCCGGCGCAAAATCGCTACCAGCGCCCCCCAGATAGATCGTGCACTCCTTTTCACGCTAGCCTGCCCGCAAATTTTTGAAATGGCGCGCTTTCACCTTTGCCTGAAGCGCGGCGGCGGTTTTTCAATGCAGCCGGTTGCAGATTCCGTCTTCATCGCGCCAAAATTTTAGGATGTGTTAAGGGAAGTTGCTTAATTTTACTAGATTGCCGTAGGTTAGTGGAAGGGCGACATGTACTGTAAGAGTGGCGGCAACTTTTCCTGGTGGCTGTTGGCTACTGCAGTTTTTGTGCCGGTATGCGCAGGCGGTGTTTTCTTCACCGGAGCCGGAGCCGCCGCCGCGTGCACTCAGAGCGCTACCATGCCATGCGCCCGGCAAGCCCCCTCGGGATGGAAAACCGTGCTCGTGGACCTTCGCGACCAGAAGGTGCTGATCCAAGGCAAGCTGTTCGCGGACCGGGTGAAGCGGCACCTTCGCCGTTCCTTCATCAAACGCAATCGGCAGTTCAAACGGCATCGGGTCCAGATCAAATAGCAGCGTGGACCCGCTAGCCGGGATTTTTCACAAGATCGCGCGATGATGGCGCTGGGATTTGTTTCAGCAGGGCTTTTGAGACCGCCGCCAATACTGGACGTATTGGCGGGGACAGAGAAGACCTGATGGAACAAAGACCAAGCCAAGGCGCACGCAGATTGTGAGAAATACGGGCTAGCACGGGCCGCCGTAAGTCATGACACATCGCCGTCATCGCGAGGCGGCCGTGGCGGTCCAGAAGCGGGCGCTGCGGCAAGTGGGGCTGGATTGCTTCCGGACGCGCCACGCTCGCAATAGCGGCTTGAATCACGAATGCGAGTCAGGACAACTTCCCGCGGCTCCTGGCAAGCAGCGGCTATGTCGGCTTTTTCTTCTTCCAGGAGCGGAACCAAAGGCGAGGCCGGGCAGGCGGGGAACCGTCCGCGGGCACCTTGATCACGACATCCGTTTCAAGAGACACTGTACCATTGCGTGCTTTCTTGAGCCGCACCTTCTCGAAGGGAACGGTCACCGTCGAGCCCGCCCCGGTAACGGGCACCAAGGTAACGGAGACGACGCGGCCACTGGCGCTCATGATCAGGTCGTCGAGGCGGGCCACCTTGTTGCCTTCCTTGTCATACACGGTTTTGCTGGTCAAATCGCTCAAGCGGTATTGTTCGCCCCCATTCACCGCTTTCCTGACACATCCGCTTGTTCCCGTTCCAGACAAAGACTTGGCGGAATGAGCGAGCTTGCCTTTTGGGCAGGTTGAGCAGCCTGCGAGGCACAACGCGAGCGGCAGCACGAAGTAGATTGGTTTCACGCGCGGAATCTCTCGTTCGTCCGGATACTTAGTCGCGCAAAACTAACTAAGCCCATTCGATGTTCACAAAGGGACGCAAGCGTGGCCATTGCCGGCCATCCCGTGACAATTGAAAGGCACGGCTGTTGCTTTCTGAAACCGCCAGCGGCAGTTGCAACTGGTAAACAGATGTTCCAAAAGCAGGAGCACGGGAGCAACACCGGGGCAGCCCCCCCCCGCGGCTCGCCGGCCTACGCTGTCCACGGTCATGTCACGCGATTGTGGAAGCACCCTGCCGCTGCCGTGACGCAAGTCCAGGCCGCCCTTGAAGCCGTGCCCTTTCTCCCATGCGCCAACTTGCCGCAGAATGCTAAGCCCAAGAATCGCCTCGCTGTGCAATTGCAACTCAAGCTTGGTTGCCGCCCCGCCCGCTTGAGGTACATTCGCCGTGTTGGCACATATGTTTTTCTGTAACATATTTAAAGCCGGGCATATGGGGACCGATATGAGTGCACTCTTTTTAAGAAACGCTTTTCATTGCGAAGACCTTTATCTCGATGCGACGGAGGACGAGGTCGCCGATTTCATCGAGACGATGCTCAATGAACTGTCGCTCCTGGCTGCCGAGCGGGTGACCTCGCTTGAGGCACAGGAGCGCATAAGTGCAAAGATCGCCCTGTTCGAAACCTATTTCATGCAGAAACGGGCCCGGATGCTCTGTTAGGCCGGCGTCCTCTGGTGTGAGCCGTGGCAGGCTTGGCTGTCCGCGGCAGCTGCCTGCGCGCGGACTCACACCGGGGCCGATGCCGGACATGCTGGGGCATCGCCGTGATAAATTCGCGCACGGAAAACAGCGGCATACCGCGTACTCCGCCTAAGCCGGGCACACCCCGCTCCGTTTAGCCTCTTGTCCCGGCCGGGTCTTTCCGGCTTATTATCGCCCGCGCAAAGCTAACAAGGTCTGCATGAAACCTGCCTCGCTCAACTTCAGGGAAAACGCCGCGCGGGCGCTTGAGGACGCCCAGCTTCAACGCGCGCTCCTCAATGTGAAGGCCGGCTTCATGATCAAGCGGGCGCGGGCCCGCGCCGCGCTACCCGAGTTCGATGAGCTGCGCAACGAAGGCGCCGCCATCAAGGACCATGTGCTGGCCCATCTCGACCTCTATCTCGAAGAATTCGAGCGCCGGGTTTTCGAGGCGGGCGGCCATGTGCACTGGGCGCGCGATGCGGCCGGGGCGCGCGCGATTATCGTGGGGCTGTGCCGCGAAGCGGGTGCCAGGTCCGTCACCAAGGGCAAGTCCATGATGTCCGAGGAGATTGGGCTCAACGCGGCGCTGGAGGAGGCCGGAATCGAGGTGGTTGAGACCGACCTCGGCGAATACATCATCCAGCTCCGCCACGAGAAGCCGAGCCACATCGTGGCGCCGGCCTTGCACCTCACCCGGGATCAGATCGAAAGCGATTTCCGCGCCGCCCATGCGAACCTGCCGCCGGACCGCGATTTGACAGAGATCCCCGCGCTTGTCGGCGAGGCGCGCACCATGCTGCGTCAGAAGTTTCTGGCCGCCGATGTTGGCATCACGGGCGCGAACTTCCTGATTGCGGAGACCGGCAGCTCCGTGATCGTCACCAACGAAGGCAATGGCGACCTCACCCAGCTTCTGCCGCGCACGCACATTGTGATCGCCAGCATCGAAAAGGTTGTGCCCACGCTGGAGGACGCCTCCACGCTGATCCGGCTACTCGCCCGCTCCGCCACCGGCCAGGAGATCACAACCTACACAACTTTTTCCACCGGCCCGCGCCGCGAGGGCGACCCGGACGGGCCGGACGCCTATCATGTGGTACTGGTGGACAACGGGCGCTCGGAGATGCTGGGCGGCCCATTCCGCGACATGCTGCGCTGCATCCGCTGCGGCGCCTGCATCAACCACTGCCCGGTCTACGCCGCGATTGGCGGCCACGCCTATGCCTCGGTCTATCCCGGCCCCATGGGCTCGGTGTTGACGCCGCAGCTCTCCGGCATCGCCCAAGGCGCGCATCTGGCGGATGCTTCGAGCTTTTGCGGGCGCTGCCAGTCCGTCTGCCCGATGAACATTCCGCTGCCCATGCTGATGCGGCGCTGGCGCGAGCTGGATTTCCAAGCGAAACCGGCTACGTCGCCGCCGAAGCTTGCCTTGCGCGCCTGGGCTTTCGCCGCTAGGCACCCGCGGCTCTACCGGCTTCTGGCGGGCATCGGCGCGCGGGTGTTATCGGCGCTGGCCAGACGGCGGCAGCGCTTCCGCTATCTGCCATTCGCCACCGCCTGGACGCAAACTCGCGATCTGGCCGCGCCCGCGCCGCGCAGCTTCCAGGCGCTTTGGCAACGCAAGCAGCGCGAACTTGAAAAGGAGAGGCTGCGCCGTGCCCGATGGTTTTAGGATAGACGCCCGCCAGGCCATACTGGGCCGGATTCGCGGCCAGCTTGGCGTGCGCAGCGACGAGCCGGGCCGCCGCGGCGTTGTGCAATCGCGCTTGCGGACCCCGCAAGCAAACCTGATTCCGGAACGCGCGCGCCGGCCTAGGGCGGAGCTTATCAAGCTGTTTCAGGCCATGCTGGAGAAGGCCGGGGCGACGGTTGCCCGCGTCCGCACGTTCAAAGGCCTGCCCGAGGCCATCGCCGCCCAGCTTCGCGAGAACGGCCTGCCCATGCGCGCGCGGGCGGGCGCGGACCCCATTTTTGACGTTTTGCGGACCGAGCTGGAGATATTGCCGGGGCTGGCGAAAGTGAGCGATTCGGTAGGCCTGAGCCACGCCATCGCCGGTGCCGCCGAAACGGGCACGCTCTTTCTGGTTTCGGGCGCGGAAAACCCCTCAACGATAAATTTTCTGCCCGAGAACCACGTAATCGTAGTTCTCGCCAGCGATATCGTTGGCTCTTACGAGGAAGGCTGGGCCAAGCTGCGCTCGCTCTATGGCAGCGGCAACATGCCACGCACCGTGAACCTCATCAGTGGCCCGTCCCGCACAGCCGATATTGAGCAAACCATCGTCATGGGAGCGCACGGTCCCAAGGCACTGCTAGTGATAATCGCCGGTTCATAACTAAACTTATTTTGTTTTCTAATTTGCTGAAGTTTGTGAAATAATAAGTACTTGCCACACAAACGTCATATTAAGGCGCGATTGTGGCATCCGGAGGCGAAGCTTGTTACCTCCGGAGAAGGGTCACGGTAACCCCGCGCCGGACCTTTCTCCAAATAACAGCTCTCACAGGCGGGGTCAGCGTAGTTGCGCGATCCGCTTCTCATGAACCGGCACAAGGCGCACCACTTCCGGCTCACCCTGCGAATACTGAAAACTCATCGGCAGCGCGGCATCGTAGCCGAGCACCCGCTCGACCGCGCCTGACCGGCCGCTTAACGGAAGCCGCATCCAAATCAAGAGCAGATGATCGCGGCCTGAAACCGGCCCCCTCACCGCACCCTGCATCGGCGTTCCCTCCGCCACGACCTTGCGGTAGGCCGAGCACCAATACTCCCGCTTGTGCTGCAAACCGGCGTCGAACACCGTGCGGCCCGTAATCTCGGTCCCGTAAATCTCGCGCACACGCGTTCCGGCCAAGCGGTATCTGAGCGACTCCAGCTCCTCGCCGGCATCGAGTAAACTGAGCCCCGGCAATAGTTGAGGAATATCGACAGGGTCGATATCGTAGCGCGATGGAATACGCTTGCCTTGCGCGCAAGCGCGCCAATAACCATACAACTCCCGCTGCTCGCGCAGAATCAGCTGCGCGCGTGAAGCGAAGTCCGATGGCATTGTCCCCCTCCGAATGTGCGCCCGCCGGTCCGCCTCCGGCAATAATAAGCTATCAGTGATTTGCATCGCTTAAGGCAAGCAGTTCGAGCGCACAAAGATATAAAAAGTTACACGCTTAATGAGCCACAGACGTATTTGCCCGCACCGCTTTTGGAAGCTTACGGTGATTCGGGCCCAATTAGCGGCAACTTTATTAGATGCTTGTGCCCAAAAACGGCGGCTGCAAGCGATGCGGCGCCGAAAAACTGACCGGTGCCAGTCACATCGCCAGTTCGGACAGCGGCTGGGAAGCCGGGATTTGCCCGCTCATACCCGGCAGGCGGCCAAGCGCCTCCGGCAACTCTTCCTGCAACTGAGCCAGGATCGCGCGCAGTTGCTGCCTGGCCGCATGCGCGCCAAGTCCAGCGGCCGCTTCCGCCAGATCGCCCGCGCCGCAACGGAACAAACCGCCGATCTCAGCGCAATCCCGTTCTCCGAGCACCGGCCCGAGGATTGGATGCAACGAATTGCTGGCGAAATCACTGAGCCCCTCCGCGAAACGGGCGAGCAGAGCGTCGTCAACCGCAGTTTGGCCGAGAGTTCCAGCAAGTTCATTGGTTAAGGCATTCCATGCACAGGCAATGGCGGCGGCGGGATCGCCGGCGTTGATGGATTTGATTGCCCGCCTCGCCACGCGGCGCGCGGCCCCTGCGGCCGATTGCTGCCGGTTCGCTTGCACGGTTTCAAGCGCACCGCTCAGAGCCGCAAACAGCTCTTGAGCACCGCTCACTTTCCAAAGCTCATCCCGCCCGGGCCGCGAGGAGGTGCGGTCTTTTTGCGCCGCGACCAGGCGGAACAGGTATCGCGGAAGCCCCTCCAGCAAAGGTTCATCCCGCTCCGTCTTACACGCCTCCCGCGCCTGCGGGGACGAAACCAGCACGATGCTCCGGAAATGGGGGGCGGCCTCGTGCTCCAGCCGTGCGAGCACCTTTCCCTCATCGGATTCGTGGCGCAGGCAATCCTTGCCAATCGCGGCAAGCACACTGATCTTCCGCAGCCGGGGCGGCAAGCTGCGCCACAAGCGTTGCTCGCTTCCTTTCCACGCTTGAGTCACCACCGTGCACCAGACGGCAAGGCTCGCATACTGCGCCGCGGCGCTTAAAAGCTGGGCTCCGTCCCTTGCGGGATCGGCCATACCTGGAACGTCGAGGACCTCATAGTGGTGCAGGCAGTCCAAGGGCAGGCGCGCTTCGATATAGCGAAGCGGGCGGGCCGGAACCTCGCCCGCCTCCAGCGCGAACCTCCCGCCATCGCCGGCAACGCCGCAAACAGCCTCGCGCTCCCCGTGGCGGAACAGGATGGGCGCCAGGTAAAGGCTGCTCATCTTGTTCAGCGAAGCCGCCTGCGGGCTGTTCCTCAAAAGGAGGCCGGCGATGGAGGTTTTGCCGGTTCTGGATTCGCCTAGCACAGCGATAACTGGCGGCCGCAGCAGCCGGTCCCCGATGCGCCGCAAGGCCCGCGCCGCTGGACTTGCCGGGGCAAGGCAGCCCTGCGCTGAACGCAAGCGCGCGAGCAGCGGGCCTGAGGCGGGATGCTGTTCCGCTTGAGGCCATTTCCAGGAAATGGGGGCAAAATCTTGGGCGTTATCTGGCATCGGTAAGCATTCCGTGGCGTTTCAGGCTGGCGCCGAGCGCGGCGCTGAGCCTTTCGCTTTCCTTGAGCCTTGCGAAGACTTCCTTCACGCGCTCCTCCCTCTCCCGCGCTTTGAGGCTATCCCCGGCCTGCTCGACCAAAAGCTGCTGCTCCCGTTCGCGGACGACGTTCACAACGCTCTGGCAGCGGATCAGGAAGGGCTGCAAGGCGGTGGAGATTAAGCCCCGCAGCCCGCTTTGCGCCGCCATCGCCAGTTCGTCAGCGACCGGGAAGAACTCGGCGAGGATCATTTCTTCGATCTTCCGGGCTTTCTCGTCCGCTGCCGCCTGCCGGAGCCACCAGACCTGCCACCATTTCTCTTCGAGATCGAACATCAACGGCCTGCTCAGGGCGGTGAGGGGAGGCGTCAGGTTATAGCTCAGAAGCGAGGCCGGCTGCAGATCGATGCCGAGGTCCGGCGCGGCCTCCCGAAGCACGCGCCGGAGCACGCCGCCGATCTGGCGCTGCGCCTCCACAAACCGCCTGCCCGCCGCCCAGAACGCTTGCAGCACCTTTTCTTCGATCCGGTTGCGCAGGCTCGCAACATCGCAGCGCCACATGCGCGCGCTCTGGCCTTGGCGCAAACTGGCGCGCAGAATTGCGGCCTGTTCCCTGGCAAAGGCGGAAATCTCGCGCTGAAGCGTTTCGCGCAAGGGGTGGAGGCTTTCCAGCGCCAGCCGCTCCACCTCCTTGTCCACGCCTTGGAGATAGCGGTTCGCTTCAATCTCCAGAAGGCGCAGCCGCTCCACGTCCTCCGCGACGCCCAAACGCACGTCCGATAAGCCGCCGTCCCTGGTTGAGAGGGCGGATAGAGAGCTTGCCCCAAGCAGCTCGTTCCTGGCCGAGGCCATGCTGCTCTCCGCGGCCGCGATCAGCGTCGAGCCCAACTCGCCCAGAGCTTGGCCGCTCACGCCCTTCAGCATCAGTTCCGAGATGTGCGCCATCATCTCCGGCAGGCCGGAGCAGGCGAAGAGGATCTCGCTCACGCGTCCGGGCGGCAAAGTGCTGGGACCGGAAACAAAGGAAGACTCGCCAGGCCGCATGACGCCGGTGCCGCGGGCGTAGCCGATAAGACCGGCGTCCCAAATCATGCCGGGATCGGCGTGCCCGATGCGGAGCGCGGCGCCGGCCCAAAGAGCGCTTCCTATTACGATGGGGATTTGCGCGGCCGGAAATTCGCGCCGTAACAGCTCGTCCACTCCGGTCAGAATTGTGCGATAAGCCGCGGCGGGCTCCGAGACGTCGTCGAGCCGGTTTATGAAGATAATCACGCGTTCTTTGCGCAGGCCGTGCAGAATTCTCAAGAGCGCAAGATCGGCGGCCGTTAGCGGCTGCTGGGCCGTCAGCACGACGACAAAAACATCGGCGTCCTCGATGGCCGAGAGCGTCACCTCGTCGAGAACCAGGAGCGGATCGTTGGTGCCGGGCGTGTCGATGACGGTGGCCGGGAACGCGAAAGGCCCTTCGCCGAAAAACAAGTCGGCGGATTTGACGATATCCGCAAATCTGCCGGCGGCCTGCTCAGACACCGGTTCGCCGGGAGGCAGGCCCAGGCAGACGTAGCGTTCGAGTATTTCCGGTGTGACATCGGCGTACCAGCGCGTTTGCCCGAAGAGATTGCGGTAATGCGGACCAAGGCGCAGCTCGGCGCGGCGCCGCATTTCGGCGAGCTGCGAGCGCGCTACGCCTTCGTCGTAATCCGGCACCAGGCGCTCGATAAGCGTCTTGTAACGGTCTCCGCCTTCGGCCAGGCGCTGCCATTCATCCCGCTCGAAAAACGTGAACAGCGCACCCTTTTGGGGCGTTTCCGGGTCGCCGAAATGCAGGCGCGTGACCGCGGCCGTCCATGGATTGACATCGGTTGGCAGGAGGCCGGGCATCTGCGTGAGGGCGTTCACGAACGAGCTTTTGCCCGCCTTGATCTGGCCGATGACCGCTATTTGAGTTTGCTGTTTTTGGAGCATGGAAAGGCGTTCGCGCACCACCTCCCCGGCGGAGCCTTGGAGGACGGCTTGCAGTTGTTTGCCCAGGCTTTCGATTTCACCGTAAAATGCGCGCAAGCCGGCGCCGACCCGCACATCCCGGCCATCCGCGGCGGTTCGATCGAAGTCTACCGTTGTTCCTTCTCCAATCACGGCAAATTCCCAGTCAGGGCGGCTTCCTTAAGACGTTGCGCTTCGCCGGAACTCATTCACTTTCCTGCGCTTGCCGCCAGCTCCGCAGGAGCCAGCCAAACTCAAGGGGCTGTTTGCTAATAAGGGCGATATGCGTGGCGTCAGCCGCCACGCACTGCAAGTTCTCGTTGGGCGCGCCGAGAAACACGGCGAACAGCGGGCCATCAAACGTTTCAAGGCCTTGCCGCCAGGCCTCGGCCGATTGCGCCGCCTCGGTCATCATCCCGGCCCGGTCAGATGAGTCCAGTGCGGGAGGCCACAGCAAGCTGGCCGGGCGCTGAAAGAGCCACGAATCAGACGCGTTGGGGCCAATCTGCTCGAAGAAAGCGGAAACGCAACCAGATACCTCCGCTTCCGGAGGCGTGGCGGCCGCGCTCGCCAGCTCCGGGGCGCTGAAAGACGGCAACGCGTTCAATTGGCCCCGGAAGGCGGTTGACGCCCGCACACTGACCAGGACCGGGCCGGAGCTGTTGGCGAAATCCGCAAGCGCCCTTCCAAAGCGCCGCAACAGCGCATCCCTGAACGCGGCCGCCTCATCCGCCCAGGCGGAAGCGCCCGCCGGCCCTTCCTGTAACAGGCTGCACAAGCCGGGCGCCTCACGCTTTAGCGTATCGTCCAGAGCGAAGGCGCTCCCCGCCCTGGGACAGAGAAGAGCGCCCCGGCGGAACACGTCGAATTCAAGCCTGGCGGCGCCGGACTGGCACACGACGGAACGCGGCAAGACGCTGCGGTCTATGACGCGGAATATCTCCTGCAAAGCATCTGTACTGGAGCCTTTCACTCGCCTTCACCTTACAACGGCGGGATGCGCGCCCACCGCTTACCCAGCACTCCAATTCAAGACAATCAAAGCGCGTTTTCGAGCGGCTCTACGGCTGCACGGGACTTCGCGATCACCATGCCGATATTCGCGCTCTTGCGAGTGATAAACACAATAGCATGATCGGCATGACGCTTGCACCGGAGAAACATATGAAGCTGATTGTCGCTCAGGATGATGATCTCCTGGAAGAAATGATGGTTATCCATCGGCTGCTTCCGGTATTTCTTCCAGGTCTCTTCAATCCCGGCGATGCTCGGCCCTTGGAAGATATCAGCGGTCTTGGCGGCCACGAACTCCAAATGCCCGTGGTCATAATTGCCTACATGAGTGACCGCAAGCAGCAGTCCGGTGCTCATATCGACATATGCCGCAGCAATGCAGTCTGGCACGTTTAACATAGACTGTTCTAAAACCTTATCGAGCGACAACGGCGCCTCCTCAATATTTACGCCTGCCTCAGCGGTGACGCGATACGCCCGTCAAGGTTCGGCTTTGCGACACAAATCTATAGCAGCCAAAACCGAAAAATACAAGTAGTTAACAAATACAATTTGCCTATAATTTGCACCGTTTTGGCGCGCTATCGCATATTTACTGGTAACTATGAAGTATATATGACGGCGAAATGAAATATAATCCTATTGTTGGCAAGGCCATATTTGACAGATGTCGCTCGGTTCTTCCATATATAATTGGATAGTATGCTTAATGCCGTGCTTTCGTTGTCCGCCGGTCCGCATCATGCGCCGCGCATTCTGTGTGCGCCAGTGCATGACCATACTGTCAACTTGCCCCAACTCTCCCTCTGGTTGAAATTGGGCCAAAATAATGTCCCTACTTGGCAGACAAGGCGTCCGGTTTGGGAACCGCCGCAAGCCCGCCGGGAGTTGATGCAAAAAGCCGCCGGCGATACTAGATTGCCAGGGCAGCAGCGCTTCGGGCGAATTCATGAGATGGGTTGACGACGGCATTTTCCTGAGCGGGCGTCCCCATGGCGAGACCAGCGTCATCGCCAACATCTTCACGCGCGCCAATGGCCGCACGCCCGGCCTTGTCAAAGGCGGGCGTTCGCGGCGCATCCGGCCCATCCTGCAAACCGGCAACGGCCTCAAGGCCGAATGGCGCGCCCGCCTCGATGGCCAGCTCGGCGTCTACACCGTGGAGCTTACCGAACCCACCGCCGCTCGTATCCTCGACGACAAGATTGCGCTTGCCGGCGTGAACGCCATCGTGGCGCTGCTCCAGGTGCTGCCCGAGCGCGATCCGCACCCCCGCCTGTTCGGCGCTTTGAGCGGCTGCTTGGCGCTCGCCGGAAGCGACGCTTTTCCGGCCTCGGTCACTCGCTTCGAGCTTACATTGCTGGACGAGCTTGGCTTCGGCCTCGATTTATCCAAATGCGCCGCCACTGGGCGCAGCGAAGCGCTCATTTACGTCTCGCCAAGGTCGGGGCAGGCCGTGAGCCAGGAGGCAGGCGAGCCCTACCGGGACAAACTCCTGCCGCTGCCCGCCTTCTTGCTGGAGGGCGCGGGGACCAGCCTGCCGGACGGGCGCGACGTTGTACGGGGCCTAGCCTTGACGGGCTACTTTTTGAACACACATGTCTTCGCCGAGACCGGCAAGGCGATGCCCAGGGTGCGGGAGGAATTTGTCCGGCTTATCGGGAAAAGCGCCGCCGGGCCGGCGCAGGCCGCCGGTGGGATTTCAACAAGCAGCGGATAAGATTTTGCGGCGCACGCTTAAGTTGGCACAGAAAACCCACAAATTTGACCATTTCGCTGTGGAAGAAAGACCTGCGGGGCGGCAACGTGAAGGTGTAAGGCTTGCAGGCCGGCCGCACGGAGGCTTGGCCGCCTTGGTAGTATGGAAAGGGTTACAGTGACGTTGATGGAAGCCATTGGATCGCTCGATCCGCAAATTTTGAAAGCCTATGTGTTGCACAATAAAGATTTGGCCGGCCCCATACTGGGCGCCTTGGCCTTCGGCGAGTCGCTGGTTCTGATCGGCCTGTTTTTTCCCGCAACCTTCATCATGGTTTTCGCGGGCCTCGCGATCCACCAGGGACAGCTTGATGGCGGCACGGTCCTTGGCTGGTCCATCGCTGGGGCCGTGGTTGGTGATGCCGTCACCTATTGGATCGGCCGCTGGATTGGCCCCAGCATCGTGCACCATAGGCTGCTCAGACGCGAGAAAACAGCAGTCGCCAAGACAAGGCTTTTCTTCCGTAAATACGGCTTCCTGACCATCTTCATCGGCCGCTTCCTTGGGCCGGTGCGCCCGACGGTCCCGCTTGTGGGCGGCATCATGCGCATGGGCCATATGCCCTTCCAGGCCGCGAATGTCGCGTCCGCGGTTATGTGGGTGCCGTTCATGCTGTTCTGGGGCTATCTGTTTTCCGAGCTCGCCGGCGATTTTAGCACGCTGACAGCGGGACATTGGCTTGCCCTGGCAGCGCTTATCCTGGCGCTGATAGCTGGCGCCGGCCTCGGGGCCGCACGTGTGCAGGGTAAGGACGGCGGCAAGCGGAAAGCGGAACTATTGCGCCGCAAGGAGTGGCGCGCCAATAACCTGGCGCTTGCCGCGGCTCCCGTAAGGGCGCATGGCCGCCGGGATCACCAAAGACTCGCCGATTGATCCTAGGAGCCCGTCCAAGTAATCGCGGATGGAGGCAAGGCGGAGAATAAATTTCTCTCCTGTGTTGCTGTCATCGCAACCACAAGCCATCAGCTGCACCACAGGCCTCGTTTTCAGCATTTACCGAACATCGCGCGCACGGC
>JBNKTW010000004.1:0-24563 GCA_050298295.1 Rhodomicrobiaceae bacterium
CTATTTTAGCACTCAAGCCTGCCTCAGAATTCCTCGAAGGCGGAATCGTCGCCATCCCGGTTTTCGCCGAGATCTATCGCGATGCCTTTCTTCAGAGCCGCCGCCGCGGCGGCGGCGCCTGCGCCCGCACTTCGCTCTTCCTGCATCGTTTGCCCCAGTTTCGCCGGAACTGACGCACGCTTGGCAGGTATAGCCTTCGCTACCTTTTTCATCTGTATGTTTTGGAAGGCGGGAGCCGTCCGCATCACCTGTGTGAAATCCGCCGCGCCCCTCTGGCCGCCACTGGCCGCCCCGCCGATGTTGAAGAAGGAGATGTTCTCCTGCAGCTTTTCGGCCTGGCCAGCCAGTTCCTCCGACGTTGCATTCAACTCTTCGGCGGTGCTGGCGTTGTGCTGAATGACCGTGTCGAGCTGCTGGAGCGCTTGGTTCACCTGGGTGGCGCCGATATCCTGCTCGCGGCAAGCGGCGCTGATTTCCTCCACGAGTTGTGCGGTCTTCTTGATATCCGGCACGAGTCTGGTCAGCATCTCGCCGGCCTGCTGGGCCACGGAGACGGTCTGGCCCGAGAGCGCGCCGATCTCTTGCGCCGCGGTCTGGCTGCGTTCGGCAAGCTTGCGCACTTCGGAGGCCACCACCGCGAAGCCCCGGCCGTGCTCGCCCGCGCGCGCCGCCTCAACCGCCGCGTTCAAAGCAAGAAGGTCGGTCTGCCGCGCGATCTCCTGCACGATGGTGATCTTCTCGGCGATCGTCTTCATGGCGCTGACGGCGCGGGACACGGCCTCCCCGCTCGCCTCGGCGTCGGCGGACGACTGGCGGGCGATCTTCTCGGTCTGGCTCGCATTGTCGGCGTTCTGCTTGATATTGGCGGCCATCTGCTCCATGGAGGCCGAGGTTTGCTCGGCTGCAGCCGCCTGCTGCGAGGCGCCGGACGACATGTTGTCCGCGCTGGCCGCTAATTGCTGGCTGCCCGAAGAGACGCCGCCGGATGCCGAAAGCGCCTCCTGCACCACAACGCGCAGCTTCTCCACCATGCCCTTGAGCGCCAAGCCCAGCCTGTCCTTGTCCGAAAGCGGCTTGGCTTCCACGGTCAGGTCGCCATTGGCAATGGAGTCGGCCACCTGCGCGGTTGCGCGCAGATTGGCCGTCATGTGCTGCATTGCATACCCCAGCGTGTCCTTGTCAGAGAGCGGCTTGGCTTCGACGCTCAGATCGCCTTGCGCGATGGTCTCGGCAACCGCCGCCGTAGCGCGCAGGTTGGCCGTCATGCTCTCAAGCGCCCGGCCCATGTCGCCGAGTTCGTCGGAACGTTTGCCAACGTCAAGCTCGGCGTTGTAATTGCCCGTCCCGAGTTCGAGAATGGATTCCTTCAGCCGGTTGAGCGGACGCACAAGGCCAGACAGCATGCCGTAGACGCTGCCGGCAGCGATGAGGAGAACAACAGCGGCGACGCCCCAAATCAACCAGCTCATGGTGCTGGCCTCCTGGGCCGCTTCCACTTCGGTGGCTTTATTCATTTTGTCGGCCGCGATAACAGTCTCGTCGATCTTCGCCCTATGTGCTTCGTAGGCTTCCGTCAGCGCTCCATAGGCTTGGCGGGCAGCTTCCACATTGCCTTGTTCAAGGGCTGGCAATAGCTTGTCTTCCGTGATGCTCCAGAACTTTGCCGCTGGCGCCGCGGAGTCGTCGAGCAGCAAGCCGAGGACATTGCGATCCACGCCCCGATGCTCCCGCCACCAAGCCTGGCGCTCGTTGTAGTCCTTGTGCAGTTTGGCCAGCCGGGTCTTGTAGGCGCTGACATCCTTGGGGTTGTTGAGGGCCAAGGTCGCATTAAGATACGGCTCGATGACATAGAGCGGCGGCGGCAGGATGTCGGCCACCAAGTCCTTTCCGTTGATGATCCGCTCGTAAGTTTTGCCGCCAATGCTTAGCTCGTAAGACCCCACTGCATTAACAACGATCATTCCGATGATACCGCCGATAACGGCAACTCCCGCGATCTTCGTTGCGGCCGATATTTTCATGACTGATCCTCTACGTTTACTTTGAACCGCGGACTAAACGCGGGAGTTTGGGCAAGCGAGATGTGGCAAGACTTCATCCTGGGAGGGCGTTGCGCGCATTACTCATCTCCGATGCCGCCTGGCAAATGAAACAGGTCGCGGCCGCTTGAGCGTATGGGCGGCTACGCGTATCGACGATAGTATGTGCAAGTTAAACGTATCCTTAAGCGCTTCTATCAATTAAATATAACAAAACAAAATCCGCTATACCCTATGATATCGTAATTGCTCACCCCCTGCGCGTTATCCAAAACGCGCAGGGGGGGTGAGAAATTACTCAAAATGTGCATGAAAAATGCGCGGTCGCGGCGCGTTTACCGTAATGCGGGCAAAAAATCCAACTCAAGCCGCGACGCTCGTCGCCCTAAACACGGCCGCTTCCTCCTCGGAAAGCGGGAGACATTGTTCGGTGCCGCTAACGTAAGCGTCATTTATAGGCTGCCTTGCGCGGATGACGCGGATGGTGTCGCTTGGCATCGCCGCACAAAATTGACAGCGGGATGCCGCGTTCAATGCACCATCTGGCGTCAGCGCTTGCCGGCCTGCACGATCTGCGTGGCGATCAGATCCAGCGGCACGACCTTTTCCGCCGCGCCCCGCTCGATGGCTTCCCTGGGCATTCCAAAAACCACAGAGGTTGCCTCGTCCTGCGCCACCGTCTGGGCGCCAGCGCCGCGCATTTCGAGGAGCCCTGCGGCCCCGTCGTCGCCCATACCGGTCATCAGGATTCCGGTCGCATTGCTCCCGGCATACGTAGCTGCCGAGCGGAACAGCACATCGACCGACGGCCTGTGCCGCGACACCAGCGGCCCGTCTTTGATCGAGACGTAATACTGGGCGCCGCTGCGCTGGAGCAGCGTGTGCTTGTTGCCTGGTGCGATGAGCGCCCGTCCGCGCAAGATCTTGTCGCCGTCCGCCGCCTCTTTGACTTCGATCTCGCAAAGCGTGTTGAGGCGCTGGGCGAAGGCCGCGGTGAACTTCTCTGGCATGTGCTGCACAATGACGATGCCTGGGCAGTCCTCCGGCAGCGCTTCGAGCACAACGCGAAGCGACTCGGTGCCGCCTGTGGAAGCGCCGATGCAAACAACATTTTCGGTGGTCCGCGCCATCGCACGCCGGGGAACCGGCCCCGGCAGCATAACGTCGGCGCTCAGCTTCGCCTGGGTTTTCGGCTCCCGGTCCCTGTGCAATGGCAGGCGCTTCAAATTCGCGCGGGCCGCCCCTTTCACGGCCTCGCAAATACGCACGCCTGATTCAAGCAGGCCCTGCTTCGTATCAACGCGCGGCTTCAGGATCACATCGACCGCGCCTGCTTCGAGTGCCTGCATGAGCGTCGCGGAGCCCTCCTCCGTCAAGCTTGAGCACATCACCACCGGGATTGGGTGCTGCGACATCAGCTTGCGCAGGAAGGTGATGCCGTCCATTCGCGGCATCTCGACATCGAGCGTGATCACGTCCGGTGCCGTCTGGGCGATTTTCCGGGCGGCCGCATAAGGGTCGCCCGCCGTGCCCATGACCTCAATTTCCGGGTCGCCACTCAAAATACTGGACAAGGTTTGTCGAACCGAGGCCGAGTCGTCGACGATCAAAACATGGACGGGCTGGTCCATGATCAATGCTCCGTGCGAAAGACCGATGGGCCCGCCTGGACAAGCGGCAGGCCGAACCCGGCGACAGATTCCGAATGCCCCAGAAAAAGGAAGCCGCCTGGCCTGAGGTGGAGGCAGAGCTGCCTCAAGACGCGGCGCTGAATATCCGTGTCGAAGTAGATCAGAATATTTCTGCAAAAAATGACGTGCATGTCTCTGCCGGCGCTGTAGGGAGCCTGCATCAAATTCACCCGCTCGAAACGCACCGTGCTGCGCAACGCCGGAACAATGCGCACCTTGTCGCGCGCGCCGTGTTTCGCCCGGAGCAGATAGCGCTTTCTGAGTTCCATCGGTATGTCGTGGGACATGCTCTCGGGATAGATCGCCTGCATTCCGGTCTTGAGCACCTGCGTGCTGATATCGGTTGCCAGGATGGAAAAGCCCGGGATCTTCTGCCTTTGCTCCGCCAGCACCATCGCAAGCGTATAGGGTTCGGCGCCGATGGAACTGGCAGCGCTCCAAACTTTAAGCGGGCCGCGCGTCAAGACGCCTTGCCGGAGCAGCGCCGGTATCGCTTCGCCAACCAGGAAATCGAAGTGCTTCGGCTCGCGGAAGAAGCCGGTCTTGTTCGTCGTAACGGCGTTGATCAGGTGAATGGCTTCTTGGTCGAGGCTGCCCTGCTGCATCAGATAGGCGCAGTATTCCTTCAGGGAGGGCAGGCCCAGTGCTTGCGCGCGGCGGCGCAGCCTGCACTCCACCATGGTTTTCTTGGTTGGCGGCATCTTGATACCGCTGTAGTTCTCAATGAACTCTGCCAGGAACTCGAAGTTGGCAGGGGTCAGATAATCCAGCCCCATGCTATCAGGTGTGGCCGGCCAGGTATTCTGCTGGCCAGCGCCTGGCTGCCTTGTTGCACTCGCTTGCTTCATTACGCAGCAGCGGCGGTGCCTAAGAGCGCCGCCGTGTCCTCCTCTGAGAATAGACGCGCCAGATTGAAGATGATGACGAAGCGCCCGTCGCGGTGGCCGACGCCCATGATGTATTCGGAACGCCAGCGCACGCCGATGTCGGGCGCGGGTTCGATCTCTTCGGGTCTCAGCGCCATGACCTCGATAACCCGGTCCGCGACCAGGCCCAGCACGAGCTGCCGGCCGGCTATCGCGACCTCCAGTACGAGGATGCGTGTCGTCTCCGTTGGCGGAACCGCGGGCAGGCCGAGCTTGACGCGCAGATCGAGTACGGGAATGCTGCGCCCGCGCAGATCGATGAGGCCAAGCAGATAAGGCGGCGCTTCCGGAATTTTGGAGGCCTGACGCATGTCTAGGATCTCCAGCACCGATTCCACGGGAACGGCAAACACCTCCTTCTCTATCGCAAGGGTTACGAACTGCCCTTCCGTGGCGGTCTTCACCGCCGCCCTGTCAACAGCAGCGCTCATGTTTCAACACCTCTCGAATTGGCTGTCGTCCGTACCGGGTCCCTGATCGCCCAGATCATGGCTGCGATCGTTATCTGCCGTGCGCGCATGTGGACGGCCCCGGACCCGGCCCTGGTATCTTCCAGCGCCCTATGCAGATCTACTGTGGTTGCATCGATTTGCTTGCGGACCGGAGCAGCGATCTTCCTGGCCACCCCTGGCGGGAGGCCGGCGGCGGGTGTCTTCGACATCTCCTTGCTTAGAGACATGATGCGCTCGTTGACCGGTGCCCCCTTCCCGAACCGATCGAAAGGCTGCTCCACAAGCGCGTGATCCTGTGCGCCGGGCAGGTGCCGGAAAATATCGCGCTGTTTCCCGATGCCCGCGATGTCTGCCTTGATTTTCTGGTTGGATGTGTTCGCGTCCGTCTCCGTGGCGGTGAGGATCGAATCGCGCTGATGGGCCTTGATGCCGCGCGGCAGCATAAGGATTTCGCTTAGCGCAGCCGAGGCGCTGGCGGTTTCCGGTGCTGGCTGGCGGGCGGCAAGACGGCCGCGCAACGGCCGGAGCATCGCCACGAGCTCATCCGTACGCCCATCCTTTTCAGCAGTTTGGAGAGCGTCTGTAGCCCAGGCCGCAATACCCGGCAACACGATGATGGTACCGGAAGCGCTGGCCAGTTTCTGCTTGATTGCAAAACGCATTGGTGCACTCCCAGAGGGTCTTCCGAACACACTCGATTGCAGCGCTTGGAAGCGGGGGCCGGCCTCATTGCCGCTACTGGGGCCGGAACGTGCATCCGACGCACTCGTTCTGATTGCGACCACCAAGAGAGTGCCCGTTCTGATTTAAGATACGGTTATGACGGAAGGGGCTTTTGCGGATTTCCAAGTTTAGAGAGGCTACAAACACGGACAACCGGCTTAAAGAATCGTTCGTCTCGCTTGCGTGCCTATTATGGTTAATATGGACAAGGTATACTCACGGGGCTGTATAACTCCCGTTAGTCGCCCCGCCATGGGCGGGGGCTTAGCAAGAGGTGGGTTAACCCCTCTCCCGCAAGGGGAAAAGGAACCCTAGAATTGCCCTCTGTGCATCCGATAGGGCACATCCCCTTTCCCCTCGCGGGAGAGGCAGGGGTGAGGGGGGGGCTTCCCAATTGCAACCTAGGCCGCGTGCCTCTCGCCTGCGTGGGCGTTCAATTCCGCCTTTCTCGCCAGCACCGATGAAAAGATGGCGGCAACATCGAGGATCACGATGAATTCGCCGTCGCGCTTGCCGATGCAACGGATGTATTCGTGCCGCCAGATCATGCCGATCTTTGGCGTTTCCTCCATCTCGGCCGCGGCGATGGTTGTTACTTCGTGCACTTTTTCCGCAAGGAGGCCGATCGTGGTCAAGTCGCCGTCGAGATCCACTTCGATGACAACGATGCGCGTGTCGATGGTTGGCGGCCGCTCCTCCATGCCGAGCTTGTACCTGAGGTCCGCGAGCGGCACGATCTTGCCGCGCACATTAATCAGGCCGCGTGCAAAGGGGCTGCTGGCGGGGACCTCGGTCACCGGCACGAGATCCAGGATCTCGCGCACATACGATGCCTCCAGAGCGAAGGCCTGATTGTTGAGGTTGAAAGTGAGAACTTCCAGCG
Organism: Rhodomicrobiaceae bacterium; assembly: GCA_050298295.1. Lineage (GTDB taxonomy): Bacteria > Pseudomonadota > Alphaproteobacteria > Rhizobiales > Rhodomicrobiaceae > Rhodomicrobium. The sequence goes on from JBNKTW010000004.1 coordinate 6,715, forward strand.
CATTTGCGTTATCCAGTTTCGCCATGTCCGCACCTATTCGGCCGCCCTGAGGTTTTCTTCGTTCATCTGGCCGTATTCGACGAGATGCGGGATATCGAGGATGAGAGCGACCGCTCCGTCGCCCAGGATCGTCGCTCCGGAAAACATCTCAATGCCCGAATGCAGCTTGGTGAGCGACTTGATCACGGTCTGGTGCTCGCCGATCACCTGATCCACGGCCAAGCCGACCTTCATGCCGCCCGAGGACACGATCACGATCTTCTGATAGGGGTCCGGAGGCACCTTCGTCTCGAAAAGCTCCCGCAAGCGCAGGAAGGGCACCAGTTCGCTGCGGATGTTGAGGAAGCTGTGGCTCCGCGTGCGGGCATCCTCCTCGGGCGAAAGTTCCACGCATTCCTCGACCGCGGAGAGCGGCATGACGTAGCGGCCCTGTCCGACGCGGACCATCAGGCCATCGATGATTGCCGTCGTCAGCGGCAGGCGCAGCGTGATCTCGGTACCGGAAGCGGCCGTGCTGGCAAGATCGATCTTACCGCGCAGTCCCTCGATGGTGCGCTTCACCACGTCCATGCCGACGCCCCGGCCCGAAACGCTCGTTACCTGCTCGGCTGTCGAGAAGCCCGGCTGGAACAGGAGCTGAAACAGCTCGTTGTCGGTGAGGACGGCATCCGGCTGGATCAGGCCGCGTTCGATGGCGCGCGCGCGGATGCGCTCGCGGTCGAACCCGCGCCCATCGTCGGTAATTGTGATCAGCACCTCGGTTCCGGCGTGCCGCGCGGAGAGCTTGATTTGCCCCGCTTGCGGCTTTCCGGCTGACTGCCTTCCGGCCGGGTCTTCGATGCCGTGATCGATGCAATTGCGGATCAGATGAACCAGCGGGTCGTTGAGCTGCTCGATCATCGTCTTGTCAAGCTCAGTCTCCGCACCTTCCGTCACCAGCTCGACCTGCTTACCGAGATCGTGCGAAAGGTCGTGCACGACGCGCCGGAAACGCCCGAACAGCGAGCCGATCGGCATCATCCGGATGCCCATCGTGGTGTCCCGCAGCTCAAGCACCAGCCGCTCGATCTCCTCCGTGACCGCGCGCACCGCCTGATCCGTGCTCGAAGCTGCGATCTGGGTAAGGCGTGATTGCGTGATCACCAGTTCGCCGACACGGTTCATAAGCTCGTCGAGACGCTCAGCCGGCACCCGGACGACTGCGCTAACTTTTGCCGCTTCCGCGCCGCGGCCCTTGGCTTTCGCGGCCACCGCCGCCGGCTGGATTGCTGGTGCTTGCGGCCCGGCTGGGACGGGTGGCGGCACGCCTTCCTTCGCTGCGCCCTTACCAGCTGGGGATGCCGCCGCAGCCTCCGGGCTTTGAGCTTCCGCCCAGCTTTCTTCGCGGCCTTCCGCGGGCTCGATCTCAAGCTGCATCTCGTCGCGAACGAAAATGAACACGTCCTCTATTGCTTGGCGCGGCTCGGAGGTGGTCAGGACAACGTCCCATCCAACATAGCAGGCTACAGGATCGAACTCTTGAAGCGGCGGAATTGCGTCCGTCAGCGGCGTGACCGTGGCTTCGCCGAGTGAGTTCAGTTCGTCCAGCAGCAGAATAGGATTGGTTCCGTTCGCCATGACATCGCGGGGCAGGCGAATGCGGATATGCCATATGCGCTGGCCTGCCGTTGCAGCCATGGAAGACGTTGGCTCAGCGCTTGCAGCCGCACTGCCGGCAGCGGGACTGAGAGCGGCAAGCTCAGCCAAAATCGCCTCCTCCGCCTGGCTGCCGGCCTCCTCGGGACGCTCGATCAGGAGCTGGATGTGATCGCGCGCCTTGAGAGCGACGGCGATCAGCTCCCGGGTCGACTCGGCCTTGCCCAGGCGCACCTTGTCGAACGCGGTTTCCACGTGGTGGGTGAATGCCGCGGCCTGCTCGAAGCCGAACATCGCGCCAGATCCTTTGATCGTATGAAGTGCGCGGAAGGCGGTATCGATCAAGGCGCGGTTGCCCGGTTCGTTAGAGAGATCGAGCAAAGCGGATTCCAGCTGAGCCAGAAGGTCCTGCGCCTCCTGCTCGAACATTTTTTTGGGATCTGGCGTGGTCATCAGCCGCTTACCTTCTTCAGCGTATCGAGCAATTGCTGGGGCTGGAACGGCTTGGTAATCCAGCCGGTGGCACCGGCCGCTTTCGCCTGCGCTTTTTTCGCGGCGTCGCTTTCAGTTGTCAGCAGCAGGATGGGCACGCCCACATAGGCAGGCAGCTTTCGCAGCTCACGGACCAACGCGAAGCCGTCCATCACCGGCATGTTTAAATCCGTGATGACTACGTCGAACCTGTTGCGTTTCGCCTCAGTCAGCCCCGCTCCTCCGTCGCCCGCTTCCACTACGTTGTAGCCAGCACCGCTGAGCGTCATCTTCACCATCTGGCGAATACTTGCCGAATCGTCGACGCTAAGAACGGTCTTCATCAAACGCCTCACTCATGTGCCAGAATGCCCGCTCCCCCGCTGGGACTGTCTGGCTTCAAGAAGCCTCCCCTCGCCAGGACGCTGCCGAGGGCTCCTTCTGCCGCGTGAGCAAGCGTGAAGCGCTTATTTCCGGCTACCGCGGACTTCCGTGCGGACAGCAAAAGCTGCACGAGGCTCAGATCCGCCTCCGTGATGTTTGAGCAGTCGGCGGTTATGGAGGAGGCGTTGCGGAATGCCTCCAGAAGCAAAGAGTGACTTTGTTCGGCTGTCCGGACGGTGCGGACACCATCTAGGCTGATAGTTGTATGGGAAAGCTCTTCCTGCGATGCGGACATGCCGTGTTACGCCACCTGCAACCAAAGATTGCAATAAGGTGCCAGAATTGGGTAAATCGATCATGAACGGATGGCGTGCTGGGCGGGATGTGGAAATGGACGGCAAACTCCGCCTGCGTGAAGCCGGGCGCCCGGCATATGACATTCACTTGCGGCGCGGCGACGCACCTTCCGCCCGCGTTCCGGCGGGCACGGCGGAATTGCCGGAACCGGATAGCGCCGCCACCTCAATGGCGGTATCCTGTTCGCTGGTTCTTCATAATGAGCTCCTCACATATTCCTCATAAAATCAGAGGCCTGCTGATCCTGGGCATTTGGTGACGGCGCCTTGAGGCGCCGGCTGTCGGCGCAGCGGCAGAGAGCGTCCGCATTTTCCGCGCGGATGATCCACGGTGCACCGGGACAGACCTGGCGGGCAGGAAGGTGATGCTGTTTGATCATGCGCCGTACGGTTGAATAACTCGCCCCGAGCCTGTTTGCCACTTCTTCAATCGTAAGTTCACCGTGGGCCTGCCGTTCGCCAGGGGTGTAATTCGCAATCGCGTTGTCCGTGCGGAAATTTCCGGCGCGGCCTCGTGTCCAGCCATGTCCCTTCGGGCACGACATCCTGCAGCGGCAGCGCGAGGAGGGGCGGGGTGCAAAGGTGGCCGACCGGCTCGCGGCCGATCTGCGGCAGGCGTTTCCCGAAATGAGGGGGCTTTCTTCCCGCAATCTCAAATAAATGCTTGTCCCCTTAATCCCACCCGGGCTGGGTAAGCACAATATGTGGGACAGCGCTGGCGAACAGCGATAAGAACGTACAGTGTACATACCACGCTGGAGGGCACGTTCATGGCTGGCTTCCCCCGTTCCCTGCGCGAATTTCAAGCGCGTTTCCCTGACGATACGGCCTGCGCCGCCTTCCTGGCCGCCAAGCGCTGGCCGGACAGCTTCCGCTGCCCCTGTTGCGGCGGAGCGAAGGTCTGGCAGCTTCCCAGCCGCAAGGTGCCAACCTTCCTGTGCGCTGGGTGCCGGAAGGAAACTTCGATCACCGCTGGCACCATTATGCACCGCTCTCATTTGCCGCTCACCGTGTGGTTCTGGGCCGCCTTCCTGATGGCTACGCACTCCAACGGCATGTCCGCCTTGCAGTTGCAAAGCGAGCTTGGCCTGGGCTCCTACAAGACCGCTTGGCTTTTGGCGATGAAGCTGCGCCTTGCCATGGTGGCGCCCGGACGCTCGCCGCTGAGCGGCCTCGTGGAGGCTGACGAGACAGAGATCCGCCTCCGCACCAAGGACGATCCACCCGCGGGCGGCCAGGGCCGCAGCCACGATGAGGATTTCTCTCAGCTCTTAGGCCTTTGCTCGCCGGTCATTGCCAGCGAATCCCAGTTTCTGCATCGGTGGGGTGAAAACCACCCCTCTCCGGTTGCGGCGAGCCGCTGCCCATCCGTCGCTGCACGGCTTGCCCATGAAATCTGCTCAGATTCCGCTGGACCTTGACGAGAAGGCGAACGCGGATATCAGGAGCGGCGGGGCTGAGACCATCCCCCAACCGCCGCCGGGGCGCCCGGCTGGTCCCATGGCTTCGATCTTGCTCAGCGCGGAAAGCGGGCTTTCGTTGAAGCGGAGGTTGAGCACGGGCCGCGTGATCCTGCCGTTTTCGATCAGGAAATTGCCGTCCCGCGTCATGCCGGTGCAAAGCAGCGTGCGCGGGTCCACCACATTCACATACCACAAGCGCGTGACGAGGATGCCGCGCTTCACCTCGCGGATCATGTCCTCGATGGGCACCGTGCCGCCCGCCATGGATAGGTTGAACGCAAAGGGAACCGGCTCGCAGCCCATTTTCTGCGCCCAGAAGCGCGAATAGCTCATGGTTTTCGCAACGCCACGCTCGAACCAGACCGTACGCCGCTTCGGTACGCCATCGGGGCCGAACAGCGTGTCGGGCGCATCTGGGCTGGCGGGGTCCGAGGTGATGGTGACGGCCTCATCCAGAAGGCGCTCGCCGAGCTTGGTGCCGCCGCCAGGCTTGGACAGAAAGCTGCGGCCCTCATCGGCGGAGCGCGCCGCCATGCTGTAGACCAGCTGCTGCACGAGATCGGCGGTGGCGGCGGGCTCCAGGATCACCGTATAAACGCCCGGATCGAGATCGGCGGGCTCTCCTGGAAACAGCGCCTTGCTGACCGCACGCTCGCCAAGCCCAACGGGATCGAGCGCCAGGAAGCGGTTTTGCGATGCGCCCGCCCAGCCCGACCACACGCGTTTCGTATGTCGCGCCGTGACCGTGAGCTCCGCACTGCTCCCCCGGTCATAGGCGAACAGCCCAGCGCTATTGGCAAGCGCGCGGAAGCCGCTCCCGGCCTCGATGAAGCCAGCAATGCCTACCTCGTAGTTCCGGCCCGCGGCGATGGCGCTCGCTGCCGCATCGGCGAGGCCGGAGGCTTGGGTATAAGCTGTGCCGGCATCGTAGCGCGCGCCCTCGGGCTCGTAGGTCTGGGCCCCGAGCGGCGGCATGTATTCCGGGTTCTCTGGCGACAGCCGCGCTATCTCCTCCGAGCGCAGGCGCGCTTGCTCCAGGGCACACTCATCGAGTGAGTTCACGGTGGCACTGCCGGCCCGCTTGCCGAAGCTTGATTCGATGGAGACGCCAACGCTGCTGACCGCGCCGTTGGTGGTGGCTTCGCTCCTGGCGAAGCGGAAGTTCCGGGAATCGCCGCCCCAAACCGAAACCGTGCACCCTTCCGCGCCGGACCGGCCGATAATCTTCGAGGCGATGGCCTTCACCTCGCCGGGAGGAAGCATCATGGTCAAATATCCTTCCGCTCCGTATTGAGGATGGTCACGCCCCTGAAGCGCGCGGGCACGGCGCCATGCCCGACTGGTGCGATCTGCATGGGTTGCGCCTTGCCGCAGGTGAAGGCGCCGTGCAGTTCATAGGTGTCCTTGCCGCCGATCCCGTCCAGGCTGTTCCAGAATGGCACGGTGCGCGCCTGATAGGCGACATCGCGAAGCATCGGCCCCAGTTTGCCGTTCTTGATTTCCCAGAAGACCTGGCCGCCGAACTGGAAATTGTCCCGCTGCTGGTCGATGCTCCAACTGCCCGAGCCAGAGATGAAAATACCCCGGTCCACGCCCGCGATGAGATCGGCAAGCGTGGTGCCGTCCGCGCCGGGCCGCAGCGAAATGTTGGGCATGCGCTGGATTGGGAATGCGGTTGGCGAATCCGCATAGGCGCAGCCGTTCGAGCGCTGGCGCCCGATAAGCTGCGCTTGCCCGAGTGCCATCTGGTAATTGCGGAAGATGCCGTTCTCGACGATGGGAAACTCGGCCTCTGTGCAGCGCACGCCATCGTCGTCCCAGCCAATGGTGGCAAGGCCGCCTTCCTGCGAGCGGTCCGCCATTACCGTCATCAACGGGCTGCCGAATTGCAGGCCATCGAGCATCTCCGGCAAGACGAAGGAGGTGCCCGCGAAATCGGCCTCCCAGCCAAGCGCACGGTCGAGTTCGGTGGAGTGGCCGACGCTCTCGTGGATGGTAAGGTGAAGATTGGCTGGGTCGATGACCACGTCGTAGACGCCGGGCTCGATGGACTTCGCGGTAAGCTTCTCCCGCGCCTGCTCCGCCGCCAGCGCAGCCTCCGCCTCGCCGTCATACGCTGCCGCATACTCCCAGCCGGCCTGGCGTGCGGGGAGCAGGCTGGCGCGCGTCGCGAACTTGCCGGTCTGCTTATCGATGGCCGTGACCGTGAACATGGGCCATATCCGCACCCGGCTCTGATGGATGCTGCTGCCCCGGCTGCTTGCGAACAGCTTTTCTTCGCGCACGATCCAGAGCCGGGAGTTGCAAAAGTCCGCGCCGGCTTTGAGCGCCGCTGCGTTGATGCCGAGGAGCTTGGCGGCCTTCTCCTCGACCGGCACCGCGAATGGGTCTACAGCAACGGGCATGATCCACCGGTCCCGGTAGGCGGGCGTGTCCTCCAGCTCGATGGGCCGGGTTTGCAAGAGGCGCGCGGCCTTTGCGTTCTCGACCGCCTCGGCGGTGGCGCGTGCCACCTCGGTCTCGCTGACGATGCGGCTGCCGGCAAAACCCCAGCTACCGTCCAGCAGTACGCGCACACCGAACCCCGCCGAGAAGGTGGAGTTGAAATGCTGGAGCTTGTCCTCGCGCGCGTAGGCGGATTCGTCCTGGTTGCGGCCGATGCGGATGTCGGCGTAGGCAGCACCCGATTTCTGCGCGAGCCGCAGCGCCGTGTCCGCGAGGCTGGTTTGGGAATCAATGCCGAGATTTTCGAATGCCTGGGGCGTCAGGGAAAGAGAGTCCGGTGCGGTCATCGCTTACCTCCGGAACGGATTTGGGGACAGGGGCGGGCGGGGGCAAGTATTCTCACACATCGGCCCTTCGCGCCGAAGGCCGAACGGAAGCCATCAGGCTACTCCGGCTGCCGTTTGAGTGGCGGATGGACGGGTGCCGGCCCAACTACACAACAGACATCGGCGATTTCCCGGCGCGCGCCCCAAAACCTCGCTTGTTGCTCGTCCGCATCGAGGGTGCTGCGGTCATGCCGGAACCGCCGCGAATTGGCCCTCGTCTTGAGGCGCTTGATGGCTCTTCCGGGAAGACTTCTTTCAGCTTTCAGATTGCTCCCGGCGTTCTCGAACCCCGAACCGACGCACCTGCCCCACTGTCACGAGTTCTGTCCCAGTATCCTGCTTCCACGATTGCCTCCGCCGGCAGCGGACTACCTGTGTCAGCGGCTGTCACGCAGCCATTAGTTGGTGTTGATTGGTGAGGATTGTCGCTCCATTTTTGTTCCCGCGCGGACGGCCAGCCCACCAGGGTGGCGTTGACGATGCGCCCCGCATTTTGGGGAAATCTCCATATAATTGGTTAAAATCATTGGGAAACTTGGGCTTGCCACCCGTCCGTGGACTGCGCTAAGTGCCGTTAGTGATGATCGGCAGGAAAGGCGTAACGGCGTTATGATCGCAGCGAAACTGTGCCGGCTGGGGTTGGCGGCGGCGTTCGTGCCGGCGCTTTCGGCGTGCGCGGCACAGCATCAGACTCCGTCGGTCAATATCGTGGGGGCGTATTTCCCGTCCTGGCTCATCTGCGCGGCGGCTGGCATCGCGATCGCGGGCGCCGCGCGCGGCCTGTTTGGCCGGCTCGGGATCGACGCCCATCTACCGCTACGGCTTCTCTCATATCTCTCCATCGCAATCCTGTCCGCGCTCTTCATCTGGTTCCTGCGTTTCGAGGGACGTCTGCCATGGGCCTGAATGCCGTCATACAAAAATGCCTCGCCTTCGTGAGCGGCAGGAGCAGCATCAAGAACCTGGCCTTCGTGATCGGCTGGGGCAGCATCATCGCCGCGGCGTATCTCTCCTACCGGGCGATCGATGTGCTAAACCATTCGCCGCGCACCGACGCCGCCGAGATCGAGGCGCGCTTCGTTCATATCTCGCCAACGGTGCCGGGCCGCATCGTGGCGGTCCATGTGAAGAACAACGTCCATGTGAAAAAGGGCAGCGTGCTTGCTGAGGTTGACCCCGAGCCCTACCGGCTCCGGCTCGAACAAGCCAAGGCCGAGGCCAAGGTAGCTGAAGCGGAAGTTGCGCAGGGCGAGCGCAATCTGGAGGTCGCCCGCACCAACGCCGCGGTCGCCGGGGAGCAGATCAAGCGCGCCAAGGAAAACCTGACGCTCGCCCAGCAGACGCTCGACCGCCTCTCGCCATTGCAGCCGCAGGGCTATGTGTCCGTTCAGCAGGTCGATCAGGCCCGCACCTCGCGCAATGACGCGCAAATCTCGCTCCAGCAGGCGATGCACCAGTCGCACGCCGCTTCCGAGGCTATCGGCACGCTGGACACGCGCCGGGCCCAGCTCCGCTCCGCACTGCAAGCGGTGGCGCTCGCCGCGCGTGACTTGCGCAATACGAAAATCGTAGCGCCGTTCGATGGCATCGTGACGAGCATGAAGCTTGACGTGGGCGAATATGCCGCCACGGGGCAGGCACTGTTCACGCTGATCGACACCGCGACCTGGGAGGCGGTTGCCAATTTCCGCGAGACGGACCTGAAGCCGATCCGCGTGGGCGGCCACGCCAAGGTCTATGTGATGACTGACCCGGCCAGGGTCATCGAGGGCGAGGTGACAGGCATCGGCTCGGGCGCGCGCTCGGACGACAACATCGACATACTTGGCATGCCGTACATCTCCCGCTCGCTCAATTGGGTCCGGGTGGCGCGGCGTTACCCCGTCTTCATCCATCTGCACGAGCCGCCCGCGGAGCTGATGCGCATTGGCGCATCGGCCGCCGTTGTCATCGAATAGGCAAGGCTGGGGGCGCGCTGGGGGACACGATGGGCAGAGCGGTGTGGATCGAGGATTTGTTCACCAACCGCCCCGGAAGGGCGGCGCAGGCGATCCGTATCGCTGCGGCATGCACCATCGTAACGATCCTATCGATGGCGCTGGGCGTGCCAGAAGCGCCCGTCTCCTGCTACCTCATTTTCTTTGCCAGCAAGGAGGGGCAGGCAGAGACGGTGATACTCGCCCTAACGCTCATCGCCGCGGCTACCGTTGGCATTGGACTGGGCTTCGTCTTCATTATGCTGACGGCGGGCGAGCCGATGCTGCGCATCCTGACCATGGCCTTCTTCATGGCTGGCGGGCTGTATCTTGCTGCCGCTTCGCGAATCGGGCCGGCGGCGGCAACCGCCGCCTTCGTTTTTTCCTTCGTGCTCACCCTGTTCGATCTCGTGCCGGTCCCAGAACTCGTAACGCGGGCGCTTCTGTGGATGTGGGTAATCGTCGCCCTGCCGATGGGGGTGCTCATAGCGGTCAGTCTGGTGGCCGGCAAACGCTCGATGGATTTGGTTGCACAGACCATCGCCGGCCGGCTACGGACTGCCGCTCGATTGCTCGCTGGAGAGGACGGCGCGCGCACCGAGGCGTTCGGGCTTCTTGCGGAGGGCAATGACGAGAGTTTTAAGCGTGTGCGGCTGGCGGCGCTCCTGGAACCCGCGTCTCCAGAGTCGACGGCGCGGCTGAACGCCGGAATCGACGCGAGTTACCGCATCCTGGCACTGTCGCTTGCCTCGCGGCCGGAAGGCGATCCTGCCTTGGCCGCAACACTTGCCGCGCTGGCGGATCGGCGTCCGGAAGATCATATTGGCAAGACACCGGAACCGTCCGGGGCGGCCGATGGCTTGACGCGCGCCATGCGCGATTTGACCGGGGGCGCTGTACCATCCGCCAGGCGGCCGGCAGCGCCGTTCCTGGCGCCGGATGTGAAAACGAACCCAGAGTACATCCGCTTCGCGCTGAAGACTTCGCTGGCGGCGATGATCTGCTACTTGCTCTATACCGGCCTTAACTGGTCTGGCATCCACACGGCTTTCATTACCTGCTTCTACGTTGCGCTGGGCACCGCCGGCGAGACAGTACACAAGATGACGCTCCGCATCGCCGGCTGTATCGTTGGGGGGGCGGCGGCTTTCGCCTCGGTCATCTGGCTGATGCCGCATCTGCAAGACGTGGGCCAGCTTGCGCTCCTCGTTGGTGCGTTCAGCTTCGTGGCCGCCTGGGTGGCAGGCGGCGGGCCGCGCATTTCCTATGCCGGCTGGCAGATGGCCTTATGCTTTTTCCTCTGCGTGCTGCACGGCAACGGTCCCAGCTTCGATCTCGTGACCATCCGCGACCGCACGCTCGGCATCCTGATCGCCAATCTAATCCTCGGCGGAATATTCCTTGAGGTCTGGCCGGTGTCGGTAAAAGACGCAAGCAAGCGGGCCCTGCGGCAGGTTTCGGAGCGGTTGCGCGGTATTCTCGCCCGCACCAGACCCGTGGCCACCATGCAAATGGAGGAGATCTTCCGGCTCATCGGCGAGGAGCGGCGCATCGCTTCGCTCAATAGATTTGAGCCGCGCCGCTGGCATGACGAGGAGGAGATCGAGGGGGCCGCCCAGCGCGCCGATGCGCATTTCCTGCTCGCCGGTGAAATCTTTGCCGCCTTCGAGGGGCGTTCTGAAACTGGCGATGGCTCGTTTACGATTAGCCAAACGCAAATTGACCGTTGGCTGAACACGCTTGCCTTGCCTAATATGCCGGCCAGAAGTCTGGCCCAGGGGGATTTGGGCGGGCCATCTTTGGCGCGCGAGGGGGCGGGGGCGTAGTGAGCGTGGCGTTGATCCGGGCGATGTGTGTGGCGGGGCTGGCCGGGTTGCTTACGGCCTGCGCCTCCGATTGGACCAGTCTCGTACCGGCCGATTCGCGCACGGAGTACGTGCCGCCGGTGAGCGGTCAGCCCGCCGGTCAGCCGGCTGTGATGCCCAATCTCCTCGTCCGTCCCGCGATTGCGCCTGGCCGTACCTACAATCTCGCCGCCCTTATCGACATCGCCGAGGAGAACAACCCGGAAACGCGGATTTCCTGGCAGCGTGCACGCCAAGCAGCGGCCGCCGCCGGTGTGGCGGAGGCGTCTTTCCTGCCTCAATTGAGCATCGATGTGGTCGCGGGCTATCAATATGTGGGCCAGGGCACGGCAGGCTTGACAGTCGATTCCCCGGCCGTGCCGGTGACGAAAACCGGCCTTCCAACGAGCATCACCATTCCCGATGGCATCATCACCACGCGGACGAAAGAGGCTGTGCCGTCGGCGACGCTCAAATGGCTCCTGTTCGACTTTGGCGCGCGATCAGCCGGCGTAAAAGCCGCCAGGCATCTGACCGAGGCCGCCGGCCAGACGTTTAACGCGTCACATCAGAAGGTTATCTACAGTGTCGTGCGCAGTTTCCTCATTCTGACGTCCGCGCGGGCGCAGGTCCGCATCGCGCGTAAGACGCTCGCCAATTCCGCATTGGTGCGCGACGCGGCGGAGGCCAAGCTGTCGCACGGGCTGGCGACTAATATAGAGGTGGCGCAGGCGCGGCAACTGGAAGCGCAGGCGCGCTTTGACGTAATCCAGGCCGAAGGACGCGAGCGCAACGCCTATGCATCCCTGCTTGCCAGCATGGGTATCGCGCCAACCTTGAAGATCAGGGTCGAGGATGTGAGCGGCCGGCCTTTGCCAGCCAGGGCGCCGCGCTCCGTCGGCCGGTTGATCGACGCTGCGCTCAAACAGCGGCCGGACGTGCTTGCGGCCTACGCGAAGTTGAAGGCTAGCGCCGACAATGTGGAGCGCGCCAAGGCCGAATTTTTGCCGAAGGTAGCGCTGACCGCGTCCGCCGGACAGAATTTCGGTGAGATCAGTTTGCATGACAGCCGCACGGGGCTGACCACGGCACAGAGGCTCAATCAGCCGGCCGGGACGGTCTTCGTCGGGGTAACGATCCCGCTCTATGATGGGGGGCTACGCGCCAGCCAGTTGCTGACGGCGGAAGCAGGGGTGGCAGCCTCGAAGGACGAACTGGCGTTGCTGCAATTGACGGCCGCGCGCGAGATCGTCGCCGCGCGCGATCTACTGGACACGAGCCTTGCCGCCTATCGCGCCGCCAGCGAGACCAAGCGCGCAGCAGAAATCACTTCGAAAGGTGCACTCGAATATTATAGGAACGGCATCGGCACTTTGACCGATGCGATCAACGCGCAGACGGCACTCCTGCAAGCCCAGCTCGCCCAGGCCAAGGCACATTCCGACGCCCTCGTTGCTGCCGCCACGATCGTGTTTTCCACGGGCCGGGTGGCCAGGAGGTGAGGAAACCAATTTGCCGCAAATGCGAAGGATGTTGCGCGCTTGCGCCTTCCAGTAATACCAACGGCCAGAAATTTTGACTCCTCTGGCGGGGATTCCCAAGCCCCAGCCGATGTAATTTCCTCAACGCGAATACTGATTCGGGAGGGGGAATTGAGTAGCCAGGGCCTGAAGGGTGACTCAGGCCCCAGGCGGCGTCATCGCGAGCGTAGCGAAGCGGTCCACAAGCAACGGTCAAGGCCCCCGCATCTGGCCGGCGCCTTGCTTCTCCGCCTCGTGGTGACGCAACGCCGCGGCAAGCGCGCCCGCGTGCTATCCGGCCGGCGGAAGCGCTTCAATGCAGTCCGGCCCGTTGTGGCGCAGCGAGCCCATCTTGGGTGAGACGGGCACGATGCGCAGGGCCTCGCACACGCGTGGCTCGCAAACCGGGTTTGCGCCGCCCAGCCAGGGCCCGATCGCCTCCGGCGCAAGCATGACCGGCATCCGGCTATGAAGACCGCTAAGGCCCGCGCAGGCATCCTGGGTGAGGACGGTGAAGGACAGCATACCGTCCTTCCAGCGTTCCCAGAGGCCCGCGAAGGTCAGGGGCCGGCCGTCCCGGCGCGCGATGTAGAACGGCGCCTTGGCGGGCCGCGCCTTTCCGGGCAGCGGCGTTTCGCGCCACTCGTAGAAACCGCTCGCCGGCACCACGCAGCGCCGCGATCTCCACGCGCCCCGGAACACCGGCTTTTCCGCCGCCGTCTCGGCCCGCGCGTTGATGGCCTGATTACCAATACTCATGTCCTTGGCCCACATCGGCACAAGGCCCCAGCGCATGGGCCGGTACACGAGGCCCGCCTCCTCACGCACGACGACGCCCGCCTGTTGCGTGGGCGCGATGTTCCATGAAGGCTCAAGGCTCAGCGCCTCCGGATTTGTCAGGGCATAGAAGTCGTAAAGCTCCCGCCAGGCGAAGAGCTGAGTGAAGCGGCCGCACATGTAAGTCTCCTCGCGCCGCTATATGGGGCTTCGCGGCGCGCAGAAAAGTGCGGCTGGCGCTGACGCTGCGATCAATCCCACCAGGTCAGCCACTTCCACCATAGCCTCAGCATCGAAATGTCCGCGGGCGTCTTCGGAATATCCCAGCCTTCCGGCGGAGCCGGTTCGGTAAGCTTCCTAATGACCTCCCAGCCCCGGTAGGGTACGCCTTTGTCCATGAGGATAAGCTCCTTGGGGAACTTTCCGTGCTCCACGGCCAGGGTCAGCATGATGCCGTTGACGGGTTTATGATCCTTGGGAAACTCCTTCTTGTCCGCATCGAACTTATCGAAGTCCAGGAGTTCCCTTATGCCCGGCGCAACAAACGGCGTGTTGCCGATTTTGTATTCATGCAAAACCTTTTTAACGGCGCCGCCCGCGTTTCCTTGATATAGCTCCCGCAGCAAGGCCGCCGTCATGCTGGCCTTGCCCATGGCGGCACCTCTGTTCTTCATGTCGTCCTTGTTCAACTCGAACGCCTCGTGAGCGACCGAGCGATAACCTTCCTGGTAAATCAGGGTGATTGAAGGCTGGACCATAGGGCTCCACTTCCCTGGCTCTGCCGCCAATTTAGCAAGCTCGTCGTCCTTCAAGGTGTGGACGATTGTTGGGTGGGCCATGGCCGCCCATTCCGACCGTTCCTTCACCTTTCCCTGCCGCCCGCCCTGGTCCCAGTTATCGCCCAGGATCTTTACGAGTTCGCGCTCCGCTAGCTTCAGGTTGCCCTGTATGCCTCCGATGTCACCCCGGAATTTCCGGAAGGCGCTCCGGGCGATGGGTACGGCTATGGCTATGGCCAAGACGATGACTAGAAGCAGCAAGCTCCCAGACTGATCGAAGCTCCCGGATAGTGGGCTATCGGAGCTGGAATCGAGGAGGGGGGCGGCAAGGAAGGCCACGGCAAACATCGCCACGAAAATACCAATCCCCTGCAATACCTTGGACATGCCGGAACACTCCATGCGCAACAGATGAAATGCCGCCCCGGAGAGGGCTTCGGCGCCATTATGGAGCATTTTAGTCAAAAAATCCTTTCGCGCGCAGCCGGGCCGGAATTAAGCCGATCTGCACGCTTTCCGCCTAGACTGCCTTCCGTGTGACGGAACGCGCCGGATCATCTGTCCGGCGATCCCAGGCAAGATAAACACGGGGAATTGGTTATGACATTCAAAGGCGTATGCCTTGCGATCGCTTTTATTTCCGGCGCGGCGGGCGGGGCCTCCGCAGCACCGCTTGTCCATCCGGCGGGGCTTTCCAATGCGGGCAGCCTCACCCAGGAGGTCCGGCGCAAGCGCTATCCGCGCCGCCGGCACCGTCTGCACCGCCGGGAGGGATATTGGCGCGGCTGCCCCTACCGGTACGAGCAGAACCTGCTCGGCCAGTGGCGCCTGATCTCGCCTTGCAGCAACCGTGTAAACATCCACGCTTTTTAGACCGCCGCCGGGTCCGGCGTCCTCCCCTCGCGGCTTCAAGCAAGGGGAATGGGCAGGTTTGCCCCTGGCGCGGCCGTCGCGCGGGGCAGCTTCGATGCCGTGCGGCCCCCAATTTGTCTGAGGAAAGATAGTTGACTGGGCTGTGGCGGCGGCCATTTATGATTTAAATACCAGCCAGGCACGCAAGCTGGATTTTAATTGGAATGGCGAAAAGCGGGAAATCCGCCAGCAAAAGGGATGGCTCCGGGGCGGGGCGGCGGGACGCGGCTGGCGCGTCCGTTACCGCTGTGGCCGCGCCGGCGCCAGAGGACGAAATCCTGCGTCTCAAGGGGGAGCTGGAAGCGGCGCGCCAAGAACTACGGACAATCCGCGAAGAGTACGAGGCCGCCAACGGGCAATTGCGCGCGCTCAACGCCGGATACCGCAATGCGGCCGGCCAGCTTGAAGCCGCCAATTCGGAGCTGCGGGCGATCAACGAAGATCTGCGAGGGGTGAACGCGGAGCTTAAGGCCCAGTTCGGCCGCGCCTCTCATGCGAACGCGGAGCTGCAAGGCGCGATGGAGGCGGCGGGCGCTGGCGCGCTTTTTCTGGACGGCGGGCTCCGTATCGAACGCTTCACGCCCGCATTGCCGGAACTAACGGGCATTGCGCCGGACGTTGTGGGGCGGCCGTTTGCGGAGTTCGCGGAGCACATCGGCTGCCCTGCCCTCGCGGGCGATGCGCTGGCGGTCTTAAACGAGCACAAAATCGTCGAGCGCGAGACCGGCAGTAGCGGCCGCCAGTACCTCACGCGGCTCCGCCCCTTGCGGACCGTGAATGGCGGCGGCGAAGGCGTGATCTGCACCTTCGTGGATGTCACCACCCACGCCAAAGCCGCGGACGCGGTGAAGGCAAGCGAGGCGCGCCTCAGGCTTCTCCTTGGCGAGCTGTCGCACCGGGTGAAAAACACGCTAGCGGTGGTGCAGTCCATGGCGCGGCAATCCTTCCGGGGGGATGTTTCGCGCGAGGACGGCCTTGAGAACTTCTCGAACCGGCTCAGGGCGCTCGCCGAGGCGCACAACGTCATGGCGAACAGCGATTGGCGGGGCGCTGATTTGCGCGAACTGGCCAGCCGCCAGCTCAACGCCTACGCGAAGCCGGACGGCAAGACTGTGATCCTGGACGGCCCGGCTGTGTCGATCCCGCCCAGCCTCGCCACGCCGCTAGCACTGGTCCTGCACGAACTTGCCACGAATGCGCTTAAATACGGCGCGCTGTCGTCGCCCGCCGGAACGCTGCGATTGGAGTGGGGGAGCGCGCAAACCACCACGGGCCGGGTGTTTCAGCTCACATGGCGGGAGAGCGGCGGGCCGGCGGTAAAGCCACCGCCGAAAGAAGGCTTCGGAAGCTGGCTCATACAGCACGGACTGCCCGGCGCGGAGGTTGTGCTGGAATACCCGCCAGAAGGCGTGGCCTGTTCGATCACGCTGCCGGAGGAAAGCCTGAAGCCGGAATGAGCGGAAGGGCTATCCGCGCCCGCGGTAGGGCGGAACGCCCTGGTCCGGAACCCATAGGCCGTGCGGCAGATCTCCCACGGCGTAGAACACGTCGATGGGGATGCCGCCGCGCGGATACCAATAGCCGCCGATGCGAAGCCAGTGCGGGTTCAGCACCTCGTCCAGGCGCCTGCCGATGGCGACCGTGCAATCCTCGTGGAAAGCGCCGTGATTGCGGAACGAGCCGAGATAAAGCTTGAGCGATTTCGATTCCACCAGCAGATCGCGCGGCACGTAGTCGATGACCAGATGCGCGAAATCGGGCTGGCCTGTAACCGGGCAGAGCGATGTGAACTCCGGCGCGGTGAAACGCACCAGGTAATGGGCGCCTGGGTGGGGATTGGGCACGGTCTCAAGCCGCGCCTCGCTGGGCGAAGCGGGCATCGGCGCGGGCTGGCCAAGCTGTGTCAGGTTTCCGGTGGCGGGTCTGCTTGTCATGGCCGCACCTTAGCACGCCAGCCGGACGCCGTGCAAAGCGCGGGGCTGCCCGCTCTTCCCTGGGAGAAAGGGGCGGGATGAGAAGAACTTAACCAGGTCTTAACTCTATTCTTTGTGACCGGCTGCATTTTCTGTGTCGCTCCTGCGTTCTTCTTTAATGCACAAATGTAGGCGAATGCGCCTTTCTGGAACGTAAATGCGGCTAAGATATTATAATTACACATTATTATTTGCACGCAATCCGGCATGGAGAGTGCCCGGCGCGCGATCTTATGGTAAACATTAAAGCTGCGAATATATTTAAAGGGATTCTGCGAACGCAAAAATCGCGCCAAAACACGTAAAAATCGCGGAAATTCGCGTAAAAAGCCGCGTTTCGATCCGGCGTTTACCATATCCGTATTAACTATAGCAGGACGCCGGGCGGCGCTAACCTTCTGTTAAAAAGTTGCGGCATCGTCTTGGCCATCACAATGCTTCGATGCGCGCAGCAATTTCGCCAGGACGGCCTGCCCGGAACCCGCGAGCCACTTGCCGCATGCCGGCACCGCCTGAGTAAGGCCGGAGAGGAGGCGCAATCGCCTATCCGGCGGCGAAGCTGGCCGGGCAAACCTGCCTGGGTTCGCCAGCGAATGCCACTGTGTTTTGTAGCCCCTTGCCGCAAACACGGAAACGCCGCTGCAGTGCAGCCTCCCCGTCCGCCGAAACCCCATGGGGCACCCGCTGCCAGGGGCGTGCCCGGTCTCATGCGATTTCCTGCATAGGCGCTTCCCGGACGCCTGCCGTCAGCGCGCGTGGACAGGCCAGCGTTTCAGGGAAACCTGCACTTTCACGCCGGTGACCGGCAAAGGCGGACCCGGCGGCGCGGGCGCACCGGCGTTTCGCTGAGCCGCGTGCCGGGAACCGTAATCGCGCATGACTGAGTTTCATGACTCCATACCTCCTCTTTCCACATCCGCCAAAAAAC
>JBNKTW010000005.1:0-2632 GCA_050298295.1 Rhodomicrobiaceae bacterium
TGGAGCGTTGCTTCATCAGCGGAGGCCCAGCATGCGGCCTCCCCTCGTTGAATAGCGATCGTCGATCTGCCGGTGCCGCTCTGGCGTGCGATCGCAAATTCGATCCGCGGTTTTTGTGCAAATTCAGACCGCGGCTGGCCCGCGGCGATCGCGCGTCACATTCCCGGATTATGCTGCCCTTGTTCTGCATCCTGTTTCAGACGTTCATATTTATCGCCTATGCAAAGGTATCGCCATGCGCCCGTTCCTCCCGCTGCTCGCCTTTCTCGCCATTGTTTTCGCCGTCCTTGGCCCCGACACCGCTCCCGCCGCCGAGAAGCGCGTGGCCCTGGTGATCGGCAATGCCGCCTACACTGGCCTCAAGCCCCTCCCCAATCCGGGCATCGACGCGGAAAGCCTGGCCGCTGCGCTCGGCGGCGCCGGTTTCGAGGTCATTTCCTGCGACGGGAAGCGTCCGGGCTGCTTCGACCTCACCCGCCAGGGGATGCAAAAAGCCATCGGCACGCTCAAAGCCAAATCCACGGGCGCCGCGCTTGCCTTCGTGTTTTACGCCGGGCACGGCATGGAAAGCGGTCGCGACAACGTGCTGGTGCCCGTGGACGCCAGTATCGACTGCAAGACGCACCGGCTGAGCCGCAGCGTGCTTCTCGGCGAAATGCTGGAAGCGCTTGAAGGCGCCAAGCAGAAGATCATCGTGCTCGATGCCTGCCGCAACAACCCGTTGCCCCAGGTTTGTCCGCCGCTCGCCGCGCCGCCGACGCTGTCCTTCCGCGACTTCAAAATCCCTGACGCGGGCAACTTCCTGCTGTTTTCATCGACCAAGCCGGGACAGGTGGCGTTCGACGGCGTGCCCGGCAAGCATTCGCCGTTCGCCAACGCGCTGCTCACCGCCCTCGGGGCCGTGCCGAATGTGCATTTTCACCAGCTATTCGACCGCACGGCCAAGGCCGTCATCCAGATGACGACGCTGCCGGGGGCCGGGATCACGCCGCAGGTGCCGGAAATGCTTGTTCGCGGCGGGGCGCCGGATGCCTGCCTGTCGGGAAAGTCCTGCGGCGCCGATCCACGGGCCGCCGCGTTGCGTGCCGAGGTGGAGGACCTCAAACGCCAGCATGCCCGCGACCAGGAACTGGGCGAAGCGGCGCGTATCACGCTGGCGCGGATCGAGACGGCGCGCGGCAAGCCGCTGACCGACGAAGAGCGCCGCCGCGTGCTCACGGAACTGCAGGACGCCGGACGGGCGCTGGTGGCGCGCAACGACGACCGCGGCGAGCGGGCCTTGGCAAGCCTGAAGGCCGGTGATACCGCCGCTGCCGAGCGGCTGTTCGAGGAGGACATGAAAGCCCGCGAAGCCGAGGCCGCAGCCGAGTTGAGGCGCGCTGCCGAACGCGCTGTGGCCCAGCGCCGGAAAGCGGCGGAAGCGGCCCGGCATCTTGCGGCCCTGGCGCGGGCGAAGAGCGTGGCCAAGGCGGCGGATTATTTCCGCAAGGCTACGGAACTCGCCCCCGATGACGCCAAGACCTGGGACGATTACGCGCGGGCGGCGCAGGAAGCGGGCCGGATGGCGGAGGCCAAGGCGGCCTTCGCTGAGGCCGCGCGCCTGGCGGGCGCCAAGGGCGACGCTTACACGGAATATTGGGCGACGCTCGGCCTCGGCGATGTAGCCATCGCACAGGGCAGCCTGCCCGAAGCGCTGCGCCAGTACCGCACCGCGCAAGGCGCGGCGGAGCGGGCAGCCAAGTCGGACCGGAATAACGCGGGCTGGCAGCGTGATCTGTCGGTGTCGTACAACAAGGTTGGCGACGTTCTTGTTGCGCAGGGGAACCTGCCCGAGGCTCTGAAATCCTTCCGCGACAGCCTGTCCATAAGAGAGCGTCTTGCGAAGGCGGACCCGAATAACGCGGGCTGGCAGCGTGATCTCGCGGTGAGTCATGCAAAACTTGCTGGTGTACATCTAAGGGCGGGTGGGCGGGACCAGGCGTTGGCCGCCCTGCGGCAGGGGTTGGCCATCATGGAGCGGATGGCGAAGCTCTCACCGGACAATGCCAGGTGGCAGCAGGACGTCATCTGGTTCCAGGCGCGGATTGCTGAGCTGAATAGACCTGATCCCTATGGGAAAGAACGAGGCGCCATCCAGTCCGCCTTCGAGGTGGGTGAGTTCGGCAAGGCCGCGAAGCTGCAGGGGGAGTTGGTCCGGACGGTGGAAAAGGCCGAGAAAGGCAAGGGGCAGAAGGCAGGTCCCGCCACCGCGAATGAGCTGCTGGCGCTATCCTGGTATCGGCTGTTCGCTCACGCTTTCGAGGGAGCGCAGGCCGCATCTGAGCGCGCCATGGCCATCGCCCCGAACACTCCCGCCTACGCCACCAACAAGGCGCACGCGCTGATGTTCCTCGGGCAGGCGCAGGCAGCGCGAGCGTTTTACACCAGGTACAAGGGCCGGCGCGTGGCGGAGGGCGGCAAATTGTGGGAGGAGGTCATCCTTGAGGATTTTGCCGAACTGGAAAAGCGTGGCCTGAAGCACCGGCAGATGACGGAGGTGCGGACGCTGCTCGGAGGCGGCAAGGCGACGCAGTGAGCGGTCGGGAAGAGCGGCACGGGCATGGCCTGCCCGCATGTGGCGGGTGTGGCGGTA
>JBNKTW010000006.1:0-7152 GCA_050298295.1 Rhodomicrobiaceae bacterium
ACGCCAGGCATCCCACCCAGCACGGCCTTCGCCGGGACGCCGGCGCCGGCCCATCCGTTTCCGCCCAGACAAGCCGGCGTTTGCGCGGATGGAGCCAGTATGCGCGCCAGTATGCGGGCTCGCCCTGTTCCGGGGGCATGAGAAGCCTGTGTGAGAAGAGCGGCAAACTCCCGGCGGGTGACGGTATCGCAAACGGGCGGGAACCCCCTCGCCCGGCCTGAATAACCCCTTGGTCATTGCCGGCATGACCACGAAGCACCGGGGGGATGAAGCCTAACCGTTTGCGGAATCTGGACCCCATGGCGGCGTCCTGGCCCAAAAAGCGCGGGAAAGCCAAGCCTATGCCCTTGCGGAGCAAGCCGCGCCTGTGCGACTTCTCAACAGGGCTGGTTTAGGGGGGAAAAATGCCTGGACAGCTGAGCCTTAAGGGCATCGTGCTCGCTGCCCTCATGCAAGCGCAGAAGCTTATTTCCGCCGCCCCCGGGCAAGGCGGCATCGACCCGCAATTCCGGATCATGACTCCGGGAGGAGATTACTTGGTTACCATGCCGATTGCCAGCAGCGAGGACGAGCACCGGCGTCAAACGCTATTGCTATCGAAATTCATGGCGGCCAAGGGGGCTCACGTCTTCACGGTCGCGGGGCAAATGGACGATCCCGAAGCGGCGTATTGCTTCGGCGCAAGCCACGAGCGCCAGGCCGCGGCCTTCACCCTCATCGAGCGCGGCGATCCGGCCCGCTTCGGCGCGGTCGAATGGCTGACGCCCGAGGAGATCTCCGGCGAGATCCTGGCCCTCCTCCCGCGCGGGCAGGAAGTGCCCGATGCCGCCACCGCCGCCCAGATCGAGGCCTATTTCGGCGAGCGCGGCAAATTCCCGGCCGCGCGCCTGGGCGATGGCTTCTGATGAAGCGGCTGCCGCCTACCATAAGATGGCGAATTTATTGAGCTTTCGTCTCTAAAGCGGTATGACTTACCGCATCCTGGGCCCGGCCCCGGATAGCAGGCGTTGCCCTGTCCAAAAAGAGACGCAAAAGGCTGCCAACTGGCGCGGCGCGGGCTCAATGTATGACTGAAATATCGAATAGGGGATGGGCATGGCGTTTGGGCCTTTGACGCCGCGGCGGTGCATGGTGCTTGCGGTTTGCTGCATAGCCGCTGCAGCACTGTCCGTGCCGGTCCAGGCGCAAGATCAAGGCGCCCGGCAGCCGCGTCCCTATCTCGGCGTCGTGCTGCAAAGCCTCACCCGCTGGCAGGCGCTGATGAAGGGACTGCCCCTGAACCCAGCCGTGACCGTGATCAGAACCATGGCGGATTCGCCTGCCTCCCGGGCCGGCCTGCAGAGCGGCGACGTCCTGCTTGAGGTCGATGGCAAGGCTGTAGTGAACGGAGGGCAGGCCCTCGGGCTCGTCGCGGGTAAGACGCCGGGCACGGAGATCACGATCAAATTGCGGCGCAAGGGGCAGGAGAAAACGCTGCGGGTGGAGCTTGCCGTAAAGCCCGTGGAGGCCTCCGCGCCGCAAACCGCGTCCGCGGACAAGCCCGCAACGGACAAACCTGCCAAGGACAAGCCCGCCACGCCAGCGGCGGAGCAGCCGCGGCCTCAGCCGCCGCAGCCTCCAAAGGAGGATCTCGCCCAGCTCGACGCGAGGATCGGCGAACTCCACCAGGAGGGCAAATACGCCGAGGCCTTGACGCATGCCGAGCGCTATGCCGCGGCCGCTCTGCAGGCGGGCGGCAAGGAAACGGCGGCCTATGCGGCGGCCATCAACTGGGAAGGCACGCTCTACAAGGATCTGGGCCGTTACCGGGAGGCCGAACCGTTCCTGGTACAGGCGCTCGGCTTGCGCGAGCGGAAGCTTGGCCCCAGGCATCCAGCCACGCTCGCAACCGCGGGCCTGCTGGGCCAGCTCTACGCCGCAAAGGGCCAGCTGGACAAGGCGGAAACATTCTACCGGCGCGCCCTTGAAATCGATCAAGGCCTCCGGCGCAAGGAAGACCGGCAGACAATCGATACTCTCTACAATTTGGGGATGCTTTACGCTACCCAGGGCAAGGGAGCTGCCGCCGAACCGCTTTACCTTCGCGGGCTTAAGGCCAGCGAGCGCACGCTGGGCAAGGATCATCCCCTCGCCATAACGGGCGTTGGCGCGCTGGCGATACTTTATCAGGCCCAGGGCCGGTTCGGGGAAGCGGTGCCGCTGTTCAGGCGTGCTTTCGAGCACAAGGAACGCAAGCTCGGAAAGGACAGCCCGGAAACGCTGTACTACCTTGCCAATCTGGGCGAGTGCTACCGCAGGCAAGGCCACCTGGACGAGGCCGAACCGCTTCTAAAACGCGCGCTTGAAGGCCGTGAGCGGGTTCTGGGCAAAAGCCACCCCGACACGCTCCTAAGCGCGGGCCATCTCGGGGTGCTGTACAAGGATCAGGGCCGCAATGACCGGGCCCTGCCGCTGCTGCAGCGCGCCGCACAAAGATGACTGGCCTTCCGCACGGTTGCGGTTAAAGGCAGCCGGCGCCGCCACTCAGCCCATGGCGCTGTAACGTAAGCGGCACCGGTGGCGGCCGCCCGGTGCGGTTATCCACGTGCCTAAAATCCACCATTGGTTGCATATTGGGAATCATGTAGGTCTTGTAACAAATTATGACACTGATTGTTCACACTAAAAATGCCATCCAATGCTCTTAGCTTAAAAGGAAGCTCGCTTCCCGCCCAGGCAAGGGTTACGCCCTTCGATCAGGCGCGCTTGGCTAGGCTCGTGCGGGAGCTTGCGGAGAACGGGCCGCCGGAGCAGATGCCGCACGCGGTTTACGCCCGCGAGCTGTTCCACCTGCAGTGCGAGCTGGTCAAACTGCAGGACTGGGTGCGCAGAAACAGGCTCAAGGTGGCGGTGCTGTTCGAGGGACGCGACGCGGCCGGCAAGGGCGGCGCGATCAAGCGCATCGTGCAGCGGCTCAATCCGCGCCACTACCACATCGCCGCGCTCACCGCGCCCTCCGAGCGCGAGCGGCGGCAATGGTATTTCCAGCGCTATGTCGCGCACCTGCCCGCCGGCGGTGAGATCGTGCTGTTCGACCGGAGCTGGTACAATCGCGCCGGCGTCGAGCGCGTCATGGGCTTCTGCACCGAGGAGGAATACCGGGAATTCCTTCAGGCCGTGCCGGACTTCGAGCGTATGCTCGTGCGCTCAGGCATCGTCCTCGTCAAATACTGGTTCTCCATCACCTACGAGGAGCAGCTCCGCCGCCTCCAGGCCCGCGCCCGCAATCCCGTCAAGCAGTGGAAGCTGAGCGCCATGGACCTGCAGTCGCTCCACCGCTTCGGCGATTACACGCAGGCCAAGGAGATCATGCTGCGGCACACGCACACCGCTGAGGCGCCGTGGTGGATCGTCGACGCGGTGGACAAGCGCAAAGCGCGGCTGAATAGCATCCGGCATCTTCTGGGGCAGGTGCCCTACCAGGAACCGCCACGGCGCGAAATCGTGCTGCCCAAGGAACTGCTGGGCGGCGGGCCGGCGCGCCGGGCCTGCCCCGCGGCGCTGCGTGTGCCCGAGGTCTATTGACGCGCGGCCGCGCCGGCAGCGGGAGCCTGGGAACTGGCCTTGGCCAAGTGGGCGTTGAAATACAGGCCGAAGGCCCGGTCCGATCCCATAATGTGCTCGACGAGCCAGTTCTTCAGGAAATCCAGCACCTCCTGCGGCAGTGTCTCTGAAGTATTTGCTCGAAAATCAGCGTAAATATTTTCTACTTTGGCCGTCAGCCCCCGATGCTGCAGTATATGCCGCTCGGTGCCAGGGTAATTCGTGCTCCGGAAAAGCTCCTCCTCGTGCGAGAAATGGTAGATGACATAGCGCAACAGTTCATCCAAGACCTTGCCAAGCACCTCGTGCGCGCTCCCAGCGCCCACATTGTCGTGCAAGTCATTAACAAGACTGAGAAGCTTCTTATGCTCTTCGTTGATTTCCTCGATGCCGACGCTAAATTCGTCTGACCATTCCGCGAAAGGCATGGTTCTTGTCCTTTCTACCCGTAGCGCGCTCCAGTCCTTGGCCCAACCGTGGCAGTCCGCATAAAGCTTACGCCGGACCGGGCATAAAGCAGCGTGTGGGCTGGACGCTACACGGGTTGTTTTAAGGCCGGGTAAATACGGCTGCATTATTATGAATTATTTATATTTAGTGCAGTTATACTATAGATTATTTCACGGTAACGCGGGCGTTACAGCAATCCTGTGTATTTGCCCGAAGCTGAGCGCCCGCGCGTCCGGCCGGCCGGTTCAAGGCTGCTTATCGAAACAGCACCGCGCCCGCCCAAATTCACAAGCGCGCAGCTTCAGCGGCAGAGGAGGCTTGGCGCCTGCCCTCGGCCTTGCAGGCGTTGAGATGAACGCCGAAGGACCGGTCCGCCCCCATAAAATGGTCCAAGAGCCAGTTCTTCAAAAAATCCAGCACTTGCCGGGGTAGCGCGTCCGAACCGCCTAATCTGAAGTCCTCACAGATTTCGTTGACGGTAATCGCCAAGGCGCGGTGCTGCCCCCTATGCCGCTCGGCGTCAGGGTAATCCGTGCTCAGAAAAAGTTCTTCCTCGCGCGCGAAATGGTAGATTCCATATAACTTCAATGCATCCAGGGCCTTGTCAATCCGCTCGTGGGTGCACCCGGCTTCCACGGCGTCATGCAAGGCGTTAAGCAGTTCGAGAAGCCGTTTGTGCTCCCCGTCGATCTCCTCGATGCCAGTGCTGAACTCGTCCGACCATTCTACAAAAGGCATACCGCTTGTCCTTCCCGGCGTTCCGCTGGCGCTTGACCATGGCGTCAACACCGGAGTTCCCGCAGGAGCGCGCATGAGGCGACTTATGCGCGGAAACTAGCACCGTTCGATTTAATATTACGTAAACAGCCGCTTTTTACTTTATATTACTTAAAACAGACGGAACTATGCGCAATTTGCATGACCGCCGGCGTCCGGGCGCTAATCCGCCCTGCCCGCTCCAGCCAGGGCGGCGGCGCACGGCCGGCGGGCCGCTTCAATAGCTCTGGCGCGCGGGGATGACGCCGCGCACGCCGCCTCGCGGGTTGGGCACGTCGCCCTCATAGCGCGGGATGAAATGAAGGTGGACGTGGAACACCGTCTGCCCCGCCGCCTCGCCAGCGTTGACGCCAAGGTTGAAGCCGTCCGGGCGGCGGCCGTCCGGGCCCGCGCCCGGCCCGCGGAGAGCCAAGGCGCGCGCCTCGTCCGCCAGCGCGAACAGGGCCTGACGCTCCTCGGGCGTGGTCTCGAACCAATCCGCGACGTGGCGGCGGGGGATCAGCAGCAGGTGGCCGGGCGTCACCGGGAACCTGTCCGGGAGCGCGAAGGCGAGCGGGTTTTCGAGCACAACGCCCGCAGGCTGGCAGAAGGGGCAGCGGTTTGTCGCGGTCATGGCGGGAATAATAGGATGCCGCTCACACGTCCACCAGCCGTGCTTCGGCACAACCGTGGCCTGATCCAATAGTTATGCCTTCAGAGGTGATGTATTTCACCTACTTCAGCACAACTGATATTCCCAAATAGACTGTTAAGATAGCGCGCCTATTGTCACGGCCGTCAGACTGCGGGAGGTGCGCCGTGAACTTCTGGTCGGTTCTTGAATACATCGTAAAAAACGCGGCTTGGGCTGTCATCGTCGCAATTGTAGTATTCTTAGTGGCCCTTTGGAAGGGCTGGTGGGGGCAGGCGACACCGCGAGGAAAATTGCTGGCGGGCGCAAGCGCCGCTGTCCTGACCGCACTCGCGCTTACCGCCGTTTACGTATCTACGCGGCCGCCAGTTGCAAGCAAATTTGCAATCCTCGTTGCCGATCTCGATGGCGACACCGATGGAGTCCAAACGCACCATGTCGTGCAAACTCTGCGAACGCAATTTGCGCAAGCCATAGAACGCCGGGATCTTCAAGTCCTGAGCCGTGGCGAAGCCCTTAAACTGCCCGAAGGAGACCTGATAGCGGCCGAGACCGCCACGCAGAAACGGGGCCGCACATGGCTTAAGCAGCAAAAGGCGGATGTGCTCATTTGGGGCGAGGTGGGCGCGGTGGACAAGGTCTTGCGGCTGCGCTTCTTGCGGCTGGAAGGCGGCTGCGGCTCGGCAAAACCGTATGAACTCAGCTCTGTGCTGGAACTTCCGTCAGATTTCGGGGGCGATCTCGGCGCTGTCATCGCCGCGCAGGCGGCAACTTCCATCACCCCCGTTTTTGTGCGTTCAGGCGAGGTACTGGCAACGCTGATCGAGCCGGTTGTGGCGAAGATGAAACCGCTTGCGGAAAACCCGCCCGCTAGCATTTCGGGTGATGCACGCGCGAAGTTATGGCATGCCTATGCTATTGGCGAGGAACGTCTCGGCGAGGAACGCGGCGACAGCACGCAGCTTGTCAGCGCAATCGCCTATTACCGAAAGGTGTTGGAGATATGGACGCGCGAGCGCGTGCCGCTGGATTGGGCCACGGCGCAGAACAATCTCGGCAGCGCGCTTCAAAGCCTTGGCGAGCGGGAGGCCGGCACGGCGCGCCTCGATGAGGCGGTTCAAGCCTATCGCGAGGCGCTCAAGGAGTGGACGCGCGAGCGCGTGCCGCTGCAATGGGCCACGACGCAGAACAATCTCGGCATCGCGCTTCGAAACCTTGGCGAGCGGGAGGCCGGCACGGCGCGACTCGATGAGGCGGTCCAAGCCTATCGCGAGGCGCTCAAGGAGTGGACGCGCGAGCGCGTGCCGCTGCAATGGGCCACAACGCAGAACAATCTCGGCAGCGCGCTTTTTCGCCTTGGCGAGCGGGAGACCGGCACGGCGCGACTCGATGAGGCGGTCCAAGCCTTTCGCGAGGCGCTCAAGGAGAGGACGCGCGAGCGCGCGCCGCTGGATTGGGCCATGACGCAGACCAATCTCGGCACCGCGCTTTGGCGCCTTGGCGAGCGGGAGGCCGGCACGGCGCGACTCGATGAGGCGGTCCAAGCCTATCGCGAGGCGCTCAAGGAGTACACGCGCGAGCGCGTGCCGCTGGATTGGGCCATGACGCAGAACAATCTCGGCCTCGCGCTTCAAAGCCTTGGCGAGCGCGCAGCAGGAACGGATAAGGCCAAGGGCTGCGCGGCGCTGGAAGCGGCGCGCGGGCATTACGCG
>JBNKTW010000007.1:0-23681 GCA_050298295.1 Rhodomicrobiaceae bacterium
GGCTGAAGGGCTTGAAGGGACGTCCCAAGCTCAAGCCCAGCGGCATGGAGCATGCCCTCGGGCTTGACCCGAGGGAAGGCAACGGAAGGTTCCTCAGCCCGGAGCGCCAGGCGCAAAGGCCGCCGAGGTGCCAAGCGGACAAAGCTCACCATCAACGAGACCCGCGTCCTTAAGCCAGAGGGCCTGCCGGAAGGCGCCCGCTTCAAAGGCTACGAAGGCTTCATCGTCCAGGATATCGTCATCATGCCCTGGACGGTCCGCTACCGGCGCGAGCGCTGGCAGCTTCCGTCCGGCGAGACCCTGCTGGTTCCGCTGCCGAAGGAGGCCGCCAGTCATTTTGGCCCCGAACTCAAGCGCTTCATCCTCAGCCAATACCACCAGGGGCAGGTTACGGTTCCGCGCCTGACCGCCTTGCTTGCGGACCTGGGCATCGATATCTCCAAGCGGCAGATCGTGCGCCTGCTGAGCGCAAAGCAGGATGCTTTCCTCGCCGAGGCTCTCGAAGTGCTGCGCACTGGCCTTGCCAGCGCGTCCTGGTTTAGCACTGACGATACGGGCGCCAGGCACAAGGCCAGCAACGGCTTTTGCACTCATATCGGCAAGGCGCCGCGTTCGGACCGGGCGAAGGCCAAGGACGCCAGCAAGCGGACTGATGGCGAGCCGGTGCACGCCTTCCACACGCTGATCGCCGATCCCGGCACGCTCTGCCTCAATGAGGCCGTAGCCCCGGCCAACCCGAACTACGCGCTGACGATGACCACCCGGCCTACGCCCTTGCAGCAGAAAGCGCTGGACCTGCTTGGCGTGCCCCTCACTGGGGGCGCCGAGCCGGCCTGCTCCAGCCGCCGTACCCAGTAAACGCCCCCTCCCGCGAGAAATATCATCGCAGGATCAAAGGGGGTATGCTTCCGGAAAGAAAAAAGTTCAGGCTGGCGGGCAATAGCCATAAGTCAAGGATTGGTACCGGCTTGTGCTGGCTCCAGCGGCTAGCACCCGCGCGCCTGCCAAAAGCCCAGCCAGACCCTGCGACATTTCTGCCTAGGAAAGTGTCAGCTAGCCGACAGAGCCAACGCGCGCCGAGGGCTAGCTTTGGCGAAGAAAGTGGAGGTGCGGCTCTAGCGAAAGGACTTCATTTCATGCTGGACCATCTGCCAATCGCGCCGCTGGCATCTCCAGAAGTGCTTACCTGGGTGGGTGCCGCCGTCCTCCTCCTCGGCGAAATCGCAGCGCTGCTAAGCCTGCCCAATCTTGTATTGACATTCATTCTTTCGACCGCCGCCGAGACTGGCTACGTCATGATCGGGCTCGGCATCGGCGGCGCGGCCGGCGACACCGGCGCCTATATGCATCTGGGCTACCAAGCGGCGATGCGCGGCCTCGTGCTCGTGGCCGGCTGGTATCTGATCCAGCGGACCCGCTCGCAAAACCTCAATCGCTTGGCCGGAAGCGGCGAGCGGATGCCCCTGGCGGCGACGCTCTTCGGTTTCGGCGTATTTTCTGTAATGGGCCTTTCGCCGTTTAAGGGGTCGTTCTCCAAGTTCATCATTTTGTATGCCGCCATCGAGCGCGGCCAGTGGCTCGTCGCCATCGCCGGCACACTCGCGGCCATCGTGGCGGCGGTCTACTATATGCTCGCCGTGCAGCGGGTCTGCCTTGAGCGCTCCGGCAAAGAAGTCCCGCTCGCGCCTGCGCCGATCCTCGCCATGCCGCTCGCATTCCTGCTGACGGCGCTGACGGTCTATATCAGCCTTGATCCCGCGCCTTTCGTGGAATACGCCGCGAAGTATGCGGGTCTTGCTGGCACGGCCGGCGTGCCCCAGTTCGAAACGCCCTGGGCCCTGCCGGTCCTCATTCCCTATCTCGGCGGCTTCGCAGTCTACATCCTTGGCCGGGTCCACCCTCGCCTGCGCGCCGCCGCCGCGATCCTTCTCGCGATTGCCACGGTCTACATTGTCGCGGCCGGGCCGGGCCTCGATCCCGCCTCCAAGCTCTTCGCGATCCTGTTCGCAGGGATCTCCGGCCTGATGATCGTCTACTCGACCGGTTACATCCACGAACCGGCGACAGCGAACCGCTACTACTTCTTCGCATTCCTGGTGACCGGCTCGCTGATCGGGCTCACGACGGCCCACGAGTTCGGCAACTTCTACGTCTTCTGGGAACTGATGACCTGGACATCCTACTTCCTGGTTGTCCATAACCAGACGCCCAAAGCCCTGCGCGCTGGCCTCGTCTACTTCCTGATGTGCGCGGCGGGCGCCTATGTGATGCACTTTGGCATCCTTCTGGTTCACGCTCAGACCGGCTCCTTCGAGTTTGCAGCGCTTGCCGCCAAGACCGGCGACATCGCACCGCTGACCGGCGCCGTTATCGCCGCCTGCTTCTTCGCAGGCTTCGCGGTGAAGATGGGCCTCGTTCCGCTGCAAAGCTGGCTGCCGCTTGCCCACCCGGAAGCGCCTTCGTCCATCTCCGGCCCGCTGTCGGGCATCCTCACCAAGGCCGGGCTCTTCGGCATGGTCAAGGTGCTCTATGTGGTGTTCGGCGCCGCCGCGCTGACCCGCTTTGCGGCCGGGGGCGTGGACGTTAGCACCGTGCTGATGGTGCTGGGCTGCCTCACGCTGATCTATGGCGAACTGCGCGCGCTGTTCGAGCCCGAACTCAAGCGTATGCTGGCCTTTTCGACGCTCGCGCAGATCGGTGAAATCACAGCGATCCTTGCGATTGGCACGGCGCTGGCGAACGATGCCTCGCTCTTGCACCTCACCAACCACGCGGTGATGAAGACCCTCCTCTTCTATGCGGCGGGCGCCTTCCTTCTGCGGGCTGGCGGGAAGCGCATCGAAGATCTCGCGGGCCTTGGCCGCGTGATGCCCCTGGCCGCCGGCATGTACGCGCTTGCAAGCTTCGCGATCATGGGGCTGCCGCCGTTCTCGGGCTTCGTGTCGAAGTTCCTGATGATTTACGCCGCGGCTGCAACGGATCATGTGTGGGTCGCCGCGCTCCTGCTGCTCGGCGGCATCATTGGCGTGATCTACTACACGCGGGTTGTCAGCTTCCTCTTCTACTATCCCTATAAGGGCGAGGCGGGCGTGCGCGAGGCTCCGGCCATGATGCTCGTGGCCATGGGCGTGCTCGCGGCGGCGATCCTCTTCGGCGGTTTCGCGCCCGGCTACCAACTCAGCCTCATCACCCCGGCTGGCGACCTCTCCGCGCTGCATGCCGCGCTGAAGACCCTGCCGCTCCCCGGCCTCGTCACCGATTGGCCCATAGGCGCCAGCATAGCGATGGTTGGCGCGGTTGTGGTGCTCCTGGTTGGCCGTCTGTCCGTGGCCTGGTCCGGTGCCCTCGCGGTTCTGACGCTGCTCGCGGCGCTTGGCGGCGTGATCTTCGAAGCCCCGCGCTACGACCTTCTTTCCTTCTGCTTCGCAGTGCTGATCGCAGGCGTTGGCGCACTCAACATGCTGCACTCCACCGCCTATCTCGCGCACAGCCGCGCGCAATCACGCTTCTTTGCGGCCTTCACCGTGATGATTGCGGGCCTCCTGGGCATGACGCAGGCCAAGGACATCTTCTCGTTCTTCGCCTTCTGGGAGCTGATGAGTTCGTGGGCTCTCTGGATGGCCATCGCCCATGAGGAAACCCCGGCCGCGCGGCGTGAAGCCTTCAAATACTTCATGTTCAACACGGTTGGCGCGAGCTTCCTGTTCCTCGGCCTGACGCTCGTCGCGGCTCAGTCCGGCACGTTCGAACTGGCCAAGGTTGGCGCGGCGCTCATGCAGCTTCCGGCAGCAACCGTCGCGCCCGCCATTGTGCTGGTCTTCCTCGGCTTCGTGATGAAGGCCGCCATGCTGCCCGTGCGCATCGACTACCAGATGCACCCGGCACTGGCTCCGACCCCGGTCTCCGGCTACATCTCGGCCGTGCTCCTGAAGAGCGGCCCGTGGGGCGTGCTGAAACTGTTCTTTCTGTTCGGCGGCGCGGCCCTCTTCGATAAGCTCGGCGGACAGGTTAGCGGCCAGCCGCTGATCCTCTACGCCATCTCGATCATCGCCGGCGTCACCATCCTTTATGCCGGCGCGATGGCGGCCATCCAGAACGGCATCAAGCTGCTGCTCATCTACTCGACGGTATGCCAGCTTGGTTACGTGCTCATGGCCGTGTCCTTCGGCACCTCGCTCGGCGTCGCTGGCGGCCTGATGCACTTCGTCAACCACATGCTGCTCAAGGACACGCTCTTCCTCGTGGCCGGCGCGGTGATGCTTGCGAACCATGCGACCATGCTCGACGAACTGGGCGGACTTGGCCGGCGCATGCCCATCACCTTCGGCATCTTCCTGTTCTCTGGCCTGTCGCTCGCGGGCATCCCGCCGCTGAATGGCTTCTCGTCGAAATGGGTGATCTTCATGGCGGCGTTCCAATCCGGCCATTGGGCGCTCGGCGTCGCGGCGATGATCGGCAGCCTGTTCACGCTCGCAGCCGTGCTGAAGTTCGCGCACGCCGCCTTCATGGGCACGCCTACGCACAAGGCGCTCGCCGCGAAGGAAGCTCCGCTTGCGATGCTCATCCCGATGGGCGTGCTCACGGCCGGCAGCTTCACCGTTGGCCTCTTCCCCGGCCTACTGCTGGTCCCGATTGCGGCAATCCAGACGCAGCTCGGCATCGAGCCCGTCGCCGCTACGCTTTGGGGCCCGCTCCCCGGCCTTGAAGGGTGGAGCCCGCTGGTCCTGTCCGTCCTCGCGCTGATCGTCACCATTGCGCTCGTGCCCTGGCTCAGGCTCGGCCACCGCGCAGGCATCGTCCGCACCGGCGTCCACCTCTGCGGCGTCACCGATGTTGCAGCCGAGGCGGTGCGCACCCCCGCGCCCGGTCTTTACGAAACTCCAGACGCCATTATCCGGCGCGCCCTGTTCGCAGGCTCGCGCACTGGCGAAGGCGATAACTCGCGCTCAAGCAGCCCAGCGGGCGTTAGCGCCAGCGAAGCCCAGGGGAGGTAGATCATGGCAAGCTCATACGCCATCCTTGTCGCAGTCCTGCTCTTCCCCGGCGGCCTTTTCGCGCTCACGCTCGGACTCGCCCTCAAGGGCGCGGACCGCCGCGCCGCCGCCCGCCTCCAGGGCCGCGTTGGCCCGCCGCTCGCGCAGCCGTTCTTCGACATCGTGAAGCTCGGCTTCAAGCGCACGATGGTTCCGGACCAAGCTTGCGAGACCGTCTTCCTCGCCACGCCGCTCGCCGGCGCCGCCTCGATGCTGCTGGCCGCCGCCCTGATCCCCATCGCCGGCGTCTACGCCCCAGACCCTCAGATCGGCAATTTGCTGGTTCTGCTCTATCTGCTGGCTGTCCCCGGCGTCGCTCTCATGGTCGCCGGCTCCTCTTCGGGCTCGCCCTACGGCGCAATCGGCTTCTCCCGCGAGATGGCGCTGATGCTCGCCTACGAAGGCCCTATCGTGCTGGTCGTCACCGCCGTGGCGCTGCGCGTGGGGCTCGCCGAAGGGCATTGGCCAACATTCTCGCTCACCGAAATCGTCCGCTATCAGCAGGCGCATGGGGCGCTCATCCTCGACCCCGTAATGTGGCCCGCCGTCATCGCCTTCGCGGCCTTCTATCCAGCCAACCTCGGCATCGTCCCCTTCGACATCCCCGAGGCCGAAACCGAAGTGCTCGAAGGCCCGCTGCTTGAATACTCCGGCCCCGCGCTTGCGCTGTTCAAGGTCATGTCCGCCCTCAAAGCGGTCGTAGTCCTGAGCCTTGGCGTGGCGCTCTTCATGCCGCTGCCGCTGACCGGCATCGCGGCCCTGGCTGGCTGGGCGGCTCAACTGCTCGTGCTGGTCCTGGCTGGTGTCACCGCGCTGCGCGTCAGCAGAGGCCGCATGCGCATCGATCAAGCCTTCGTCTTCTTCCTCAAATGGCCGCTTTTGCTCGCGGTCGTGAGCGTCGCAGTGGCTGCCTACTACACGGCGGGAGGTGTGCAATGAACATCTTCAAAAACATCGCCGCGCGCTCACCCTGGATCTACCGGATCAATGCCGGCTCTTGCAACGGCTGCGACGTGGAAGCCGCCACAACAGCGCTCATCCCGCGCTACGACGTCGAGCGGCTTGGCATCCAATACTGCGGCAGCCCCCGCCACGCCGACATCGTGCTGATAACCGGCCCGCTGACCAGGCGCGTGCTCGAAGCCGCCCAGCGGGTCTACGCCGAAATCCCCGACCCCAAGGTGACGATCGCGATTGGCGTCTGCCCGATCTCAGGCGGCATCTTCCGCGAGAGCTATTCGGTTTGCGCGCCCATCGATCAGTACTTCCCAGTCGATGTGAACGTTCCCGGCTGCCCGCC
The DNA here is from genome assembly GCA_050298295.1 of Rhodomicrobiaceae bacterium. GTDB lineage: Bacteria > Pseudomonadota > Alphaproteobacteria > Rhizobiales > Rhodomicrobiaceae > Rhodomicrobium. The sequence goes on from JBNKTW010000007.1 coordinate 6,334, forward strand.
GCGCCCGCCCGCGATCATCGAAGGCGTGGCCAAAGCACTCGAAATCTGGCGTCAGCGGCTCTGAGGAGGTTGCCATGAACTTTCTAACCCTCTTCATGCGCAACCTGACGCAAGGCCCCTACACCGAGCCGTTCCCCCTCGGCCCGGCTTCGCCAACCCCCAAGCGCTTGCGCGGCCGCATCGCCTTCGATCCAGGGATCTGTGAAGGCTGCCTGCTCTGCGAAAAGCTCTGTCCCTCCGGGGCGATCAAGTTCACGCGCACGCCGGAGGGCATGACCTTCGACTGCTGGCATCCGACCTGCGTTTTCTGCGGCACGTGCGAGTTCTACTGCCCCACCAAGGCGATCCACCAGACTAACGACTGGCATCTGGCGCACTTCCACGAAGAGAGATTCGCGCAGACCGAACACGGGCTGATCCCGAACCAAATTTGCGCGGAATGCGGCGGCAAGGGCCTCAACACCGCGCCCAACACCGCCAAGGTCAAGCCCCCGCTCTCGATGCAAGAACTGATCGAGCTTAGGTCGCGCTGCCCGAAATGCCGCAACAAGTACCTTAAGAACAGGGGGAAGAAGCCATGACCCGTCTGCCCCAGGACTTAGAAGTAAGGCTTGGCGCCGCCGCTCCGTCGGGGATCGATTTCTCCTCGGAGGCCACGCGGCAGGGCGTCGTAATCGCCTGGTGCGGCCTCGCTAGCAGCGATGAGCTGGTGCCTGTCGCCAAGATGCTGGCGGACATGGGTGCGCGCCTTTCGATGGTGTCCGCCCGCCAGCTCCCCGCTCCCGAAGAAGAGGAGGAGGAAGATGAAGAAGAGGCGGCCGAAGGTGAGCCTGAAGCGGTCAAGCCTGAAAAAGAGGTTCCAAAGACGTTCGGCGGCACGCCGCTCGACGGCACATCCTACGAGATCGACTACCACTTCGACCTTGGCGGCGACACGCTGACATTGATTGTCTACCTCGGCGCGGGGGGCCTGCTCGGCTCGCTCACCTCCTATTTCCGGACCGCCGACTGGCCGGAGCGCGAGATGATGGAGATGTACAACATCGCCATCCCCAACCATCCCGATCCGCGCCGCCTGTTCATCGATCCCGCAATCGACACGGCCGTGCTCGAACGCCTCATCCCCTACTCGGCGCTGGTCAACGCCGCCAGCACCAAGGCGCTGTGGGACAAAGTTCTAAGCATCAAGGGGAGCGCGTCATGACCACCATTTGCTCCACGGCCAGCAAAATCCCCGTCGGCCCGCTTCACGTCGCGCTCGAAGAGCCGATGTACTTCCGCGTCGATATCGACGGCGAGACCGTTCGCGGCGTGGACATCAATGCGGGCCACGTCCACCGCGGCATCGAGTACCTCGCGACCAAGCGCACGATCTATCAGAACGTGGTGTTGACGGAACGCATCTGCTCGCTTTGCTCGAACAGCCACCCGCAGGCGTTCGTCATGGCCGTCGAGCAGATCGCAGGTCTCGAGATCCCCGAGCGGGCGGCCTACCTGCGTGCCATCGCGGACGAGATCAAGCGCGTCTCATCGCACCTCTTCAACGTTGGCATCCTCGCGCATCTCACCGGCTACGACACGCTGTTCATGCACGCCATGCAGGTGCGCGAGATCGTGCAGGACCTGAAAGAAGCGGTGTTCGGCAACCGCATGGACCTCGCGGCGATGTGCATCGGCGGCGTGCGCTACGATCTCGATACCGAGAGCATCGCCTATCTCAACAGCGCCCTCGACAAAGTCGAACCCCAGGCCGCCGGACTCGCCAAGACCTTCCGCACCAATAGCTCTATCCTGCGGCGCACCAAAGGCGTGGGCGTGCTGACGCGCGGCGAGGCGATAGCCTGCGGCGTCATCGGCCCCGTCGCGCGCGCCTCCGGCATCGATTACGACGTGCGCGTCGCGGCCCCTTACGGCGCGTATGACCGCCTGCGCGTGCCCGTGCCGGTGCTAACCGATGGCGATGTGTGGTCGCGCGCCATGATCCGGCTCACCGAGGTGCTCAACTCCATAGAGCTGATCCGCGAATGCGTGCGCTCCCTACCCGCGGGCCCCACGCACCTCAACGACAGGCCGGACATCCCCGAAGGGCGCGCCATCGCCAAGTGCGAGGCCCCGCGCGGCGAGCTGATCTACTTCGTCAAGACCAGCGGCGCCGACGAACCCGAGCGCGTGCGCTGGCGCGTGCCGAGCTTTCCGAACTGGGACGCGCTCCGCTTCATGTTCAAGGGCGCCAAGCTCGCCGACATCGCCATCATCGTGAACAGCATTGATCCCTGTGTCTCCTGCACGGAGCGCTGAAACCTAAGACGCGAGCCCGCCAATCGCGGCCCGCGGCAGAGACCTGAAAGGAGCCGAAGCCATGGCATACACAATCAACATGGAAACCTGCACCTCCTGCGGTGCGTGCGAAGGCGAATGCCCTAACAAGGCAATCTCGCATAAGGGTAAGATTTTCAAGATCGACCCCAAGAAATGCAAGGAGTGCGAGGGCAGCTTCGATAGCCCGCAATGCGTCGAGGTCTGCCAGTCGGGCAGCTGCATAAAGCTGGAGCCATGAGAAGAGTTTGCGGGATGCACCGGAGGAATCGCCTGTGTGCAGCGGCAACCGGCATACCCCTCACCCCCAGCCCCTCTCCCGCAAGGGGAGAGGGGAGTCAGGCCGCAACCGTGGAGGGGGCGTTCTCCTCTCCCCTTGCGGGAGAGGGGACAGGGGTGAGGGTGGCCAACGGCGAGGGCGGTAGAGCCCGCCAAGCAGGAGTTTCGAACCATGGATGTTTATGAAGAACTGGTCCGCGAAAAGAACGAAGGGCGCGCCTGCGCTCTGGCGACTATCGTCAACGCCGTTGGGTCGGTCCCTTCCTACCAAACCGCGAAGATGCTGGTCCGCGAAGACGGCAGCATTGCCGGCACCATCGGCGGCGGCGCCGCGGAAGCCGCGGTGATTGCGGAGGCGAAGGAAGTAATCGCCTCCGGCGTATCCCGGATGGTCACCTACGACCTGCACGAAAATCCGCGCATGGATATCGGCATGGTCTGCGGCGGCAGCCTCAACGTCTATGTCGAGGCGATCCAGCCGCCGCGCACCGCCTACCTCTTCGGGGCGGGGCATATCAACGCTCTTACGGCGAAGGTGGCCAAATTGGCCGGCCTGGAGGCCGAGGTGATCGACGACCGGCCCGAATTCGCAAGCCCGGAGCGTTTCCCCGATGCGCGCGCCTTGCACACCGGGGATTTCAAGGCGGCCCTGGCCGGCCTTAAACCAAACAGCCGCGCGCTCATCTTCATCGCCACGCGCGGCCATGCGCTCGATGCGGACGCGCTGCGCTGGGCGGTAGACACGCCCGCCGCCTATATCGGCATGATCGGTTCCAGGCGGAAAGTGCAGTTCGTCTACAACAAGCTCAAGCTCGACGGGGTGAGCGACGAACAATTCGCCCGCGTTCATGCGCCCGTTGGCCTGAACATCGGCGCGACTACGCCCGAGGAAATAGCCGTCGCCGTCGCCGCCGAAATGATTGCCTGCATCCGCAACGCGGAAGCGGCCCGTCCGCTCATGCGCAACATGCGCGAGGTGGCGGAAGCAACCGGCCGGAAAATCTCGCAATCGAAAGAAAGCCAGCGCACCGCACCGCGGCGCGAACTGCGATGCGCGAATGAGTGGGGAACCTAAGCAGCTCATCGTAATGGCGTGGCAGTTTATGGAGGAGAGAGTGAAATGAAACGAACCCTGCTAAATGTGAATGGCGTGGACCGCTGGGTCGTGGCCAGCAAGACCGAGAGCCTCGCGAATGTCCTGCGTGAGCAAATGCTGCTCACGGGCTGTAAGGTCTGCTGCGAGGACGGCCAATGCGGCTCGTGCACGGTGCTCATCGACGGCAAGCCGAACCGCTCGTGCGGGACTCCGCTGGAGAAGCTGCCGCCGAACGCCAAGATCGTGACCATCGAAGGTATCGGCACGCCCGGGAACCTGCACCCCTTGCAAATCGCGTGGATGGCGCATGGCGGCGCGCAATGCGGCGTCTGCACTCCCGGTTTCATCATGTCCGCGAAGGGGCTGCTCGACACCAACCAGTCGCCGACCCGCGAGCAGGTGCGCGGCTGGTTCAACCGCAACCGCAACCTCTGCCGCTGCACCGGCTACAAGCAGCTCACCGATGCCGTGATGGACGCGGCTGCGATGATACGCGGCGAGAAGACCGCTCAGGAGGTGCTTTTCACGCCGAAGGAGGACGCTTCGATCCTCGGCACGAAGTATCAGCGCCCGTCCGCGCTGGCCAAAGTCACCGGCACGTGGGACTTCGGCGCGGACATCGCCCTCAGGATGCCCGCGGACACGCTGCGCCTCGCACTCGTGCAAGCCAAGGTAAGCCACGCGCTCATCAAGGGCATCGACACTTCGGAAGCCGAGAAGATGCCGGGCGTTGCGAAGGTCATCACCTGGAAGGACGTGAAGGGCAAGAACGCCATTACCGGCCTTATTACCTTCCCAACCAACAAGGGCGATGGCTGGGACCGCCCGATCCTCAGCAAGGACAAGGTGTACCAGTTCGGCGATGCCATCGCCATCGTCGCGGCCGACACCGTGGCGAATGCCCGCGCGGCGGCCGACAAGGTGAAGGTCGATCTGGAGGTGCTGCCGGCCTATATGTCGGGCTTCGCCGCGCTTGCGCCGGACGCGATGGAAATCCATCCAGGCGTGCCGAATGTCTACTACGAGCAAGGCGTGGTGAAGGGTGCGGATACCAAGCCGCTCATGGCAAGTGCCAAAGAGGTGGTTGACATCACCACTTACTGCTCGCGGCAGCCGCATCTGACCATCGAGCCCGACTGCGGCGTCGCCTATATCGACGACGATGGCGTTCTCACCATCCAATCGAAGAGCATCGGCGTCCATCTCCATCACGCCATGATCTGCCCCGGCCTCGGCGTCGAGCCCGCCAAGCTGCGGCTGATCCAGAACCCCACAGGCGGCACCTTCGGCTACAAGTTCTCGCCAACCATGGAAGCGCTGCTTGGCGTGGCGGCTCTCGCCACGGGCAAGCCGGTGTCGCTGGTCTATAACCAGTACCAGAACATCACCTACACCGGCAAACGCTCGCCCGGCAACGTCAACATCAAGCTGGCCTGCGACGAAAAGGGCAAGCTCACCGCGATGGAAACCGACTGGTGGATCGACCACGGGCCGTATTCCGAGTTCGGCGACCTGCTAACCGTCCGTCAGGCGCAGTTCATCGGCGCGGGCTACCACCTGGAGAACATCCGCGGCAAGGGCCGGACCATCGCCACGAACCACGCCTGGGGTTCCGCGTTCCGGGCCTACGGTTCGCCGCAATCGTTCCTGGCGTCTGAAATCGCCATCGATATGCTAGCCGAGAAGATGGGCGAGGATCCGTTCGAGTTCCGTTACAAGAACCTTTATAACGAGAATTCGACCACCCCGACCGGCCAGAAGCCCGACGTGCTTGTAATGCACAAGCTCTTCGACATGATCCGGCCGAAGTACCTTGAGGCAAAGAAGCGCTGCAAGGAACTCTCCACGCCTGAGAAGAAGCGCGGCGTTGGCCTCTCGATTGGCATCTATGGCTGCGGCCTCGATGGGCCGGATAGCTCGGAAAGCCGCGTCGAACTGACCCCGGAAGGCGTGACGGTCTACAACTCGTGGGAAGACCACGGGCAGGGCGCCGATCTCGGCACACTGACCCATGCGCACGAGGTGCTGCGCCACGCCGGCTTCAGGCCCGAGCAGATCAAGCTCGTGATGAACGATACCACCTTGCCGAACTCCGGTCCGTCTGGCGGCAGCCGTAGCAACGTCTTCACCGGCAACTCCACGCGGGTCGCTGCGGAAATGCTGGTCAACGCGATGAAGAAGTCCAACGGCACATACCGGACTTATGCCGAAATGACCGCCGAAAAGATCCCGCTCGTTTACGATGGGAAATGGGCGGCGGCGGCCTGCTCGGCATGCAGTTCCGATACGGGCCAGGGCAATCCCTTCCCGATCTACATGTATGAAGTGTTCATGCCTGAGGTCGAGGTTGACATGGAGACCGGCGAGGCCAAGGTTGTGAAGTTCACGACCGCAGTGGACGTCGGCACCATCATCAACCGCGCAACGGTAGACGGCCAGATCTACGGCGGCTTGGCGCAGGGCATCGGCCTGGCGCTTACCGAAGACTTCGACGACTTGGAACTGCACACCACGCTCCGCGATTGCGGCATCCCCTATCCGAAGGACGTTCCCGACGACATGGAGATCCTCTACCTCGAAACCCCGCGCGCTGACGGCCCGTTCGGCGCGGCAGGCGTCGGCGAGGCCCCGCTGACCGCGCCGCACCCGGCGATACTCAACGCCATCTACAACGCCTGCGGCGTCCGCATCTTCCGCGTCCCGGCGCTGGCGGAAGTCATCAAGGCGCAGCTCGACGCCAAGGCCGGAGCGCCGGTTGCCGGGCATACTTGATTTGGCATGACCGCCAGAGCGGGCCGCCTCGGAATTGGCCCGCTCTGGCGCAAAAAGGTGAGGCTCTGTAACCCCTCACCCCATCCCTCTCCCGATGGGAGAGGGATGGGGGATAGGATGAGGGGTTATAGCCTCCGTTAAGTCAGCAGCTCCGCTGCTGCGCAACCTGGGCGCGGAAAGCACGATACATGGACAGCCAGCGCGTCAAACAATGGGAAGCCCGCTGCATCGAGGAGCAGCCGCCAGCTTGCACTGCAAGCTGCCCGCTGCGCGTTGACGTCCGGGGCATGCTGGAAAAGGCGAAGGCCGGCGATTTCGCCGGGGCCTGCGCCATTTTCGCCCGGTTCGTGCCCTTCCCGGCAATTCTCGGCCGCATTTGCGATCACCCTTGCGAAGCGGCATGCCGCAGGGCGGAGGCAGGCGGAGCCATCCGCATCGCCACCCTCGAAAGGGCATGTGTTGAGAACGCTTACGCCAGCATCCGGCGCACGCCGCAAACGAGCCGCAAGCCGAAGCGGGTTGCTATTGCAGGCGCCGGGCTCGCCGGGCTGACTGCCGCGTTCGATCTTGCTATGAAGGGGCACGCCGTCACGGTCTTCGAAGCGGGCGCGCGTCCGCTTGACCGGTTGCATCGCGACTATGGAGCGGTCTTGCCGGCCGGCGCGATAGACGCCGACATGGCGGCATTGACGAAGCTTGGTGCTGCAATTCGCAGCGGCGAATGCGTAACTGGGGACAGCGGTCCGCTTGGCCTGGAGACGCTTATCGCAGGCTACGACGCTGTACTCATTGCGCTTGGCCCAAGCCCCGCGCTGGAGTTCGCCCCTGCGCTTCGCCTTACGCCTGAAGGACACATCGCAATCGACCCGGCCACCCGCGTTACCAGCCATCCGAAAGTTTTCGGTGGCGGCGTTCATGGAGCACCGGGCACGCCCTATTCTCCCATTGGCTCGGCCTATGATGGCCGCCGCGCCGCCGCCTCCATCGACCGGCTGCTGCAAGGCGCGTCGCTTACCGCAAACCGCGCCGCCGAAATTGGCGCGGGCTCCTGCCTATTCGTGAATACCGCTTCGCACGCGCCGCTCCCACCCGTCGTACCAGCCGCAGCGGACCACGGCTTCAGCCCATCCGAAGCAATGGCTGAAGCCGCGCGTTGCTTTCCCTGCCGCTGCCTCGAATGCGTGAAGGCTTGCGAGTACCTCAAGCACTACGGCTCCTACCCCAAGCGCTACGTCCGCGACATTTACAACAACCTCAGCATCGTGATGGGGCATCGCAAGGCCAATCGCCAGATCGATAGCTGCACCCTGTGCGGGCTTTGCGAGACGCTCTGCCCCAATGACCTCAGCATGGGCGAGGTGTGCCTCGAAGCGCGCCGCGACATGGTCGAGAGCGGCCACATGCCCGCCTCGCATCACGATTTTGCTCTGCGCGACATGGAGCACAGCCGCTCCGATGCGGCGGCGTTTGCGCGCCATCAGCCCGGCGGCACGGCAAGCGCAATCGCCTTCTTCCCCGGCTGCCAGCTATCGGCCTCATCGCCCTGGCATGTGGAAAGCATCTACGCGCACCTCAGGGCCAAAATTCCCGGTGGCGTTGGCCTCATGATCGACTGCTGCGGAGCGCCCGCGCATTGGAGCGGCCGGCGCAGCCTGCATGACGAGGTGAATGCCGGCTTGCGCGGGAAATGGGAAAGCCTTGGGCGCCCGGAGATCGTCACCGCCTGCTCTGCCTGCCTCAAGATGCTTGGCGATTTCCTCCCGGAAATGAAGGCGCGCTCGCTTTGGACCGTGATCGAAGAAACCGGCTGGCCAGACGGCGCAAAGCCGCAGATCAAAGGCGCATTCGCCATCCACGACCCCTGCACGGGCCGCCACGCAGTTGAGGCGCAGCGCGCCGTGCGCAGCTTGGCGGCGGGCCTGGGCGCAACGGTGCGCGAGCTCACCGGCGCGGAACTCACCACCTGTTGCGGCTTCGGCGGCCTTGCCTCCTTTGCCAATCGCGAGGTTGCAGATAAGATCGTTGACCGGCGCATCGGCGAAAGCGCGGAAGATTATCTGACCTATTGCGCGATGTGCCGGGACAATTTCGCCCGCCGCGGCAAGCGCTCGGTTCACTTGCTGGACTTGGTTTTTCCAGCGCCCGGGGGCAGCGATCCGGCCGCCCGGCCGGATCCCGGATACTCCAGACGCCGGGACAACCGGGTCCGGCTCAAGGCGAGGCTGCTGCGCGATGTATGGGGAGAGGAAATGAGCGATCCCGTGCCCGAACTCAATCTGATTGTTCCCGAAGATGCGCGCGCGGATATGGAGCGCAAGCTGATCCTTATAGAGGACGTCGCGCGCACCATTGCGGAGGCGGAGGCGACCGGCAGGAAGCTGAAAGACAAGGCCACTGGCCGCCTTATCGCAACGCACCGCATTGGCGAGTTCACCTGCTGGGCGGAATACGAGGTGACGCCCGCTGGCATTCTGGTCCACCGGGCTTACGGCCATCGCATGCAAGTGGAGGCAAAGCTTTGAGCGATCCCGCCAACACGCAAGCAACGCGCGATCCGGCGAACCTCATCTGCGCCACGTGCAACACGCCACTACAGGCGGGCAAGGCCGAGGCCACCTATCTCGGCCAGCGCTTCCCGGTTGAGCTGCCGCGCTGCCCATCCTGCGGGTTCGTCTACATCTCCGAAGAGCTTGCGCTTGGCAAAATGCTCAAGGTGGAGCAGTCGCTGGAGGACAAATGATCTGCTCGCAAGGGGAGTATTCGGAAGGGCTCTATGGCTGCGGATTTGTCCTCGACGCCGAGGGCGTGCCGCTGCGCCCCGGGGGGCTTGTCCTGACGGAGAGGCTTCTCGACTTTTCGGGGTTCCGCGCGGGCGACACTGTGGCAGACATCGGCTGCGGGCTTGGCGCGTCCATAAGGCTGATGAGCGAGCGCCGCATTAAGGCCTTTGGTGTGGATCTGCTCATACTGGCGGGTGACAGCGCGGGCCAATTTGTGGCCGCCGATGGCGCCCGGCTGCCTTTCGCAACCGGAAGCCTCGACGGGATTCTGTCGGAATGCAGCCTGTCGGCGATGACCGATCAGCAGCAGGCGCTTGCCGAATGGTTCCGCGTCCTCAAGCGCGGCGGCCGGCTCGCGGTAAGCGACGTTTACGCGCGCGCCGCCTCCGCCAGATCCACAGGAAAGCTTAAGACGCAGGCGGCGCTCCTTCACGCCACCGTAGCCGCCGGATTCCACATCCAGGGGTTTGAGGATCACTCAGCCGTCCTGAAGAGCTGGGCGGCGCAGTTCATTTTCAAATTCGGCTCGCTGGACGTGCTATGGGGCGGCGCCAGCGGACTCGACGCCAGCACCGCCCGCGAAGCCATGCCGGGCTACTACGTGATGATCGCGGTCAAGCCGGGCGGTGGACGCCAATAGGAGGACAGCCATGTCCGATGAATCCTTCCGCATCGCCGAACTGCTTCTGGATGGCTATAGCTGCGGCCACATTCTCATGAAACTGGCGCTTGAGGAGCAGGGGCGCGACAACCCCGATCTCGTCCGCGCCATGTCCGGCCTTGCCCTTGGCATGGGCCAGGGCTTCAACTGCGGCTCGCTTTCGGCGGGCTGCTGTTTGCTGGGCCTTTATGCGGGCAAGAGTAGCGGCGACGAGCCCGGTCATCCGCGCTTCGACATTATGCTTGAGCAGTTCTCCGGCTGGTTTGAGAGCGAAATGACCGCAAAATACGGCGGAATCGACTGCGGGAAGATCATGCATTTCGATTCCGCCCTAAAACAAGAGCGCTGCCCTGGCATCATTCTCGACAGCTGGCTGAAGGCAAAGGAAATCCTGGATAAGCATAAGGTTGACATCACGCAACCGGCGCAAGGCGCTTGGGACGAGGGCTGAGCATGCCGCTCCCCGCAAACGGCAATCTGGATACCGTGGTCGCCATTGTGCTGGCGGCCGGCTTTTCATCACGCATGGGTGCGTTCAAGCCGCTGCTGTCCTTCGGCGGGCGGACTGTGCTCGGCCACGTGGTGGCGAACCTGCGCGAGGCTGGGGTGCGCCATATCCAGGTGGTGACCGGCTACCAGGCAGAGCTGCTGGCGCCGGAGTTGGGGGCGCTTGGAGTAACGGCGGTCCATAACGCCAATTTCGCGGGCGGAATGTTCACGAGCGTGCAGGCGGGGGTGGCCTCGCTTCCTGCCGCGATAGAAGGTTTCCTGCTTTTGCCCGTAGACGTGCCGCTGGTGCGAGCCTCGACCCTCCGCCGCGTGCTAGCCGCGGCAGCTACGTCAAGAGCCCCCATCGTACACCCAACTTTTCGTGGCAATCGCGGGCATCCGCCGTTCGTTGGCGGCACGCTTTTTAGCGAAATCCTTGAAAGCGATGGAGAAGGCGGGTTGCGCCCGATTTTGGACCGGCACGAGCGTGAAGCTTGCGATGTTGTAGTCTTCGACCGGGGTTGCCTGCTGGACATGGATTGCCCAGAGGATTATCGCGCGCTCCTGATGGCGCTGGCGCACCATGACGCGCCCGATGCGGACGAATGCGAAGCCATGCTCGAAGCGGCGGCAACGCCCGAACGCACACGGCGCCATTGCCGCGCGGTTGCTGCGGCCGCCACGGGCATTGCCCGTCGGCTGAAAGAGGCTGGCGAGCCGCTTGACGCGGAATTGGTGCAGGCGGCTGCCCTCGCGCACGACATCGCCAAGGGGCAGCCCGCTCATGCCGAAGCCGGGGCAGCGTTGCTGCGCGAATTCGGTTTTCCCGCCGTGGCGGAGGTGGCTGCGCGCCACCAGAACCTTGCCTTCGACGGCCGCGTCGATGAAAGCGCCGTGGTTTATCTCGCTGACAAGCTCGTCCGGGGAGAGGCGTGGGTTGGGCTGGAGGCTCGCTTCGCGCCTGCATTAGCGTGCTTTGCGGACGATCCGGATGCACTCGCGGGCGCAAAACGCCGGTATGCCAATGCGCAAGCCATCCTCGGAGCGATCGAATCCCGCATCGGCCCCTTGCACGCCGTCACCCACGATCCCAGCGCCATCCGTTAATGTTATGGGAACCGAAATATGAACTGCCGCAACTGCTGTCCTAGCCTTGGCGCGACCGAGAGCGTTTGCCCGGTATGCCTCGCCACGATACCCGCCGAGCGGTGCGCAGAGGGCGATACGGTATACCTAAGAAAGACGTGCCCGGAGCATGGCGTCACTTCAACGCCGGTCTGGCGAGGACTAGAATCCTATCTCCGCTGGGGCGCCCCGCCGCGAATCTTTTCGCGGCCGTCTGTCTGCGCGACGGAGGTTAAACGCGGCTGCCCCCACGATTGCGGCCTGTGCCCGGACCACCTGCAACAGAGCTGCTGCGTGCTGCTTGAGGTGACCTCCCGCTGCGATCTCGCCTGCCCGGTTTGTTATGCTTCCGCCAGCCGGCAGGGAGCCGATGCGAGCCTAGCCGAAATCGGCGGCTGGCTCGATACGCTCGTAGAGGCGGGCGGGCGCGTTCACATCCAGCTTTCGGGTGGCGAGCCTACCGTGCGCGACGACCTTCCTGGTGTCGTTGCCCTTATCCGTTCGCGCGGTTTCGACTTCGTTCAACTGAACACCAACGGTGTCCGCATCGCCCGCGACCCGGATTATCTGGATTCTCTTACCAAGGCGGGGCTCGACTGCGTTTTCCTGCAATTCGACGGCGTCACGGACGATGTCTACCAGCGCCTGCGCGGCGCAAAGCTCATGCGGCTCAAGACGCTCGCCATCCGCAATTGCGGAGAGGCCGGGATAGGCGTTGTGCTGACGCCTACTCTGGTTCCGGGCGTCAACGTGGACCAGATCGGCGCCATCGTCGATTTCGCCATCGCAGAGACGCCCGCTATCCGCGCCGTGCACTTCCAGCCGGTGAGCTATTTCGGGCGCTGCCTTACGCCGCCGGATGAAGCTTCGCGCATCACGCTGCCCGAGGTGATGGAGGCCCTGATCTCCCATAGTGGCGGGACAATCCGGCTCGAAGACTTCCGGCCAGGCTCTGCCGAGAACCCCTATTGCTCGTTCAACGGACGGTTTGTCATCGGGCCGGATGGCCGCTTGCAGGCTGCAGCCGGGGAACCGCGCTCCTGCTGCGGCGTCCGTGCCAAGCAGGAAACCACAGCGTGCTGCGGCTCTGCGCGGCCCAGCCAAGAGGTTGCGCGCGAACGCCGCTACGTTGCCGGCCAGTGGACACGCCCGGACCGGCGCATCGAGGGCGCTCCGGGGCTCGACTCTTTCGACGCTTTCCTCGCCGGAAGAACGCACACGCTCGGGCTTTCAGGCATGGCGTTTCAAGACGCCTGGACGCTCGACCTCGAACGCCTGCGCCAATGCCATATCCACATCGTTGCCCCGGACCGGCGCGTCATTCCGTTCTGCGCCTATAATCTCACCGCCTGCGATGGACGCACGCTCTACCGGCCCCAGACTGCTGGTAAACGCCAGATTTGTGTGCCTGAATCGAGCGAATTCCCGCCAACGGGCCTGTTGACATGACCCTGGCTACACTAGACGGGTGGGTGGCGGAACGGATTGGGCTGGCGCAGCCTTTGACGCGCGCCGCGCTCGACGCCTGGCAGCTTGAGCGCCTGCGCGAGACCGTTGCCTACGCCCGCGCCAGCAGCCCGTTCTACCGCTCCCGCGCGGATTGGCCGGAGATCGAGATCAGCAGCTTCGAGGACATCGCGCGGTTTCCCTTTACTGAGCCCGCGGACCTAATCCGCAACGATCCGCCGCTTCTGGCGCTGTCGCAGAGCGCCATCGCCCGCGCTGTAACGCTCGACACCTCCGGGACGAGCGGCGCGCCGAAACGGCTTCATTTCACAGCGGAAGATCTTGAAGCGACTATCGATTTCTTCCATCACGGCATGGCGATGCTCACGCGGCCCGGCGACCGCGCCGCGATCGCATTTCCCTCGGGCCGGCCGGGCGGCATCAGCGAAGGGCTAACAACCGCCCTGCGCCGCCTTGGCGCGGAGCCTTTGCTGGCGCCGGTATCTTCCGGACCGGCGGAACTTGTGGCATGGCTCAGAGCCGCCAAGCCCGATGTCGTCGCCGGGCCGCCCGTGCCGCTACTCGCCGCCGCCCGACTCGCCGCAAGCGAAAGAAGCGCGCCGCTCAGGGTCCGCGCCATGCTCCTGAGTTCCGATTACGTGGCCAAAAGCCTCTCGCAGGCGATCACCGCGGCCTGTGGGGCGGAGATCTTCCAGCACTGGGGCATGACAGAAACCGGCTACGGGGGCGCGGTCGATTGCGCCTATCATGCGGGCTGCCATTTGCGCGAGAACGAGCTTTTCGTCGAAGTAGTCGATCCAGGGACAGGCGAGCCCGCACAGCCCGGCATCCTGGGCGAGGCGGTTGTATCCACGCTCAACAGGCGAAGCGTGCCGCTAGTCCGCTACCGGACCGGCGATCTTGTGCGCCTCGTCGAGGCCCCTTGCAATTGTGGCTCCGTGTTGCGGCGGCTCGCATCCTTTTCAGGGCGCTTGGGCGCAGGCGTGGCGCTGACAGGAGGCGCGGAGCTTACGTTGCCGGTTCTCGACGAGGCGCTTTTCGCGATTGAGGGCATCACCGATTTCACCGCCACGGTTCGAAAGGGCGCGCCTTTGACGCTCTGGCTCTCCATCGCCGCCCCCGTCGCGATGCGCTCGCCTGCCCTGCTGAACGCCGTCCACGCCCGCCTTGCCGCCGCGCCCACCGTGGGACAAGCACTTCGAAGCGGTGAGCTACGGGCCGAAGCCGCGCTCGCGGATGCTGTCATGTTCCGCCACGGCGCCAAGCGGCGATTGCTCATACAGGAGGATGGACCATGCGCACCGTGCTGCTGATCCGCCACGGCGAGATCGCGGGGGATGCCGCGCAAAGGTTCATCGGACATACTGATCTGCCGATGAGCCAGGACGGCGAGGCGCGCATTCGCTTGCTAGCCCGCCGCATTGAGCACATAGCGCTGGACGCGATCTATTGCAGCGATCTTATCCGCTCCCGCCGGACGGCGGAGCTACTGGCGGAAGGCCGCGACATCCCGTTCGGCATCCGGCCGGAGTTGCGCGAGATCAACCTGGGCGCTTGGGAAGGCCGGTTCCGGCGCGAGGTTGCGGATCAGGAACCCGCGGAGTACGAGCGGCGAGGGCGCGATATGGAAAATTTCCGGCCGCCACATGGAGAAAGTTTCGCAGACCTATTAAGTCGCGTCCTCGGCTTTTGGAACACCTCAATTTCCACACACGAAACCGGGACGATTGCAATCGCCGCTCATGCCGGTGTGAATCGTGTCATCCTCTGTCATATACTTGGCATGCCGCTGCGCAATATTTTCAGAGTGACTCAGGACCCCGGCTGCCTAAACATTATTGAGTGGCAGGCCCATGGCGTAGCTGTGCGTCTACTTGGAGCAAACGGCGTCTAGTCCCAGGAGTTTGCTTGGCGACGGCGGTTCGTCAAACGGCGGAGGCTGGAAGGGAGGATCACAGAAGAAAGGATCATCAGGTTGATTGCTTCCGCAAGCTCCCCTCAACCCACGAACACGCCCGATCGCATCCACAATCCGCACCAGCCTCCGCCAGCACTGCAGCCCCTTTGGACCAACCCGGACATTTAGAGCGCCACGGAAACCGGACATATCGAGTGTCATCGACACCGGATTTTGTGTCACTGGACACCTGGCCAACTTAAGATTAGCCTATCACTACCTAGGTAAAGACGAAATTTTGGTGGCAATCATACCGGCTTGTAGCGTGCAAAAAATTAACCCCGCATTTAAAATGAAAATAGTCCGTGTGCGATGGTCTGTATCCCGGGCCAACGCCAAGGTAAGGTGTAGGTAATGGTCCTTCACCGGTGAAGCTGGGCAGGGAGCGGTGCTACAATGGGACGGCGGCGTCCAGAGGAAAAGACGATTGCGGCGCGGCGCCGGTTCTTAAGTGAAGGCGCCCTCCCCGGAGCGGACATTCCCCTGCCCATTCTACGATCCTGGAAACGCAGTGCGGAACTGGGCCTCCACATGGGGGCTAAGCCCGAAATTCACGTTCTGGCGGCCCAGCAATTGCGCGAGGCGCAACAACAAAACGAAACGCTTGTGCGAGCCGCCCGGGGCGAACTGGAAACCTTGTTCCGCGATGTCGGTATGGCCGGCGATATTGCTATCTTGACGGACCCGCAGGGGACAGTCCTCTTTTCGCTCGGGGAGGGCCAGTTTGCCGGGGAAGCGGCGCGGGTGGCTTTGCGCGCCGGCGCTGGCTGGGAAGAGGCAGTCGCGGGCACCAACGCCATAGGCGCTGCACTTGCCGAGAAACAGGCGATCTCCGTGATCGGCGGTGAGCATTTCTTCGAAATGCATCGCTTTTTGAGCTGTTCGGCCGTGCCAATCTTCGACCCATTCGGCGGAGTTGCGGGCGTGCTTGACCTTACGAGCGCATCAAATATACCGCAAATCCATACGCTTGCGCTCGCAAACCGCGCCGTTCAGCAAATCGAGCGCAACCTGTTCGAAGCCAAGTTCGGGAACCATGAGCAGATGCGTTTTCACTCCGATCCCTATCTGATTGGCAGCTCCCAGGAAGGGCTGCTTGCGTTCGAGGGGGATCGCATCGCCGGAGCGAACCGGAGCGGGATCGCTCTTGCCGGCCTCGATTGGCCCGCGAGAGGCGCGATCCGCTTCGACGATTTGTTCACTGTCGAGCAAGGCGGCGTAAGCCAGAACCCGGCGTCAGACGATTGCATCGTTCAAACGAGGAAAGGAAAGCTTCTGTACGCGCGGATGCGTCCCCAGCAGCGCGTCCATCGCGGCTGGTCTCCGGCTGGGGCTCTCGCCAGCGGCGCCGCTGGCGGAGGAAACGCGGAGGACGACCCGCCGCTGCCGGAAATCATCAACCGGCTTCTGGGGGGGCCTATGGCGCGGCAACTCAAGGCCCGGCACCTCAAAAAGGGGCAGCTGGTCTACGGAGCAGACGAGGAAATCAGTGCAGCGCAAGGCTTTGTCATTGTTCGAACAGGACGGCTAAGGTGTTTCACCTCCTTCGAGGGGAAGGAACTTACGCTCTTTATGCTCGACGCTGGCGACGCTCTGCCCCTTCACGCAACCTCGATGTTCGAGGCAAAAAGGGACAGCGAGATCGTCATCATGAGCGGGAAGGCATTCCGGGATCTTGCCCAACGCGATCCGGATCTAGCGCGATCTGCAACACCCGCAATCAGCCGTATGCTTCAGAAATCGGAGCAGATGATTGAGGACATGGTGTTCCGGGGTGTGAAATACCGCGTCATCAGGGCGTTATGTGAGGCTGCGGGCCGCGATGGCTGCGAAAGCGGCGAGGGCATCGTTCTCGACAAGCCGCCAAGCGCCGAGGAGTTCGCCATGCAGATCGGGGCGACCCGCCAATCCGTCTCCACCGTGATTGCCGGGCTTATCCGCGATGGAATTGTTCGCCGCCTGGAAGGCTCCGCTCTCGCCATCCCCGATCTGGACCGCCTCAAGCGCGAACTCAATGGAAGCGAGCAGCGGGACTGAGGTTAGCTCTTGCATAAACGTCGAAGAATTGCAGGCGGCTTGCATCGAACTGCTGCGCGAGGATCGGAATGAAGTGCTTCATGATCTCATAGCCCAGCTGAGGATGGGCGTTACAGAGAGCGCTAAGGCAGGCGGCATCGATGCCGATTGCCCAGGTTGGCGTCACGGCACGTGCATCGAATATACACCGGTACGGCGGCACGAGCCAAGAGGCGCCGGCAATCTCGCCGCTAGTCTTACTGAGTCACAAAGCCGCAGCCTCTGAAGCAGGCCCACCCTGAACGAATTTGCTATGAAGATGATTCGCGCGTCAAAGAGGGATGGCGGGGATGGATCTTCACGCAGCGCAGGAGAGTGAAGCGCGTTTCG
>JBNKTW010000008.1:0-69390 GCA_050298295.1 Rhodomicrobiaceae bacterium
AATCCCGCGGTCTTCGTAAAGCTTACGCCAGTTTCTGACCGTATCGTCATCCAGATAGAGAGCCTTGGCCACCCGCTCGCAGCTCCAGCCATCGTCCAGAAGCAGGATGGAATTCGCCCGGCGTGCAACCCGGTGCTCCGCTAAGCCGCCGCGGGCCAGCGAAACCGGTTCTTTGCGTTACTCTGCGCTCAAAAAGCCACCGCGAATCATGCCGCCAGCAGAATCCTGTTCGCGGAACTCGGCAAGCACTTTCTCTCGGGGCCTCAGTGAGTCAGGGTGTAGATATAATTCCCGCAGCCTGCCTCCGCTCGATGGGGCTACCTTTTTGAATCAGGAGTGATGGCAATGCGCCGCTTAAGCGTTTCCACGGCCGCCCTTATTACTATTCTTATAACTGCCTTCACTTTCTGTTATGCCGCCAGCCCGCTATTTGCGCAAACCGGGAAGCAGACCGAGATCGCCTTTTTCTACGGCACCGGATGTCCCCATTGCGCCAAGATGAGGGAATTTCTGCAGACGGTTCAAGAAAAGCACCCGCAGTTGAAGGTGAGAGAGTACGAAGTCTACTTTTCCAGCGAAAACGCGCGTCTGTTCGAGCGAATGGCCGCCGCGTATAGCACTCAGATCAAGGGGGTGCCCACAACATTTATAGGCGATAACGTCACTGTTGGCTTCAGCGATGAGATGCGGCCGCAGATCGGGCAGCAGATTTCGCGGTGCATCGAACAGTATTGCGCTTCTCCTTTGGCCCGCCTTTCGGGCCCCGCGCGCGCCCGGCCCTTGACTTTGACGGCGGTGCTGCTTGGCGCTGCTGTGGACGCGATCAACCCTTGCGAATTCGCCGTCCTGATTATTCTCATTACGGCCGTGCTAAGCGCGGGCGGTAGAAAACGGGCGCTATGGGCGGGCCTGGCTTTCTCCGCTTCGGTCTTCATTTCCTACTACATGATGGGCATTGGCTTGTACTCCGCCGTGGAAGCCGCGGGCGTTACGCGAGGGATTTACATCGCGGTTTCGGTGCTCGCGATCGTGACCGGGCTTTTCAACCTCAAGGATTATTTTTGGTACGGAAAATGGTTCGTAATGGAGGTGCCGCTTAGCTGGCGGCCAAGGCTCAGGCGAATTGTCCAGGGGGTCACGTCCGTTCCAGGCGCTTTCTTTACCGGCTTCGTGGTGAGCCTGTTTCTGCTACCCTGCACATCCGGCCCCTATATCGTGATTCTCGGACTGCTTGCGGAAACCGAAACGCGCATGAGCGCGATGCTTTGGCTGCTTCTCTATAATACAGTGTTCATCGCGCCGATGGCTGGAATAACCATTGCCATGTATTTTGGGCTGGCCACAGTTGAAAAGACCGAAGAATGGCGGACCAGGAACCTTGAAACATTGCATCTCGCGGCGGGAACAATCATCCTGCTGCTTGGCATAGGTATGCTGGCATCGCTCTGGCTTGGGTACGTGTAGCGAGCCACGGCCATAATGACTTCCGGCGGCGTATACGATTGGCTAAGCGGCAGGGACGCCGCTTAGCCATTGGTGTATCCAGATTAGCGGCTAAGTGCCGCTGCCTACGCCGTGGACGACGTGCTGCCGCCGCCTTTGGCCCGCACGGCAGCCTGCGCCGCCGCCAGCCTTGCCACCGGCACACGGAACGGCGAGCACGACACATAGTCGAGCCCCACGGTCTCGCAGAACTCGATGGACGCCGGGTCACCGCCATGCTCGCCGCAGATGCCGAGCTTCAGCCCAGGCCGCGTCTTGCGCCCGCGCTCCGCCGCCATCTGCACGAGCTGACCCACGCCTTCGGTGTCGAGCGAGACGAACGGATCGGTCTGGAAGATCTCCTGCGAGATATAGTCGCCGAGGAACGTGCCGGAGTCGTCGCGGCTAAGGCCGAAGGTCGTTTGCGTGAGGTCGTTGGTGCCGAAGGAGAAGAACTCCGCGGTGCTGGCGATGCTGCCCGCCTGCAGCGCCGCGCGCGGCAGCTCGATCATGGTGCCCACCATATAGGTGAACGCGCCTTGCTCGGCCTGCACTTCCTGCGCCACCTTGTCGATGACCGCCTTCAGGATATCGAGTTCCTTCTTGGTTGCGATCAGCGGAACCATGACCTCCGGCACGACGGGATTGCCGGTGCTCTTGCTCACCGCCACGGCCGCCTCGAAGATGGCGCGCGCCTGCATCTCCGCGATCTCCGGGAAGGTGATGGCGAGACGGCAGCCGCGATGGCCAAGCATCGGATTCTGCTCGTGGAGCTGGGCGAGGCGGGCGCGCAACGCCACCGGTTCGATGTTCAACGCGTGAGCCAGTTCGTTGATCTCGTTCTCGCCGTGCGGCAGGAACTCGTGCAGCGGCGGATCGAGCAGGCGGATCGTCACCGGCAGGCCTGCCATGATCTCGAACAGCCCGATGAAGTCTTGCCGCTGCATCGGCAGGATCTTGGCGAGCGCCGCGCGCCGGCCTTCCTGGTCCTCCGCCACGATCATCTCGCGCACGGCCATGATCCGGTCCGGCTCGAAGAACATGTGCTCGGTGCGGCAGAGGCCGATGCCCTCCGCGCCGAATTCGCGCGCCTGCTTGGCGTCGGCGGGCGTGTCGGCGTTGGTGCGGACCTTCATGCGGCGCAGGCTGTCCGCCCATTCCATGAGCGTGCCGAAATCGCCGGTCAGCTCAGGCTGGCGCATTTGCACTGCGCCCTCAATAACGGTGCCGTTGGCGCCGTCTATGGTGATGATGTCGCCTTCCTTGAGTGTGACGTCGCCCGCAACAAGCGTGCGCTGCTCATAATTGATGCGCAAGGCGCTGGCGCCCGAAACGCAGGGCCGTCCCATGCCGCGCGCGACCACCGCCGCGTGGCTCGTCATACCACCGCGCGCGGTGAGAATGCCGGCCGCCGCGTGCATACCGTGGATGTCTTCCGGGCTCGTCTCGTTGCGCACAAGGATGACCGTGTGACCCTGGTCCCTGAGCTTCTCGGCGTCGTCCGGCGAGAAGACGATCTCGCCGCAGGCAGCGCCCGGCGAAGCGGGAAGGCCCTTCGCGATAACCTTGAACGTGGCGGAGGGGTCGATGGTCGGATGCAGGAGCTGGTCGAGCTGTGCGGCCTCGATGCGGGTGACGGCCTCTTCCTTGGTGATCAGCCCTTCGTGCGCCATCTCAACCGCGATCTTGAGCGCTGCGGGCGTGGTCCGCTTGCCGTTGCGGCATTGCAGCATCCAGAGCTTGCCTTCCTGGATGGTGAACTCCACGTCCTGCATGTCGCGGTAGTGCTTCTCCAGCGTCTCGCAGATGCCTCTGAACTGCACGAAGGCCTCCGGCATGACGGTTTCCAGCGACGGTTTGTCGCTGCCGCCTTCGATGCGCGCCTCCTCGGTGATGGACTGCGGCGTGCGGATGCCGGCCACCACGTCCTCGCCCTGCGCGTTCACCAGGAACTCGCCGTAGAGCTTCTTATCGCCCCTTGCGGGGTTGCGGGTGAAGGCGACACCGGTCGCGCTGGTTTCGCCGCGGTTGCCGAACACCATGGCCTGGACGTTGACCGCGGTGCCCCAGCTTTCCGGCAGGTTGTTGAGCTGCCGGTATTTGATGGCGCGCGGATTGTTCCAGCTATCGAACACCGCGCCGATCGCGCCCCAGAGCTGCTCGTTGATATCCTGCGGGAACGGCTTGCCGAGCTTGGCTTCAATGGCCTGCTTGTAACTCACGATCACTGTCTGCCAGTCTTCGGCGGTAAGATCGGTGTCGAGATTGTAGCCGTTCTGGTGCTTGTAGTGGTCTAGGATTTCCTCGAAGTCGTGATGCTTCATGTCGAGCACGACGTTCGAGTACATCGTAATGAAGCGCCGGTAGCTGTCGAAGGCGAAGCGGCGGTTGCCGGAACGCGCGGCAAGGCCCTCCACCGTCTGGTCGTTGAGACCGAGATTGAGGATCGTGTCCATCATGCCCGGCATTGAGGCGCGGCTACCCGAGCGCACCGACACCAGCAGCGGGTTCTGCGCGTCGCCGAACACAGCGCCGACCGCTTCGCCGATCTGTGCCACGGCCGCCTGCACATCGGCATGTAGCGACTCGGGCAGCTTCTTGCCGTTTGCATAATAGTAGGTGCAGACCTCGGTCGTGATCGTGAAGCCTGGAGGCACCGGCAGGCCAAGGTTCGCCATTTCGGCTAGATTTGCGCCTTTGCCGCCTAGCAAATTTTTCATATCGGCCGAGCCCTCAGCCTTGCCCGCGCCGAATCTATAAACGTATTTGGGTGCGCTCATGCTTGCGCCTTCCTTTTCTTTAGTGCCTGTAACTTCTTGATTTGTATCGCTTCGTGGTGCGTCCTCGCTTATTCCTACTCCGCCGGATCGTTTCTCCCCCGTTATTATGGCCGCCAGCTTCTCAAAAATGGTACACAGTGGTGAATAGGCAGGCATCCTTTGTTCCTGTCTTACATGACTAAGCCTGCGGCTCCCTTACCCTAAGAAAGCCGCCCCCTAACCGCTATCGCGGACCCCTTATGGGAAAGACGCTGTTATGTATCCGATGCGCGCCACGGGCTCAAGAGAACTCAACCTTGCCGTGCCGCCGCGGGTTTGCGCATCGAAAAGAAAGCAGCCGTGTTGAAAATGCGAAATGCGCTCCACACCCGGTTCCGGGCCAGCGTCTGGAACGTCCTATAGCTTGGACAGTGCTGTCCATGGGTTCACCTCTGCAGGCATTGTACATACAAAAAAAGCTGCCAATGGGGCAGCCTTCGATGTGACAAGTCTCCACGCGCACAAGACGCGGCGGAAACCCATAAAAATTGGTTAAAGGATAAGCAACGGATCGGAAATGTCAAGTTTCTATCGCCGGCGTTGCCGCCCGCCTCGCGGGCAAGCCTCGCTCCCGCTTGCGTTGGATTGCGTGGATGCGCCGCGCTGGAGTAATTCCCCCGCACGGGCCGCTGGAATAAACTGTGCTCCGGACGCAAGGGACACATGAACGAAGGGCAATCGCATGACGCGAATCGAAGTGCCGGCAGACGGGAAACTGCGCCTCCTGAGCTATTCGCGCGGAGGCGGCGCGCCGCGCTTGGGGCTGGCGCGGGCGGATGGGCGTGTGCTGGATGCCGCCGGGGCCGCTTCCCAGGCGAAGATGGAGCTGGGCTTCGACGGAACCTCGATGCTGGCGCTGATCGAGGCTGGGCCAGAGGCTCTCGCCAAGGTGCGCGAACTGGCGGCGGACAGCAGTCACGCCGGCACTAAGCTTGAGGAGGTCAAGCTGCTGCCGCCCATCCCGAAGCTTACGCGCAACATTACCTGCGTGGGCTGGAACTATATGGAGCACTTCGAGGAAAGCCAGCGCTTCCGCGCCGCCACGCAGCAAATGCCGGAGCATCCGGTGTTCTTCACCAAGGGCACGAATGCGCTCAACGGCCCGTTCGACCCGGTCCCCTTCGACGCCGCGATCTCCGCTGAAATCGACTGGGAGGTGGAGCTGGCCGTGATCATCGGCCGGCGCGGGCGCAACATAAGCGAGGCGGACGCCGCCGGTTATATCTTCGGCTACACGGTATTGAACGACATATCGGCGCGTGACATCCAGAAAAGCTGGCATGGCGGCCAGTGGTTCAAGGGCAAGAGCCTCGACGGCCACGCGCCGGTGGGGCCATGGATCGTGCCCGCCGATGAACTCGGCCGTGATAACCTCCGGCTCATCTGCCGCGTGAACGGGGAAGTAAAACAGGACGGCAATACAAGGGACATGTATTTCAAGGTGCCGCGCCTGATCGCTGAGTTGTCGCGCGGGCTGACGCTCGAACCGGGCGATGTGATCGCCACCGGGACGCCGCCCGGCGTGGGCATGGGCCGCACCCCGCCCGAATACTTGAAACCCGGCGATGTGATGGAGACGGAGATCGTGGAAATCGGCACGATGCGCAATGTTATCCAGGCCGGCTAATATGGTGCCGTCCCACCGGGCAAAAAAAACGAGGCGCAAAACCGCGCCTCGCAACTCAATACTGCTATTAGGGCGTTACTTGCCCTTTTTCGCCTTCGGCGCAGCCTTCACGGGAGCGGCAGCGGCTTTGGGAGCTGCTTTCGCTGCGGGCTTGGCTGCTGGTTTCTTTCCTGCCATGGTCTTTGCCCCTAGCTTTTCAGTATTGACAACTTCATCGAAAGCCAGATTCGCCGCGCCTATACAATTGGAGGCCTAGAGTTTCCACAGCAAAGTGACGTTTTCGCCACGGTTTGACGCCCAGAACGACTGTTGCTGCTCAATATGCGGCCCACCGCCGCCAGCAAGTAAACGGCAGCCAAGCCGTCTCCCGAGAGACCGGCCTGCGTCCCGATTTCCAGTTCCCTGCCAGGTCCAAGCCGGCTAGGGTCCCACCGCCGGTTCCAGCCAGCCGGCGGCAAGGGAGGCTTGACATGAAATCTTTAGGAAAATTCTCATTGGCGCTTACGATAGCTGCCAGTCTTTTCGCCGCCGCGCCCGCAAGCGCAAAGCAGCCAAGCCTTGCCGACTATGCGATGGAAGGCAATGTTGCCCAAGTCAAGGCCGTGCTCGCTTCGGGCGTGGATGTGAACTCCCGGACGAAAGGCGGTTTCACGGCGCTGATGCTGGTTTCGGAAAAAGGCCGTCTCGATACGGCGCAGGCCTTGATCGAGGGCAAAGCCGATGTCAACGCCAAGACGCTCAACGGCGTGACCGCTTTGATGCTTGCTTGTTCGCGCGGCCATACGGATATCGTGAAGGCTCTGCTCGCGGCGGGCGCCGATATAAACGTCCAGGCCAGGAATGGTGCGACGCCGCTGTTCATGGCCGCGCAAAATGGCCATGCGGGAGCCGTCGAGGCGCTGCTCGCCGGGGGCGCGGATGCGAATGCCAAGGGTGACGATGGGCACACGGCGCTCTATCTTGCCGCATACAATGGACAGATTGATGTTGTGCGGGCTTTGCTGGCCGCAAAAGCCGATGCCAACGCCGCCGCGGCCAATGGCGTAACACCGCTAATGGGAGCTGCGTTTGCCGGGCGGCTGGATATCACGAAGGCGCTGCTCGATGCGGGGGCTGACGTGAATGCAAAGACAAAGGACGGCAAGACTGCCTTGTCGATTGCCCTGAAACACAGCCATCCCGAGGAGGCGGAGCTGCTGCGGAAACGCGGCGCCAAAGAATAGAGCCTCGACGCCGGGGCCGGTCCGCAGGCTTCCGGCGGTTACCGGGTCTCCCGGCCCCTAAGAAGAGAAAATCTTGCGGCAGGCTGGGCTGAGCTTGGTCTTATTCCTGATCAGGCAGGCGACGATCTTGTCCTCGCTCGGAATGTAGGCGCTGCACAGCCGGAAAACGTCGGGCGTGCAGGCGGCCTCCGCATCGGCGGAATCCTCCGCGCTTGCCGTGACCGTGATAAGGCAAAAGGCAGCGGCTATCGCCACTGGCATGAGCGTTCGAAACATGTGTGGTCCCCCCTGAACCGGCCGGTTTTCGCCATAAATCCTGCAATGACGCATTGATTTTAAAGCGATTCGACCGCTTGTCTGCCCAACTTTCGTCGCGCTGCCCGTGCCACGCCGGTTAGCCGTTGAGACTGCGCCGGAACAGCCAGGTCGCGGCCGTTAGGGTAAATACAGCGATAATCAGCATCGGCCATATCCGCTGCGCAACCAGCATCATCGGCATGTCCCGCAAGAACACACCGCGCACGATGACCAGGAAGTGCGTGAGCGGGTTCAGGAGCGCCACGGGTTGCAGCCAAGTTGGCATGTTCTGCACCGGGCTCGCGAAGCCTGAGAGCATCATCGCGGGCATCATGTAGACCATTGCGCCCAGCATGGCCTGCTGCTGCGTGGAAGCGAGCGAGGAGATGAACAGCGCCACGCCGATGATCGCAAGCAGAAAAACGAAAAGGCCCGTGAAAAGCACGAAAACCGAGCCGGTGAGCGGAATGCCGAATCCAAACGTAATAATGAGGCAGATGCCCGTAGCAACCCCGAAGCCGATGATGAGCCCTGGCACAGCCTTGCCGATAATGATCTCGATTGGCAGGAGCGGCGAGACCAGAAGCTGCTCGAATGTGCCGAGTTCCCGCTCGCGCGCGACCGACATGACGATGACGAAAAGCACCGTCGTCATGGTCAGCGTGCCCACCAGGGCGGGCACCATGGCCAGGCGGTATTCGCGGTTGGGATTGTACCAGGAGCGGTCCACCGCAACGCTTACGGCTGGGGGCCGCGCCTTGCCGAGCAGGTAATCCGTCTGGAATTGCAGGAGGATATTGTTGAGGTAGCCGTTGAGGATTTGCGCGCTGTTCGACCGGCGGCCATCCAGAATGATCTGTAGCGGCGCTTGCTCCCTTGCCGCGAGCTTGCGCGAGAAATCCTGCCCGAAATGGACTGCAACCAGGACTTCCTGCGAGTCGATGGCGTCGCGCAGCTCGGCATCGCTTTTCAGGAAAATAACCTTGGAGAAGGCCGAGGCGCGCTCGAAGCGGCTGATGAGCTGCCGCGAGGCCTGCCCCCAGTCCTCGTTGTACACCGCGATGGGAACGTTCGTGACCTCAAGCGTCGCGGCATAGGAGTAAAGCAGGATCTGGATCAAGGGCGGGATGATGAAGGCCATCCGCGTCTTCGGGTCCTTGAAGGCCGAGATCAGCTCCTTGACGATGAGCGCGATGAGTCTGGGGGGGATTACCATCATTTGCCCTCCACCCGCAGCGCCGTCCCCGCGAAAGAGCGTGTGAAATAATTGGCGCGGCCTCCCGACACCCAGTTGTCATGGCCCGGCTTGACCGGGCCATCCATGAAAAATCCAATGAATTCAGTATGGCTCTGGATGGCCGGAGCTTGCCCTCGGGCAAAAACCCGAGGGTCAAGCCCGGCCATGACAGCGGAGAGCGCTGCCGGTTTTTTCACATGTTCGAAAGCGGTGGGGCATATAAGAGCTTGTTCTAGCGTGATAAATAGAATCCCGTCTTCGCGGGAATGACGCTGCGGTGTCCTCTCCTGCGCCGGAAATTCCGCTGCAATTGATAGATCTTGGATCATCAGTCGAGCCTCATTCTGGAATTGCGCGCTGTCAGCACTAGAACCACCGCGCTCATGAGCAGCAGGATCAGGATGCTCGGAACGAGCACCTCCGCGATGTCGCCGGCAAGGAAGATCGTTTGCAGGGCGGAGACGAAATAGCGGGCCGGAACGAGCCTTGAGAAAGCTCGCAAGGGCGCCGGCATACTCGCGACCTCGAAAATGAAGTTGGAGAAGAACAGGCCCGGCAGGAACGAGGCGAGCATGGCGATCTGGCTCGCAACGAACTGCGTGTGCGCGACCGTGGAGATCAAAAGGCCGATGCTGAGCGCGGCCAGCAGAAACACCGCCGTCGTGGCGATGAGCATCAAGGCCGAGCCGCGCAGCGGCACGTCGAAAACGAAAATCGCGAAGGCCACCGAAACCGCCATCGCCACGCAGCCGAGCGCGAAGTTCGGTATGACCTTGCTGATCAGGAACTCGGGCACGCTGGCGGGCGTGGCCAGAAGCGCTTCGATGGTGCCGCGCTCCCATTCGCGCGACACGACCAGCGCGGTTAGCATCGAGCCGATCATCATCAAGATGAGCGCGATGGAGCCGGGCACGAGAAAGCGGCGGCTTTCAAGCTCGGGATTGAACCACACACGCGGTTCGGCCGCGATGAGCCCCACAGGGGGCGCGCCCGCGCTGATGAGCCGCTGGTTGAGCCAGGATTGCCACGCGCCCTTGACATAGCCCGTGACCAGCGCCGCAGTGTTCGGATCGGTGCCGTCGGTGATGATCTGCACGGGCGCGGTGTCGGCTCGGCCAAGCCGCCGCGAGAAGTCGCCGGCGAGGACGACTATGCCATCGAGGCGGCCGGCGGTCAGATCGTCGAGGAAGGCCTGCCGCGTGGGGCTCACACGCACATTGAAGTAGCGCGTGTTGGAAAGCGAGTGCCGGAACTGGTCTGTCGCAGGTGTCGGATCTTCGATCACGAGCCCGATGCGCACATTGGTGACATCGAAGGAGACGCCATAGCCATAGAGAAACAGCAGGAGCATCGGCAGTACGATGGCCACGATCAGGCTGCTCGGATCGCGAAGCGTTTGCAGCGTCTCCTTGCGGGCAAGCGCCTTGATGCGGCGCAGGCGGCCTTCCCTCGGGTCTGGAATCGCGGCCGGCTGTGGGGGCGTGGTCATGGCACCTCCCGCGAAGCAGCGTTGAGGTGATCGTTAGGTTGCGGATTACACGGAGGGAATCCCCCCTCATCCTGTCCTTCTCCCCGCAAGCCCGCCTTGGCGGGCTTGCATCTCGAAGTGTCCGCATCTGCAAGCGGATGCGGATGGAGAAGGGACCCTCGAATTACCCGCGGCGGAATTTCTAGCGTCCCCTCTCCCAGAGGGAGAGGGACAGGGTGAGGGGTTGCGCCCTCCAAAATTGCGCACTCCGGTAGCGTTACGGTCATGCGGCCTCCCGCTGCTCTTGCGCTTCGATCAGCGCGATAAAGGCATCCTCAAGGGTTGGCGCTGGCAGGGCCGCGCTTTTCACCGAGGCTTGCAGTTCGTCGGGCGTGCCGGTGGCGATACTCTTGCCCCGGTAGATCAACGCCACCCGGTCGCAATATTCGGCTTCATCCATGAAGTGCGTCGTCACCATGACCGTGACGCCGCTGCCGGTCATCGCGTTGATAAAGCCCCAGAATTCGCGCCGGGTGAGCGGATCGACGCCCGACGTCGGCTCGTCCAGGAACAGCACGGGCGGGTTATGCAGGATGGCGCAGGACAAGGCCAGCCGCTGCTTGAACCCCAGGGGTAGCTCGGCCGATTGGGTTTTAAGATGCGGCTCCAGATCGAATGCGGCGATCACGCGGCCGATAGCGTCGCGCTTTTTAGCGCCGGTCAGGCCGTAAACCCCGCCGAAAAACTGCAAATTGTCCTGAACGCTCAGATCGCCATATAGCGAGAACTTCTGGGCCATGTAGCCGAGCCGGGCGCGCGCGACAGATGGCGCGCGGTAAAGATCGTAGCCGTCCACATGCGCGGAGCCGGCGGTTGGCCGCAACAGGCCGCACATCATTTTGAACGTGGTCGATTTGCCTGCGCCGTTCGGTCCCAGAAGGCCGAAGATTTCGCCGCGCTTGATATTGAAAGAGATGCGATCCGCTGCGGTGAAATCGCCAAACACCTTGGTTAGGCCCTCGGCTTCGACTGCAACATCGCCGTTGCCATTGGCTGGACGCGTGGGTACCTCGAAAGCCTGCACCCGCTTCGGCTGGCCGCCGAGCAGGGCGACGAAGGCGTCCTCGAAGCGCGGCTTCGCCGGCTCGATAGTGATCGAGGAGGAGGAAATTCCGGAAGGCCCCCTCACCATGTCCCTCTCCCCGCCGGGGAGAGGAGACGCCTTCTCAAGGGGTGCGGCCGGACTCCCCTCTCCCCTTGCGGGAGAGGAGCTGGGGGTGAGGGGGCCTGCGAGATCCATCAGGTCCGAAGGCTCTGGCTCCTTCGCTCCCTCTGCTATGACGAGCCGCACCGCTTCGCCCTGGATCACGCCGTCGATGATTTCGGGCCGGGCCAGAGCGCGGGTCAGGAGCGTGCGGCGCTCGCCGGCCACACCGCGCACGAGAAAAGCGCGGTGTTCGATGCTTTCGGTCATCGCCTTGGGATCGCCCTGGAACAGGAGCTTGCCTTCGTTCATGACCAGCACCTCGGTGCAATTCTCGGCTTCGTCGAGATAGGCCGTGGTCCAGACCACGCCCACGCCCTCTCCGGTCAACTCATTGACCATGCGCCATAATTCGCGCCGTGAGATGGGGTCCACGCCCACGCTTGGCTCGTCCAGCAGGAGCAGGCGCGGCGAGCGCAGCATCGCGCAGGCAAGCCCGAGCTTCTGCTTCATGCCGCCGGAAAGCCGTCCCGCAAGCCGGCCGGTGAAGCGGGCCAGATCGGTGAAGGCCAGCAGCCGCTCGAAGCTTTCATCGCGCTCTTTGCCCACGACGCCGCGTAAATCCGCGTAAAGCGTCAGGTTTTCGAGCACGGTAAGGTCTTCGTAGAGGCCGAAGCGCTGCGGCATATAGCCGATGGCATGATGCAGGCCCAGCGCGTCCTTGATCGTATCGTGGCCGCAGACCGTGGCATGGCCTTCGGAGGGCGCCAGCAGCCCCGCCAGGAGCCGCATGAGCGTGGTCTTGCCCGCGCCATCCGGCCCCACGATGCCCGTCACCTGGCCTGAGCTGATCGTAAAACTCAGCGCGTCGATTGCCGGGGGCGCTGTGGGCGCGAACCGCTTGGTCAGGTTCTCGACTGCAGCGAGCGGCTCCTTCATGGTCAGCTCCCGCTTGCGATGGGGGTTCCTTTTTTGGCGGGTTCTGCGGGCGGTTCTGTGATAACGGTCACGGGCATACCCTGGCGCAGGAAGCCTGTATCGTCGTCCACCACGATGCGCAGGCGGTAGACGAGCGAGGTGCGAAGCTCGGTGGTTTCGACGGTCTTGGGCGTGAATTCCGCCGTGGTCGAGATGAAGCCGATCTTGCCGGTGAGGGTCTTGCCGCCCGGCGTGTCGGTCTTGATTTGCACCTCCTGGCCGGGGCGGATGCGGCCCAGATCGGGCTCGGACACGTAGGTTCTGACCCACACCGGCGTGGTAAGACTCAGTACGAAAACGGTTTCGCCAGCGGCGACGATGGCGCCTACCTCGCGCACCCGGCTCAGTACGATGCCCTTGCTAGGCGCGATCAGGTCGGCGTCCGCAAGGTTGCGTTCGGCCACCTGCACCGCCACGTTCCGTTCATCCAACTGGCCCTTTCCGAGCGCGATGTCCTCCTTGCGGAAGCCGGCCTCGGCTAGGCGCAGGGCTTGGCGGGTGGAATTGAGCAGCGCGTCGGCCTGGCGCTCGGCGGCCTGGGCGTCGTCGAGGGCTTTCTTCGAGCCGGCGGGAGACTTGATAAGTGCCTTTGCCCGCTCCAGAATCACGCGCGCATTGGTCAGCGCGGCTTGGCGTTCGGCGACGGCGGCCTTGGCCTGCGCGATCTCCTCCGGCCGGCTGCCATGGCGGAGCTTGTCGTAATTGGCGGCGGCCTGATCGCGCTGGGCGCGCGCCTGGGCCAGGGTGTTGTCGAAGTAGATTTTCTCAAGCGAGGCAAGCTTCTGGCCGGGCACGACCGCGTCGCCCTCGTCCACATAAAGCTTTTCGATGCGGCCCGCTACCTTGAAGCCAAGGTTGACCTGGCGCACCTCGACGTTTCCCTGAAGTATTAGCGGGCCGTTCGAGGAATTCCGCAGGTAGAACCACCAGAATCCGCCGGCGACGGCGGCGGCGAGTAAAACAAGCAACAAGACGCGCTTGGACTTCATTGGTTATCCCCCCATTGGCCGTGCAGCAAGATTTCCTTGTGGGCCGCGATAAGCGCCGGAACATCGAGCGGTTCGAACTGCTGGAACGTGCTGCGCCAGATGATCGACATCAGCAGCGGCGCGAATATGAGCTGCGGAAACCGCGCCAAGGCTTCAGCATTGATATTGTTGTGCTTTTCGCGAGCAACGATGGTGCGGACGGCGGCGAGCCCCTTGGCGATCACTTCTTCGTAATAAAACTTGGCCAGCCGGGGAAAGCGCGCGCCTTCCTGCAGGATCAGGCGGATTACCTTTTCCCGTGGAGTTCCAATGACTTGGGTTTCGAAGAAGGCGAGTAGCGCGGCGATTGCGGCGGCGGGCGGCACGTCCTCCGCCTGGGCGAGGCGGGCGAGCTGGCTTAGCGCGGGCGCGGCAACGCTCTCAAGCATCCGCTCGAACAGCGTCTCCTTGTCTGGAAAATAGAGGTAGAGCGTGCCCTTGGCGACGCCGGCGCGGGCGGCGATATCGTCGAGGCGGGCGGCGGCGAAGCCGTGTTCGGAGAAAACGTCGAGGGCGGCCTTTAGGATGGCTTCCTGCCGTTCCCCAGGCGCGCGGCGCGGCGGGGCCTTGTCCCCGGCGGGGGCGGCGGCACACTTCTCTGGAAGTTCGGGCTCCATACGCAACTCACTGACTGACTAGCCAGTCAGTAGCACGTATGTCGCATTTTGGCAAGCACGGCAGTGGCTTGGTGCCGGCGCAAAGGGCGGCAGTCCGCGGCCAGGGTGCGGGGTTCTCGCTGGCGGCGGACTGCCAAATCAAACTTTGTTAACGCTGCCGGCTGCGGTTTGCGCCAGTTTGCGCCGTTTCTCGATGTTGAGTCAATTTAGCAGAGAGGGCTTAAAGAAGTGTTAAGCCGGGACGTTTAGCTAATCCATTGAAATTTATACACAAAGTGATCATGAGGCGTCGCGCTTGGACGAATTTCAGCCGTCTTCAAGGTTAATCCGCAAGTTGTGCGTATATTTAACGGGGTTTTTGAAACGCAAAAAACGCGTGAATACACGCAAAAATTCGCTGAAATGCACGTAAAAATCGCATCCCGGTGCCGCGTTTACCGTGTTACGGTTAACTATAATAGCAATGCACGCGATGTTTACGTTAATTTAACCCGGAATGCGGCGTGCAATTGCTTCGGCTGCGCGCGGCGCTTGCAGCGCTCCCGCCTTTTCCGCCGCTCCTCATTTGAGAATCCTGGCGCAGCGGAACCCGATGCTGCTGCTCTGAAAGCCGCGTCCACCCGCACCGCGAATCGCAGCACGCACTACCCAGGCGATGCTGTCCCAGGAACCGCCGCGTATCACGTGCAAGCCGCGACTTCCGGCTCGCCAGGCGGAGCCATCGCCGGAGGTGTCATTGCGAAGCGGAAACAGCGATCACCGCAGTCCCTGGCTTTTTCCGATCGCATACACAGCCGCCGCTATTTTGGGTCTGTTGTTTTGGGGCGCCGTCATCTGGCTGAGCTTATAGCGTCCCTGACATCCTCCGGTTATGTCCCGCAAGAAGGACCGCGGCAGGTCAAACGCGTGTGGCCGGTCAGCCCCGGTAATTACGCAGCACCACGTCAAGCAGCCCCGGAAAGCGCGCGTCGATATCCGGCTTGCGCAAACGCGAAATGAAGCACACACCCTCCTTGCGCTGCGCGATCAGCCCCGCCTCGCGCAGGATGCGGTAATGGTGCGATTGCGTGGACTTTGCTATGTCGAGCCCGGCCACGGCCGCGTAACAGGCGAGTTCCCCGCGCAAAGCCAGGTTGCGCACAATATGCAGGCGCACAGGATCGCTCAGCGCATACAGCACCGTCTCAAGCTTCAAAGGTGCCTCGGCCCGCAACTCATCGCCCATGCAGCAAAGATGGCACACCGCGCGGCGAGTTCAATATTCTGGTACTTGCGGCCCAGGCAATCAGGTGGAGTCTTGCCGGCGGCTGGCGCGCAGCGGCTCCAAATGCACGAGGTTGCCAGGCTTGGCGGCGGCGGCGATGGCGGTGCTGACCGCGCGGCTTAAATCCTCAAGCTGATAAGGCTTGCGGACCAGCACGAACTCCTCGCCGACCGAAGGCGGAACTTTGCTGTAGCCCGTAACCAGCACGATGGGCATGTTGGGCAGCTTCTTGCGGATCGCCTGCGCAAGGTCGATCCCATCCATCCCGGCCATGACCACGTCGCTCACCACGAGCGAATAATGCTCCCGCTCGATGGCTTTGAGGGCGGGCTTGGCACTGTCCAGCGTATCGACCTCATACCCAAGCTCGCGCAGGTAAAGCGCGCTCACCTCAAGCACATCGCGGTTGTCGTCGACAAGCAGCGCCCTGCCTCCGCCGGTGGCCTGTCTCACGGCCTCTCCCGCCACGCGCTCCGGCAGCGACTTCGCCCTGGGCAAATAGAGCGTTACCCGCGTGCCCCGGCCTAGCTTGCTGTCGATGGCTACGGTGCCGCCCGATTGATGGGCGAAGCCATGCACCTGCGACAGGCCGAGTCCTGGCTCCTTGGTGCCGCCCTTGGTGGTGAAGAACGGGTCGAAAACCTTGGGCAGTATCTCCTCCGGAATACCGGTGCCCGTATCGGCGATGGTGATCGCGGCGAAATCCCCTTCGAGCTGGCCGGGATTGTCCTCGCGCTTCAGCACGGCGTTCTCCGCGGTAATGGTGATCACGCCGCCCTCGGGCATCGCTTCCCGCGCATTGAGCGTGATGTTGAGCAGCGCCAGCTCGAATTCGTTGATGTCGGCCTTCACGGGCCAAATGCTGGACGGGATGTCGGCAACCAGCCGCGCCTTCTCGGCGTTCGAGCTTCCAAGCATCCTGCGGAACGCCTCGATGCGCTCGGCGATGCCCGTCACCACGGGGTTCAAGGTCTGCCGCCGCGAGAAGGTCAGGAGCTGCCGCGTCAGCGATTGCCCCTTTTCGACGGCCCCTTCGATTGCTTCCAGTGCGCGCAAGCCTTTCGGATCCTGCCCCGCCAGCTTCTTGAGCGTCTGCGAGAACCCGCCAACGATCATCAGGAGATTGTTGAAGTCGTGCGCCACGCCGCCGGTCAGATGGCCAAGCGCCTCCATCCGCTGCGCGCGTCCGCGATGCTCCTGCGCCTTCTGCATCGCAATTTCGGCGTCGCGCTTCTTCGTGTTGTCCTGGGTAATCTTCGCGAAGCCGATGAGGCTGCCGTCCTCATCGCGGACGGGATGGATTACGACATTGGCCCAGAAGCGCTCGCCGCTCTTGCGGAGGCGCCAGCCCTCGGCCTCGTAACGGCCTTCGCCCGCGGCAATCTGTAGTGCCCGTGCGGGCACGCCAGCCGCGCGGTCGTGCGGGGTATAGAAGCGAGAGAAGTGCTGGCCTACGATTTCCCCGGCCGTATACCCCTTGATCCGGCTCGCCCCTGCGTTCCAGCTTGCCACCACGCCGTTGGGATCTAGCATGAACAGCGCATAATCCGTAACGCTTCCAACAAGAAGCCGGAACTGGCGCTCGCTTTCCCGTAATGCCTCCTGCGCCGCCCTCCGCTCGGACACGTCGCGCATGATCTCGGCGAAGCCCGTCACAGCGCCGGCCGCGTCCCTGATTGCGTCGACGACGACCGAGGCCCAGAAACGGGTGCCATCCTTGCGGATGCGCCAGCCCTCCGACTCGTAGCGGCCTTCATGCGCGGCGATTTCCAGAACGCGCCAAGGCAGGCCCGCCGTGCGGTCTTCCTTAGTGTAAAAGCGGGAGAAGTGCTGCCCGGCGATCTCATCGGCCTCGTATCCCACGATGCGCCGCGCGCCGGTATTCCAGTTGACGATCAAGCCGGCCGGATCGAGCAGATAGATGGCGTAATCCACCAGGCCATCGACCAGCAGGCGGTATTGGCGTTCGTTTTCGAGCCGCGCTTCCCGCCCGGCCGCCTGGTCCGTGACATCGCGGAGAACCATGGCGAAGCCCGCGGGGTAGCCTGCCGTACCGGGCGCGGGCTGTATGAGGATGTGCGCTAGAAAACGGCCACCGTCCTTGCGCAGAAACCAGTATTCGCTCTCCGAACGGCCTTCGAGGCCCGCCTCTTGCAGAAGCTGCGCGGGAACTGCGGCGCCGCTATCCTCGTCGGTGAAAAGAATAGAGTAATTCTGTCCTACAGCTTCCGCCGCCCGGTAACCTGTAATCTTCTCCGCGCCAGGGTTCCAACTCGCAATAGCACCGTCAGGCCCGAGCATGTAGAGGGCATAATCGTTCACGGTTTCAACCAGCAACTTCGGGATTTCGCTCTCGCTGTGGCTGGACAGCACCGCAGCATTGTTTGAGCTTCCCCCCCCGCCGATCTGACTATTACTGCCAGCCATCGCGCCCAAACTTCCACCCAAAAATGTCGCGTCCAGCTAACACTAGCCGCCAGAATGAAGGCTCAAGAATAGAACTCGTACCATTAATTTGCAACGTATTTCAAGACGATGTTAACTTTCGGTTAAAAGAAACGTCATCTTTTTGGCAGATGCTTATGTCACTTAACCCCATGTGCGCTAGATTGCCACAATATACAGCGGCACTACCGGCGGCCATCGCTCCCACCCTACAAAATGTTGATAATGGGAGTTGTGGTATAAACATATTTTCCAATTTCTAAGAAACGCCGGACATATTAAGCGCGGCAATGCTGCCGGCAAATCCCGCTAGCGACCCCTTAAGCTTGCGCCGCCAGTTCGCCCGCTCGCGGTACGTCCCCGGCAGATTGACGCTGGTGAACTCGCCCACAAGGTCGTCGAGCTGGGCGATGGCGATGAAGGAGGGCGTGCGCTTGAGAAACTCATGCGCGGCAGCCACGACGTTGGCAAGCGGCGGCATGTAGCCCGTCCCGGCCTCGATCCCGATTGCGCGCAAAAAGGCAAGCTTCAGCGCGGCGCGTTCGTTCCGCGCCGCCTCCGCCGCTTCACGGGTGATGAGCCCGAGCTCCTCTTTCTCGCGGATGTCCTCGCCCTGCCACCAGCCCGCGATGGTCGGCAGGTCGTGCGTTGTAACGCAAGCGAGGGATTTGCGCGGATAGGCTTGCGCCGGCTTGAACTCCGGGCCGTTGCGCTCGAACCACATGACGCGGTAGCTCAAGATATCGGCCGCATCCATGGTGGCGCGGAAATCCCAGGGCACGGTGCCCAGATCCTCGCCCACGATCATGCAGCGGGCGCGCTGGCTCTCCAGCGCCAGTTCTGCGATCAGATCGCGCTCGGGAAAGCCGAGATAGGCCCCATCACTGGCCTTCGCGCCATCGGGGATCACGAACAGCCGGTTGAGGCCCATTGCGTGGTCGATGCGGAGCGCCCCGGCTCCGGCCATGTTTGCGGACAGCACCTCGCGGAATAGCTGGTAGCCCGACTGCTGCCACGCCAGCGGATTAGGCGCCCGGAGCCCCCAATTCTGGCCGCCTTCCGCGAAAGGGTCCGGTGGCGCTCCGACGGAAGTCCTGGCCAGGAACTGACTGGCATTGGCCCAAACCTCGGCGCTATGGGGGGCCGCGCCCACCGCGAGGTCGCGGTAGAAGCCGAGCCACTCTCTGCCCGCCTTGCCGCGCTTGGCGGCCTCGCCGAACTGCTGGCTGGCAATCCACTGCAGATAAAGGTGAAAACGCAGCAGGCCTGCATTCTTCTGCTTGAATGCGGCGAGCGCCTCTGGCTCGCCATTGCGC
This sequence comes from Rhodomicrobiaceae bacterium, assembly GCA_050298295.1. Taxonomy (GTDB): domain Bacteria; phylum Pseudomonadota; class Alphaproteobacteria; order Rhizobiales; family Rhodomicrobiaceae; genus Rhodomicrobium. The sequence goes on from JBNKTW010000008.1 coordinate 19,006, forward strand.
AACGGATCGGGCCAGTCAGGCCAGCGCTCGCCCCTGCGCAGTTCGCTGATGACTTCGAAACAGGCGAACCGCTCAAGGCTTTCGCCGCCGCGCGCCACGAAGTCCTCGAAGCCCTGGCGAAGCGCGGAGCCGGCGGGGCGCTCGCACATATGGTTGAAATCGGCGAAGCTCGCGTCGAGAACGGCGCGCTTCAGCGCCCAAACCTCTGCATAGTCCACATCCGGCAAGGCCGAAAGCGCCGCCGCCTGATCCCAATTCCTGGCGAGCGCCGCTTTGGCGCGCGCCCCCTCCAGCGCTGCCACGTCGATGTAAAACGGGTCGAGAAAGCGGCGGTCGGAGGGGTAATAGGGGCTGGGATTCCGCCAATCCTGCGGGAAAAGCGCATGTAGCGGGTTGAGGCCAACCGTGGCGGCGCCGTCATTCGCCGCCATTTCCGCTAGTTCGCCAAGTGTGGTGAAATCCCCGGCGCCCTGGTCGCCCGCGCGCCGCAAGGCGTAAAGCTGCGCGGCGATGCCGCAGAGGCGCGGGGCGCCGGCAGGCCGCCCGGGCAAAAAACACCGGCGCGGCGCCACTATGAGATGGCAGGCTGTTCCGGGAGCGCGCTCGTCGAATATGCGGTAGCGGCCGGGCGCTTGCGCGGGCAGTCCGGCAAGCACCGTCTCCACGTGCCGCCCATCGAGCGCGGTGGCGCCGCCGAATTGGAGGCTGCTGGGATCGAGCCGGACCGGTTCGGCCGTTCCGTCCTCGCGCTCCAGCATCAGCGCGCCGGGCAAGTGGCCATTGGCGGGCGCGAGGCGCAGGCCAACGACCTCGCCTTCATGGCCGCAGAGCGTTGCGGGCAGGAAGCGCCGGCTCCGCCAATCGGCGAGATGGCCAAGGCTTTCCCGCGCCTGCGCATTGCTGCCCGCCTCGAAGCCCATATCGGCGAGCAGCGCCTGTTTTGTCGCATCCGGGACGATGTGCTGCTTGCCATATATGTCCCACCAATCGGGGGCGATGCCCGCCGCGCGCGCAAGCCGGTCGAGGAGCGCCGGATTAACGCCGCGCCGCCCTGCTTCGCCCAGGCCATGCAGCGCCGCATCGGACAGCTCCTCGAACACCGCCACCGAGCGCGGCTCGACCCTCACGCTTGCGCCACAGGCATGGGCCTCGCCGCCCGCGTCGCCGTCTTCGCGCGCCGTGTCGATGGAATGCTGCCAGTAGGTGCCGTTTCTTCCCTCCGGCAGCACCACCTCGATGGGCTCCCGCCGTGGGTGCAGCACGATCAAGACGCGATCCGCCAGTTTCCCGTCCATCTCCGGCGCATAGAGCGTAGCGATCAGAGTGCCCGTGGCTGCCCAGTCTCCTGGCGTCATCGGCTCGCCATTCGCTTTGCGCCACTCCGCGTCCGGGACGAGCGAGCCGTCGAATGCCTCGCCGGTAAGGAAGCGGTCCCAGGTTAGCGCCGGATGCGCCGCGCGGAAACTCACGAGCCGCGCGGTGAAAGCCGCCAGTGTCTTGTCCGCCGCGCCCCAGTCGAGCCACGCGAGAGCGTTATCCTGCGCGTAGACATTGTTGTTGCCGGCCTGCGAATGGCCAAGCTCGGCCCCCATGGTGAGCATCGGCGTGCCGCGCGCCAGCATCAGCACCGCGAGCAGATTGCGCTGATCGCGCCGCCGCGCCGCCAGGATCGCGGGATCGGCGGTTTCGCCCTCGACGCCGTTGTTCCAGGAATAGTTGGCATCGGTGCCGTCGCGGTTGTTCTCGCCATTGGCCTCGTTGTGCTTGCGCTCGTGAGAGACGAGATCGGCGAGCGTGAAGCCGTCATGGGCCACGATGAAATTCATGCTGCGCGAGGGCGGGCGGCTCGATCCGAAAATGTCCGAGGAGCCGCAAAAGCGCGTGGCCACCTCGCCCAAGAGCCCGCCGTCGCCGCGCCAGAACCTGCGCATGGTGTCGCGGTACTTGTCGTTCCACTCGCCCCAGGCCGCCGGAAATCCGCCGATCCGGTAGCCGCCCGGACCCAAATCCCAGGGCTCGGCGATGAGCCGCAACTCGCGCAAGACTGGGTCCTGGGCGATGGCCGTGAGCAGCGGCGCGGCCACGTCGAAGCCCTCCGGCCGCCTTCCCATTACCGTAGCAAGATCAAAGCGGAAGCCGTCCACGCCGCCATAGATTGCCCAGGCCCTGAGCGCGTCCATCGCAAGCCGCACCGGCCCTGGCCGGTCCAGCGCCAATATGTTGCCGCAGCCCGCGTCGTTCACGTACTTGCGCGGGTCTTCAGGCATCAGCCGGTAGTATGCCCGGTTGCCAAGCCCGCGCAGCGACACGGTGGGGCCGAACCGGTCGCCCTCGCCGGTGTGGTTGAGCACAACGTCGATGATGACCTCGATGCCCGCGGCCTGCAGCGCGCCAACGCCTGCCGCCACCTCGGCCCAGCCACCCGGCGCCAGCCGCGGGTCCGGGGCCATCAGCGTTACGGGGTTGTAGCCCCAGTAATTTGTAAGCCCCGCCTTATGGAGGTGCCGCTCCTCGATCCAGGCGGCGCAGGGCATGATCTCGGCGCAGGTCACGCAAAGCTTGGCCAGATGTTCGATGGCTGCGGGATGGGCAAGACCGGCGAAAGTGCCCCGCAAGGCTTCCGGCACGAGCGGGTGCTGGATGGTGAAGCCGCGCACATGCAGCTCGTAGATGACCATTCCGGACCACGGCCTCTTTGCGCGCCGCCGCTTTGCCGCCGGCGCCGGCGTCACCGCAACCGCCTTGGGCATGAACGGCGCGCTGTCGGTGCCGTCCGGCGCGAAAGCGGCGCTGGGTCCATCGGCCTGGTAGTCCAGGAGTTCAGGCGAAAAGGCGAAATGCCGGTCCAGCATCAGCGCGTAAGGATCGGCGAGGAGCTTGGCGGGATTGAACCGGTGGCCTTTCTCCGGGGCGTAGGGGCCATACGCGCGCAGGCCGTAGCGCTGGCCGGCCGCGATGCCTTCCACATGACCGTGGAAGACGCCGCCGGTCCGGGCCGGCAGGCGCAGGCGCTCGGTTTCGGCTTCGCCCTCCCCATCGAAAAGGCACAGCTCAACAGCCTCCGCGTGCGGGGCGTGGACCGCCACATTCGCGCCGGTGCGGCTGAGCGTCAGGCCCAGCGGCTCGGGCGCCCCCTCGCTTATGCGTCCCGGCACGCGATGCTCGCAACCGTGTCAGCCTCGCCTTCCGGGACTTCCGCCCCGGCAGCCGCAGCCTTGTCCATTTCGCTTCCCGAGCCGGGCGGCTCGGCGATTGCGGCTTCGTCCTCCCCGGCCTTGAAGCCGCTTCCCTCGGTGGGTGCCATGCCCGTTCCGCCGCCTTCCACGATTTCGTCCCTCTCCGCCTGCGAATTGTCCGTTTCGGCGGACGCAGGCCTATCCTTTGCATCGTCACAGCTGGCGGACGCCGCCTCGCCGCCGCCGCCTTTCCCTTCTCCGGCCTGCCCGGCCTCCGCGCTGGCAATCACCGCAGGTGCGGCCTCGTCCGCCGCCCCTCCAGAACCGGCGGATGCTTCGTCCTCGCCGATGCCTACCGCCATTCCGCCCTGCCCGGCCTCAGCGCCGGCTGCTACGGCCTCCGCCTCCGCAATCACCGCAGGCGCGGCTTTGTCAGTTGCGCCTTCCGGGCCGGGAGACGCTACGCCCTCACCGATGTCTTCCGTAGTTCCGGCCTGCTCCGCTCCGGCGCCAGCCGCCTCAACGGACGCAGGTTCGTCCTCTTCGTCTCCAAAGCTGACTGACACAGCACCTGCGCCGGTACCCCTGATTGTGGCGGTGGCTGCCTTGCCTTCCACCCGGCTGGAGCCAGCGGGCTCGAAGCTAACCACATTGTCCCACTCGCCAGTGGATGCGCCCGCGCCGTGTTTCGAGCGGTACAATTCGAGGTATAGCTTCGCGTAGCGGCTCGCGGGCCCGCGCCACGAAACGTCCGTGGCCATGCCGTTTTTCTGCATCGTCTGCCAAACCGGCCGGTTGCGGAACAGCCGGGCCGCCCGGTCCAGCGCCAGGGAAAGGCTGCCGGCAGTGGCCGGGTAGAATTGTATTCCGGTGGCAACGCCCGCGGCCAGAGCCATCTCGTTCGCGTCGACAACGGTATCGCAGAGTCCGCCAACCCGCGTCACCACGGGCACCGCGCCATAGCGCAGCGCAACGAGTTGCGTCAGCCCGCACGGCTCGAAGCGCGACGGCACGAGCATTACGTCCGAGCCCGCCTGGATGTGGTGCGCAACCGTCTCGTCGAGGCCGGTCTTGACGCCAACCCTTCCTGGAAACGCCTCCGCCGCCGCAAGGAACTTCGCTTCGAGCTCTGGCTCACCCGAGCCCAGAATCGCGAACTGGATGCCCTCGCCAACAAGCCGCGGCAACGCCTCGACCAGGATATCCAAACCCTTCTGCAGGGACAGGCGGCTCACCACGCCAACCAGCAGTGCACCGGCCTCTTGATTAAGACGCATCTGGCTGCGCAAGAAAGCTTTATTGGCCGCCCGCGCCTCCAAATGAGACGCATCGAAAGGCTTCGTAAGCATGGGATCCTTTGCCGGGTCCCACACCGCCGTGTCGATGCCGTTCAGGATCCCGGTCACATTCCCGGCCCGCGCCCTTAGCAGGCCCTCGAAGCCCATGCCGTTCTCGGGCTCCATGATCTCCTTGGCGTAGGTTGGCGAAACGGTGGTGATGCGGTCGGCTAGCTGCAACCCTGCCTTCAAGAAACCGATCGAGCCATAGTGTTCGATGCCGTCCCAGGCGAAGGAACTGGGCGGCAAGCCCAGCGGCAGGACCAGCTCCGCAGGAAACTGTCCCTGGAAGGCGAGGTTGTGCACGGTCATGACCATGCCGGGCGCCGCCCTGCCGCTGTAATGTATGTAGGCGGCGGTGAGACCCGCCTGCCAGTCGTGCATGTGCACGATATCGGGCACAAAGCCCTGAACCATACCCAGGCCGATCTCCGCGGCGACTTTGGCGAGCGCTCCGAAACGGTAGGCGTTATCCGGCCAGTCCAGGCCGTCCGGCCCTACATAGGGGTTGCCTGGGCGGCCATAGAGATAGGGCGCGTCGAGGACGAAGAGATTCAGGCCGTGCGACTTGCCCGCAAGCAGCCGGGCCATCCCAAAGAGGGCTGGGAACACAGTTATCTCCTGCGCCTCCTCCAGCGCGTCCAGCACGGCGGGATAGCCTGGCACGAGGGTCTGTACGTTTACGCCTCCGGCCGCCAGCGCCTTTGGGAGCGCGCCGGCTACATCCGCAAGGCCCCCCGTCTTGATCAGCGGATATATCTCGGATGCGACTGAAAGCACCTTGAGCCGGTTCATGCCGCTGTCCTCCTCAAATCTTTCGTACTTGAACGTTTGCCGCCATCCTTGGCGGCCGATGAACTCTCATCAACTCAGCCGGTCGATCATCGGCTGAGTAATCAGGCAGATGCCTTTGGCTGTTCTGCGGAATCTCGTTGCGTCCAATTCCGGGTCCTCGCCCACGACCAGCCCATCGGGGATTTGCACCGCGGCGTCGACCACGACATTCTTGAGCCGCGCGCCCCGGCCCACATTCACCTTGGGCAGGATCACCGCGTGCTCCACCAGGGCATAGGAATTCACCCTCACCCCCGTCGAGAGCAGCGTGTGCCGGATCAGCGAGCCCGAAATCACGCAGGCGCCTGACACCAGCGAGGAAATCGCCATGCCGCGGCGGCCATCCTCGTCGTGCACGAACTTGGCCGGCGGGGTGATCTCGCTGAAGGTCCAGATCGGCCACTCCTCGTCGTAGATATCGAGTTCCGGCACAACGGCTGTCAAGTCGACGTTGGCCGCCCAATAGGCGTCGACGGTTCCGACATCACGCCAATAGGTGCCTTTCTCCGCCTCCGAGCGCACGCAGGAGCGCTGGAAACTGTGCGCCACGGCGCGGCCGTTGGTGACGAGATAAGGGATGAGATCCTTGCCGAAATCGTGCGCCGAGGAAGCGTCCGCCGCGTCGCGCCTGAGCTGGTCCAGAAGGAAATCCGTGTCGAAGACGTAGATGCCCATGCTGGCGAGCGCCATATCGGGCTTGCCCGGCATTGGCGGCGGGTCGGCCGGCTTCTCCAGGAAGCTGCGGATCACGTCCTGATCGTCCACATGCATGACGCCGAAGGCGGTTGCCTCCTCGCGCGGCACTTCAAGGCAGCCGACCGTTACGTCGGCCCCTTGCGCCACATGCTGCTGGAGCATCAGTTCGTAGTCCATCTTGTAGACGTGATCTCCCGCCAAGACGACGACATGCCTGGGACTGTAGCTCTCAATGATGTCGATGTTCTGGTAGACCGCGTCCGCAGTTCCGAGATACCAGCAGTCCTCCGAAACGCGCTGGCTTGCGGGCAGGATGTCGAAACTCTCGTTGCTGATGGGGCGCATGAAATTCCAGCCGCGGACCAGATGCCGGATCAGGCTGTGCGCCTTGTATTGCGTGGCTACTGCGATATGGCGGATGCCGGAGTTGAAGGCATTCGATAAAGCGAAGTCAATGATGCGCGATTTGCCGCCGAAATAAACCGCCGGCTTGGCGCGCCAAGCGGTTAATTCCATCAACCTGCTGCCGCGCCCGCCAGCCAGCACAAAAGCCATCGCGTGCCGGGCCAGGGGAGCGGTTCTTTGTTGTTTCATTAGTTTCTCTCTCCCTATTCGCCTTCCTCTTGCGCAGGCTGCCGGCATCGGGCTATTTCGCGGTTCTGAAATTACCCGGGGTCGTACTCAAGAAAGACCGTGGCTAGCGGAGGAACCGTGACCTCGGCGGACGCGGGGAAACCATGCGAAGGATGGTTGTGCGCCGTAACCTCGCCGCTGTTGCCCTGGCCAGAGCCGTCATATTCGCGCGCATCGGTATTGAGGATTTCGCGCCACCGCCCGGCATAAGGCAGGCCGATCCGGTAGCCCGGCCGCGGCACCGGCGTGAAGTTTGAAATCACCGCTATGGGCTGCGACTCGGGCGGCCCCCAGCGCAACCATGCGAACACGGACGCCGCCGCGTCGTCAACCGCGATCCACTGAAAACCGCCGGGTTCGCAATCGCGCGCATATAGAGCCGGTTTCTCCCGGTGCAGCATGTTCAGGTCGCGCACCAGCGATTGCAGGCCCCGGTGCGGCCCCCATTGCAGCAGATGCCAGTCGATACTCTTGTCGAAATTCCATTCGTCGCGCTGGCCGAACTCCTGCCCCATGAATAGGAGCTTCTTGCCGGGATAGCCCCACATGAAGCCGTAATAGGCGCGGGTGTTGGCGAACTTCTGCCAGTCGTCGCCCGGCATCTTGCTGATGATCGAGCCCTTGCCGTGCACCACCTCGTCATGGCTGATCGGCAGGATGAAATTCTCCGAGAAGGCGTAGAGCAAGCCGAAAGTCAGCTTGTTGTGGTGGTAGCTGCGGTGAACGGGATCAAGCGCCATGTAGGAGAGCGTGTCGTTCATCCAGCCCATGTTCCACTTGAAGCCAAAGCCGAGGCCCCCGCAGTTCGTGGGCTGCGAAACGCCGGGCCAGGAGGTCGACTCCTCCGCTATGGTCATGGTGCCCGGGAAGCTGCCGTAGACCAGCTCGTTCGTCCGCTGCAGGAATTGCATCGCATCGTGGTTCTCGTTGCCGCCTTGGGCGTTGGGCAGCCACTCGCCCCCTTGGCGCGAATAGTCGAGGTAGAGCATCGAGGCCACCGCGTCGCAGCGGAGCCCGTCGATGTGGAAGCGGTCGAGCCAGTAAAGCGCGCTGGCCGTCAGGAAATTCGAAACCTCGCGGCGGCCGAAATCGTAGATACCGGTGTTCCAATCGGGGTGGAAACCGCGGCGCGGGTCGGGATGCTCGTAGAGCGCCGCGCCGTCGAAGTGGGCGAGGCCATGCTCGTCGGTCGGAAAGTGCGCGGGCACCCAGTCGAGAATAACGCTGATGCCCGCCATATGTGCGCCATCAACGAACCGTTTGAAGCCGGCCGCGTCGCCGAAGCGCCGCGTTGGCGAGAACAGCCCGATGGGCTGGTAGCCCCAGGAGGCGTCGAGCGGATGCTCGGACACGGGCAGCAGCTCGATATGGGTGAAGCCCATCTCCACCACATAGGGGATAAGCTGGCTGGCAAGCTCGTCGTAGGAAAGGAACGCCCAACCGTCATTGCGCCGCCAGGAGCCAAGGTGCACCTCGTAGATGCTCATCGGCCCGTTGCGCGCGCCGGCCCCTTCCCGCGCAGCCATGTGCGCCTCGTCGTGCCAGTCGAAATTGTCGGTCCTGGTCACGACGGAGGCGGTCGAGGGCCGCATCTCGCTGCCGAACCCCAGCGGATCGGCCTTCAGCGGCAGGAGGCGGCCGCCTCCGTCCACGATCTCGAATTTGTAGTTGGTGCCCTCGCCCACGCCTGGCGCGAACAGCTCCCACAGGCCGCTATCAATGCGCTTGCGCATCTGATGCAGGCGCCCGTCCCAGCCGTTGAAGTCGCCGACCACCGAGACGCGCGAGGCTTGCGGCGCCCAGACCGAAAAAAGCACGCCGTCAACGCCTTCGTGCCGGATTGTGTGCGCGCCCAGCCGGCCATAGAGCTGCTGGTGCGTGCCTTCCACGAGGAGATAGTCGTCCATGGGACCCAGCACCGGGCCGAAGGCGTATGGGTCGGTCAGCTCCCAGGCGCCGCCCAGGTTCGAGGCGTGCAAGCGGTAGGAGAAGCGCTGGGTGACGCCGGGCAGAAACCCTTCGAAGAAATCCCAGTTGCGCCGCTCAAGCGCGAAGTCTTCCTGGCCATCCCTCACCACCTCAAGATGCTCGGCGCCCGGCGCGAACGCCCGGACAACCGCGCCTCCTTCGGCAATGTGCAGGCCAAGCACCGAAAATGGATCGCCATGCCTCGCGGCCGCTATCGCCGCCACATCTTCGTCTCTCGCGCGCCAGTCAACCGTCGTCATGCTTCCCCCTACCCGGTTAAGTGCTGAAACGCATACTATTCAGCTTGCGCCAGCCTTAAGCTGTCGTGGCGAAAGCGATACTCAAGAGAACTATATTACTCTATTGCGGCCGGCGGGCACCAGATCTCTTCCGCGTATTGCCGGATTGCGCGGTCGGACGAGAACCATGCCATACTCGCCGTATTCAAGATGCTGGACCGCCACCAGGATTTGCGGTCGCGCCAGCGTGCGGCCAGGGTTTTTTGCATGTCGCAATACGATTCGAAATCAGCCGTAACCATAAAGTGATCGTGGTAGGTCAGAATGTCCACAAGCTGGTTGTAGCGGCCCGGGTCGTCGGGAGAGAAAACGCCGGTGGCGATCTCGTCGAGCACCTCGCGCAGTTTGGGCGAGGCCGCGATGATTTCGCGCGCGTCGATTCCCTTGGTGGCGCGCCGCTCGTGGACCTCCGCAGCCGTCAGCCCGAAGATGAAGATGTTGTCGGCGCCCACATGCTCGCGGATCTCGACATTCGCCCCATCAAGCGTGCCGATGGTGAGCGCGCCGTTAAGCGCGAACTTCATGTTGCCGGTGCCCGAGGCTTCCATGCCCGCCGTCGAGATCTGCTCGGAGACGTCGGAGGCCGGAATGATCTCCTCGGCGAGGCTCACATTGTAGTTCGGCAGGAAGATCACCTTGAGCATACCGCGGACGGCCGGATCGTTGTTCACCACGCGCCCCACATCGTGGATGAGTTTGATGATGAGCTTGGCCATGTGGTAGCTGGCCGCCGCCTTGCCCGCGAAAATCTTCACGTGCGGTACGAAATCGCGCGTCGGGTGGGCGCGCATCTCGTTGTAGAGCGCGATCGTGTGCAGGACGTTCAGGAGCTGGCGTTTGTATTCGTGGATGCGCTTGATGTGAACGTCGAAAACCGCTTGCGGGTCTACCTTGATCGAAAGCCGGTCGTTGATGAGCCTGGCCAGCGCCTCCTTGTTCGCGAGGCGCACGCGGGCGTACCGCTTCTGGAAGCCGGAATCGCCCGCAAATCTCGCAAGGCGCGAAAGCGCCTCGGTATTGTCCATGAACTCGGGGCCGATCGCCTCGGTGATGAGGCTGGTCAGGCCGGGATTGGCCTCGAACAGCCAGCGCCGGAAGGTGATGCCGTTGGTCTTGTTGACGATGCGTTCCGGATAGAGGCTGTGGAAGTCGTGGAACAGCGATTCCTTGATAAGGTCGGTGTGAAGCTGGGAGACGCCGTTGACCTTGTTCGACGCCAGGAACGCGAGGTTGCCCATGCGCACGCGCCGTCCGTCATACTCGGATATGAGCGAGACGCTCGAAAGGAGCTGTTCGCTATGGCCGGCCGCGCGCAGCTTATCGAGATGCAGCGCATTGATGAGGTAGATGATCTGCATGTGCCGCGGCAGGAGGCGCTCGATGAGCGAAACCGGCCAGCTTTCCAGAGCCTCGGGCAGCAGCGTGTGATTGGTGTAGGAGAACGTGGCCTGGGTGATTGACCAGGCCTGTTCCCATGGAAGCCCGTACACATCGACGAGCAGCCGCATCATTTCCGCAATGGCGATTGCGGGGTGGGTGTCGTTGAGCTGGATCGCCACCTTGTCCGCGATCCTCGTGATGTCGCCGTGCTGTTTGTAGTGGCGGCGCACGAGATCCTGCAGGGAGGCCGAGGCGAAGAAATATTCCTGGCGCAGGCGAAGCTCCTGGCCGGCCGGCGTCGAATCGCTCGGATAAAGCACCTTCGAAATGGCGGCCGCCCGCACCTGGGCGTCCTGGGCGCCGACATAGTCGCCCGCGTTGAACACATCGAGGCGGAGGGGATCGGCGGGGCGCGAGTGCCACAGGCGCAGCGTGTTCACCGACTTGCCGCGCCAGCCCACCACGGGGGTGTCGTAGGCGACGGCCTCGACGATCTCCGAGGGGCTCCAGATTTGGGCCACGGCGCCCGGCATCACCGCCTCCACCTGGCCGCCGAAACCGACGGGATAGTTGATTTCCGGGCGCGGGAACTCCCACGGATTGCCGAATTCGAGCCACTCCTCGGGGTATTCGTGCTGCCAGCCGTCCCTGATGCCCTGGCGGAACAGGCCGAAATCGTAGCGGATGCCGTAGCCGTGGGCCGGTATGCCCAAGGTCGCCATGCTTTCCATGAAGCAGGCGGCCAAGCGGCCGAGGCCGCCATTGCCCAGCGCCGCGTCGGCCTCAAGGTCGCGCAAGGCGTCGAGGTCGACATCGAGGCCCTCAAGCGCTGCCCGCATCTCCCCGGTGATGCCGAGATTATTGAGGGAATCCATCAGAAGGCGGCCGATGAGGAATTCCAGGGACATATAGTAGACGTGCCGCTGGTTCACGCCGTTTTCCAGTCCCGCGATCCAGCGGTCCACGATGCAGTCGCGCACGGCGAACGCCGTGGCAAGAAACCAGTCCCGGACATTGGCCGCGCTCGGATCCTTGCCGATGGTATAGGTGAGCCGGTTAAGAACGGACTCCCTCAGCTTGACGGCAAGCTCCTCACTGGATTGTGCCTGAGCCTTTTTAGAGTTCATGACCTTCTTTCCATCCTGGCGGAGAACCTCCGTTTGGCCGGCGCCAAGGCTTTCCCCTCCTTGCACGGGCGTTCGCAGCGCCTGCAAGAAACGTAAAATGCTCTTCCGGTCTTGCGCCGTCATGCTATGCTCCCCCCGGCTTGCAAAATACCGCCCCGCGAGCCGGCTGACCGGTACGCTGGCCGCGGCGCCACACACGGGTGTGCCGGCGTTCGCATCAACCTCAGGCCAGGGCCGCGGCAGCCCAGCGTCCCATGCTGGATGCGCGCTCGCACCGGCGCGGCCTGCGTTTGCCGGCCACCCTCCTTCTTAAGGCGATAGTGGTTACTGTTTTGGCTGCGATAAAGCTGCAAATTGGCGTGAACCTTCGATCAGTTGGCCGGGACTTGGGCCGCGATGCGGAGATGCTGTCTGCCGCAGCCAGCTTGTACGAAGACTGGGAGCCCTGTCAGTGCTTCCTTTCCTGGAAACGCCGACATTCCGCCTATGCCAACAACCGGGGTGTTCTAACATGTTCCTCTTCAGTATTCCATCTAACTAAAGTGCACTTGCGCCTGCGGGGCTCACCAAAGCCTGATGGGCAGCCGGCACTTCGATACAGCCGGTTGGGTGCGCCCTCTATCACGGGGCCAACGCCCGCTGCGGCGAGGCTGAAGTGTTTTCCGTTCGCGCTGTGCAAATTGGCATCCGTCCATGTTATAATTAACAGTTGCATCCAGGCTTTGGCAAGCCGTCCGGCAAAGTCAACGTCCGGCGCCGCGAACTGGCGGCACCGTCACGGTACCGTAGGTGCAAGACCGCTGGTTTTGTGCACGGCGCGAGCAGGGCCGCGGCGCGAGGTCCTTGGTAAGGCAGATCCGGACCTCCCTCAATAGATCCCTTGAGCAGACAATCAGCATCGATTCGGTGCTGAGCTGCGGGTTGGCTGCGAGAAACGCCTTTCGCGCGTCTTCTGGCGTCAGCTTCAGCGGCTCCGCCGGGCTCTGGAATTGCCGGGGGATGTGTATGCTGCCGTATGCCCGGCGGGCTGTGTCGAAATAGTTTTGCGGGTCCAGCCCCGAGCAGACGCCATGTTTTTTGTATTCCCGGATGACGAGACGGCGGCTGGGCATAATGTCCATCATCCGGCCGATGATCTCCCCTGGAACCCAGGGGCGGCTGCCAGTCCGGCAGAATTCGGGCCAGCCGGTGCGGTTGTATTGCGGCCAGAGCCCGTGGAGAATGAACGCATAGGGTCTTGTTCCGCCACACTGCTCACCGGAGGAGCCGCGCCTTCCACCATATCTGCGCCTGTCATCGTATCCCCGGTTGCCATAGCCGCCACGATCACTCCGGTCCCGCCCGGCGCAATAGGTGGGCGACCAGCTAAGGGCGAGCACATAATAATCGAAGTCGCCAGGTATCCCGCCCCTGTCGCCTTGAGCCATCGCCCCGTGTGGCGCGGCAGCCATAAACGCCAGCGCAACAGCAAAAAAGGCTGCCAGCAAAGAACCGCTCAACCGGCGGCAAATCCGCGTACTACCCATTCTTTTCTGAAACTCACATATCGAATAAGAACGAAGCCGGAACGTAGCGTACCCAGCTACGAAGTCAAGCGGCGCGGCGGAGTTTTCCAGGGGCTTGAGGACTTCTTGGAGAAGGCGCGGCTGGCGCTGGATGTCTTGGGCAATGGGGGGGTGAGGCAGACGATCCAGCGCCAGCTCCTGCTTAGAGAGAGAACTTGCCTGCACACCAGGGCGCCGGTGCGGAGGAAGCGTGGCGAATTGGTGATTTATCCGGTCATTTTCCTATCGGTTTGTATCAGTCGTCCCCCCAGCCGGACCCGCCGCAGCACCGCCGCCGCCGCCAATAGCGGTGATAGGAACCCCACCGGTAATGGCTGTAATACCGGCGGTGATAGTAGCCGCAGCCTCCGCCACAATCGCAATAGCGCCAGCAGCGCCGCCGCCGGATATAGACTTCCTCGCACTCTTCATAGTAGCAGCCAACCTTGACGGCGGGCACAGCTGCCTGGCTGATCAGCCCGCTACCGGGAATAGCGGGATGGGCGCTGGCCGTGAAGGGCGCCGCGAAGAGTGCAAGGACGAACAGCATCGCCAGTTTCGAATGGTAACTCATCGTGAGAGACCTTTCAGAAATGAACCTCCAGACTAGAAACAGTTTAACAAAACTATTTAAATAATGAAACCAATCTTTAGGATAATTACAGGCAATTAGCCTTCGGCGCTGGGAGGCTTGCGGACCATCCTGGCGGTATGGCCTTTGCGGGGAAAGTGCCGCTCGAAAGCCTGTTCCAGAACCTTTCCGAAGCCAAGCACGACGAAGACGAGCAGCGCGGAAACCGCCACGATGGGCCATGCTCCCGCGCCGCAAGCCGCGCCGATGCAGGCGGTCAGCCAGATGGACGCGGCCGTGGTCAGGCCTTGGACCCTTCCGCCGCTTGGATTGCGCAAGATCACGCCCGCGCCGAGAAAGCCTATGCCGGTGATGATTCCCTGCATGACGCGGCTGCTGTCGGCCGCCGTGTGCGCCGGATATTGGGCTGCAAGCACGATGGTGGCGGAGCCCAGCGCAACAATGCTCATGGTCCTCACGCCGCTGGGCTTGCCGCGCAAATCCCGGTCGAGGCCGATAGCCGTGCCCGCCAAGGTGGCCACGGTGAGCCGGAATACCACGTCGGTCCAGTCAAGCATAATCCACCTCGATCAGCGGCATCCTTGCGCAAGCGCATACGCGCTTCTGACGCTAGAACAACTTAGTATATGGGGCTGCGGCTGCGCAGGGACTACCGCCGCGGCGGCGCTTGCTCCCGCGATTTATGCCGGCGGAAACACGGGGGCAGCCTGAATAGCGATTGCCCGGCGCGGGCTCCTGCGCCTACGTCTGGAGAACCGCCCGCAAACCTGCGGGGACATCGCGTAAAAACGTCCCTAACCTAGCACTTTACGCCGTCTTGTTAATGTGTAGGATGCGGCGCGGTAACACGGGGAGCGAAAGTGGTTCAAGCTGGACTATTGATGCAAGGCAAGCGGGGCCTGATCATGGGCATCGCGAACAACCGGTCCCTCGCCTGGGGGATCGCGAAAGCCGCGGCGGACCATGGCGCGGAAATGGCTTTCACCTACCAGGGCGACGCTTTGAAGAAGCGCGTGGAGCCGCTAGCCGCGGAACTCGGCGTGAAGCATGTGCTGCCCTGCGACGTCACAGATAACGCCTCCATCGATACCGTCTTCGAGACGCTGAAGGGGGCCTGGGGCAGCCTCGATTTCGTGGTGCACGCCATCGCCTTTTCCAACAAGGAAGAACTCGACGGGCGCTATGTCGACACCACGCCCGAAAACTTCGCGATGACGCTCAACATATCCTGCTTCTCCTTCACGGCGATCGCGCAGCGGGCCGAGAAGCTCATGAGCAACGGCGGCTCGCTCTTGACCCTGACCTATTACGGCGCCGAGAAGGTCATGCCCCATTATAACGTCATGGGCGTGGCCAAGGCGGCGCTGGAGGCAAGCGTGCGTTATCTAGCCGAGGACCTTGGCAAGCAGAAGATCCGTGTCAACGCGATCTCGGCGGGGCCGCTCAAGACGCTTGCGGCCTCTGGCATTGCGGATTTCCGCTACATCCTCAAGTGGAACGAGCTGAACTCGCCCATGCGGAGGAATGTGGCGCTGGAAGATGTGGGCGGCGCAGGTCTTTACTTGCTTTCGGACTTGAGCCGTGGCGTCACGGGGGAGGTGCATCACGTCGACGCAGGCTACCATATCGTGGGCATGAAGGCGGAAGACGCCCCCGATATTGCCGCTGTTCAGCCAAAGATTGGCTAAATTCCACGAAGATAGTGCACGCTAGAATAGCCTGGGTTGGGGGCTTCCGGATTCCATGGAACCATTTAAAGCACTTACTTTTCTTGCCGCTGCTGGTGTCGTTTCGCTTGTCGGCGCGGGGGCTGCGGGCTTCTACGCGGGCTATACTGGGGGGCGGGCCCTTCAGGGCGCAATCGAGGGTCCAGCCGCCGTTATATCCGGTGGCGGCGGAGGTTCCACGGGGGCGGCAAGCGCCGTCTCGCTGAAGCCGGTGCGCGACGATATCCGCGCGCTCTCCAAGCAGGTTGAGGCCCTCGCGGCCATAAGGCCCGTGGCCGGCAAGAACCAGTCCGTGAAGCCCGTGCTGGACGAGATCAAGTCGCTGGGCCGCCGGCTTGAGGGCTTGAAAACCAGCTCCGGCCAGCCCGCGCAAGGCTTCGACAGCAAGCCCTTGCTGGACGGGATTAAAGATTTGACGAAGCAGATCGGGACCCTGAAGGCCAGCGTATCAGCGGATCAGGAACCAAACCTCAAGCCCATCCTCGACGAAATCAAAGCGCTTTCCCGCAAGGTGGAAGTATCGAAAAGGCGTACAGCCGCGGCCGAACGTGACCAGCTCAAGCCTGTGGTCAATGAAATCAAGGACCTTACCCGTCAGGTGGAGGCTTTGAAAGCCGCCAGCCGGTCCGATGCGGGCAAGGACGATGGCGGCAAGGCAGTACTCCAAGAGATCAAGGCGCTGTCACGCCAGGTCGAAGCATTCAGGAACGCCCGGCCAAACCGCGGGGCCGAAGGCTTATCGGCGCCGGTCGTCCCGGACTACACCGAAGCGCTGCACAACATCCGTGAGCAGGTCACCGCGCTCAACACGAAGTTCGAAAAGCAGGAGCCGAAAGCGCCCAAAGCGCTTCTCGATGAAATCCGCACTCTAAGCGCTTCCATCCAGGCGCAGGAATCCGTCGCGCGGCGGGCCGTCGCCGCGGAGCTGCGCACCGCGGTGGCCAAGCTGCAGGATACCGAAACCAAGTTTCCCAAGGACCTTGCGAAAGAGATCCACACAATCGCGGCCAACACGCGGCCCAGCTCGCAGTCCAAGCCTTCCTCCGCCGATCAGATCAAGGTGCTGACTGCCTCCATCGAGTCGCTGAAGACACGCCTTGCGAGAAACAGCGGCGGCAATAGCGTTGCAAACCAGGTCGCCAAGCTTCACCGGCTCCTGGCCCAGGCATCGGATCAATTCACCCGGTGCCAGACACAGCTTGCCTCGCTGCCAGCGGGCGGCGGTCAAGCCCAAACACAGCAGCGCACCGTATCATCGCGCGGGCGCCAGCCCTCGACGGTCGTGTTCTACGACAACGTCATGCTGAAGAAGAACCAGGAAAAGCAGTATGATGAAATCGGTGTGAAGCTGGCGCTGCAAGCGATCGGGCCGCGGCAGGTGAAGGTGGCCGTAAACCGCCAGGGCGTCGGCTTGGCATTTGGCGAGCGCAAGGTGTTCCGCAGCCAGGATGTCGAGTGCGAGCTGAACTTGATGGAAACCAACCTGAACGAGGCGCAGGCCCGCGTCAGTATCTCCTGTAAGCGCTGACCGCCCGCCCGGTTAGCTATCCAGCCAATTGCCACTTCGCATCAGCCCGTTCCCAGTCCTGGGGACGGGCTTCGAGTTGGAGCTTGGCCATGCACCTTGCCGCCTTGCTTGGCAATCTGGATGAATAGTGGCGGCGGCCTGCCGGAAAGCTCGCGTTACATTGTATCCGCCAAGCTGGAAAAACGGTACTCCGGCAACATCGGCAATGCTGCCGGGAGTCTCCAGCGCGATCACACCTTCAGGCGCATCATCCAAAATGGGCCGCCTTTCGCTTAACCGAAAGCGCGCACCTTCAGGCTGTGTTCAAACCGGCCTGTCGCGGCAGGCTGCGGGAAACGGCGTCTGGCGGCCGGTGCGGCGGTTTGCGCGCCGCACCGGAACGGCCTATATGGCCTCCGCGAGATCCTTGGATGCGCGGAAAGCGATCTTCTTGCTCGCCTTGATCTGGATGGGCTCGCCCGTCGAAGGGTTGCGGCCCATGCGGGCGGCGCGCTTGCGCACTTCGAGCGTGCCAAGACCCTGGATGCGGATGCGTGCGCCCTTCTTGAGATGGTCGCCGATCAACGCGATGGTGCTGGCAAGCACACCGTTCGCCTGCTTCTGCGACAGGCCGTGCTCGTCGCCGATCTCGGCGGCAAGCTGGCGGAGCGTGATAAGCTCGACCTTGGCCGGCGCTTTGGCGGCGCCTTTCGCGGGAGCTGCGCTTTTGGCTGATTTGGCCGGGGCGGCTGCCTTCGGCTTCGGTGCTGGTTTGGTGGCTTTCGCCATGGGTGCTTTCCCCTCTTGGTTATCGAAGTGGCCGTAAACGCGAATACCGCGCTGGATTTTGAGGCGCTAGCCGATTCCACGCAATTTTTAAATATCTCTGGCCATGCCGATTCTACATCATTTTCGCTTGTGTCCCGGCGGGCACACAGCGCGGCCTAGCGGGACTTGGTGCACCAAAAAGCCCTGCGGCGCAAGGCCTGGCGGACTTTCCGGCACACTGACCCCCTGATATACGGGCCACAAAGACATTAAGATATTGTTACAACTAGACAAAAACCCAGCACGCTTTTTTGCCGTCCGGCGGCCGCCGGAAGGCGCGCCGCCTATTTCGCGCCAAGCAGTCTCTCGATTCGCGCGATTTGCCGGTGTTTCAAGCCCCGTTTCTTGAATTCCTTGAAATCGTCGAGGATTGCCCGCTCCCAAAGCTTGCCGCCTTTCTCCAACGGCTGGCCCTTGTAGCGCAGATAAAGCGCGCGCGCCGCCAGTTCCACTTCCCCGCCGCCCCCGGCCCGCCATGCAGAACGAAGACTGGCGGGTTTCCCGCATCTCCATATTCGCGCACTTTGAGCATTGCGGAAGCCTGTCTCTTGGTGTGACAGCCGGATGGCTCTCCGCCGCCCTGCGGCGTGCTTTCGCCAACGGCAGGCGAGACAGTATGGTCAGTTGGCCTCGCGGATTGCAACCTTGAGGGCCTCCACTTCCGCGCCGCTGAACTGAACCGTCAACGGCCCGGCCCCAAGCTTGTAGCGGACGCTCTTGCGGACGATTTTGCAGGCCGGTTTTCCGGCGAAGGAGTGCGAGTGTATCAACTCCCCGTTTTGAACCGCGTCGATCCACGCCTCATGCGAAAGCGTAATCTGATACAAGCCGCCTTTCGGCAAATTCGCGATCTCGAACCACCCGGAATAGGTGGCCTTCCCGATCGCCAGCGCTTTTCTACCCGGCTTCACCGGAAGCGTGACTTCTCTCGTTAGCTTCAGCTTCAAGGCAAGTGCCCTGGCGGGTATGCCGGGCACTTTGGCACCGGTCTCGATCGTTTCGGCTGGCGGCGCCTTCATCCAGGCCATTTCCGCGTCCACGGGAAAGCTGAAGCCGGTGCAGCCGTCCTCCTGCGCGGCGGCCGGGATGGCCATCGCGCCGAGCAGTGCGACAGCGAGAAGAGTTCTGGTGTTTGCTTTTCGAGCAGTGTGTTTCATGATGCCTCCTGTGTGCTTTGGCAGGCTTGGGTGCGGCGGCGCTCCATCTGCAAATGCGTTCTGTGCAGGCCGCCGGTCCCACTCGCTAGAACTTCATTTTCATGCCAACGGTGACGGTGCGTCCTGGCTCCGGGTAACCATCGGTGAGCGTGTAGCTGGTGTCGAACAGGTTGTGGGCAGTCAGGTTCAGGGTTGTCCCTGGCTGCAACTCGTATTCGGCGCTGATATTGGCGAGCGTGTAGGCACCAAGCTTATAAGTGAGCGTGCCCGAGGTGTTTTGCGTCCACCTGTCCGACGCGATCTCAACGTTGGGCGTGATGGTCAGCGCGTCCATGGGGCGCCATTTCACGTAGGCGATACCCTTTACGTCCGGAACGCCTGTCACCACGGCTTGCTTATTTTGGCCGCCGGTTATGCTGATCCGCATGACCGTGAGGTTGCCGCCCACCATGAAGCTGGACGTTACAGCGATATCGGCGGAGCCTTCCCAGCCCTCCATGTATCCATGGCCAACGTTCCGGCTTTGGCTGACCGCGCCCAATACCGGGTCCGTATAGTTCACGGACTGGATCAGGTTGTTCACATCGCTATAGAAGATCGCTGTCGAGAGGTTTGCCCTCCCAAGCTTTCCCGCCCAGCCGATTTCGTAATTTGTGGCTTCTTCAGGCGCGAGGCCTGGATTGGATGTTGCCCCTCCGAACCTGCTGCTGAAGCGCTCGAAAATCGTGGGGAAGCGCGTGCGGTCCGATACGCTGGCGTAAATTTTTGCGCCATTCGAGTAGCGGTAGATGGCGGCGCCTTGCCAATTGAACGCCTGGTTGTTTTTCTTTTCGTACTCGAACAAGCCCTTGGCGAGCGTCCAGTCCCGCGCTTCATACAGGACACGCCAGTCGTAGCTTGCACCTGCCACGAGATCGATCCTCTTGGTCAAATGGTAGGTGTTCTCAACCGCGACGGAGTAGGTGTCCTCGATGCTGGTCTGTAGCGGCTCCATGCACGGCGTCGGCATGGCATATGAGTCGGTGCCAATCTTCCCGCAGGCAGTGCCCGCCTTGCTGGCGAACATCTCTTGTTCCTCGCCATGTTTGTCGCGGCGGTAGTGGAACGCGCCTTTCAGCGTGTCCCAATTCGTGATGTCCGAGCCGGCCTCGACGCTGCCGCCATAAGCGGAGTCGTGGTAATAGCTGCGGAACGATTTGGGGAGAGTTTGCGTGGTCAGCGCCGGATCGTCGTAGCTGAACAGCGAGTCGTTATACAGAGTGTAGTAGAGCTTCGTGTTGATGTAGGACGCTTGGCCAAGGCGCGTCGTCGAATTCCCGTATATGTTGGTAAGATCCCGGCCAGGCCATATCCAGAAACGCTGAGCGCTCACCGGGTCGCTCGCATGAAACGGCGCGCCCTTCGAGTTTTCCTGGTGGATCACGCTGATGGCATACTCATCGGTGGCGTTGGGGGTGATGCCAACCTTCGCGCTAACCCGCCAATCCTCCTTCTGGGAGTTGTCCCGCCATCCCGCGCCCTGACTGGCCGTTGGCGTGAAGTCCTCCGAGAGCATCCATCCCTTTCTGCTGTTGATGGTGCCCGTCACCAGCATGTACCAGAGCTTCTGCCGCGTCCCCACGGAAGCATGGCTATTATATCCTTGATAGGAGCCGTCGCGGGCGAGGGTCAGGGAGGAGCCCGCCTCGATCTCAAGCTCCTTCGTTGGCCGCTTGGTCACGAGGTTGATCGCTCCGCCAATGGCGCCAGGGCCGTCCAGAACCGAGGCATAGCCCTTCGCGATCTGGATCTCGGAGATGTCGGTGGTGACGAAATCGCTGAAATCCAGCCGGTTGTCGTAAGGCAGATAGACCCGCACGCCATCGATTGAAAGCGGGACTTGATAGCGGTTGAAGCCGCGCACAAAAATGAGCTGCTCGTTGCGGCTGCCGCCGGAATTCGAGTTCACTACGCCGGGAGCAAGCGCCATCGCCTGGTCGAGGGTGGGCTTGGCGAAATACCAGGTTTGATCGTTGGTGATATAGGTGCCGCCCATCAGGTTGATGCCGCCAAGGCTGAACATTCCAGTTTGCGCCGCGCCGCCCGAGCCTGGCACCGTGGGACCGGAGGACGCTGGTTGGGCTGCTGTTTCCTGATGCACCTGCCGGTCACGCCCCTCGCTTCTGACGCTATGCCGCGATGCCGGCGTCACCGTCTTGGGCTGGATCACGACGACCGGCGGTAAGGTTGGAACCTGCTCCCGCGCCGCGGCCGTTTCCTGGCCCAGGGCTGGTAGCGGAAGCCCCAAGACAAGCGCCAGAACCGCGGATGTCAGCACCGCATTTCCGCCCGGCGTTTCCGGGCCGCTTGCCCGCCCCTGCGTTTGAGTTGAAGACAGCAGACAGCCTTCCGGGAGCGCGGCAGTCAAGCCGCGCTCCCGCTTCACGCGGGAACGACTCATGATTACAACCCCTTACCCAAACTCTTTACTAGATGGGCACACAGCGCAAACGCATCCCGCCCAGCCACTCTATCCTGTATACCGCCGAATATAGCCTGAATGAAGTTATATCGCATGGGTTATAGCATCGTGCCGCCCGCGCGTTGCCAGCCTGCAACGCTATGTTCAGTGCTGGGACAATGCCGCAAAAAAGGGCAATACTGATCATACCGTGCCGGGCCACGGCACGGGCGGCTTTCCCCCTCACCTCTCGCAGGAGGGACAGGGGTCAGGGAGCCTTCCCAATTGACGCAGAAACGTTCAAGCTCTCCCGGTTGCGCCATGGCACCACCGCATTCGTTTCTGTTTCCCGCCCGGCGTTTGCCGCATACCGTCCGCATTCGGGCTGTAGGGGGAAAATGATTTCCGTGACGATTCTTGAGGCGAACAGGAATGCTACGCTGCCTAAGTGCTCCCCTGCGGGCGGGTGCGCTGCTGATTTTGCTTTTGTCCGGCTTCATGCCCCTCCAAGCGAGAGCGCAGGCGCCGGGCACATCCATGGCCGAATACATCTTCGGCTATTCCAAGGCCGTGAACGCCGTAGCGCTTTCGCCGGATGGCCGCCAGGCGGTTTCCGCCAGCCAGGACAATCTCGTAAGGCTATGGGACATCCCCACTGGGCTCTTGCTGCGCACCTTCAACACGCAAAACGCCGGCACCGATGCGGTGGCGTTTCTGCCTGACGGAAAGCGCATCCTGGTGGCGGGCACCGATAACCAGCTCATGATTTGGGATATCGCGGCAGGGCGGGTTGTCACCATCATGGACGGGCATTCCGCCGAGGTGACGTCCGCCGTGCTCGCGGCGGACGGCCAGCGGGTGCTGTCCGGCAGTAAGGACAAGACGGTTAGGCTTTGGGACGCGGTAACGAGCCTGCCCATCAAGAGCTTCGACGGCTACCCTGCGGAGGTGCTCGCGGTGGCGCTCTCCTCCGATGGCCGGCTGGTGCTCGCGGGCGGCGCGGACAAGACGCTCAAGCTTTGGGATGTTGAGACAGGCAAGCTCCTTAAAAGCTTCGAAGGCCATGCCGATGCCGTGACCTCGGTGGCGTTTTCGCCGGATAATCAGAAGGCGCTGTCCGCGAGCAAGGACAAGACGCTCAAGCTTTGGGACGTGGCTTCGGCCAGGGTCATCCGGACATTCGAAGGACATGCGGACGAGGTGCTTTCAGCCGCATTCACGGCCGGCGGGCGGCAAATCCTCTCCACAAGCAAGGACAAAACGCTCAAGCTCTGGGACGTGGAGACGGGCGCGCTCCTCAAAACCCTGGAAGGCCACACGGACGCAGTTTCCTCGGCAGCGCTTTCCGCAGATGGCCGGCTGGTTCTCTCCGGCGGCAAGGACAAGACGCTGAAGCTCTGGGACCTGGAAGCGGCCCAGCTCAAAAGCACCTTCGACCTTCAAACCGGGGACTTCAGGCCCGACGGCCGGCGCACCTACGGGCTTTTCGGCTTCATTCCCGGTGTGGCGCTTCCGGGCGCGCCTGATGTCGCGCATCTCAAGGACCGGCTGCGCGAGAAGGGCTTCAAGATTGGCGATCCGGTCTATTTGCGCATCTTCAAGGGTGATTCCGTCGTAGAGCTTTGGATGAAGCGAGGGCGGCGCTTCGAGCTGTTCTCCACCTATCCGGTCTGCGCCTGGTCCGGCCAGCTCGGGCCGAAGCTGATGGAAGGCGACTTCCAGTCGCCGGAGGGGTTCTATACCGTTAGCAAGGGGCAGCTCAATCCGAACAGCCAATTCCACCGCGCCTTCAACCTCGGCTATCCCAACATTTTCGACGCGGCGAACAAGCGGACCGGCTCCGCGCTGATGATGCACGGCTCCTGTGCGTCGGCCGGCTGCTACGCCATGACCGATCCGGTGATCGACGAGTTGTGGGCGCTGGTCACGGGCGCGCTCAACGCCGGGCAGCAGCGCGTCGCGGTGCATTCGTTTCCGTTCCGCATGACGGACGAGCGCATGACGGCTTTCGCCTGGCACCCCTGGGCGGAGTTTTGGCGCGACCTGAAGCGGGCTTACGATCTGTTTGAGGAGACCCATGTGCCGCCGCGGGTCAGCGTGTGCAACAAGCGCTATGCCGTGAGGCGCGGCAGTAGCGCCAACGATGGCCCGAGGCTATACACCGCCTGCCCCGCGAGACGGCGGAACACCTGGCGCACCAGAACCGGGAGGATGTGAGGGACCGGACGCGGCGCGTGCCATGTGCCGCAGCCCGGCTGCCGGGAACTCTGTGCGTGTGATTTGGATGGTCATGCGGTTCCCCGGACTTTTGCCCCTGTTACCGATTTTTTGCGCGCATGCGCCTTCGCGAGGCCGGCGCTCCGGCGCACTCTAGCTGCCGGATTTAGGTTTATCCATCCACTTCGACAGCGCGGCGGCCGAGCAAATTCAACCGCGTCCGGCGAATGGCCGGAGCTTCCACGATGCGGCCGTCATCGTAACGGAAGCGGAGCGCATCCTCCGGGCATTGCACAATGCAGGCGCCGCATTGGATGCACTGGCCGGGCTCGCCGATCTCCACCTTGCGCTGGCGTCCGTCCATTTTGAGC
Organism: Rhodomicrobiaceae bacterium; assembly: GCA_050298295.1. GTDB lineage: Bacteria > Pseudomonadota > Alphaproteobacteria > Rhizobiales > Rhodomicrobiaceae > Rhodomicrobium. The sequence continues at coordinate 42,839 of JBNKTW010000008.1, forward strand.
ACGTTGCGCGGACACACCTGGACGCAGTCCGCCGCGCCGGTGCAGCGGTCCGCAATCAGCTCGATATGCGCGGCGTTATGGTAGGTGTTGATGTAGCTTGGATACCAGGGCGTCGTGCCGGCCAGATCGGCCGAGAGAACGGCCATCGCCAATAGGCCTGTGCCTGCCACGGCCGCAAGATGCACCGGTGTTGCTCCTCCCAGCGCCTGCAGGAAGGCGCACCCGGTCAGCGCGGCAGCTCCGGCGGCGGCCGAGAATGTCAGGAACCGCCGGCTGCCCTCGATCTGGAGCCATGGCAATAGGCCGAACATGCCGCATACAAGAACTGCGATTGCTGCGCCCGCCGCCGCCATCGTGGGCAGGCCGAAGATGAGCCACAGAATGGGCAACGCCACGGCCAGCATTGGCACACCCCACATCGCCGCCATCTCCATGCGCTCCCAGGCAGGGAAGCGCATGAAGCGCTCGTGCTTATGCACGCGCGCGCCCCGGCCGAGGAATGCCGGCAAATCCTCAAGCCGCGCGGGTCCCCAGCGCGTGGCGAAGCCTGTAGCCTCAGTGATGCGGCCGCGCTCGACGCCTGTGGCGCAGAGCTGCGGCAAAATCACTTCGCGATTGTCAACCAGATCCGCGATGCCGGATATGCGGATCGCCGCGATGATATCGTGGTGCGTCAGGTGTCCGCCGCCGGCGGCGCACCATACATTGATGCCCTTGCTGTTGGCCACGAGCAGCCAGGCGTCGCGCCCGCGCAGCGTTTCGCGCAGGCGGCGCACGGTCAGCGTGAAGTTTCCCGTTACCAGAACCGGTGAATGCCGGTCCGGCTTGCCGATGCGGACCAGCCCCACTGGTGCGCGGTGAGGAAGGAACCGCAGGACTGTATCGCGTATATATCCAGGCAGATCAGCAAGCTTCATGGTTTCCTGTTCACGCCATGCACGATTGTTAGACTTCGTATCCCCAGCCTCTCTTCCACGACCGCGGAATAACCGGCTGCTTGAATGCGTTTTGCAAGACCATGCACCGGCCGTGTTGTGGCCTGCGTTAGCATGTAGGTGACCGCCACGGCTGGCAGCCTCCGCATCTGATAAGCTAAACGCGCAAGGGTGCCATTTGGCTCCGTCTCGTCGGCGATTACTAGCAGGCCTCCAGGAACCAGCCGCGAGCGGGACACGGCAAGCGCATAGCCCTGCTCTTCGGGGGACATTTCGCTAAACGCCAGACAGGACACAACGGCATCCAGGCTCCCTGGGGCGAAACGGTCTTCGATTTCGGCCGCGCCCAGCTCCAAGAACTCAACCTTGCCGCCGGCAGGGACAGGCTTGCCGCGGGCGACTTCCAGCATCCCCGCATTGATGTCGATCCCGGTGACGAAAGCGCCACGCGCGGCGCAGGCGAGCGAAACGCCGCCCGTGCCGCATCCGATATCGAGGATGCGCTTGCCCGGCGCGGCTGCGAGCGCGGCAATGCGTTCGTATGCCTCCGCGATGCGCCCGCCCGTCAGCATACGGATGCCGAGGTCGTAGCGCTCAGGCGCGGACTCAAGGAACTTCATCCAAACAAAGCTGCTCATATCGCTTTCGCCTGCGTTCCAAGGGGGCGGTGGACTTCTTGCGCCAAGCTACCACAAACCGCGGTAGGTTCCCGGCATTTCTGTTATTGCGAGGGGCGAAGCCCCACCTTCGTTGGCATGACGCGTGCTGTTTATTGCTATTCCGGCGCGCCAAGTTTACCGCCGTCGAAGGTGCTGCAATCCGCGAAGCGCAGATGGGGCGCGGCAATCGCGTTCAGGCTGGCCAGCAAATCCGCTCCGATCTCTTGGATGCTTACTGGGACTTCGGGAACGATGATCCGGGTATACGGGCCAGCCCAGTGAACCCAGTCGTAGACATACAGCCCCCGGTTACCCAGCAAACGCCAATCGCCGCAAGCTCCCGGACCATGAGCTTCGCACCGGTGCCCGCCTGCTTCCGCCAGGCTTTGTATCAAATCGCGGCTTGGGTCTGCCCCGCCGGCGCCGCCGTCCAAACCGGCGCTTGCCGCTTCCAGAATGGCCGGGGGTATCTCTTCCCAGCCGGCGGAGGCGCATAGGGCGAGATGTCCAGCGCAATCGATTGCAAACCAATCGAATTCCAGGCCAGCAAAAGCATCCTGCCGGAGTTGTTTCATGGCTTTGCCAACTGCCGGCCCGCGAGCCACTCCAGGATGCTGTCCGCCACCGCCCGCCATTGCGGCTCTAGCATCATGTCATGGGCCATGCCGGGGAAAATCCTGGGCTCCGTGTTATAGGCTCGCGCGGTAGCCCTCATTTCGTCTGGGTGAAATATCGTATCCTTTCCCCCTCCCAAGACCAGCACCGGCGCCTTGACCTTGCGCGGCGAGGGTAATTGGAAGGCCAGCATATCCATGAAGGCGCGATAGGACTCGTCCTGCAGGTCATGCCAGTACCCCTCCACTTCTTCATCGGTTAGGCCCTTCGAGAAGAAGGCTTGCCGGGCAAGCGCGGGCGTGGAAACGATTGGGTAGAGGCTCAAAGTGAGGTTGACCTTCGCGAAAACGAGCGGCTGCCGCGCCGCGATCCTGAGCGTAGTGGCAAGAACCCCGCGCGGCGGCACGGAAGCCAGCAAAATGCCCGCCGGCGCCGTGTGACGCTCCAGATATTTCTGGACCACAAGACCGCCCATCGAGTGACCGATCAGGACGGGCGGGCTTGGCAGCCCCTCCGCAACCGTCTCCACATCCTCGACGTAGCGGGCAAGCCCCGTCCAGCGAAGCCGCTCGCGCCCTTCGCTGCCGCCATGGCCGCGCAGGCTCACAGCATGAGCCGCGAAGCCCCGCGCGGCGAAATAATCGAGGAAATGAACATCCCAGCACCACGCTCCGTGCCAGGCGCCGTGCACGAAGAGCAGCGGCGCCGGGAGTACCGGCACGGATGGGTATTTGGATATGATTTCCAGCTTCACCGGCTGTCCCTTTTCCAACGCCAGCCTTCACCGGCGATTCGCGGGCTGCATCATAATCGGCGGCTTCCCGCCTGAAAGACGCTATTTCGCGTGCTGCTTGACGAACCGGCGCAGCGCTTCCAGCGTCTCCGCGCTGACATGGTGCTCGATGCCTTCCGCGTCCATGCGGGCGGTTTCCTCGCTCACGCCGAGCAGTAGCAGGAAATTCACGACGGCGCGGTGCCGCTCACGGGTTTCGGCGGCGAGCGCCTGCCCCTTGGGCGTCAGCACCACGCCCCGGTTGTGCTGCTGCGTCACCAGTCCTTCCTCCGCCAGCCGCTTCAGCATCTTGGCGACGGTGGGCTGGGCGACGCCAAGGCGCGCGGCGATATCGATCTGCCTGGCGTGTCCCTGGACAGCGATAAGGTCGCCGATCAGCTCAGCGTAATCCTCCATCAGCTCTTGCCGGTGGGCTTGCCGTGTCTGGCGGTGGCTCTCCGACTGGAGGCCGGGCGCGATGAGGGCGCCGGTTGCGTTCTTCTTCTCTGATTTCATCGCCGCAGCCGATTCGATTTTATGCTCCCCAGGAAAGCAGCCTAGCAGATTGTATGGCGCGTCTCAGCAAATTAGAACGGCAGCAACGCCGCAGTGCTGGTCCGCCGGAGATGGGGAGCCGCATAAGGGTATGTTCTAGCGTGAGAAATGGCCTCCTCGTCCCATTCCCCGCAGACGCCGGAAATGACAACTTTAGCGGGAATAACGGCCGCGGTGGCAGCCAGCAACCAGCAGCCGGATGACAATCAATTTACCGGCAGCGTCTTGAACGGCGCGGGAAGGTAATATAGCTTGTGCTATATAGCATTTGCTATATTTCTTTCTGGAGAAGCAGTTCATGACTTCCGGCGCACCAGCTCACGCCCAAGCGGCCCCCATAACGGCAGGCGGCATTTCAACGGCGCTGCACGAGGCGCTCGCCGGCCGCCGCGGCAGGCTCGTCACGGGCTGGCTCTTCACCGGCCCCGCCGTCGTCGCCTCGATTGCCTATGTCGATCCCGGCAATTTCGCCACCAACATCCAGGCCGGCGCCAAATACGGTTACGCCCTGCTTTGGGTGGTGCTGGTTTCGAACGTGATCGCGATGCTGTTTCAGGCGCTGTCTGCCAAGATCGGCATCGTCACCGGCCAGAACCTCGCCGAGCTGTCGCGCGACCGTTTCCCGCAGCCCGTGCCCTTCCTCATGTGGATCGCAAGCGAGATTGCTGCGATGGCCACGGATCTGGCGGAGTTTCTGGGCGGCGCTATCGCCTTGTCGCTCTTAACCGGCGTCTCGCTCGTTTCGGGCATGGTGGCCATGGCCATCATCACCTATGTGATCTTGGTGTTCGGCGGCGCGAATTTCCGGCGTATCGAGCTTTTCATCGGCGCTTTCGTGGGCGTGATCGGCATCTGCTATCTCATCGAACTGCTCATCGCGCCGGTGAACTGGGGCGCCGCCGTGCACGGCATGGTGACGCCGCGCATTCCGGATAGCGGGGCCCTGATGCTCGTGGCGGGCATTGTCGGCGCGACCGTCATGCCGCACGCCATTTTCCTGCATTCGTCGCTCACCCAGTCGCGCACCACGCTGCTTTCCGACGCGCAAAGGGCCAAGGCGGTGCGCTTCTCCAACCGGGAAGTGATCGGCGCGCTGAGCGTGGCCGGCGCCATCAATATGGCGATGGTGATCATGGCCGCGGCGGCGTTCAATGCCGGTTACTCCGAAGTGGGTGAGATCGAGACCGCGTACCACACGCTGACGCCCCTGCTCGGCGCGGGTGCGGCGGCCGCCTTCCTGATTTCGCTGATGGCTTCCGGGATTTCGAGTTCGGTGGTGGGCACGATGGCCGGCCAGGTGATCATGCAGGGCTTTTTCCGGCGCAAGTTCCCCATCTGGTTCCGGCGGCTTGCAACCATGGTGCCCGCGCTTATCGTCGCAGGAATGGGTGTGAGTGCGACAAAAGCTCTCGTTTTGAGCCAGGTGATGCTGAGTATTGCCCTGCCCGTGCCCATGATCGCGGTCCTGATCCTGTCGAGCGACCGCCGGGTGATGCGGCAGTTCGCCAACAGTCCCGTCACCACTGGGCTGGGCGTGGTGGCGGCCACCGCCGTGCTGATTTTGAACGGCGTGATCCTCTACGAGGCCATTGCGGAGCTTTAGTTCCTGGGACCTGCCACAAGGCTTTTGTACTTGGAAAAACAGCAATTATTCCTTGACGAAGACCCCAAGCTCCGTTGTCTATAAGACCTGCGCGCGTGTAGCTCAGCGGTAGAGCATCCGGTTTACACCCGGACGGTCGGGAGTTCGATCCTCTCCGCGCGCACCATTCCAAAAGGCTGCTACGCCGGCTTTTCTGGATAGGTTAACCGCAGCTTAAAGTAGCTGAACAGCTTTTCTGCAAATAAAGGTTGCGTGGTTTCCGTTCACAGTAAGTTGAATTGGAAAAAAGTCTGTTACAAATATGGTTCCGGCAGAGCTTGTTTTTAACCGCTCTTCGGGGGATATTTATAGAAGCGGAGCCTATGTAGCCCAAATGGCACTTGTGATTAGCAGGTCTGAAGCGCTATGTTGAAGAAGCTATGCAGGTGCAAGCGCGGGTTTGGTGCGCCCGATTATAAAGAGTCTGCGGGTAGTGACAATAAGAGTATGCGGCTAGTTCCCCCAAAAACTGGGAACAGTGAGTACACAAAGCCGGACGGGGCAGCGAAGCAATGACACCTGAACAAACACGGTTACTGGCCGAGAGCTTTTCGAAGCTTGAGAACCGGCTTTATGACCTGGGCTCTCTTGTTTATCAAAAGCTTTTCGAGATAGATCCCAACTCGCGCCGCCTGTTCAAGGGCGACATGGAGCAGCAGAAACTTAAGCTTGCGCGTGTATTCGCCGAGTTCATCCGCGTCAAGACACGCTCGCAGCACTTCCTTCCCGTCACCAAGAAGGGCGGCGAGGCGGTGATCCCTGGCGTCGGCTCGCTGGGCGAGCGCCACGAGGTCGACTACGGCGTTGGCTGCAAGCACTACCTCCATATGCGCGAGGCGCTTCTGTACGCCATAGAGACCCTGCTGGGGCGCGAATACAATGAAGAGGTTGGCCGGGCTTGGGGCGAGACCTTCGACATGCTCGCCGACGCCATGCAGAAGCACGCGGGCGGCAATCCGGAGGCGGTCGCGTTTGCTAGGCTGTTCCACCGGAGGGGGCCAGAGCCGGATGCGCCGGATGCCTCGGCGGATAGCTTTTTCGATGGCCCCTCCGCGAAGGACCAGCCCGGCAGCTTCCTTAACAGCCAGCAACGCTATTAGGCTGGCCTCGGAGCCTGCGCCACGCACATTACTCCTCTCAGCAGGCTCGCCAAGGCGGGCTTGCAGCCAGGGAGGTTCGCAGGCGGATGGGAAGAGGAAGCTCCGGCGTGCACCTGGAAAAGGCGTTCCCTCTCCCAATGGGACAGGGTGAGGGGTAACGCGGCCTATCACCAGCCCTACACCCCTATTCAAGCGCGATCTGCCCTGGTGCGCGGTCCCAGAACAGCACCTCCCAGCCGCGCGGGCCGTGCCGCAGGGCACAGCAATGCCCAGTGGCGACCTTCAGCGCGCCACGGACGGCCATGTCCTCGAATGCGCCCGGCACGAGCTTCAGGAAGAACTTCAGGACGCCGTTGCTGGTGACGAGCAAGGCCGCATCGCCGCCCCCGCCCAGCCCCGCCGCGCACTCGCCGGCAAGCTCCGCTGCGTTGGCCGCGATGACTTCCGGCTCAGGCGTCCAGCCGGGCGAGCGCGGCCACTCGCCGGTCTTGTTCCAGGCATCCAGCTCGGCGCCACCGCCCATGGCCTCGATTTCGTCCGAGGATTTCGCCTCCCAAAGCCCGTAATCGATCTCCCGCAGGCGCTCGTCGATGACCGGCTGGGCAATGGAGGCGGAGGCAAGTCCCCCCTCACCCTGTCCCTCTCCCGCGGAGGGAAGAGGGGACGCTCGAATGATCCTCCGCGCCGTGGATGGGGCGCCATCCCCTCTCCCCTCGCGGGAGAGGGGTAGGGGTGAGGGGGCCTTAAACACCTCGCAAATAATCGCCGCCTGCTCGTTTGTGCGCAGAAGCGGGCCTGCGATGACGCGCTTGATCCGCGGGGCAAACGGTGCCAGCGCCTCACCCAGCGCCTGCGCCTGCTCGCGCCCCTTCGCGGTAAGCGGCAAATCGGTGCGCGCGCCAACCCAGACAACCTTGTCGCCCTTGTTGAACGTATTGCCGTGGCGGGCGAGCAAAAGCAGCATCATGCGCCCCCGGTTTCGGAAGCCTGCGCCAGCAGCTCGCCCTCGCGCCTGATGATCATTTCGGCGATGGCCACATCCTCCGGCGCATCGACAGACCAGTGCGTGCGCCCCCGGTAATCGACCAGCGCAACGCGGACGGTCATGCCGCTCTCCAGCGCCCGGAGCTGCTCCAGCCCCTCGGTCTGCTCCAGCGGCGTTGGCGCAAGCTCGGCATAGCGCGCGAGCGCGGCCTTGCGGTATCCGTAAAGGCCGATGTGGCGGTGAATCCCCGCGTGGCCTTCCTTGCGCATATACGGAATGACGGCCTTGGAGAAATAGAGCGCGTTCTTCCCGCGGTCGAAGACGACGGTGGTGCCGCTGGCGGGCGTGGCCTGCTTCTGTGCCAGGAATTCCTCAAGGGCGGGGCCTGCGAGCCGCACAGCCGGGGTGACGATATCGGGCGTCACGTCGAGGATCATTTCGTCGATCATCGCCTCCAGCACCCAGGGCGGCGTCAGCAGCGCATCGCCTTGCAGGTTGAGAACGATGTCCTCTTCGATGCCCGCGCGCTGCACCGCGTCGTGCACGCGCTCGGTGCCGTTGGAGCAATCGGGCGAGGTCATGATGGCCTCGGCGTCGAAGCCGCGCGCGGCGGTGAGTATGCGCTCGTCGTCCGTGGCGATGACAACGCGGGTTGCCTGGGCCACGCTCTTCGCGATGCGCCAGACGCGCTCCAGCATCGGCGTGCCGGCGACGGGGTGAAGCGGCTTTCCAGGGAAGCGCGACGAGCCGTAGCGCGCCGGAATGACTATGGCTGCTGACATATAACTGCTCGCTATTCTGCGCGGTAAGAACGCGCCTTGCCGGCGACCATGCGCAGCGCAAGCGGCTCTGGCAAGAGTTTCATGAGGGCTACGACCTGTTTGCTGCGCCAGCCCGTGACCACCATGGAACGGCCGCGCATCACGCCGTCATAGCCGGCCCCGGCCACCTCCTCCGCTGTGTTCCACCAGGCCTTGCCGAACTTCGAAACACGCTGCCTGACGCCCGCCACATCGTGAAACTCCGTATAGGTGAAGCCGGGGCAAAGCGCGGTGGTGAGCACGTTGTGCCGCTGGTTTTCCATCAGCAGCGCCTCGGAAAATTTGACCATGAACGCCTTGGCCGGAGCATAGAGCGTGTGGCCGGGCGTGCCCGGAATGAGGCCCGCGACCGAGGCGACATTCACGATGCGGCCGAAGCGGCGTTCGATCATGCCGGGCAGGAGCGCGTGGGTCAGCTCGCAGGGCGCGGTGACGAGCACCTGGAGGAAGCGCTGCTGGTCCTCCCATGTGGTGCGGGCGTAATAGCCGGGTACGGCAAAGCCCGCGTTGTTTACGAGCCCATCTATGGTCAGGCCGCGCGCGCCTGCCTCCGCCACAAGGCGCTGCACGCCATCTGGCGCGGCTAGGTCCAGCGCGATCGGCGCCGCGGCGATTTTATGCTTCGCTGCCAGCGCGGATGCGAGCGCTTCGAGCCGCTCGGCGCGCCTTGCGGTGAGAACCAGATTCCAGCCCTTGGCGGCGAAGACTTCCGCGAAGGCCTTGCCAATTCCCGCCGACGCCCCGGTAATAAGGGCTGTGCGGCCGCTGACGGTTTCCGTGCTCATGCCGATAACTTCCCGCGCCATGTCCGGCGTCTTTGCGTTAGGCCGGCGGCGCTTGTGCCGGCGCGCCGCTATGGAATAGCTGTTGTGAGTCTCGATGTAACGCCTAATTAACCCTCCTGGCTGCCTGGCCGGTTCATTTTTGAGAGCCGCGTTGAGCCATCGCGATTTTGAGACAATTTAGCAGACATGCCTTGAATAACCGTTAAGCGCGGTAACGCGTTGATACTAATCGCGCTTTTATCACCGGTACGCCACGCTGGCGGGCGGCGCGAAGCCGTGGTTCTGGTTAATTTCAAACATCGCAATATATTTAACGGGATTCCTGGAACGTAGAATTCGCGCGAAAACAAGCAAAAACGCGCCGGAATGCGCATGTTTTTGCTTTGTGGCCGCCGCGTTTACCACGTCTCCATTAACTATAGCTGTCCATTACACAAAATTAATCTTCGTCCGGTGAGCGCGACGAAGCCGCAATATACCGGCGATTTTGCGCATAGGGCGAGGCGCTTCGCGCTCACAGTGCCTTCAAAAATGAAACTTCCCTTGGAACAAAAGCAGTTTATCGAAATTATTCCAAACGCATGCAAAATTGCATAAGCGGGGATGCGAAGCCGGAAGTTTGGGAGTTTGCGTATGATATTAGAACACGGCGAGCTGGCTGTTCCGCTACCATTGTGTGAGGATACTTCACCGAAAGCGGCCGACGACTTCAAGAGCGTATTGATTATCGCCTACGAGCAGGCAATCGAAGAAGGCATGAGCCCAGGCGCGGCCATCGGGATCGTGCTGGACTGGATCTCGCTGGAAATGAAGAGGTGCACGCAACTGTGTTTCGATGGCGTATGATCTTTAGGTAGCGCCCTGATCTGAACGAATCCCCCCTCACCCTGTCCTTCTCCCCATGGGGAAGGGACGATGTTGCAAGCGTTGTGCAGGCGTCCCCTCTCCCAGAGGGATAGGGACAGGGTGAGGGGTTGAACCCTTCGTTCAGCCCGGAAGCATTTGGACAATCTCAGTTTTTCACTTCCAGCAGCCGGCGGGCGATCACCTGCGCCTGGATTTCCGCCGCGCCCTCGAAGATGCTCAGGATGCGCGCGTCGCAAAGTACGCGGCTGATCTGATATTCGAGCGCGAAGCCGTTGCCGCCGTGGATTTGCAGCGCGCTGTCCGCCGCCGCCCAGGCCACGCGCGCGGCCAGCAGCTTGGCCATGCCCGCTTCGAGGTCGCAGCGATGGCCGCCATCCTTTTTACGCGCGGCGAAATAGGTGAGCTGGCGCGCGATCATGGTTTCGGCCGCCATCATGGCGATCTTGTCCGAGACGCGCGGGAAATTGACGATCGCCTTGCCGAATTGCTGGCGCTCGCCCGCGTAGCTGAGCGCGAGGTCCATCGCGGATTGCGCCACGCCCACCGCGCGGGCCGCTGTCTGCACGCGCGCGGATTCGAAGGTCTGCATGAGCTGCTTGAAGCCCTGGCCTTCCACGCCGCCGAGCAGCGCGGAAGCAGGCACCTCGAAGCCGTCGAAGGAAATTTCGTATTCCTTCATGCCGCGGTAGCCGAGCACCTCGATTTCGCCGCCGCTCATGCCGGGCGCGGGGAACGGGTTTTCATCCGTGCCGCGCGGCTTCTCCGCCAGGAACATGGAGAGGCCGCGATAACCGGGCTCGGCCGGGTTCGTGCGGGCGAGCACCGTCATCAGGTCCGCGCGGACGGGGTGGGTGATCCAGGTCTTCTGGCCGGTGATCTTGTAGACATCGCCGTCACGCACAGCGCGCGTCTTGAGCGATGCAAGGTCGGAGCCGGTGTTGGGCTCTGTGAAGACCGCCGTGGGCAGCACCTCGCCGCTGGCGATCTTGGGCAGCCAGCGCTCTTTTTGCTCCTGCGTGCCGCCGCCAAGGATCAGCTCCGCGGCGATCTCCGAGCGGGTGCCGAGCGAGCCGACGCCGATATAGCCGCGGCTCAGTTCCTCGGAGACGACGCACATCGCCTCCTTGCCGAGCCCCAGCCCGCCGAACTCCTCTGGGATGGTGAGGCCGAATACGCCCAGATCGTTCATCTGCTGGATGATTTCGAGCGGGATGTATTCGTTCTTCATGTGCCAGCCGTGGGCGTACGGCTTTACCTCCGCCTCGACGAAGCGGCGCATCTCGCCGCGCATGGCTTCGAGCGTTTCGTCAACGCCGCTTTCGCCGGAATGGCCGGAGCCTTCGGCCTGGCGGATCAGCTCAACGAGCCTAGCGCGCGCCGCTGGTGAATTCGCCCTGATGAGCGCCATCACGCCTGCGCTCGCGAAGGCGTGGCTGTCCTTCGATGTCACGCCGAGGCCGCGAAGCCGCACCATCTCCGATTGGCTCATCGGGATGCCGCCCAGAACCTGTGCCGCGTATTCGCCCACGCCGGTCTGCGTGAGCAACGCCTCCATCTCACCGAAGCGGCCGGCGGCGGTCAGGCGCTCCGCATAGGCAGCCATCTGCTTGATGGCTTCGGCGTATGTGGCGAGCCAGGCGAGGCCGTGGCAGGCGTGCTGCTCGCGCTCGATGGCCTCCGCGCTGAGCGCGCCGTCCTGCGTGACCCTCGCGCGGACCGCCGCCGAAGCCTGCACCAGAAGCTGCTCCGCGTTGCGGGCTGCCTCCTGGCAAAGCTCAAGCAGATTGGGCGCCACAACAGGGCTGCCGTTGTGGCTCGATCCAGCGTCAGGGCTCATCGCATTTCCTTCCTAACTATCGCTCCAAAGGCGCCGTCAGCGGGCGCCTCAAGAGCATCTTCGAGCAACGCCAAGTGTCATAGGCCGAAGCAGGCTCCGCAGCGTCATCCCCGCGAATGCGGAGATCCATATAGGAGCTTGTTCTACCTTGAGAAATAGGTCCCCACTTTCGCGGGAACGACGCTGCGGAATCCAAGCCATTGTCTGCAGCTTCAATTTCTTCACACACTCTTTCGCGGGCCAGCAATCGCCGGCCCGGCTCCGGGCGATTGCTCTAGTCTTTGCGGCCGAAGGCCAGATCGAGCCAAAGCTTGAAAAGGCTTTTCGGCTCCTTCCGCTTCGGCCCGGCCTCCGCAACCTCGATCTTCTCCGCAGGCGCTGCCGCCGCTGCTGTTTCCGGCGCGGGGGCAGAGGCTGCGGCTGCCGCCGGCTCTACGGCGGGTTCCACGGCGGCTGCCTCTACGGCAGCTCTCTTTTCGGCAACTATAACTTCGCTTTCAACGGGCGGTGATCCCAGATCCGGCGTAGCTTCTTGAGCGACAGGTTCCGGAGCGGCTTCTGCGGGAACGCCGGCGGGTTCCATGGGCTCCACTGCTGAAATTGCATCTCCAGAGCTTCGTCTTTCTAACCTCCGTTCGTCCGCCGCCTCGGCCATCGCCGGAGCGGGCTCAGACGCAACGACGGCTTCTGCAACGGGGACAGGCTGAACCTCGGCGGCAGCCACGGCTACCGGAGCCCGCTCAGCTTCAGACTCAGGCTGCGAAGGCGCTGAGGGATGCGCCGGGGCGACGCCAAGGCTTGCCGCGGCCTGCTCCACCCGCGCCTTCGAGGCGGCGGCGAGTTCGTCGAAGCTTTCGATCTTCTCGCGGCCGGCGAGCGCGGAAAGCGGCGGCGCCGCTGGCTCTGCGGCCGGCGCGGCGTGGCCGGCAGCGGCGCCAGCCGTATCCGCAGCGGCTGGAGGGAAGGGGCAGGCTCCCCCCGTTGAGCCGTGGACCGCCACATGCGCCGCGGCGAGATCCGCGTGATCCGTGGGCATCTCGGCGGGGGCAGGCTCTGCCGTAAGTATTTCGGCGGTTTCCGCAAACTTCGCCTTGAAGGCACATGGGGGCGCTTCTTCGGCAAAAGCAGCCTCGGAAGGGGCTGCTGCTGCGGCCGGCGCGGCAACCGGCTCGGGCGCGGCAGCTACGGCCGGCTCAGGAGCAGTGGCGGGTTCTTCAGCCGCCGGCGCCGCAGGCGCGATATACGACGCGAGCACATCGAGCTTGTGCGCAACCGCGGAACTCCGTTCGGGCGAGGTGCAGGCCTGCGCGGCCTTGCGGATCTCGTCCAGCATGGTGGCGAAGCCGTAAGACGCGGCCTTGCCTACCGGAACGCTGCCGCTTTGCAAGCCCAGGAGTTCGGACAAACCGTTGATTTCGTTCGAAACCTGGTAGTAGGTGTTGCCCGAGAACTGCGCTTCGGCGGCTCTGCGCAAACCGTACACCGCTTCCAGCAAGCCTTCGGGCGGCGAAACTGGAACGCTGGCGGGTGCCTCTGGGGTAGCTGTGGCGGCTGGCGCAGGAGCTTCGGCGGGGGCCGCAGCTTTGGCAGGCGCCGGCGCGCTCGCGCCAGACGCCAGATGAGACGCCATCACATCGAGCCTGGCGGCGATCGTCTGATATTGGCTGCTGCCTTCCGCGAGCTTGCGAACTTCGGCAAGCATGGTGGCAAAACCGTAAACCGCGTCCTTGCCCGCGGGGACATTGCCGCTCCCTGCGCCCAGCAGCTCGATCAAGCCGTTGATTTCGTTTGTAACCTGATAATAGGCATTGCCTGTAAACTGCCCCTCGGCGGCCCTACGCAAACCATAGACAGCTTGTAACAGTTCCTCCGATGCTCCCGTCATGCGCGCCTTCCGTTCTCTTTCTCATTCCGCCGGTAAAAGAACGAAAACCGCCCGGTCAGCCGAAGCGAGCCTTCGAGGCTTCGACAGCATCCTCGAACGTGTGCAGGCCGGTATGCGGCGCACTCACGAGAACGGCCATATTTCCGGGGCGATGCTCATTCTTCCACATGCGCATATGCGCTTTCGGGATATCGGTCCAGGGGAAAACTTCGCTCATGCACGGGTCGATTCGCCGCTCTACCATGAGCTTGTTGGCCTGACTCGCCTGCAGGAGATTGGCAAAGTGCGAGCCCTGCACGCGTTTTTGGTGCATCCAGAGGTAGCGTGCATCCATGGTGAGGTTGTAGCCCGTCGTGCCGGCGCAGATCACTACCATGCCGCCGCGCTTGACGACGAAGACCGAGACCGGGAACGTAGCCTCGCCCGGATGCTCGAACACGATGTCCACATTGTTGCCCTTGCCGGTGTGCTCCCAGATGGCCGCGCCGAATTTGCGGACCTCCTTGAACCACTCCGCATATTCCGGCGTGCCGACCTTCGGCAACTGGCCCCAGCACTTGAAGTCCTTGCGGTTGATGGTGCCCTTGGCGCCGAGCTGCATGACGAAATCGCGCTTGTCATCCTCGGAGACGACGCCGATGGCGTTGGCGCCTGCCGTCGCGCAGAGCTGCACCGCGAACGAGCCGAGCCCGCCGGAAGCGCCCCAGACCAGCACGTTCTGGCCGGGCCGCAGCACATTCGGACGGTGGCCGAACAGCATCCGGTAGGCGGTGGCCATGGTGAGCGTATAGCAGGCGCTCTCCTCCCAGGTCAGATGCTGCGGGCGCGGCATGAGCTGGCGGTCCTGCACGCGCGTGAACTGCGCGAATGAGCCGTCCGGCGTCTCGTAGCCCCAGATGCGCTGCGAGGGCGAGAACATCGGGTCGCCGCCATTGCATTCCTCGTCGTCGCCGTCGTCCTGGTTGCAGTGCACCACGACCTCGTCGCCAACCTTCCAGCGCTTCACCTTGGAGCCGACCGCCCAGACGACGCCAGCCGCGTCGGAGCCCGCGATGTGATACGGCTGCTTGTGCACGTCGAGCGTCGAGACGGGGGTGCCGAGGGCTGCCCAGACGCCGTTGTAATTCACGCCTGCCGCCATGGTCAGGATCAAAACATCGTGACTGTCGAGTTCCCAGGTGGGCACGGCTTCCAACTGCATGGCCTGATCCGGCGGGCCGTGCCGGTCTTTCCGGATCACCCAGGCGTACATTTTTTCGGGGACGTAGCCGAGTGGGGGGATCTCGCCAACCTCGTACAGATCCTTGAGCGTGCTTGAGCCGGAGCCAGAGTCCGGCCGCCTCAATGCAGTAACCTCACCCATGGACGCGCTCCTTGCCGCGGATAGCGGGCGTTAAGCTTGTTTGCAGTGCAACATGGCGTTCCTTTTTGCGCAGCGCAACATAGCCAAAAGGAGCCCCTCCCGCGCGTCGAGAGGGCCGATGGGGCAGGGCTTGGACAGCCTTAAGCCGGGCTGCGAACCGCGCGCCGGCGTGCACTGCTCCGGTGTGAACCGCAAAGAATGCCCCTGAGTTAAGCACCGCCTTCAAGGCAGCCTTCCGGTTACGAAAGCGCAGCGTTTATTCACACCGTTTGTATGGCAGGCTCTCGCTCATGATCTCCTGCTCGCGCGAGATCATCTTGCGCTCATGCCGTAAATAGTTCGCAACCGCCGAGGCAAGGCCCGGATCGGCGAAATAATGCAGGCTGTAAGTCGTCTCCGGCTCATAACCGCGCGAGAGCTTGTGCTCACCCTGCGCGCCGGCTTCGACATGCGCGATGTTGTTGGCGATGGCGTATTCGATGGCCTGGTAGTAGCACGCCTCGAAATGCAGGAAGTTGTGCGCTTCGAGGCAGCCCCAATAGCGCCCGTATAGCGTATCGCCGCCGATGAAGTTGAGCGCGCCCGCCACGTAAGCCCCGTCGCGCTTGCCCATGACGAGCAAAATCCGGTCCGCCATGCGCTCGCCGGTCAGCCGGAAGAACTCGCGGTTCAGGTAGGGCGAGCCCCATTTGCGGCTGCCGGTATCCATGTAGAAGGCGAAGAATGCGTCCCAATGCCGGGGCTTGATGTCCGCGCCCGTCAGCCATTCGAGCGTCACGCCCGAGGCGCGCGCCTGCTCGCGCTCCTTGCGGACGGTCTTGCGTTTGCGCGAGGAGAGCGCGGCGAGGAAGCCGCCGAAATCCTCGTAGCCGCGATTGTGCCAGTGATATTGCGTATCGGTGCGCCGGAGCAGGCCCGATTGGCCAAGCGCCTCCCATTCCTCTTTCAGCGCGAACGTCACATGCCAGGAGGATGCGCGCTGCTGCTTCGCCATTTCGATGGCCGCCGCGGCGAGGTATTTGCGCGCCTCGTTTTCCGGGAAGCCGGGCCGGACGAGAAAGCGCGGGCCGGTTACGGGCGTGAACGGCGCCGCCGTTTGAAGCTTGGGATAATAGCGGCCGCCCGCCCGCTCGTAGGCCTGCGCCCAGGAATGGTCGAAGACATATTCGCCATAGGAGTGGGATTTGAGATAGCAGGGCAGGATCGCGGCAATCGCGCCCTCCCCGTCCTTCAGGGCCAGATGGCACGGCGCCCAGCCCGTCTTCGGCGAGGCCGAGCCGCTTTCCTCAAGCGAGAGAAAGAACGCGTGCGCCAGGAACGGATTGAAGGGGCGGCCGGGCGGGTTGGCGCAGGCGTCCCATTCCCGCGCGGGGATATCGCGCGCGCCCATAAGTACGCCAACGCTCAAGCCAGCGCCATCGCCGCCCAAATTCCTGCTCCTGGCTTACACCATGCGCGCTGATATAGGTTCGATGCCGGTTTCGAAAAGCCCGGCCCGCCACCGCGCGGAGATCGCGCCGATTTCATGTATGCAGGCGACAGCCGCATCCGCTTTCCTATAATGTGCAGGACGTAGAAGTTGTTTTTACGTGGGTTGCGGTAAGGGCGGACTCGCTCTATTTTTATTCTTACCCTGGAACGATCCAGGGCCGTAAGGAAAGGGGGTGCCGTATGAAGCTTCTTCTGAAGAGGCTTATGAGCAGTGCCCTAAACTCTGTCGCCGTTAAGGCTGGCGCGTCGTAAGACCATATCGCTCGCATGTACCAAATTAAGACAGAGTGCCGCCCCGAGGGGATATGCGCATACAGAGCGCACGGGGATCAGGCCGCGATAGAAAGTCCATCTGTATTAAGGCAGAAACCCCGGTTAATGACCGGGGTTTCTCTTAAATAGAGTCGATATGGGTATCACTATACTTTCGGTATTTAGGACAGGCCTATTTTTTTTCGCCTTCGATTGCCTGCGGGAACATCGCTCACCTCGTTCTGGAGCGCAGAGTCCCCGGCCCGCTCCACCCATTGGTCGTTGCAGTGCAAGCGAAACAATTCGCAAGAAGGCTGTAGGTTTAGTATAGCTTGCCATGGTAGCTGAAGCCGCTACGCAATGACGGCCGAGCAGGATTGGCCGTTCGCGACATTACCGCGAAACCAATACGGGGATAGCGGACGGAGGAGTAGGCTTCGCGCAATCCTTATCGCGTGGAATAGCTTGCTTTGTTGCGCCGCAGATCCACGCTAGAAATGGGCCATGGAAGGCTCCGGACCTTATATTCAGCTCCTCTCGCGCGTGCCCGCCTTTGCGGCGTTCGATGACGCGCAGCTGCAAACGCTATACGGCTTTTGCACGCTGAAGGTGCTGGCCAAGGGCGAGGAGGCCACGGTTGCCGGTGCCAGCGTGAACGAGCTTTGCATCGTGGTTTCCGGCCGGCTCGCCGCGCAGGAAGGGGCCGCCTACGAGGCCGGGCGCGGCGGCGTGATCGAGGCGGCGGCCTTCTTCAGCCGCGCCCCCGCCCAGGCAACCGTCATTGCACTGCGCGAGACCGTGCTTCTCACGCTTGGCTGGGAGGAATTAGCCTCGGCGTTTCAGCTTAATCCCGGCACCGTAGGTGCCGTCTTGTCCCGCCTGGATGTGGAACATGCCGGAGCGGAGCACGCGTCGCCCGCGCCAGTGCGCCTCGTTGTGGGGCCGGCGGGCGCGGGCGCGGTGCTGGACCATCGCGTGATGCAGGCGCTGCTCGGTGGTCTGGAGAGTGCCGCGGAAATCAGGGTCTTGAGCCGGCAGAGCTTTGGGACCGGTATGCCGGGCGCGCTGGCGGTCGATTCGCCTGAAATCGCGCACTGGCTTCAGGAGCAGGAGCTGGAGTTCGACCTTACCGTGATCCCAGCGGACGCAGCGGACCCCGATTTCGCGGCGGATGCTATCGAAGAGGCGGACGAGGTCATATTCATCGCCAGCGGCAGGGATGCCGCGCTCTCCACGCTGGAGCGGCACGCGCTCAAGACGAGGGGCGCCAGGAATTGCCGCCTCATAATCCCGAAGGACGAAAACAGCCCCGCAAACCACACGGCCGAATGGACGGAGCGGCGCGCCTACGGCCGTATGCAGGCGGTGAACTTCGGGGCGCCCGCCGCCGTCCAGCTTTTGTGCCAGGCGATCGCGGGCAAGGGATACACCATCGCCGCCGCGAGCGCCGGCGTTTACGCCGCCGCGATTTGGGGCGCTTGCCAGGCTCTGGAGGAGCACGGAATGTACGCCGTCGCGCTCACGGCGGCGGGAAGTGCTGTGCTGCCCGTAGGCCTTCTGGCGTGCGGCAAGCTTGACACCGCGCAAGCGGTCTTCGAGGAGCTTGCCAACCCCATGCTCTGGAAGCGCTCCTCCCGGCCGGAGCTAAGCCTGTACGATCCGGTTCCGGTCGACAATTTCCTGGTTGGCGCGCTGCAAGGGCTGGAGATTCCGGCCGCGAGCCGGCCTTTTGCCGCCGTGTCGCGCTCGCTTTCGGCGGGGGCGGCCGAGGTGCACCGCACGGGCAGGCTGCACGGTGCGGTGCGGGCCGGGCTTGCGCCTCCCGGCATGCTGCCGCCGCTCATCCTTGAGGGCGGCAACATTCTTGCGAGCGGCGAGGCCGAAACCCAGGTGCTGATCGAGGCTGCGCAAAACCTTGCCGCATCGCCGGTCCTGTACATCCACGCCGCCCAGCCGCCGCTCGGGTTTTCGCGGACATCCTACCGCAGCCTGACCGGCTCCGGCTTGTTCCGGGTTGCACAGAGCGCCGAAAAACGCCTCCGCGCCGAAACGGTTCTCGCCGCGTGTACGGCCAGCCCCATCCGGCCGGCGGGGGCGCGATCCTTCATTATTCCGGTACCGGAAGGATTATCGCCGATGGATTGGGCGCAATGGCCCGCCCTGCGCAGCGTGGCCTATGAATGGACCTTGCGCGAGCTTGAGGCGCAGGCGAGTTTCGATTGATCGCGATCTGGATGCGGCGGCTGCTGCCGGTCCGGGGCGCGAGGCGAAAATGGGCGGCGGAAGACATCTCGCGCGCCTTGCGATTCGGTGGCCGGATTTTGTAGACCGGAGACGGATCGCATGAGGACAATGAGCCGGCCAGCGTTTATGCCCGCCGGCTCGCGGAGCAGGGCAGAAGCAGCGGCCTGAAAGGAGCGTTCAACCCCTCACCCTGTCCCTCTCCCTCTGGGAGAGGGGACGCTGTTGCAACGGGCAGGCCGGGACTCCCTCTCCCACGCCAAATCCGCCCGCGGATTTGGCCACTTTAAGTGGCAATCCCGGCAAGCCGGGATTGCTGAGAGGGCTGGGGTGAGGGGTTGTGCGCTCTGAACGGATGAAGACTTCAGCCGTGGCGGCTAGCCCACGGGAGGGGACACACATGGGCAGGACGAGCTTGGCGTTCACCAATCTGCGCGCGTTGACGATATTGCTCGTCGTCTCGTTTCATTCGGTGCTGGCCTATCTCGGCTCGCAGCCGGCCAAGCAGCCGCCCTTCGACGCTCCGCCGTTCACCTGGCGCGCCTTCCCCATCCTCGATGCCGAACGCTGGTTCGGCTTCGACCTCTATTGCGCGCTGCTCTACGTCTTCCTCATGCCGCTGTTTTTCTTCATCTCGGGGCTGTTCGTCTGGCCGAGCCTCAAGCGCAAGGGCGCAAGGGCGTTCCTTTCCGGCCGCGCCTACCGCATCGCCCTGCCCTTCATTCTGGGCGCGGCCATCCTGATGCCCGCCGCGCATTATCCCGTCTATCGGGTCACGGCCACCGATCCAAGCTTGTCCGCCTATTGGGCGCATTGGACAGCTCTACCCTTGTGGCCAGCCGGGCCGCTGTGGTTCCTGTGGCAGCTCTTTGTGCTCAACCTTGCCGCCGCCGCGCTCTTCTGGCTCGCCCCAGGCTTCGGCGCCGCCGCGTCCCGCCTGCAGGCGAAAGCCGCCGAATCCCCCGCCCGCTACATCGCGGGGTTCGGCGCGGTTTCGATCCTCGCCTACCTGCCGCTCGCCTCGATCTTCAAACCCTGGGACTGGAGCCAGTTCGGCCCGTTCTCCATGCAGACCGCCCAGGTGCTGCTCTTTGTCTCCTATTTCTTCGCGGGAGTCGCGGTGGGCGCGAACGGCGTGGAGCGGGGCCTGCTCGACGCGGACGGCGCGCTGCCCCGCCGCTGGCGTCTCTGGCTCGGCATCGCCGCCGCCGCGTTTTTCGCCTGGCTCGGCGTTACAGCCGCCACCGTGGAGATGAAACCGCCGCTCGTGGCCTTGGAGCGCCTCGCCAGCGTGCTGTTCGCGATCTCAAGCGTCACGGCCTGCGCGGCCCTGATCGCGGCCTTCCTGCGCTTCGGCGCGAAGCCCGCGCCCGTGGCGCACAACCTCGCGCGTAACGCGTACGGCATCTATCTGGTGCACTACTTCTTCGTCATCTGGCTGCAATATCTGCTGCTTGGTGTGAGCCTGTTCGCGCTGGGCAAGGGTATGCTCGTTTCCGCCGCCGTGTTGCTCTTGAGCTGGGGTGTGGCCATCGCCTTCGGGGCTGTGCTCCCGGCCCGGCGGACGGCTGTCACGCGCGAAAGCATACCGGCCCCCGCTGTGGCGGCGCGGCCTTCGAAGGAGGCGGCGCTTACCGACAAGTAGGAACAGGGGACCGGGCGGCGGCCCCGCATGACCGGCCGGCTCGCAACGTCACGGCAACCATAACGGGAATTGACAGGTACGCTTGTGAACAACTAAAGGGCGAGTTACGCTACTCTGGTTGCGCGCACAAGAATTCCATTAATCCCCAGCGCAATTTGCTTGAAGCACGTTAAGGTTGTATAAGTGCTATAATTGCACGCTAGCAAAATTTCATTTATTTCAGAACCATACTCATGGATAGCTCATAACCAGCCCCAGCAATTGTTGTAAAGGCACAACAACCTAAGCTGGGCATAATCAAGCACTACAATCCGCCGTTTATTCACGCAAAGATTGCGCTCATAAATATTCATGCGCGATGCGAAAGAGCCATGGGCCCAAATCGCGATTAAACCACAACTTGTAGAATGTAGGAAGTTGCGTATGAGTAAGTACGTTTCGTTCGCGGCTATTGCCGCCACCCTCGCGCTCGGCATTTCCGGAGCCCACGCCCTCACGGCATCGGCAAATTTGACAGTCAAGGCACAGGTGACCACCACCTGCAGTGTTGCAGCCACCACGCTGGATTTTGGCACTGTCCTAACGTCAGCCACAACCACCACCCCAGGCTCTGCCACAATAGGGATCACATGCAGCGTCCCTTATAGGCTCGCCCTGGATAACGGTCAGCACTTCGACAACAACACTGGCAAGCGGCGCGTCCACACAGGGTCGGACACAACCACAGCCAACTACATGAGCTATGCACTGAACACCCCAGACGGGAATCCTTGGGATAATAATACCAAGACGAACCCCCCGGTTTCGTCCTTGACCGTTTACGGTGTGCTCGACGCGCCAGTTAGCGGCCAAGTCCAGGGTGCTTATACCGACACCGTTGCGATGACCCTCTACTACTGAGGATCTTGCGATGTGCCGGGTTAAAGCCCTCGTTGTGTTAGCGATCTTGGCGACGCCGGTCACCGGGCCTGCCTGGGCTCAATCGTTACGGGTTTCGCCCGTTACGATTGACCTCCCTCCAGGAGCCACCAGCTCGGCGTTGACGCTCGGAACCGGTAAGCCGGGAGGCGTCGCCGTTCAGGCGCGCGTCTTCCGCTGGACCAAGGCCGCCGGCAAGGACAAGCTCGACCGGACCGCGGATGTGGTTGTCAGCCCGCCGATGCAAAGAGTCCGGCCCGGCTCTCCAAGCACCGTCAGGATTGTCAGAGTGAAGAAGGCCGCCGTATCCGGCGAGGAAACCTATCGTGTCATCCTCGATGAGATTCCGGACCGGAAGAACATTCAAAGCGGCACTGTGGCATTCACAATCCACCAGAGCATTCCGGTGTTCTTCGCAGGCCTGGATGTACGGCCGCCACGGATTACCTGGAAAGCCAGACGGCGCGGCAACAAGCTGCTCATCGAGGCGGCCAACAGCGGCCAGAAGCGAGTCAGGCTCAGCAAACTCGCGGTCACTGACGGCAAGAACCGCAACGTTTTGAAGATCCCGGGTCTCGCGGGATACGTGCTTGGCGGCCAGACGACAGCCTGGCGCGTATCCAAGGCCGCTGGCCTCAAAACCCTTTCCATCAAAGCTGAAGGCGATGCGGGGTCGATTAATGCGTCCGTTGTTGTCGGCAAAGGTGGCTAGCATCACTGGTAAGGTTGCCCTGGTACTTGCGTTTTGGTGGAATGGGCATGCACTCGCCAAGCAGGGTACGATGGGAGCCGGTCTTGTGCCCGGTCTTTCAATCCAGGCTCCCAAGGCGCCGTTCCAGGCTCCCGAAGCAAAGGAAGACCTCTATCTTGCGGTCTTCATCAACGGTGTGGATACAAAGACGCTCGCAGCCTTTCACCGCTTCCCCGGCGGCTGCCTGACGGTCTCGACAGACGATCTGAAGGAATACAGGCTCAAGATTCCGGAAATCGCGATGCACGTAAGCGGCGGGGTGTGCCTGGAGAGAATGCCGGGCCTCACCTACCGCTACGACGTCAGCTCTCAGACCATCCATTTAAAGGTTTCGGACAGCGCCCGGATGCCCCTGGACTTCGACATGCGCCGCCGCCGCCCGGAACCCACAAAGGGCCATGATCTAAGCGCGGTGCTCAATTACGGGCTGTTCGCGGCCGGCGGAACCCAGGACTACGGGACAAACTACTATCCCCAGTATCAGGGCGCTTCCGCGGGGCTGGACGCGCATGTCTTTTCGCAATACGGGATCTTCGACCAGTCCGTAAGGCTCAACTCCACCATGGCGGAGCTGACGCCCGGCTTTTTGAGGCTCGACACCCGCTGGACCTATGAAGATCCGGGGGCGCTCGTTACCTATACGGCGGGAGACGTGATTTCCGGCTCGCTCAACTGGACCACCGCCATCCGCATGGGCGGCGTTCAGGTCCGGCGCAATTTCAGGCTGCGGCCCGATCTTGTCACCATGCCCCTGCCGCAATTCTCCGGCAGCGCCGCTGTGCCCTCCTCGGTGGAGGTTTACGCTAATCAAACGCGCCTGTTCACGCAGGATGTCACCGGCGGCCCCTTCAATCTCAATAACATTCCGCTCACGTCCGGGCCGGGCAAGATGCGTATCGTGCTGCGCGATGCTAACGGTAAGGAAACCGTCACCGAATACGCCTACTACAATTCCACCAGTCTGCTAGCGCCCGGCCTGTTTGACTATTCGCTAGAAGCGGGATTTGCCCGGCGTTTCTACGGTTTGCATTCGCTCGATTACGGCGCAAACCCGATCGCCTCGGGAAGCGTCCGCTATGGCGTGACCCCGCGGCTGACGGTCGAGGGACACGCCGAAGGCGGAGAGGGGCTCCTCAACCTGGGCGCCGCCGTCGATTTCGGCCTTTGGCGATACGGCATAGCCTCGTTCGCATTTGCGGGAAGCGAATTGAACGGCGCCTATGGCGGGCAAGGGTTTGGCTCTTTCGAGACTGGGCTTTGGGGCGCGCGCTTGATGCTCAGGACGCAGCGCGCGCTGGGCGATTACCAAGACCTCGCTTCCGTCACGGCCCCGAGATGCGCCGCCGCCATCGTTGGATGCGCCGCCGGAAGCTACACTTACAAGAAGCGGGACCAGATTTCGTTCTCGATCCCGGTTTACTTCGACGAAGGCTCCCTCAATTTCAGCTATACCGACAGCCTGGATTATGACGGCAATGCAAACAAGATCGGAACGCTCTCCTACAACCGTCCGTTTCTTTTCGACCGCAGCACTATTTCCGTGAACATGTTCAACGACTTCGAGCACCGGGACAGTTTTGGCGCCTATGCTTCCGTAAGCTATAGCTGGGACGCGTATTCCACCTCGGCGATCCTTGAGGCGAGCAACACCACCAGCGCCGCGGGCGGTTCGTTCAGCAAGACGCCCGGAAGGGAGCCCGGCAGCTACGGCTATGCGCTGACCGCGCTGGAGGGGGCGAGGCCCCAGAACTCCGCCGCCGTCACCTATCGCGGCCAGGCCTTTCAGGCCGTCGCGGGCGTAGCCGAATACGGCAGGACGGTACATGCCACCGTGCAAGCGGATGGCGCCATCGCCTTCCTGAACGGCATGTACTTCTCGAACCGGATCGACAACTCCTTTGCCGTCGTCGATACCGGCGTCCCGGGCGCGCGCGTGCTTTATGAGAACAACCCTGCCGGCGCGACGGATTCGAAGGGCAGGCTGCTCCTCGCCAACGTGCGGGCGCATGAAGCGAACCGGATCGCAATCGACCCGGCGAGCTTGCCTCCCCAGGCGGAAATGCCGGAGACCAAGCAGATCGTCGTGCCCGCCTCGCGCGGCGGAACCGCCGTGTACTTCAAGGGTAATGCAGCGCCGCCAGCGGCGATTGTCAGCTTCAAGGACGGGAATGGGAAATGGCTCGCCGCCGGCTCCGAGGCTTGGGTGAACGGCCGGGAAACCTCGTTTACGGTCGGCCTTGACGGCGAGGCCTACCTCACCGGGCTTGCCGGCAGGAACGCCGTTCTGATCAAGGCCATCGATGGCACGCCCTGCAACGCGGAATTCGAATTCACACCCGACCCCGAGGCCCCCCAGATTCGCATTCCCGGCGTGGTCTGCGCATCAGCGCCGGGAACAACCCAGATTGCCGCTCAAACCGGCGGCGAAACCGTAATGGCGAAGCGATGACCTCCTCCCTGGCCGCACCGGGAAATATAGGCGAACCCTTTTCGCGGCCGCAGATCTGGAAAAGCAAAAGGCCATGAAACATTACTGTCTCCTCGTCCTCGCCTTGATTGCAGCGCCCGCAGCCGCGAAAGCCGGCCTTTCCTGCTCGGCGAGCACGTCCCCGGTCAATTTCGGCAGCGTACTGCAAACCGAGACTGGAACTTACGACGGCGTCGGCACGATCACTGTCACCTGCTCCGGCTCGCAGGGCGCGCCTATCGCCGCTTGCATCGACATCCCGCCGGGAGATGTCAACGGCGCGAACCAGCGCTTGATTTCGTTGGGCAGCGCCACGATAGCCATGCAGCTGTTCCAAGATCCGGCCCGCTCGATCCCTTGGGGAAGCGCTTGGGGAGCGCTACCGTCGCCATTGCAGCGCACTGGCGACGGCCCCATGACGGCAACGGTCTACGCCCGCCTTTATACTCAGAGCGGCGCGGTCCAGGGGCTGTACTCGGCGAACTATACCATCAACGCCACGATTGGGACCGCCGGCCTGGAAAGCTGCAACACCCTGCACTAGGCCAAGCGAGCCTATGACGCTGTTTGTCTTGGCGGCGGCCCGCTACACCATCCAGCGCCGGCCTGGATTGCTTGCAATCAACTTAACATGGCGATCCTTTTGCTAACGCGTTGTCAACCTTGCTTTGCCCATCTGGTGCTGGAATCTTGCCGCGTGTTCCGTATTGCGCATGACGCATAGAATAGATGAAAATTGTTCCGGAGACCTTAACGGCAGTCTAAGTTGCTGGTAGTGCACAAAAAAAGCGATACGCGCGTGCCCGTCCCTTGCGTAGAATGCACCGTTCCATGGTTAATGCGCAAGTTGCAGCTATATTTAACGGGATTTTTGAAGCGTGAAAATCGCGCGAAAAGGAGAGAAAAATCGCCGAAATGCACGTGTTTGAAGCACTAGCTTCATGCGTTTACCATGTTTTCATTAACCATGGTAGCGACTTACGTGAAGTATACTGTTCTTTAACGCCTCAGGATCGCGTGCAACCGGATGGCACGATGCTCTCAGCCGGTTCAGGCCGTTGCAGTCATAGGTCTAATTTGCCGACACAGCCGCTTACCCTTCAACTCCGACATTATCGATAGAACCCTCACCAGGAAGAATGTACTAACAAGGGTGATGTCAGAGACGGTAGATTCTTGCCTGAAAGCTGTGTTCTAATAACGTCTCTTAGCAGGCGAGGAACGATGCGGAGAATATTCTTATTGGCGATATGGTTTGCCCTATGGCCACTGGGATGCGAGTCTCAGAGCTTTGTCCAAGATGAAGTGCATTTTCGGAAGGCAATTTTAATTAACTCAAGCTCCCCATATTTTGTTTTTATCGAAGTAATTGATGTTCGCAAAAATGACAAGCAATCTTTCTGTATCGAGGCTCCGTTTTTGCTGGGGGCGCTGCACCGCGAATTTAATCTAGGATATGATATGTTTACAATTAAGAAGGTTATCGACATAGCGCTCAGCAATGCTGATCATGCCTTTAGATTTTCCAAACAGGAAGCGTTGGACAATATGCCGGTAAGGTACACTCAGGCAGAATTCGATCAGGCTAGAAAAATGATTAACATGTTCGGGGTGGCTCCCTTAATGCAATTACTTTCGGAAAAGCGAAAGCAATTCGGAAAGTTGCAATGGAGCCCAGCCCTCGCTTGCGCTCTGAGCGAAAAAGGCTTGAGTGCCAGGAGAGCTGATATTACAGGGCAGATTTATGCTGAGCCATAAGATTTATAATGTAGCGGCGTGCATACTTGGCAGGGTTTGCGGCTTGTTTCTTATTTCGGCTACACTCCTAGTCTTACTGAGTCACAAAGCCGCAGCCTCTGAAGCAGGCCCACCCTGAACGAATTTGCTATGAAGATGATTCGCGCGTCAAAGAGGGATGGCGGGGATGGATCTTCACGCAGCGCAGGAGAGTGAAGCGCGTTTCGAG
>JBNKTW010000009.1:0-10558 GCA_050298295.1 Rhodomicrobiaceae bacterium
TTGCGGAAGTGCTCCCAGATATTTTCGGCTTGGTTGAGTTACGAAGCATATGTCGCCAAGGTTATGGTAGCAATACCAATCTACAAAAGTATTGACTGCTTTGGCGTCGTCCCCGCGAAGGCGGGGGCCCATGTTTCCGCAGGATAGTGCCTTGTTATTATGTGGATTCCCGCTTTCGCGGGAATGACGGTGAAAACGGTCATTACTTCTGGCCGTTGTTTTTTTTACACAAGGCTGCTGCGTCAAGTGTTTTCTGCTTCCATGGCTCCAAAACTTTAGCCCGCATCGATGGTTCTTTGCGGCGTCCGGCGAACCGGCGCCAGCATCCGGGGCTGACGCGGGCACTGACCGTACGAGGGCGTAATGTATAAAGCGCAGATCGCTCTGCAACCAACGTGTCGCGCGCTCACTCTTCCGGTCCGCGCCCGCTTCTGGCGGAGGGGCGGAAACAAAAACGCCAGTCCTTCTAATGCCTTTCTATGCCGCTGCCATGGCCTCGAAATACGTCCCGTTTTTCCAGAGGCGCCCAAGCAGCACCGCGAGTTTGCGTGCCACCGCCACGCGGGCGCGCTTCCGGCCAATTGGTTTTCAAAAGTTTCAAGCCCCAGTTGCGGATGTCAGAGCGCCTCCTGACCGTGGTAAGCAGCAAATTGGCAGCCTCGTAGAGATAATGCCGCGCCATGCCGCCGCCTTGCTTGGAGATACCAAGCCCAATATCGGTATCCGCTGATTGGTAGCGTTTTTCTGTCAGCCCAAGATAGACGCCAATGTCGCGCGTACGCCCGAACCTGTGCGGGTCTTCGATTGCAGCAATGAAGGCCAATGCGGTAATCGGGCCGATCGATGGTACACTCATCAGCCGCCAAGCCACCCCGGAACGCCGGGCAAAAGCTTTGAGTTCATCGTCAAGCTTGGCGATCTGCGAGTCAATCGAGGCCAGAGCCTCAAGAAACGCCGAAATCCCAGTATGCATCAAATCGTCTTTTGGCACGGCTTCATAGGCTGCCACCGTGAACCTCTTCATCCCCGCCCGCGACGGCAGCCGTAGGCCAAACGGCCGCAATAAACCGCGCACCTGATTGCCAAGCGAACGCTTCACCCGGATGAGCTGATCACGGGCGCCAAGCAGCGTCTTGATCTTGTGGCTTTCAGCCGTCTTCACATGCACGGCCGTGAACCAGCCCGTCCGCAGCATCTCCGCCAAGGCCCAGGCATCGGCCTTGTCCGATTTAATCCGCCGGCTCTTGATGGCATCTGCGGCCCGGCGCGCATCCAAGCAGACCATTGGGAAGCCCATGCCGGCGGGCGACCGGTGCAGATGCGGCGTGAACGGTCCACTCTCCATGCCAATGACAAGCTTTTCCTGAAAGCCCTTCAAACGCGCGGCTATCGCATCGGGATGTGTGTCCGCGCCCCCTGCCAGACAATCTTGCCTGCCTCGTCCACAATGCAGATCGCTGCCGTCTTGCCGCCCACGTCCAACCCAGCAAACATCCTCATCGCTGCTCTCCTTCCTTGCCGGGAATCACAGGCGGAAGGCTCTCACTTTCCGCCGGAGGGCAGCAACCTCATGTACAGGATGTATTATGTGGCTTGGCTGGTTCAAGCCGGTGCATTGCAAATCGCTGCCAGTGCGGCGAGATCGATATTTCCGGCCATATCTCAAAGTGCGGCGGCAGCCTGCTGCGCTCGCATCTTTTTGAAGCCGCCACCGTGATTTTGAGCCGCTATTCCCGGACCTCGGCCCTAAAGGTATGGGGCCTGAAGCTTGCCAAGCACATCGGCAAGCGCCGGGCCAAGGTGGCAGTGGCCCGCAAGCTGGCCGTTATCATGCACCGGATGTGGGCCGATGGAACCAGCTATTTCACGGAAGGAAAGGTGGCTTGCTGACATAAGGTCCGGCGGGCATAGCTCCCATAAGTCCATAGCTTGATTTCCCCTGTCCCGCTGGGACGAGGCTCAGGTGACCGCGCTTCCTCCGTTGCTAGCCCCTTCAAGGGGACCGCGTCCGGGACATAGCGGCGCCAGCCCCGGCAGCCATGTTGCGGCAGCGTTCGCTGACCCCGGAAAGAACAATGACACCAGCGTGGAAACGTAAAGGGAAACCGGAGCCTGAATTGTGAATGCCCTGTCCGCCGCAAGCATGGCGCTGTGCCCGGGGCCATCAAGACCAAGCCGCTGCGCGGGGGCCTGAAGGCCCGTCTTGACTGCCCCTGCGCACGGTGCCCTTCTGTGCCCAGGCCGGGGCGAAGAAACGGCCTTTCAAACCGGAACAAAAAAACTTTCCGAAGCCCACCGCGGC
This sequence comes from Rhodomicrobiaceae bacterium, assembly GCA_050298295.1. Lineage (GTDB taxonomy): Bacteria > Pseudomonadota > Alphaproteobacteria > Rhizobiales > Rhodomicrobiaceae > Rhodomicrobium. Next base: position 2,303 of record JBNKTW010000009.1, read on the forward strand.
AGGAAGGGAAAAGCATTCGAACGTTTTCGGGCGCGATAGCCACCTTCCCGAAGCGGCGTCCCTGCCGGAACGACGGATTGGGGCGGGCCGCAACCTCTGCAGGAGGCGCATGGCCAAAGCCAGGCGACCCCGCCCGTCTAAGATTGGACCGGTCCTTTCCTTTTCTAACACCATAAGGCAGCAGCCCCAGCGCTGACCCCGGACAGAAGCATGCCCCCGGCAGTGGAGACAGCTTCAAAAAAGGGATTGACTTCCAGGGGCCCGTTACAGAAGCAAGGGTTCGTCAGCTTGCCAACGGATGACGGCCTTGGTGGCGGTTCAAGCCGCCGAACTAACTTCCCGCCCGTTTGCGGTGCTGCCTCCCGCCGGGGGAGTCTACCGCTCTTCTCACACAGGCTTTTCATGTCCCCAGAACAGGGCGCACCCGCATACTGGCGAGCATGGCAGTACTCTCCGCGTAAACGCCGGCGACGGATTCGCCATCTCCGACGCCATTCCTTCCGCAATGGCGTATAGTCCGCCTGGCGTCCTTGGCGTAGACCGGCCGCTGCATCCAATTCTCCGCTACGCTACACTTTTTCAAAGAACTCCGCGGGCGCGCCCCGATTATGCCAGGCAATGCGGGAGCGCCTTCCGGATAGCCGTAAGATGGTGGCAATCCGGCGTGAACACAACCGGAACGGGAAAGTTCTCCACAATTTTGACGGTAGTGCTGCCGCATCACCTGGAAAAGTTGTGATGAAGCGGTGTGGCAAGCTCCGCGCAAGCTGCGTGCGAACAATACGGCAACAAAGTTTGGCGCGCCGGGGACGCGCCGCGCGAAACTTGCGGATGTGGATGCGGGATGGAGTTATGAAATTTGGCCATGCGCGTACATTTTTTAATCGGCCGCGCGGCGGAACGGCGGCGCCGCCGGCGGAAAACCGGGGCCCGGCATTGCCGTGCCCGCCAGCGCGCCACGAGCCATCCGGCCGGATAGCCGGGCGCATTCGCCGTGTTGCGCTTGCCGTCCTCCGCGCGATGGGGGCCGCCAGCGTCTTGCGCCTCGCGGGCGCGCTCCTGGGCCCGGCGCTCCACGCTTGGCGGCCCGGCGAACACAGCGCGCCTGTCCCGCGTCATGCCAGCCGTCATCGCATGGAACGCGCCTTGAAAACATACGCCGGGCTGGGCTTCTTGCGCCATGCGCGCCGGCCGGCCGGTGTTGGGCCGCCTCACCCCGTTATTTGGCTCGGATATCTTGAACGGCTGGTTATGGTCCAAGGATACGCAAAAACGCTCAAGCGAAGGAAGCGGCACGTCTTTGTTAGCCGGTAGTCCAGCATCTTTGACCAGTCCCCGGCAAATCGCTACAGAGAAGGGGAAGGCGCTAAAAAAGATAAGCATCCATGAGCAAGACCGTCAAAGTCCGTTTCGCACCCAGCCCCACCGGGCGGCTGCACATCGGCAACATCCGCCCTGCTGTGTTCAACTGGCTGTTCGCGCGGCGCGAGGGCGGCATGTTCCTTCTGCGCTTCGACGATACGGACCTGGAGCGCTCGAAGGAAGAGTACATCACGGGCATTCGCGACGACTTAAATTGGCTCGGCCTCACTTGGGATGAGGAATTCCGGCAATCGCAGCGGCTGGGTTTCTATAAAGAGGTGGCGGAGAAGCTCAAGAAGGCTGGCCGGCTTTACGCCTGCTATGAAACCACCGAGGAACTGGAGCGGCGGCGCAAACGGCAGATGGCGCGCGGCAAGCCCCCTGTCTACGACCGCGCCGCGCTCAAGCTCACGGCGGAGGAGAAGAAAGAATTCGAAGCGCAGAGCCGCACGCCCCATTGGCGTTTTTTGCTGGATCACCGGCGCACGCGCTGGGACGACCTCATTCGCGGGCCGCAGGAGATCGACGCGGCTTCCATCTCTGACCCCGTACTGATCCGCGCGGACGGTACGCCGCTCTATACCTTCACGAGTGTCGCAGACGACGCGGATGTGGGCATTACGCATATCATCCGCGGTGAGGACCATGTGACCAACGCGGCGGTGCAAATCCAGCTTTTCGAGGCGCTGAGCGCGGCCGTGCCTGCTTTCGCTCACCACAATCTGCTAATCGGCGCGCAAGGCGAGGCTCTGTCCAAACGGCTCGGCTCGCTCTCCATCGCGGGCCTGCGCGAGGAGGGGCTAGAACCGCTGGCGGTGATGACGCACGCTTCGCTGATCGGCACCTCCGAGGCCCTGCAGCCGCAGGAAAACCTGGAAGCGCTGGCCAAGCTGTTCGATTTCGCAAAGGTTTCGCGTGCGCCCGCCCGCTTCGATCCGAAGGAACTGAAGGGGCTCAATGCCAAGCTCTTACACGGCACACCTTATGCCGCCGTGGCTGAGCGGCTGAACAGACGGGGCATTGGCGGAGGCGAATCCTTCTGGCTGACTGTGCGCGCCAATCTGGAGGTTTTTGCGGACGTGGACCAGTGGTGGACCGTCGTTCACGGCAAAATCAAACCAGTCATCAAGGATGCCGCTTTCACACAAGAGGCGCTGACGCTGCTGCCGCCGGAGCCCTGGGATGCCAGCACTTGGCCGCAATGGACCGGAGCCTTAAAAAAAGCAACCGGCGTGAAAGGCCGTGCGCTCTTCCATCCGCTGCGGATCGCGCTCACCGGCCTGGAACGCGGTCCGGAGCTGAAAGATCTTTTACCGCTCATCGGCCGCAAAAAGGCCAGCGCGCGTCTCGCCGGTAAGACAGCCTGAACCGCAAGGCCAGCAGGCGGGCCTTGCGAAATCGCCGGGCGGCTAGGAACAAATACGGTGCCCGGAGGCACCGCGCCGTACGATCAGTATGCCGGAACCTACTTGATGGGTTCGATGCCAGGGAAGACATAATAGTTTATGCCCACGCGGATGGTATGGAAGGCGTCGGCGGGGCTGTCGAAGCCGTAGTACGCTGCCGTATTGCCATTTACGTCCGCCAGCTCATTCTTGCCAAAGTCGAGATACTGGTACTCGACTTTGACGGACCAAGCGGGGTTGAATTTATATTCGGCGCCGCCGCCCAGTACATAGCCTGAAACGGTATTGTCGAAGTTTAACGTGTGGACCCCGCTAACTTCGCTCTGCAGGCCGCCGTAAGCGTAACCGCCAGTGAAATACACCAGGGCACGATCAAAGGCGTAGCCTAAACGGCCGCGCACCGTGCCGAACCAATCGAGGCCGGTTTTAAAGGTATCCCACGGATCTGTTCCAGTGCCGCTGATGGCGCCGCCTTGAATATCGGTTTCGAAACCAACAACGAACGGGCTCGCCACTTGCCAGTTGTAGCCGAACTGGCCGCCGCCGAATCCACCGTCCGCGTGAATGCCTACGAAGGCGTCGTAGGTGCCGTTGGCGTCCGCAGGATAGGAATATTTGCCGCTGTATGCGCTCCAGCCGTAACCGCCGTTGGCGCCGAGGTAGTAGCCGGTCCAAATGGCGGGGCCATAAAACGTGTTTCTCACAGCGCCACTGGGATAACGGTACACATCCGACGCGTTGGCCGCCGTAAGTGCGGCCAAGCTCGTGAGCGTCAGGCCAGCGATGCGGGAGAGGAGTTTCATTTTATGTATCCCCGTCTTTCTGATGGTTGCCACAGGTTAGGGCAGCCTAAGCACGCGAAGCTTACCTCAAGTTGTACGCGGAAAGCCGGTTCCGGGCAGGCCAAAAGGGGGGCAATATCAGCATTCCTGCCATCGTCATTTTTAATATCAATCGATTATAGAGGGGTATACCTCCTTCTTGGCCTATTGCGCGCCAAGAAGATAGGTTAAGAAAAGGTAAAAGAAGTCACCGGTTTCGCGCGCGTTCTGTGGAATACTTCGGGCGCGAACGCTTGCTGTTGCCTGCCGGCCGCCGGAAAATCCAGGGGTGTCTTGGCGGCAAGGGGGAGGGGCACCGGCGTTTCAATGCTAAAATATTGCGCTACAAGAAGTTTCTTCTCCGCGAATCATACCGGCCGCCAAAAGAACTGACCGCTTTGGAGCCAGCTCCGCGAAGGCGCATTCGCGCTAACGCAGAGCTAAGTAGCGGATTACACTGAGGGAATATCACCTCCCCCTATCCGTCTCCCTCTGGGAGAGGGAACGCCAGAAACTCCGCCGCGGGTAACTCAATGGGCCCTTCTCCCACAGGGAGAAGGATAGGATGAGGGGGGTGAATCCATCGGATAATCAATCACCTACCGGCTGCTTTGGCGCTAATGCGGGAAAGCCCCGCTCCGGGTTACGAAAACCGCGTCATGAAGCGCATGAACTTGGCCGCCAGCGGGCCGCTATCTTCCGCGCCGGAAGTCCGCTCTGGCTTGTGGACCGGAAAGCCCTCCATCATCCAGCCGCGGATTCCGCCATCGAGATTGTAGATTTCGGCGGAAACCACGCCGCCAAGTTTCATGCAGGCAAACATGCTGCGATTGCCCACCCGGCAAAGCATCACAACCTTGCGTCCATTGGAATCCGGCAGGGCTCCGGGATGAAGACTGTTCAGCGGAATGAGGGTCGAGCCCTCGATATGCCCAGACTCATATTCGCGAGGCTGGCGTACGTCGATGACCATCGCTTCGCCGGCTTCGAGCCACGACTTCAGGGTTTTGGGGTTGACAGACTTCACATTCATTCCGGTGGCTCCATATATGAGACTTTCCTTAAATAAGGTCAGTCCCGGCAGTAAATCAAGTAGAGCGTGGACAAGAGCGCGTTCGCTTGCATACTGGCCAAGCGGTAAAAGACCATCTGCCCGCGCTTCTCGCATTCAACGAGCCCCGCCTCGCGCATCCTGGCGAGGTGCTGGGACAGCGCGGATTGAGATAGGTCAACAGATTCCGCCAGCTCACCGACGGTTCTCTCGGCCGAGAGAAGCTGGCACAGGATCATGAGACGCTTGGAGTTCGCTAATTGCTTCATCATCGCGGCAGCCTCGGCCGCGTGATGCTTCATCCGGTCCGCTGGTGTTTCCCGCCTATGCTCCATAATAGGGATATATTAGAGGTAGCTAACGTATTCAAGGGGGATAACCAGCTTGGCATTCTTGCTGCGTCACTGGGCGGGCAAGGCAAGAACAGGGACATTCCGCAGCGCCGTTCCCGCGAAAGCGCGTAGGCGTTAACATAAGGACTGCCCTTTGCAAGGTTCCAGCTTGCTCTAAGAGCCTGACTCAAAAGCTACCTCCGCGCGAGCCTGACGCCGCCAGGCGCGGAACTGGCAAGACTCGAAGGCCATGCGGCCCCTGCCGATGCCCTGGCGGTGCTGCCGGGCGGGCGGCTGGCCTCGGGGGCTTCTGACAGCACCATCCGGCTCTGGGATGCGGAAACGGCAGCGGAATTGGCGCGACTAGAGGCCGATGCCGGTATTCTGTGTCTGGCAGCGTTGCCCGATGGCCGTCTCGTTGCAGGGCGATCGCCCGCGTCCCGTGGCCCGTGTTCTGGCTCAGGCAGGGCTGCCCCGCATAGGGCCGCCACGCCCATCGCGGATCGATCCGTTCCTGCCATTTATCCGCCAGACCCTCCTATTCCAACCACCATGCCGGTCTCCTATTCGAATTCGTCAGCCGCCGCTACGAACAAAAAAGCACCGTGATCACCACCAACCGCCGCTTCGCCGAATGGAACGAGGTCTTCCCAACCGCCGCTTGCTTCGCTGACCGGCCGCCTCGCCCATCACGCCGGAGGCTTCCACAACGGCGGCGAATCCTACCGCCTCAAGGAAGCCAACGAACGCGCCGCGCAAAAAGGCGCCCAAACGCCGCGGAGGAAAATCATGCCTGAGCCCGCCAAACCGGGACTGACGTCCCCCGCCCGCTCGCCATCCCCGCCTATTGGACACCGGAGCAGGTACAGGCCGTTATCGAACTTCTCGACGATCTACGCGAACGCTTCGCGGAACATTACCAATTGCAGCTGATCGAGCTTTGCCGGCAGCAGCACGCCCCCCTCCCGGACGAGGCTGGCAGCGTACACGACGATCTGCCGTTCTGAAAATCCTCACACCTCTGGACTTCAGCGGCCTTGTTCCAGGCCGCTTTTTCGTACCCAATAACGCCGCCAGATTTACGCGGATTCTTGCCGGCGGTAACAGCATCATCCCGGAAACCCGCTTGGCCCGCTATCCCGGGCGTCACAGGCGCCGGACCTATGACAACCCCAGATGCAAGGCAAGCCGGCTCCGGGATGGCCCCCCGATGCTAATGCTTGATGGGGATCTGCTTCACCTTCGCGGCCGCGGCGGGCAGCTTCTGCAGAGTTACGGTAAGGACGCCGTTCTTGAAGGTGGCGTCTATCTTATTTTCGTCCACGTCTTCGAGCGCTATGCGCCGCTCGAACCGTCCGTAAGTGCGTTCGCTGAACCGCCGCTCCTTGTCCGCCGTCTCTTCTTTCTTCTCGCCGCTGATGCAAAGCATACCATCGGCGAGCTTGACCTCGACGTTCTTTTCGTCCAGCCCCGGCAGCTCCGCCAGGACCTTCATCTGCTTATCGGTTTCGGTTACTTCGATGCTGGGCCAGGCCGTGGCCCCCTCGAAGATGCGGTCTTCGAGCTCGAAGGGAGCAAGGCCGAACCCGCGGAAGGTATCGTCGAAGAGACGGTCCATCTCCTGGCGCAGGTTCATTAACGGGTTGAAAGCGGTCCCGAAGGGGGCGCTGAGTTCCCGGCCGCGGTTCCCAGGCTTAAGCTCTCGCGTTGCCATCGCTAGTCTCCTTTCCGCAGTTGCCGCCACAGCGCTTGAACGCTGTGGAAGATGGGAAATGCCAGCTTCCGGCGCGAGGTTCCCGCCGCACAGAACCCGTTTCAGGCGTGGCCCGGCAGCCGGAACCATGCGCGCCAAATGCTGTGCTTCGCCAAGAGAGGTAGAGGCAAGGCGGGCGATTTCAAGGGGTGCCATGCGATTTAATCGTTTTATCCCAATATCTTAGGGAATAGTAAACGGGTCAGATGTGCTTCACCTTGGCCTTTGCCTTGCCGGGCTGGGAGGCGCGCTCAACTTCGCTGGCCGAGAGTTTCAGCGCAGTCTTCGCTTCTTGCAGAAGCTGGGCGTCGATGCCGGGTGGTTCCAGCTTGACCCCCTCGCCCAGCCGGTCGGCAAGGATGCGGAATACCGTGACCCGGCCGTAAGGCTTGTTGTTTGCCGGAATCAGATACCAGGGCGCATGCGGGGTCGAGGTTTGCTCCATCATGTCCTCGATGGCTGTCTCATAGTCGGACCACCGGGCGCGGTTGCGGAAATCCTCGTAAGAAAGCTTCCAGCGCTTCACGGGATTGAACAGCCGGTCGCGGAACCGGCGGTCCTGCTCGTCCGGCGTGATGTGCAGAAACAGCTTGATGAGGCGGGTGCCGGAGTCGGCGACCATAAGCTCGAAATCGTTGATCTCGCGGTAGGCGCGCCGCCATTCCCGCTTGCTTGCGAGGCCTTCCACGCGCTCCACCAGCACGCGGCCATACCATGACCGGTCGAAGGCGGTGATCTGCTTCCTGGCGGGCAGGCGGTTCCAGAAGCGCTGCATATAGTGGTGGGCGCGTTCGTGCTCGTCGGGGGCGGAAATGGGGTGAACCTTGAAACTGCGCGGATCGAGCGCCCAGCCCAGCCGCCGGACGATGCCGCCCTTGCCCGCGGTGTCCCATCCTTCCAGAACGATCAGCGCCCGGTCGCCGCTGCAAAGATAGGCCTGCTGAATGAGCTGCAGCACGCCCTGAAGTGAGGTCAGGCGGCGTTCGTAGTCCGCGAAATCCAGGACCGGATGATCGGTAATGTCCTTGAGGCGCGGGCGGCCGGAGACGGCAAAACCTTTTTTTTTGTTCATATTCCGCAGCATAGCCCGCCCACCTTGTACTGGACTTGCCGCCGGGCAACGGCAAGCGCGCCAGCTTGACGGTGGCTGGCGCAAGGAGCGAGGGAGCGCGCATGTGACCGGAGCAAGCGTCCGGGCACGCATTCCGCAACGTCATCTAACATCGCCCTACGCTCCTCAAATTCCGCGTGTTCTATCCCACCTGGCCCCTTCTTTCGCGGCCGGCATTGTGGCACGGCAAGCATTTGTTTACCTCAACTCGGCAGTATACGGTGAAAATTCGATGCGATTGCCGTGCTTTTCATTGGAGCGCAGTTTAGCACCATGCGCCTTACCGGCCGGTGAAGGGCAAATAACACATTGATATCGCATGATATTTTTCGGATTGCCGCGCCCGTGCCAGCGGAAAAGTGCACCGTAATATGGTTAATCCAGAAACCGCGAATATATTTAAAGGGATTCTGCGATCAT
>JBNKTW010000010.1:0-2627 GCA_050298295.1 Rhodomicrobiaceae bacterium
CAAACCCGGAGTGGTGGCCGCGCTTGGCGGCATCCCCTATCACCGCGCCGGCAAAGCCCGGCTGCCGATTAAGCCGCTCTTCGGCGCGAATATCGCGGTTGAGCTTGTTAGGGACGCGCCGCCGCAAATATTCCAGGCGGCGCAATCATTTATTGTTGCCCGCATCGAGAAAGAGATCGCGGCGGTGCTTCGCGGCTACTAGGATCGGCTACCAATGGCGACCCCGGCGAAAAACAACGGCAACGGCCGGGAACTGGCGGAAGCGCTGGCCGATATCAAAGCGGTGCTGGCGACGGTGACAACGCGCATCAGCGCGAACGAGCAGGATTATCAGCGCCTCGCCCGCGATCAGCACCAGCTTGCCCAGACCGTCGAGCGCGGCTTCGCCGAAATTAGGCAGGCCCTGGCCGAGCGCAACAAAACGCCGTGGCCCGTCATATTCTCCGGGTTCTCGATTACGCTGGCCGTCGCGATTGCTATCGGGAGCCTGGCGCTTTCGCCATTGCGGGACAAGGACGCCTGGATCGAGGACAACATGCGCATTTTGCGGGCGGACACGCGGGAGGCGATCAGGGGCATAATGCCACGAAGCGAGGTTGAAGCGCGCATCCATGCGATTGAGGCGCGGAGGTGAAGTGAACACCCCTTAAAAAAAATCGGCCCACGGAGCATTTTAGGGCTTGTCTCTTCCTTCAGAGAGGTGGAGTTTTACTCGCACAGAACGCGTGGAACTGCACAAGGAACGGACAAATGGCTAAGAAATTCACAACTTACAGCACCCCGAGCAACGCACGCCGCGCAGCCAAGGCCGCTGGGCTTAAGCCTGAGGAGTACCGCCTCAACCTCAACGCTGCGAACGCCTGGACAATTGAGCGCGTCGTACCGGTTGCCCCCACCCCGGTCGAACCGGAACCCGTGATCGAGGCAACCCTGGTCGAGCAGGAGCAGCCGGTAGGGGAGCCTGCGCCGAAGGCCAAGAAGGAGCGCAAGCCCAAGGAGCAGAAGCCAGAGGCGGACCCGGCCACCATTGAGCTGGCCAAGGACATCTTCTGCGTAGTCAAGCCGCAAGTCCGGCACCTCCTTGCGCTTAGCAACGCGCAAGCGGGCCAGATGCCGGAGCAACCGCGTTTCGATCAACCGTCATATCAGCGGGCAAAGACGAAATACTTTGATCGCATGGCGGCAGCGATTGAAAGCGGGGACGTGGTTACGCTTGAGGCCATTACGGCCGCGGTTTCCCCGGCTTGGACCATTCAGAAGGTCATTCGCACCTATGGGCGCCTTGCTGCAATCGCGATGAAGGCGGTGGCGTAATGGCCAAGAAGTTCAACGAGGCCAGCTTCCTTTCGGAGCTGGCCGGTTTCACCGGCTCGCAAGAGTGGTTCCGCCACGGCATTAACAAGCGCATCACATTTACCGAGGGCGCGAAGTTTGTTGCCGACGAGTGCGGCGCCTATTGGCTCCTTGACGAGATCGCGATCAACCAAGTCCAGCCGATGGTTAAGGGCGAGGAGTTCCAGGTTTGGGTTCTTAAGCGGAACAAGACCGGCGGCGCCGCAAAGCTTATGTGCGAGGATGGGAACGACAACATCGTGTGGTGGAAGCGCATCCCTTGGACAGATTTCCCAATGAAAGAAATCAAGCTCTACTGCACGGGCGGCGTGATTATGGTTCCGAGCGAGTATTAAGGGGGCGATATGCGGCTTTGTCCAGAAAGCAAAGTGTGCACCTGCGGCTCCGGCCTTCCTCGCTACGAGCTTTGCGATGCCGCCGGTATCTTCTGCGCCTTCGTTTGCGAAAAGTGCGTGGGTGAAAAGCGCAAGGGCTTCAACCCGCGCATTTTCGCCGAATGGTACGATCCGGATAAGCCGGATGTCGAATTCGCGGGCGATTTCTGAGGGGCCGCCATGATCGACGCGGTATCAATCAAAATCCACGCCATCAACGCCTATGGCAACCGCAAGCACGCCCCCGCGACGGTCTCTAACCTGCGAGATTTTGGCCCGGATTACGTTCAGTGGTGCCTACGCCGCGTCATATCGAGCCCGGTATCGACGCCGGGCCAACGCGTAGCCGCCCAAAAGGCGCTTGAAGAGCTTTAGTCTCAACAGCAACGGAGAACTCCCGTGTCATCCGGTATAGCCCGCGCGCTCATGCTCGCGGCAACGATAGCGCTTACCCCGGCGTCAGCCATCGCTGAGTGCGGCATCGCATCATGGTACGGCCCCGGCTTCCATGGGCGCCATACGGCCAGCGGCGAAGTCTATAACCAGCACGGCATCTCGGCCGCGCACAAGACGCTTCCCCTGGGCTCTCGCGTCGTCGTCCGCAACCAGAGGACCGGGCGCTCGATCCTGGTCCGCATCAATGACCGTGGCCCCTATGTTGGCGGGCGGATTATCGACCTATCGGACGGCGCACGCCGGGCCGTCGGCATGGGCGGCCTCGCCCCGGTCTGCCTTGAGGTCGTCAGCTACGGCAACGGCAAGCGGGCTAGGTCGCGGAGCGAACATGCCAGGTATGCGCGGGCATTCGCGGCCCGCGCACGCAAGCTGGGCAGAGCCGCCGCCGCCATTCCCGGCCGTGTCATCCGGGACGCGCATAGGATGGGCAGGGATATCGTAACC
>JBNKTW010000011.1:0-3820 GCA_050298295.1 Rhodomicrobiaceae bacterium
CGGTTCAAATTCGCGCTCACGATGAACGCCGCCGGGTCTTGGCCGGTCAGCTTTTCGAAATTCGGCTCGACCCCGGCAAGCTCGCAGGCCCGGAGGCGGTTCCTGCCGTCGATCACAACCCCCGCCGCATCGGTCACAATGGGATGAATGAGCCCGTTCGCCTTGATATCGGCCGCGAGGCCCGCAAGCTCGTCGTCCGTCATCATCGGGAATAGATCGGCGGTGGCGGGAAATCGATAGGAAGCTGTGAAGGCTCGCGCTCCTTCTTCCCCTTCTCCGCAAGCTCGGTAACGGTCGGCGGGTTCTCGCTTGCGACCGCCTGCTCAAACTCCGCCGCCAGGACGTTCGCGACGCGGACCGCCTGGACCTGCTGGTCCTTTGAGAGGCCAACTTCGCGGGCGGCTTCGGTGCGCGTGACAACTTTGGTAGGAGTGCCCCTACCAATGTTTTGATTTGCGCCCTGATGCTGCCCTGCCTCGCCTGTGTGCTATCTGGATGAAATCAGCGCCCGCAGCCTCGCCGCCAACTCGCCGGGCGTGATGTGGGTTTCCGGGTTCAGCGCAAGCCCTTCTTCCACATATAGCAAAACTCTGCCTATAGGCGTGGTCACGCTATGGTGCCCGTTGTCGCCATCCATGACAGTCCATAGCTCCTTTCCCAGCCGGTCTATCTCATCCAAGAGAGCCGCAGCACGCTCCAACCGGGCATTTGAAAGAGGTTTTCCTACATCAGCCTTGAGGGCAGTTTCTAGCGGCTGGGACTCGGCGATTGGCGCTGGGGCGGCAGCCTTTTTTGGCTTACGCATGTAAATAATCTCCTATGAGCAAGAGGACGGGGAGAGGGAGGGCGCTCAAAGCTTCCGCTAGCCGCCACAGCAGTATCGGCTAGCCCTCATCCCATGCTGCCGGTGCGGCGCTGATGCCAGGCACGGCCTCGCCGGTGCCGCCTGAGCTGCTCGCCTTGCGCGTCATCCGGCATAGTGCTCGCCCCGGAAATACCCCTTGCCGGCCGCGCGCCGATCCCCGAACATGCGAAGCGAAAGCGTCTCCCGGCCGCCTTCCGGCAGCCGCGCCCATAGCTCCGGATCATCCCGCCACATCTGCGCCATGTCTGGATTGAGCCCGGTTTCCTCGCCTAGAAGCGCGTCAAGATCGGCGTCTTCCTCCAAATCGTCCCACGCTGCCTTGAGCCCGCCGGTGGAACCCTCGCCGGTGGCCGAACCTTCGCCCGGCTGCTGGGCTGGCGGCGCAACGCCCCATTTGAAGCACACGCCTTCTCCGCGCACCCCTTCGATTGGATCGAGGAATTCAATCCCTGCGTCTTCAAGCACTCGCTGGATAATTCGGAATGATGCCGTAGGCGTAGATTGCCCGGTCTCCATACGGAGGGCTGTATTCTTGTGGACCTGCGCTTTTTCGGCGAGTTCCCGGAGCGACCAACCGAGCGCAGCCCTTGCCATCCGAAATTGTGACGTTGACACCATTTTGGTACCTATGGTATGGTTCGTTTGACACCAACAGTGTGACAAAGTTCGCAAGATTTAACAACACCCAAGGCACTCACCATGCCCCTGAACGCACGTCAAATCGACGCTGTGACGTCTTTGCTGCGCCGTGCCGCCGAGCTTATCGCCGACGCGCAGAACATGGTTGACGCAGCGGGGGACCGGCCTGCGGTCATCCGCCTGAACACCCTTCGCCGCAACATGGCAAACGAGATTGCCGATCTCGGCCGATTGGGAGCGCAAGCACATGCTCAGCGTTAACGAATTGCGCATCTTGCAATCCGGTTTGCGGTTCGCGCTCGATCAAATCGAGGAGGCCGAGCGCTTCCTCGATACCGCATCGCCACGCACTTCCGATCTTGCCGGGCAGCTCGCCCGCCTGAAGGAAATCCGCGTGCGCATCGAGGACGAACGGCAAACCGTGGCTGCTCAGCTTCGCGCCCGCGAGGTGGCGGCATGAGCCGGTCACTGTCCTACTCGCGCCCGGCTGACGTGCTGGCGCTGATGCTAGACGGCTTCCTGACCATCGAGGAAGGCCGGGCAAAGCACCGTGCGGCAGGCGGCAACGCTGCCGAATTCGAGGCGTTCGTCAAACGGCACCGGCGCGAGCTGGTGAGCGATGCACAAGCGGGGTTCTGAGCCATGTGGTTTAGCAAAGCCCCAAAGAACGCAAAGCGCTCACGGACGGTGCGCAAGGTGGAAGTCAACCTCGGCCCGGTCCTTCGCTACTCGCGGGAAAAGATCGAATTCAGCGAGCCGGATCGCGCTGGGAATGCCCCGGCGGCTCGCCCGGCCATCGACTTGAAGCCCGCGCCGGCAAAGGCGCTGCCGAAGCCTCAGAAGGGGAAGCGCAAGTGACCTTTGACCGTATCAAGGAACGCCCAATGCCGAAGTCCAGTATCACCCAGCACAACTCCCCTGCACTAGCGTCGTACAGGAGGGAGCTTATCGTATCCGTGGAGCGCGGCCTGCGAACCTTAGAAGATGCAGCGGCTATTTACGAGCGGTGTGGCGGGCTCAAACAAGACCTCTTGGCTGAGGCTAGCCCGAACAACGCCGCGCGCGGCTCTGTCCCGCGCTGAACGAAGGAGCAAGCATGAAAACCCCAACTCTCGTAAAAGTAGCTGAGGCGGTTTGCCACGTTACCGGCGTCTCAACGGTCCTGCGCCCGGTGTGGAACGAGTACAAGGAATGCAAGAAAGCGCTCGACCGCAGCGAGCGGCTACTTGCCGGGAATGAGGCCGAGCGGAGAATGCGAGGCCGGAAAGCATGAAGGCTCCCCGCGTCAGCAACGTCGAAGCGGCCATCAGCATTGCATATCAAGAAGGCATCAAAGACGGCCTGAAAGGCGAGCCCTGCCGCGTTGCGAAGTTCCTCACGACAGCCGAGATGGAAAGCTACCGGATAGGCTGGCGGCAGGGCAGCAACGCCGACATGAAGTGAGGCGGGCTGCGCTGGAACGCGCCCGCCTCTTGAGCATCAGAAAACTGGAGGTCAACCAATGCTGCAAACCAGCATATGCGCCCGCACGCCTGCAGGCAACTATCGAGGTTGCGTTCATCCCGGCACCTGGGCCGATGAAGCGCGCTTCGAGCGCCTGAAAGAGCTTTGGGCCGATGGCCGTCCGGCGAGCGAGATTGCCGGGCTGCTCGGCAATACCACGCGCAACGCCGTCATCGGCAAGGTGCACCGTCTTGGCCTCGCCGGCCGGAAAACCACAACACGCCAGCCACGGCGGCGCCGGGCCTCGCCAAGCCGCACCGTCGGGCGCAGGCCCGTATTTCCACCGCGTCCCCCGGTAAAAGCGGTGCTCCCCGTTCTCCGCGCGCTGCCCCCCTTGGAAGCCGCACCGGCGGAGTGCGTCACCATCATAACGGCCGGCCCGCATAACTGCCGATGGCCTATCGGCGATCCTATGCTTCCCGGCTTTCCGCACGCACGCGCACTCGATCATGTGCGTGAGCTGGCCGGGAAGCTTCCCAGTCTTGCTGCCGAGGTGCGCTCGAACTGCGCTGCTGCTGGTATAACCCGAAGTTCCTGACGTTTCTGTGCCAAGGAACACCGGAAAGCGTTTGCATTTCAACTATATAAGCCTGGCGGCTGCGAGTTGCGCAGCGCAAGTGTACCCATGTAATTGCGACAGTGTGACTCAGGCGGGCGCTTGACAAATCAGCTATTCATTGCGGCATGTATATCGATCTCGTGCCCAATCGAGGTTCCAAGCCCGCCATCCTGCTGCGCGAAAGCATCCGCGAGGGCAAGCGCATCCGCAAGCGGACCGTCGCCAACCTTTCCGCGCTCACGCTGGATCAGGCG
>JBNKTW010000012.1:0-1863 GCA_050298295.1 Rhodomicrobiaceae bacterium
TGTCGCGGCCCAAATCGGAACGGGTGCCGCCGGAGATCTTGCGGCGCGTCACCTGGCAGCGGATGTCGTTTTCCGAGCCATTGGTGTGGAGCGGAATTTCCGGACGCTGCAATACCGCCAGCAGCTCGCTTTTCCGTAGACGCAGCCGCCCCAGCAGCCGGTCAAGGGCGGCGAAGCCGGTGATGGTGGAAAAGATGCGATCGAAACGCCGGCTGAGTTCGTGCGCGCGCCGGGTCGTCGGGTACTGACGATACGCCTTGAGATCGCGATAGAACCACCATACGCGGCTGCGAATGCGCTCCTTGGCTTGGGCGTGTGGCTCACAGAAAGTCTCGAGCTTGTGTATCAGCCGTTCGGCATGCGCCCAACATAGGGCGTGGACGTCGAGCCGGAACTGGCCGGCGTCATCGGAGACGATGACCGTGTCGTCGAGGTGACCTTCATCCGTGATCGTCCCCCACAGCGCTCCTTCCGTCGCCACCCGATACGGCTTTTCGAAGCAGCCGTGGCAAAGAAGGCGAAACGGTCGTCGCCAATATGCGTGCAAAAACCGTTCTGCGCCATGTGGCGGGCGCCCGTATCGTCGGCGGAAAACCAAGGCGCCGTGGCCAGTCCGGCAGGCAGCACATCGCTGGCTTCCTTCCGGAATGCCTCCTGTTTTTCGTTCAGCAAACGCACGATCTGTCGCCGGGAAATGTCTAGCCCCAGATCACGAAGCTGCAGAAACAACCGCGGGATGGTCGTCTGAGCCTGGTGGTATTGGCTGATCACGTAGCGTCTGAGTTCCGGCCCGAAATGGCTGGTGATCTCCTTCGGCAGGGTGGCCACCACCGTCTCGCCCGAGGGTAGAAGCCAGCGCTCGCGGCGATAGAGCGCCGTGTGCGGTTTGATGATGATGTCCTGAACGACGAAGTCTTCGTACCCCTTGAAGGCGAGCACCTTCGGGAATGGTGTCCGGCTTGAGGATGCGCGTTTCGCTGATCGTCAGCTTTGCTCGTTTAGCGCCGCGCGGCCTTTCCGCCGACGGCTTTTGCTGCGCGCTTCGCTCGCCTGCTCCATGCCGCTGGGCTTGAGCTTCGGGCGGTCTTTGAGGCCCTTCAGCCGCGCGATTTCCTCGCGCAGCGCGACGTTCTCTGCTTTCAGCCGGGCAATTTCCTCAAAGGCTTGCACCAATAACGCCTTCAGCTCGTCGAGGCCAAGCCCGGATATATCGGGAGGTGATTTGGCCATGCCTCAGAGGAATCGGGCAATGAGTCCTTTCTGAGTCGGGAGGGGGAGTTTGCCCGGGGTTTTGCTCCTGTTACAGTTTGACGATGTATTTCTTTACCGCGATTCCCTTGACAGCCATGGCGAAATCCAAATCCGGTTGCTCCGGCCGCTGCCTTGGTGCGGCCGGTATTCACCGAATCTGACACGCCGGTTGCAGGGGATCCCCCTGAATCAATTTGCCGCGCCAGACCTGCTTAAATTAAATGAAGCAGGCCACTAGTACAGCCCGCGGCAAGTTCGCACCCAGTTTGCTGCACGCACATTTTACGAACTTGCTGCGGATAAGCTGTACTAGATTCAATGAGTTGCTAGTACACCTGATCCGCCGGAAATCCCAAAGGCGCTCTCGGCATAGGGGTTGGGATTTACGGCGGGGTGTACTAGAGAACGATTTTTTAGCCGGAGCGCTCGGCAAGGCGGGGTTGCTGAGTGCAAAACGATGATCGACCGGGGCCACGATCTGTCGATCACCGGTCAAGCGAAGGCTCTCGGGATCAGTCGGGGCAGCGTCTATTATCTGCCGCGTGCTGTGTCCGCTGCTGATCTGGTCCTGATGCGCCGGATGGATGAGCTGCATCTTGATCATCCGTTCGC
>JBNKTW010000013.1:0-3823 GCA_050298295.1 Rhodomicrobiaceae bacterium
ACTCTACTTTCGCGTGCGCCGGCCTTACCGTTTTTCAAGGAAGTTATGATTTCCCGTGGGCCGCAAATGTTGTATGGGAGACTTTAGTATCGAGTTCCGGCCGATCCATCCCGGAGAGCATTTGCCATGAGCAAGCCACCTTATTATAAAACCTTATCCGGTCCACAGATCTTTGTGTGGCGGATGTTTTTGTTTGTGGTCCTGATCGGGCTGCTCGCTGGTATTTTTAATCAGAAAATACTGGACCTCGTCGATTTCAGCAACAGTATGCCGCTCAAGCTGCTCATCATGGGTGTGCTTCTATTCGGCATTCTGCTTACCTTCCAGCAGGTGCTGCGCCTTTATCCGGAGGTTCGCTGGGTCAACAATTTCCGCATTTCCGACCCCGGCATGACCATGGACAACGCGCCGGTGATGCTGGCGCCCATGGCGATGATGCTCCGGCGCCGCCAGGGACAGGCCGCGATCTCGGCGACGGCCATGAGCTCCATCCTCGATTCCATCGGTTCGCGCCTGGATGAAAGCCGGGAAACCACGCGCTATCTTGTCGGCCTTCTGATCTTCCTCGGCCTGATCGGCACCTTCTGGGGCCTACTGGTCACAACGGGCTCCGTGGGCCAGACGATCCAGGCGCTCAACACCGAAGGTAAGGAGACGGCGCAGGTTTTCGCGGAGTTGAAGACGAGCCTGGAGGCGCCGCTCTCCGGCATGGGCACGGCGTTCTCCGCCTCGCTTTTGGGCCTCGCCGGTTCGCTGATCCTGGGCTTCCTAGACATCCAGGCGGGCCAGGCGCAATCGCGCTTCTATAATGAGCTTGAGGAATGGCTTTCGACCATCACCGAGCTTCGCGGCGAGGCGGGCGAGACGGCTGGGACGCAATCGCAGCTCCGTTTCGCGCTCCTCGACATGCAGCGCGCCATCACCGACCTCACCGGGAAGATAGAGCAGGGCGTCATGCACGGTGGCGGCGGCGTGCACAGCGGCGATTTGCACCGGCTGACCGACGGCATCGACAAGCTCGTGCAGCAAATGCGCGCCGAGCAGAAGGTCTTGCGCGAGTGGGTTGACGACCAGTCGCATAATCAGGCGGAGCTGGCTGCGGTTCTCAAGGAGCAGAACCGGCTCGCAACCGCGTTGCGCGAGATCGCCTCACGCGCGCCCCGCCGTGACATCGCCGACCGGTAGCGGCGCGAGGGAGCTAGCAAATGGCAAGATTGCGCCGCCGTCCACCCGCTATCGACTATTGGCCCGGCTTCGTCGATGCGCTTTCCACGCTGCTTCTCACCGTCACCTTCCTGATGGTGCTGTTCATGGTGGCGCAGTATTTCGCGGCGCAGGAAGCCAGCGGCAAGGATACGCTGCTGGCCCGGCTGCAAAGGCAGATAGCCCAGCTGGCCAGCCAGCTTTCGCTGGAACGCTCGCAGAAAACGAACGCGCTGGACGAGGCTTCCTCGCTGCGCGCGACGCTCGCGGCGGCCGAAGCCGAGAGGAAGCGGCTGGCGGGCCTCGTGGGCGCCAACGGCGCGGGCACAGGCGAGGCGCGGGTTGCGGCGCTCACGAAGCAGCTCGACACGCAGCGCGGGATCACGGCGCAGGCGCTCGCGCAAATCGAGCTTCTGAACCAGCAAATCGTGGCGTTGCGTAAACAGATCCAGGCGCTTGAGAACTCGCTCGGCGACGCGGACAAGCGCGACAAGCAGGCGCAGGCGCAGATCGCTGACCTCGGCCAGCGGCTGAACGTGGCGCTTGCGAAACGCGTGCAGGAACTTGCGCAATACCGCTCCAACTTTTTCGGCGAACTCAAGAAAACGCTGGGCGACCGCGACGACATCCAGATCGTTGGCGACCGTTTCGTATTCCAGTCCGAGATCTTCTTCGATAGTGGCTCCGCCGACCTGACGCCGGAGGGCTATACGCAGCTCGACAAGCTCGCCACCGCGCTGCACGACCTTGAAGGGCGCATCCCCGAGAAGCTGAACTGGGTGCTCCGCATCGACGGTCACACCGACGTCCGGCCGATCAACACGCCAACCTTCAAGTCAAACTGGGAGCTGTCGGCCGCGCGCGCCATCTCGGTCGCGAAATACCTGATCAGCAGGGGCGTTCCGCCGAACCGGCTGGCGGCAGCGGGCTTTGGCGAATTCCAGCCGATCGCACCAGGCCGCTCCGAGGCCGACTTGCGGCGTAACCGGCGTATCGAGCTGAAGCTTACGGAGCGGTAGCGCACCAGCCGCCCCGCGCCCCGTAGCGCGTGCCGCCATGGCCGCGGGGAAGCGGCAACGCTGGGGTCCACCGTATTCATCCGCTCTGTGAGGGGCGGAACCAGCTTCCGGTCCTGATCATCGGAGCGCAAGCCTTTGCCGGCCGCTTGTGCTTTGCCCGAAGGCGGGTCCCATCTATCCACGGGATAGTGCGTTGTCTTGCAATGCAGCAACGTAATGTTACACTCCGTAATACTATAGCGCGCCTGGCATCCGAATCGCCATAAGCATTGCGCCAATAAATCGCCACTTTCGTGGTTGGAAGGCCCGGCTTACTGAGGTTGGAGCACCGGGAGGAGATGCCCGAAAAACGAGCATTGCGTTGTATGGCCGCTTTGAAGAGAGGTGGCATAAGGCATTGACTTATATAGACGAATATGAGTGAAGTTCGGGCTGTACCGCGAAGCTGCGGACAGGTGCGGCCATCGCTGGAGACTGGCCGCCATGCCATCGCCCAAGTTCCAGGTTTTGCTTGGTGCAATGAAAGCTGCTGCATACCGGGGAAATACATGAACTAAGTTTGCCGCAATGCGCAGAATGAAGAGGGATGCTTGGAATGTACAGGCTCCAGCAAGAGCTTGCCTGCCTTTCCTTAGTGGGTGCAATAGCGCTCGCGCCCGCCGTGGCGGACGCGGCCGACCCTTATCGCAAACCGGCGCCGCCGCCGGCTCCTTACGCCCAAGCGGCGGCATACGTCGAGGCGGATAACTGGCGGGGCTTCTATGCGGGCGTCAACGGCGGCTACGGCTGGGGTAATGGCGGCGAAGCGATTTCCTATACCGGCGGTGACAGCTCCACCCGCGCGCGGCCCGAGGGCGGCTTCGGCGGCGGCCAGCTCGGTTACAATTTCCAGAGCGGCAAGCTGGTCTTGGGCCTGGAGACTGACTTCCAGGGCGGCGATCTGAGCCACAGCATTGCCGGCACCTCTACGGACGGCAGGGCGTTCACCAGCAGTGAGAGAACCAATTGGTTCGGCACGGTGCGTGGACGGCTTGGCTTGGCGGCCGGGCGGACACTCATCTTCGGAACCGGTGGTTTCGCCTATGGCGATGTGCAGCAGCAAGCCACTTTGGATGGCGTGACGCTAGACGGCGGCGGAAAGACGCAGACCGGCTGGGCGGCCGGCGGCGGTATTGAGTACAGGTTCAATCCGGCGTTGTCGCTCAAGGCCGAATACCAATATATCGATCTCAACGGCGAGAAGCTTAGCGATGGTGCGAACCTCACCACGAATAGCCTCGGCACAAGCTTCCACACCGCCCGCCTCGGCCTGAATTACCGGTTTGGCCGATCATACCGGCCACTGAAATAACCGGACCCCACACCGGTTATGAGAACGGCGCCTCTCGCGGGGCGCCGTTCTTCTTTCCTTATTACCCTCTCCTTTTGGAGCAAGGCTACGCTCCCAGATTATGCGGGACAATCTCAGCAGCGGAGATGCGAGTTTCCGCAAAGCCTATGCCGGATCGATCGTGGACAAGATTGAGGTTGATGATCGCGAGGTACGCATCCTCGGCCGGAAGGACTTGCTAGAGGAAGCGGTTATTGCGTCGTCCGCATCA
>JBNKTW010000014.1:0-58241 GCA_050298295.1 Rhodomicrobiaceae bacterium
GGTTGCGGGGGCAGGATTTGAACCTGCGGCCTTCAGGTTATGAGCCTGACGAGCTACCGGGCTGCTCCACCCCGCGTCACGCCTTTGACATATGACGATCCGCCCCGGATCGCAACCGCCAATTACCCGAAAACTGGGAAATATCTCCGCAAAGATGAAGATTGGGGAAAATCCCGCGGTTTTCATTGCGGAAACCTCAACCGGGCCGGGGCCTGCAGCCTTCGGCAAGCTGGTGGCGCCGCGGTCTGGGCAAGCGGCGTCTACACCGGCTTGAGCGCGTAACTCGTACTCCGCCCGCCACCAGGCTCCTTGACCAATATCCCCGCCTCCAGCAGCGCGGCGATATCCCTGGATGCAGTGTCCTGTGAGCACTCGCCAAGCTTCGCCCACAAGCTCGACGTGAGCTTGCCGTCCAGCCCATCGAGCAGCAGCCCCAGGATCGCGCGCTGGCGTTCGTTCAGGCTGACGCGCGCGTGCCTCTCCCAGAAGCGCGCCTTCGTCATGACGGAGGCGAGCGTCTCGTCCGCGTGGGCCAGTGCCCGGTCCAGGCAGCCGAGGAACCACTGCAGCCACGGCGTTACGTCGAGGCCGCCCTTCTGCGTGTTCTCCAGCATCTCGTAATAGACCGTGCGCTCTATTCTGATCTGCGCGGACATGCTGTAGAAGCGCTGGGCGCAGTTTTCGGCGCGGGCTAGGGCCATATCGGCGATGGCGCGGGCGATGCGGCCGTTGCCGTCCTCGAAGGGGTGCACGGTGACGAACCACAGATGCGCGAGGCCGGCTTTCACCACGGGGTCGATATTGATGTCCGCGTTGAACCAATTCAGGAACGCCCGCATCTCCTTTTCCAGCCGGTGGCTGGCGGGGGCTTGAAAATGGATCGTCTCCCAGCCGGCCGGGCCGGACACGATCTGCATCGCCCCCGACTCGCCGTCGCGCCAATCCCCGGCGGTGATGCGGGCCATGCCGCTATACCCCATGGGGAACAGCGCGGCGTGCCAGGCGCAGAGGCGCTCCTTGGTCAGCGGCCGGGCGTAATGCTGCGTGGCGTCGAGCGTCATCTCCACGACGCCGTCGGTGTTCCGGTCGGCGGGAACAAGGCCGCCGATATCAAGGCCCAGCTTGCGCGCAAGGGAAGAACGCACCTGGTCCTTGTCGAGCCTCTGGCCTTCGATGTCGCTGGTTTTGAGCACGTCCTGCGTCAGGGTCCTGAGAAGCGCCTCGCTCCTGAGCGAAAAGCCCATGCCCTCCATCCGGCCGATCAGCCGGCCCTGGTGGTGGCGCACGCTCGCCAGCGGGCTGAGCAGCCGTTCAGGCGCCCAGGTGAACTCCGGCCAGCCCTCGCATTCGTGGATGTACCGCATTTATTCTCCGCGCTGTTTGCGGAGAATATGCACTTTAACCTCCGCAAGTACAAGCGCCAATCGCCGCAAGACCTGCGGAGAATGCGCCCCCTAATCTCCGCATTTCACAAGCTGGATACCGCCGCCGCGATCCCGGAGCCGGCATTCAAGATCACTGTACTGAATTCAGCATCATTTCCGCCGCGGCGGAAACGTTGGTCCACTCAGGAAGCCGAATGCCCGGCGCAATATGGAAGCCTTCTTCTCCACCGCCTCTCCCGCCAGGAAGCTGAGGATCGGCCTGAGGCTGTGCTGGAAGCCGGAGCAGCGCTGCATGGCCTCGATCCCCCGGGGCGAAGCATCGGCGAGATCATTGTCGTGGGGAATGACGAAGTCCGGCTCCTTGCCCGATACCGTGGCGAACTCCGTGGCGTCGAGGCCGCCACGCGCAACGGCCCTGCTCAACACATATACCGTACTCCGTTCGGGGGTATTGGCGCCCAGGATCTCGCTCCAGCGGCCGGTGTCCCGCGCCGCGGCCAGGCTAGCATTGCTTATCACGACGCAAGTGGAGGGAAGGCGCAACATAGTCTTCGTCCACGCGGCGGCGTAGTGTGGAAGATCAACGATCACGAACCGGTAATGGGGGAGAAGCTTGCTCAGAAGCAATTGCACCGCTTCTTCCGTAAAGCCGGCGGCCGATTGCAGTGGTCTCAGGCAAGCGAGCAAATCGAGACGCTTGGTTATTGGTTTTATCCCGCGCTCTAAAAAGAGCTTGTCGACGCGTTCGGGATGCTCCAGCGCTTCGCGGAGCGCGTCGGCGGGCTTGGTATCAAGCTGAAGCGGGATGTCGCCGGTTTGAAGATCGAGATCGAGCAGCAGCGTGCGGCGCCGCCGGGCTTCGGCCAAGTGCCAGGCGGTGTTGATGGCGATGGTTGTTGCACCGGAGCCTCCGCGCACGCCCAGCATGAACACGAGCTTGCCGGTTCGTTGGGATGGTGCCGTGTTTTCGGGAAAAAGAATGCCCTTACAGGTGCGGATGACCAGATCGCAGGTGAGGGGTTTCAGGAAATACTCGGTGATGCCCGCATCTTTCATGTCGCGGTAAAGAACCACGTCGTTGTGTTCACCGATCACCACGACGGAGACATCCGGGTCGCAAACCTCGGCGAGTTCGTACAGGCTGGCGACGGGATCGTCGATGCCGCATATGTCCACAATCAGAAGCTGCGGCGATCTCTCTCCGGCCAGAACCGGTATTGCGGTGTCGACCGTTCCCGTGGCGAATTGCACGCCCTCTATGCCAAGAACTGTAAAACACTGGCGGAAGGCATCCTCCGAAGCCCGGTCCTTCAGAAAAGCACGGACGGATGGCGAGGCCTTCTGAGTGCCGGAGCGGAGGGTGACAAGTGAAACGTCGCTCATGGCGTCTCTCCCGCGGCCCGTTCCAGGAGTTCGAAACCAGAGGCCGCCGGACCGGCCGCCTGGCGGCGCTTACTGGAAGCGGCTATTGCCGCCGCGGTTTCCGCGGGAACACGCCAAGCACGGGCACCCGCACCAAAAGCCGGGAGACATACCCTCCAAGTGACGCCATGGATGAAGAGATGACGCATAGTCTTCCTGTGATGACGCAGCCAGTTGTGCCCCTGCCCACCGGGTTGGCCGCTGTCACGATCGCAATGGCGATTAGGGCAGCGGGGAGGCCGTGCGCGATGGCATCGAGCCGGTCCCGGCAGACTTGAGTCAGCGCATGGCAAGCCGTATGCGCTTATGAAGCCGTGGCACGATACAACTCCCATACACGTTACCGTGCTAAGTTATCGCTTCTCATACATTTTTCGATATCAAGCTATCATTAGCAGATGTATTTGGAATTAATTGGGGTACCAAACTTGACGGCAACTTGTATGTATTGGCGCGCAGTATCTAACGCGATCATCAAGCGATGCCCGCAGGCCGTGCACCGTTCGCGGTGCCGCCCCAAGGCTGGAACTCACCGGAAAGAGGCCTTTCAAATCCGTTCCGGCAGCGATGGCTGAATGCTGTCCCGCGGCGGCGCAAGTGCTTTATGTCGTATCGTTGGGGATCAACCTTGCTCCCGAAAGACTGTTTCCGATTGTGCCGAAGATATCCTCTAACTGGGATTGCGAGTTAACCGATAAGCAGCTTGTTGGTTTGTCGGAAAAGAACTTCGACACATCGGAGGCAATGCCTTGCATGGCGTCACACGCCGAGAAGTGTTTACCGTCCGTATCGCAACTACTGTGCTCATTTGTCGACGCACCATAGGCGATCGAATACACCCAGGTTCCCGCGCTTGCTGCTGCTTGGGCGGCGGTTACAGCCTGCTGACATTGGTTATCGTACTTGTCAGCCCCCACTTTGGAGGACGAGGCGCCAGCGTCGCCATCGCCAAGGAAAACGATGACATTCTGCTGGCCTTCCTGATGGGTGGCTTCGAGGAGAGTTTGGGCCGCGGTGATGGAGTCCGCGAAATAGGTGCCGACGCCGCCCACCGCCGACAATGGCTCACAGCCGGAGGGGCCTGCCCCCACGGCTTTCGATAGGTTGGAGCCGGTGTCCAAATCGCTGGATAGCGGCGAACCCGTGCGGTAATCGGTCGAACTCGTGATAATCGTGTAGACCGGATTTGCATTGTATGCCGCAATGCTTGGTTCTGGAGTTGACAAGCAATCGTATTCTTTTGGAACTTGGCCCGAATCCGTCAATCCGGGAAAGATCAGCAAACTGACCTGGTCTATGGATGGCACCAGCCGGACGAGAAGCGTCTGAACCCCGTGAAGCGCGCATTCGAGCCTGGTTGGCACCACTTCTCCCGTGCCGAGGCAGGCGGTGTCGTCACTATTCATAGACCCCGATGTATCCAGGACGAACACCACGTTGAGCGGTTGCGGGGTGCTGCCTTGCGGAACCGCTGTCGCCATCGCCGTGAGCGTCACGCTCTGGATGCCGAGCACACGCCCGAAGAATGTCGGCACGGTCGCCGTTTGCGTGACTTGTACAGAGTTTGCAATGGGCTGGGAACCGTAGGAAGTGCAGGGAACGGCATAAGTGGGCAGGTTCGCCACTGTATTCAGGCAGCGTAGCGCAACTGTCACCGTTACGTTTCCCCACGAAGGGGCATTAAGGCTCCCGGGCTGCGCGCTATAGGACAACGCTACCGAACTCGCGTCTCCGGACGTGAAGTTCTTGGCTCCCGCCAGCGCCGCCATATTGGCGGAGGCTTGAAGATCATTCTGGGCGTAGAGGAGATAGCCGGCGTCAACCGAGATCGCGATAACGCCGAACAGCATGAACATCGATAGCGCCACGACCACAGCTATGACGCCGCGCCGTTCCCTGCCAAACCGCCGGAAGATTAGCTCAGCTTTCTTTTTCATTGCACCACCGCCATCATCGTGGAGGAGAGAGGACAAAAGCTGCTCGTGTTAATGCCGATCCAATCCAAAGTGCTTGCGGAGAAAACCAAGGGGCAAGGATAGGTCACCGTCACAGTCGCCGGAACGCCTCCCGACCCAAACGCCGCCTGGCAGGCAGAGTCGCTTGCGCATGTTGTACCATCGACAGATATGGTAATTGTTAAACTTCCAGTATTCAGAGTGGTCGCTGTCGTATAGATTGCACTCACAGCCGAGGTGTAGGGGGTCGAAAAGGAGCGGCCTTGCGAAAATAACAGCGCCCCCGAAGCCGTGGCATTCGTCAAAACCGACATGTTGTTAAAAAGCAATCCAAATTGAATAATGGCCATCAACATGATGACAAGCAACGGGGCAACCATTGAAAACTCTATAGCGATACTGCCTGAGCAGTCCCGCGACAAAGCTAAGCAACGGCCGATCATCATGTATAATCCCGTAACATGAACGCATCGCCGGTGTACTACGCTTACCCAGCCGGCGTTAACAATCCGATAATACCTATGAATTTCTCGTTTCGAAATGATAAACGGCCTTAGGCGAAGGCTAATCCTCTGACGTAATATTTTGAATTATTTTAGCGGACTCGCTAGCGGCATTTGTACCGGCACTCTTTTCTAAAGGTGGGGCCGGATGGCTTGGCGTGGAGGGCATATGCCGGCGCCGGCGACATGCTCCGCTTCAGCCTAAGCGCCGCACAACTTGGCGGCGTCCGAAGCAACTCTCTCGAAGACGCCCTGCCAATCCCCCCTCGCGCTTTGACGGTAGAGCGTCATGGATGGGTACCACGGGCTCGCCGGGCGGCCGAGCAGCCAGCGCCAGTCGGGCACCGATTTGAGGACCACCCAAACCGGGCGTCCCAGAGCGCCTGCCAGATGCGCAATCGAGGTATCCGATGTGACGATCAAATCGAGGCACGGCATCGCGGCGGCTGTGTCGATGAATGCGTCGCCGCCAGCATCGAAGTCCGGCCCGAGCGTCTCAATTCTCAGGCGGCCGCCCAATTCAGCCAACTGATCCAGGCCGTGCTCCTTTTGGAGCGAGATCAGGCGGACACGCGGAATGGCGGATAGGGGTTCGAAGCATCGCAGCGGAATCGAACGGCCAATGTCGATTCTGGCCGATGGGCTTCCTTGCCAGCAAATACCGATTTTCAAGCCGTGCTCGCCGATCCCTTCCCGCCATTGCGCAACTAGCGCCGGTTCGGGGCGCAAATAGCCCGTGTCCGCGGGAATGTTCTCTAGCGAGGTTCCGAACGCCGCCGGCAAGCTCAGCAACGCGCATTGATAATCGAACGTCTCGTTTGCGGGGGGCGCGGCAACCAGCCGGATGGCGGGACGGAAAGGCTGCAGCAGGCGATGCAGGGAGCGCCGGACGAGGAAAGTGACTTGCGCCCCAAGCCCGGACAATTTCGTCAGATACCGGCTGAATTGGATTATGTCGCCCAACCCCTGTTCTTCATAAACAATGATGCGTTTCCCTGAAAGATTCTCTCCCTTCCAGGCCGGAAACGGAGCGGTGAGCTTGCGCCTCGCCGCGCCCCTGCGATCCCACCGCTTCTCATAGCCGGTCCACCCCGATGCGAAATCGCCCAGCAGCAAGGCAAGGCAGCCCCGGTTGAAAGCGGCATCGGCGGAGCCAGGCGCAATCGCCAGCGCCTTGTCAAAGCTCTCCAGAGCCTCTTCGAAACGCCCGAGGTCCGCCAGCGCGTTGCCCCGGTTGTTGAGCGCCCCAGCGAAGTCCGGCCGGATCGCCAGCGCCGTGGCGCAGCTCGCCAGAGCCTCCTCCGGGCGGCCAAGCTCCCTTTGCGCGCAGCCGGTATTGTCGAGCGCCTCTGCATAGTCCGGTTTGATCGCCAGCGCCTTGGCGTAGCTCTCCAAAGCCTCCCTAGGCCGCCCAAGCTCCATCAACGCGTTACCCCGGTTGTTGAGCGCCTCGGCGTAGTCCGGCCGGATCGTGAGCGCCTTGTCATAGCTCTCCAGAGCGTCCCAAAAACGGCCTAGGTCCATCAGCGCGTTGCCCCGGTTGAAGCAGGCCTCGGCGTAGGCTGGCCGGATCGCCAGCGCCCTGGCGTAGCTCTCCAATGCCTCCAGGGGCCGCTTGAGGTCTTGGAGCGCCATGCCCCGGTTGCAGGCAGCCTCCGCGTGGCCGGGCTCGATCGCCAGTGCCTTGGCATAGCTCTCCAAAGCCTCTCCGGGGCGGCCAAGATCCCTAAGCACTATGCCCCGGTTGCAGGCAGCGTCCGCGTAGTCCGGATTGACCGCCAGTGCCTGGCTGTAGCTCTCCAATGCCTCTTCGAGCCGCCCAAGTTCTCTTTGCACATTGCCGCGGTTGTTAAGCGCCCTGGCATAGTCCGGTTTGATCGCCAGCGCCTTTGCGCAGCTCTCCAAAGCCTCTTCGAAGCGGCCGAGTTTGCTCAAAACGGTCCCCAGGTTCGACCAGGCAGGCGCATCCTTTGGATTCGTCTTCAATGCGGTGCGGATCGGCCCCAGAGCTTCGGCGGTGCGGCCTTGCTGCAACCGGAGTACGCCGAGCAGATGGCTGGCATCGAAATGCCCGGGCTGCTTGGAGAGGATTTGTTCGTAAAGGCGCCCGGCCTGATTGAGGCTATTTCTCTGATGAAGCCTTATGGCGTCCGCCAGGAGCCTGGAAACATCTGTCTGTTGTTTGGCCTTGGGCCGTTGCATCCGTTTCACGCCGTTGCTGCCCGTAAGTTCCCGATCGCAGACTTCGCTACGGTCAACTTATGCCGCAGGCCGCTTGTCCCGCGCTGACGCTTTGACACAGGCTAGTGCAATCCGCCGGAAGTGGTGACTCGCATGGTGCCGCTTTCCAAATAAATGAGTCTAAGCTGCAACAAGCTTGCCCTGAATCGGGTGTGATGGCGTTTGGTGCAAGTCAGGCGGGGGCAAGCCGGTTCCTAGGGCCTCCAACGCAATAAGCAATGAACAACTGGCGCTGGCACGTGACGTGCCTCACAGTAACCGGAATGCCTGCGAGGGGGAGCCGCCTTCCAAAAAGCCGCCCTGAAAGCGGACCCCATGCCAGCAAGGAGCCGGGCATGAGGTCCCACCTTCATGCGTTTAGTATTTATACAGTTCCGGCTTGAACGGCCCCTCGACCGGCACGCCAATATAATCGGCCTGCTCCTTCGTGAGCTGCGTCAGCTTCACGCCGAGCTTATCCAGGTGCAGCTGGGCGACCATCTCGTCTAGATGCTTCGGTAGCGTGTAGACATGGTTCCCGTACTTGCCGCTGCCGGCATTGGTCCACAGCTCAATCTGCGCGAGCACCTGGTTCGAGAACGAGGCGCTCATGACGAAGCTCGGATGCCCAGTGGCGTTGCCGAGGTTGACAAGCCGGCCCTCGGATAGCAGCAGGATACGCTTGCCGTCCGGAAATTCGATCATATCGACCTGCGGCTTCACGTTGGTCCATTTGAGGTTGCGCAGAGCCGCCACCTGGATCTCATGATCGAAATGGCCGATGTTGCAGACGATGGCCATGTCCTTCATCTTGCGCATGTGCTCGACGGTGATCACGTCCATGTTGCCGGTGGCGGTGACGAAGATGTCGGCCTTGTCCGCATAATCGTCGAGCGTCACGACCTCGTGGCCATCCATCGCGGCTTGTAGCGCGCAAATCGGATCGATCTCGGTCACGGCCACACGCGCGCCGGCGCCATGTAGCGACTGCGCCGAGCCCTTGCCCACATCGCCATAGCCGCAAACCACCGCGAGCTTGCCGGCCATCATCACATCGGTGCCGCGGCGGATGCCGTCCACGAGGCTTTCGCGGCAGCCATACCGGTTGTCGAACTTCGATTTCGTGACGCTATCGTTCACGTTGAACGCGGGGAATGCGAGAGCGCCCTTCTTCTCCATCTGGTAAAGCCGGAGCACGCCCGTGGTGGTTTCTTCGGAGACGCCCTTGAGGGCCGCCTTAACCTTCGAATACCAGCCGGGCGTGCGCTCAAGCCGCGCCTTGATGATTTTGAACAGGCTCTCCTCTTCCTCGCTCTTCGGGTTCGAGAGCACGGACGGATTGGTCTCCGCCTCGGCACCGAGCTGCACGATCAGCGTGGCGTCGCCGCCATCGTCGAGGATCATGTTCGCGGGCACGCCGCCCGGCCATTCCAGGATGCGGTCGACATATTGCCAATACTCATCAAGCGTCTCGCCCTTGACCGCGAAAACCGGCGTGCCGCGCGCGGCAATCGCGGCGGCGGCGTGATCCTGCGTAGAGAAGATGTTGCACGAGGACCAGCGCACATCGGCGCCCAGCGCTTGCAGGCTCTCGATCAGCACGGCGGTCTGGATCGTCATATGCAGGCAGCCCGCGATCCGCGCGCCTTTCAGCGGCTGCTCCTTACCGTACTTCTCGCGGACGGCCATGAGACCGGGCATCTCGATCTCGGCGATGTCCATCTCCTTGCGGCCCCACTCGGCGAGGCTCAGATCCTTGACGATGAAATCATTGGCTGGTGATGACACAGAATTCTCCTTGGTCCGTTCTATCAGGGACGATAGTTCTGGTGAGTGGTAGCGTGCGCCGCCGCGAATTGCAATAAAGACATAAACATCGCTTTATGTCCTAGCGGCGGGTCAGGCCCGCGTTGGCGTTAAAGCCCTAATCCCTTGTGGAGAACTCATTATGGTTTCATTCACCCGGCTTATTTGCCTCACTTTGCTCATCGGCTACCCGGTTTCGGCTTTTGCGCTGGACGATACGCCGCAGAACCGCGCCCAAGAGGCCGCCCGCTACATGCAGGCGGTGCCGCCGGACAGCGCCGCCGCCGGCATGATAAAAAATATCGCGCTAAGCTTGCCCGGGAAGCAACAGAAGACCTTCACCGCGGCCATGCAGAAGAACCTCGATGCGGCCGCGATCAAGAGCGCCGCGCAGGCCGGCCTTGTGAAGGTGTTCACGGCGGACGAGCTGAAGGCGATGGCGGATTTCTACAGCAGCCCGGCCGGAAAGTCGGCGATGGCTAAGATGGGCGACTATATGGCCGAGTCCATGCCTGCAATCTCTAAGGCAGTCGATGCGGCGGTCACCAAGGCGGAAAAGGAAACCGGCATCAAGCTGGAAGCGAAGCAGTAGCGATAGCAGCGCGCCATTCGCGAAGTCTCCCCTCACTCTGTCTCTGCTCCCAAGGGGAGAGAGACCCTTGAACTTCCGCCGCGGCAATTTCAGGCGTCCCTTCTCCCCTCGGGGAGAAGGGCAGGATGAGGGGGAGCCGCGAACCTGCTTAACCGGCCTTTCTTCTCTCACTGCGGGAGAGGGAATTCTTGCGCAAAGCCAAGCGCTAACCCGCTGAGGCGAGCATGTTGCCGCCGTCCCGCCGGTAAATGTCGCGGCGGAATTGTACGCCGCCGTCCGGTGTTCCCCAAGCGGTGATATAGACCCAGAAGAGCGGTACGCGCTTCTTAAGCCGGATATTGAGCTTCTCGCCTGTTTCCTTCATGCGCAGAACCTGTTGAACGGTCCAGCCGTTATCTTCCAGAAGCCAGGCCACGAGCTGGTGGATGTTCTGCACGCGTACGCAGCCCGAACTTTCGGCCCGGAAGCTTTGCGAGAAAATGCTTGGTGCGGACGTATCGTGCATGTAAACGTGATGGGGGCTCCGGAAGTTGAGCTTTACGAAGCCGAGCGGATTTTCCGGGCCGCCATTTTGAACGTAGAAATAGCGCAGCGGCGCGTCCGAGTTCCAGTTGATCGACATCGGGTCGATCTTTTTGCCCTTCTGGTAGGCCGCGAAGTTGGCATACGCGTCGATTTTGTGCTCCGCCAGCGCATCCTTGCCTTTGGCCTGCTCTTCGCGCCCTTTGGGGATCAAATCCGACTTCAAAACCGTTGGCGGAACGAACCAGTCCTTGTTGAAATTGATCTCTTCGATAGCCGACTTGACCAAAGGGGAAGGCCTGTCGGGCTTGCCAACAACGCCCCTGTGCCGGGAAACGACCTGATTGTTGTTGATGGCCTCGATCTGCGCCGCCGGGATGTTCACGACGACGTACTTTCCGGCAGGGATATTAGGCTCCACCGTCATTAGCCTGGCCAGGTTGATGCGGAGCTGACGCAGCCGTGCGGCCACGGGCACATTCAGCTCGCTGATCGTAGCCTTGTCGAGAAAACCCGTCGCGGGCAGGCCGAAGCGCGCCTGCGCCTTCTTCACGGCGTTTTCCACATAAGTGTCGTAGATTTCGGGATAACCGCCATACGCCTGCAAATCGCCCGTGGACTGGAGGCGCTTGCGAAGCTGCACCACCGCCGGATGGCGCATTCCCGTGCGCAGCTCGATGTCCGGTAATTGCGGCCAGCCGCCGCGCGTAACCAGCCCAGCGTACTGCTTTATGATGTTCCGGGTTGCGGCTACGTTTTCTTTAGCGATCGTCGGAAAACCGCGCTCGGGCTGCGGCTGCGTCTCGTCCTCGCGGACGGCGGAATCCTGGCCGGATTGATCGAAAATGTCGCCCGATTGATCGAACCCAAGCCAATCGTCGAGCCTGCTTCGTTGCGCGTCCGCCTCGAACGGGCTCGCTGCAACCAATAAGGCCGCTCCGCCAAGGGCGGCCAGCCATCCCCGTTTCACGGTCCCCATCATGCCTTCCAAATTGCCCTAATTGGGGGTTGGCGCAACCGCCTCCGGCACGCGAATCCCTAACCCCAGGAGATGAGGGGCAATTATGGCCATAACGGGGTTATCCGGGCACTGGCCAAAAACAGGATGCCGCGCGCCGGCGGAGCGAAAACCGCCGTGGCGCGCGGTATTGGCCGGGAGTAAGCGCGTCCCGGCGTCAGAGCTGATAGCGGATCTGGTCACCCCAGAAACGTTCGAGCTTGACGGAGATCTGGTTGAAATGCCTGAGGTCAGGCACGCCCACGCCGCCGACCTTCTCGATCATCGTGAGCTGCCGCTCCAGGAGCTTGTTCACCATCTCGGAGATGGTCTTGCCCTTCTCGGTCAGCTTCACGCGAACCGAACGCTTGTCGGTTCGGGAGCGCTGATGATGGATATAGCCGCTTTCGACGAGCTTCTTGAGATTATAAGAAACGTTCGAGCCGAGGTAGAGCCCGCGGGTTTTTAGCTCGCCGGCCGTCAGCTCGATGTCCCCGATGTTAAACAGCAGCAGAGCCTGCACGCTGTTCACATCTGTGCGGCCCACGCGCTCAAACTCGTCCTTGATGAGGTCGAGCAGCAGGCGGTGAAGCCTCTCAATCATCCTTAGGGTAACAAGATAATTGGATTTTAGATTTTGGTCGTCTGGCTGAACACGCGCGATATCTGCGATCATGTCACGGAATGTCCTCTAGGTTGCACTTACTCCGGTTTATGCAACCTATGCGTGAAACATTAAAAAAGTACTAATTCGTTGCAAGTTTTAGCGAAATGCCCAGCACGAACGGGCGGCTTCACAGCAAAGGGCGAGGCGCTCAATCAAAGTGGGCAGCGGGTAACGATTCCACAATCCGGGCTCAAAAATCGAAAGAAATTCAAGGACAAACGGCATTCCTCAATTCGCCCGCAATCTAGCGATTGCGCCGCACCATTATATCTGCGCACGTATCTTGAAGGGGCGCGGCAGCCGGACGGAACGGCAGGCCCCGCGGGAAAGACGAGGCTTGAGCATGGCCGTAATTTGGCCGAAGCGGAGTTTCTTGGCGCTTAGCGCTCTTCTTCTGATAGCGGTGCTTTCCGGTGCCGTGCAGGCAAAGCTTGAGCAACGGCCGGGCCGCGCTTTTCTGACTGGGCAGGTGCTCATCGCCTCGCCGCAGATTGGAGACCCCCGGTTCCGCCACACCGTTATTCTGCTCGTGCGGCACGGCAAGGAAGGCGCGCTCGGTATCACCCTGAACCGGCCGGTAGCGGAGGTGCCGCTCGCAAGCCTGCTGAAGACTTTCGGCGAGAAAGACGCGGCAACTCAGGGCAAGGTGAAAGTCTTTGCGGGCGGACCCGTTCAACCTCAAGCGGCTTTCGTCGTTCACACGGCCGAGTACCGCCGCTCTGGAACCATCCCTATAAACGGGCTGGTGGCCGCGACTTCGAGCCGGGAGGTATTGCGCGACATCGGCCGGAATAGGGGACCGCAAAAGACCCTCGTCGCCTTTGGCTATGCGGGCTGGGGGCCAAATCAATTGGAATCCGAACTGGCACGCAAGGATTGGTATGTTGCCACGGCAGATCCGGCGCTGATCTTCGACGAGAAGCGCGAACGGCTCTGGGATACGGCCATGGAACGCCGCTTGCACGATTTGTGAGATGTCCACGCTGCGGCAAATTTGCCGCCGCAAACCATGCCGGCCGTTAAACGCTCTTCGGGTTTCAGCCCGAAAACCCTCACAATTTTGACGCTTACGCCAACTGGAGAGCCGAAGCCGTCCCCGCACCCACCGCCGCGGACTTAAATTCCAGGCTGTTTGGGCCGTTCCCGCAATCTTTTTCAGATGCTCAGACCCGCCATCACGCCGCGCTCACAAGTTCGAACCAATCGTCCTCAGAGAGGATTTTCACGCCAAGCTCTTCGGCCTTTTTGAGCTTCGAGCCAGCACCCGGCCCTGCCACGACGTAGAGCGTGCTTTTCGAGACCGAGCCCGCCACCTTCGCGCCAAGCCGCTCGGCCTGCGCCTTGGCCTCCTCGCGCGTGAGCCGTTCGAGCTTGCCGGTGAAAACCACGGTGGCGCCGGCAAGCTTCGAGGCCACCACATCGGATTTGTAATCCTCGACGGTCAGCTCGCGCCTGAGCCCAGCCACGACCTCCTGGTTGTGAGGCTCGTCAAAAAAATCCACGATGGATTGCGCGACCACATCGCCAATGCCTTCGATGTCGTTGAGCTGCTGGGCGGCGCCAGCCTCCTCCATCGCGCGCTCAAACCCGGCCAGCGATCCGAAGGTCTTGGCCAGCAGCCGTGCGGTGGTTTCGCCCACATGCCGGATGCCCAATGCGAAGATGAAGCGTTGCAGCGGGATGGTGCGCCGCGCTTCGATAGCCGCGAACAGGTTCGCCGCGGATTGCTGGCCCCAGCCCTCCTTTTCCGCGAGCGGGGGGAGCGGATTGCCATCGCGTGCCTTGAGCGTGAAGATGTCGGCGGGCGCGCGGATGCGGCCTTCGTCGAAAAAAGCCTGGATGTGCTTTTCGCCGAGCCCTTCGATATCGAAGGCGTGGCGCGAAACGAAATGCCGCAGGCGCTCCACCGCCTGCGCCGCGCAGATCAGGCCGCCCGTGCAGCGGCGCACCACATCCACCTTGCCGGTTTTCTCGTTGATGTCGCGGACGGCGTGGCTACCGCAGACCGGGCACAGCGCGGGAAACTCGTAAGGCTTCGCGCCGGCCGGCCGCTTCTCCAGCACAACGCCCAGGATTTGCGGGATCACGTCGCCCGCGCGCTGCACGGTCACGGTGTCGCCGATGCGGATGTCTTTGCGCGCGATTTCGTCCTCGTTGTGTAGCGTGGCATTCTGCACGACCACGCCGCCGACCGTCACTGGCTCCAGCTTGGCAACCGGCGTCATCGCACCAGTGCGGCCCACCTGGATGTCGATGTCCTTGAGGATCGCGGTGGCCTTCTCGGCGGAGAATTTGTGCGCGGTGGCCCAGCGCGGCGTGCGCGAGACGAAACCCAGCCGCTCCTGCAGATCGAGCCGGTCCACCTTGTAAACCACGCCATCGATGTCGAAGCCGAGGCTGGGGCGGTTCAGTTCGATCTCGCGGTAAACCGCGAGCATCTCGTCCTCGTTCCTGCAAAGCCGGATGGGAGGCGCGGGCAAGCCCCACCCGGCGATCGCTTCCAGTACCTCATGGCTCGTGGCGGCGGGAAGCGCGCTGGCCTCACCCCAGCCCCAGGTAAAGAAGCGCAGGGGCCGCGATGCCGTGATCGAAGGATCGAGCTGGCGCAGCGAGCCGGCGGCGGCGTTGCGCGGATTGGCGAAGGTCTTGCCGCCCTTCTCCGCCTGCCGCTCATTGAGCGCGGCAAAATCGGCGTGGCGCATATAGACCTCGCCGCGAACCTCGAAGACATCGGGGACGTGGCGGCCTTTCAGCTTGGCGGGAATGTCCGCGATGGTGCGCACGTTGGCGGTGACGTCCTCGCCCTCGCTGCCGTCGCCGCGCGTGGCGGCAACCGCAAGCTGGCCGCGCTCATAGCGCAGCGAGACCGATAGGCCGTCGATCTTCATCTCGGCGGTGACATCGAGCGCGGTGCTTTCGCCAAGCTTCAGGAAGCGGCGGACGCGGCCCACGAAATCGCGCGCTTCCTCATCGGTAAAGACGTTGCCCAGCGACAGCATCCGCACGGAATGGCGGACCTTGGCGAATTTCGCGGCGGGGGCGGCGCCAACCTTTTGGGTGGGGCTTGCCTCGGTGACGAGGTCCGGAAAGCGGTGCTCCAGCGCTTCAAGACGCTGCCGCAGCCGGTCGTACTCCGCGTCGGAGATTTCCGGCTGGTCTTCCTGGTAATAAAGCCGGTCGTGCCGCTCCAGCTCACGGACGAGGGTTTCATGTTCGGTGTTGGCCTCAGCGGTGGACAGCTTTCCCACTGGCTTCGGTTCCGCGCTATCCATTATACCACCCGAGAGGAAAAATACTGAGGGCACAACCCCTCATCCTGTCCTTCTCCCTCTGGGAGAAGGGACCCCTGAACGACCCGCTGCGGAATTTCTGGCGTCCCCTCTCCCACAGGGAGAGGGACAGGGTGAGGGGTTACGGCCCCAGTTATAGGCGACGCCATCTCACCCAACCTCATGCTTCGCTCCGATCAGTTGCTCCGCGGCGGCGCGGGCGGCTCCGGTAATCTTCTTACCGGCCAGCATACGGGCGATTTCCTCGCGCCGTCCGCCATCGTTGAGCGCTTCCGCGCCGGTTTCCATGCGCCCGTCCTCGCCATCGCCGTGCGCGGTCTTATAAAGCCGGTAATGCCCATCAGCGTGCGCGGCTACCTGCGGCGAGTGCGTCACGGCCAGCACCTGCGCCTTGCGCCCGAGCCGCAGCAGACGCTCGCCGATGGCCGAGGCGGTCGCGCCGCCAACGCCCGTGTCGATTTCGTCGAAGACCAGAACGGGCGCGGTGTTCTTCTCCGCCAGCACCACTTTCAGCGCGAGCAGGAAGCGGGCAAGCTCGCCGCCCGAGGCTACTTTCATCAGCGCGCCGGGCGTGGAGCCTGGGTTCGTCTGAACATGAAACATGACCGTTTCACACCCCGATGGCCCGCCCGCCACGCCATCCTTGCCCGCAGCAAGCGGCTCGGTGTGGGTAACGAAGCGCGCCTTTTCGAGCTTCAGCGGCTTGAGTTCCTTCTGCACCGCGCGGTCGAGCTGGCTCGCGGCAGCCCGCCTCTTCTGGCTCAGCGCGTCCGCAGCTTTTGCGTAGGCCGATGCGGCGGCGGCAGCCTCCTTCCGGGCTGCGGCCAGCTCATCCTCTCCCGTTTCAAGCCGCGACAAGTCCTCCAAAAACCGCTGGTGCACCCTGGGCAACTCGCTCACCGGAACGCGGTGCTTGCGGGCGACGGCGCGGAGCCTGAACAGCCGCTCCTCGATGGCTTCGGGATCGCCCTCGCCGCCCGAGCGAAGCTGCGCGTCGACCAGCACCCGCGCCTCGTGCGCCTCGATCATGACCCGCTCAAGCGCCCCAAGCACCGGCCTGAAGCTCTCGGGCAGGTTCGGCTGGCGCTCAAGCCTGCGCAAAACGCCGGCGAGCTTGTTCACCGGAAAGCTGGGAGCCGATAACGCATCGGCGGCGGCTTCAAGATCCTCGCGCACCTTAGCCGATGCCAGGATAGCCGCGCGCCTGCCGGCCAGCGCGTCCTCCTCCCCAGGCTGGGGCGCCAGCTGGTTCAGCTCCATGCAGGCGGCCGTAAGATAGTCCCGTTCGCGTTCGGCAAGCTCCAACGCCTGGGCCAGCTCCTTGGCCTTGCCCTCCGCCTCGCGCCAGCGCTCCCACAATTGCGCCACCTCGCGCGCGTCTGGCAGAAGCCCCCCGAACTGGTCGAGGAGATAACGGTGGGTGGACGAATCGAGCAGCGCGCGCTCGTCGTGCTGGCCGTGAATTTCCACGAGCTTCTTGCCCAGCTCGCGCAACAGCGCGTTCGAAACCGGGCGGTCGTTGATGAAAGCCTTGGTTTTGCCGTCAGCGAACTGGACGCGGCGCAAAATGAGAGAGTCGCCTTCGTCCAGGTCTTGCGCTGCGAGCATACCAGCGGCGGGATGCCCGGCCGGCAGGTCGAAACACGCCGTGACGCTTGCGGAGCGCGCGCCCTTCCGCACCAGGCCGCCATCGCCGCGCGCGCCCAGCGCCAGGCTCAAGGCGTCGAGGATGATGGATTTGCCCGCGCCGGTCTCGCCGGTGAAAATGGTCAGCCCGGAGCTGAAGCTCAGATCGAGCTTATCGATCAAAACAATATCGCGGATCGAAAGGGCGGCAAGCATGGCGCTCTCTTAAGCGATTCGCGCATCCGGAACAGCCGGCGCGGCAGTCCGCCAGCGCGGTCCGGCGATAACGAATGGTGCACTATCCTGTGTCATTCTCACAGCCATGAGCCTGCGGGCCCGTTTCGCCCAATTGCCCGGAACATTGCGGAGTGCACACTAATTGATTAGAATGCTGGCAAAATTCGGGACCGGCGGTTGTTCCCCAACCGCCAAGAGGCGCTGAAGGAGAAGGTTTGTGTGCGGACATCTTTCAGTGCGGCGGGTGTTTTTGGCGCTGCTCTTCGTGCTTGCGGCGCTGGCTGGCGCCATGGCGCAGCGAAGCGGCAGGGGGGCCCCGCTGCACCCGGCCGTGCTTGCCGAGGCCACCGGCGTGATCGGTCCGGCGTCCGCGCTCTACATTCAAGACGCCGTGGACGAGGCGCGCAAGCGCCAAGCGGAAGTGCTGATCCTGCGGCTCGATACGCCGGGCGGTTTGCTCACCAGTACGCGCGAGATCGTTCAAACCATTCTGGCGTCTCCCGTGCCCGTGATCGGCTACGTGGCCCCAGGCGGCGCCCATGCCGCGAGCGCCGGCACTTACATACTCTATGCAACCTCCATAGCCGCCATGGCGCCGGGGACGAATATCGGCGCGGCAACGCCCGTGCACATCGGCAGTATGCCTGGGTTGCCTTCCCCGCCCGCGCCGCAGCCGGCGCAGGAGAAGGAAAAGAACAAGGAAAAGAAAAAGGGCGCGGAACCGGCCAAACCGGCGCAGGCTCCGCTGCCCACCGTGGAAACCAAGGCGGCGAACGATGCCGTGGCCTGGATCAGAAGCCTCGCCGAGCTTCGGGGCCGCAATGCGGACTGGGCGGAGAAGGCGGTGCGCGAAGCCGCGACGCTGAACCCGCGCCAGGCGCTGGACCTGCATGTCATCGACCTGATCGCGCCCGATATTAGAGAGCTGCTGCGCGCGGTCCACGGCCGCAAGATCGTCATAAACGGCCAAGAGCGCACACTGCAAACCGCGGGTATCGAAGTGGTGCGCTTCGAGCCGGGCTTTATGACCAAGGCGCTTGGCGCGCTGGCCAACCCCAATGTGGCGCTGATCCTCATGCTGATCGGCACCTACGGCCTGATTTTCGAACTGATGAGCCCCGGCGCTGTGGCTCCGGGCGTGATCGGGGCGATTTGCCTGGTGCTCGGGCTCTACGCGCTATCGGAGCTGCCGCTGGACTATGCCGGGCTCGCACTCGTGGTGCTCGGCATGGCCTTCATGATCGCCGAGGCGCTTATGCCCACCTTCGGCATTCTGGGCTTCGGCGGGATCGCGGCCTTCGTCATCGGCGCGGCCATGCTGATCAACACCAATACGCCGGAGTTCCGCGTGTCGTACAGCGTCATCATCACCATGGCTGCGGTTAGCGCGGCGTTCCTCATCCTGCTCATGGGTTATCTCTGGCGCTCCCAGCGCCGCCAGGCCGTCAGCGGCACAGAGGAGTTGCCGGGCAGCGAGGCGATCGTGCTGAGCTGGGAGAATGGCGAGGGCTACGTCTGGGCGCAAGGCGAGCGCTGGCACGCGCGCGGCGGGGAGAACTACGCAGCGGGACAAAGGCTTACGGTGAAGAAAGCCGAGGGCCTGACGCTCGTCGTCGGTAGCAAATGAAACTGTCCGTTAGCGGGAAACGAGAGGATTGAACAGACATGATCGACAAATTGGTACCATTTATCTTTCTAATCCTGATCGCATTCTGGTTCTTCTCCTCGGCGATCCATATCTTCCGTGAATATGAGCGCGGCGTCATATTCACGCTCGGGCGCTTCAGCAGAGTTGCGGGGCCTGGCTTCGTCATCATCATTCCAGTCGTCCAGCAGGTGATGAAAACCGACCTGCGCACCGTCGTGGATGTCGTGCCGCCGCAGGATATCATCACGCGCGACAACGTGTCGGTGAAGGTCAACGCGGTCATCTATTTCCGCATGGTCGATCCGCAGCGCGCCATCATCAACGTCGCCAACTACATGGCCGCGACGAGCCAGCTCGCGCAGACGACGCTGCGCTCCGTGCTCGGCCGGCACGAGCTGGACGAACTGCTTGCGGAGCGGGACAAGCTCAACACCGATATCCAGGCGATCCTCGACCGGCACACTGAACCGTGGGGGATCAAGGTCTCGAACGTCGAGATCAAGGACGTCGACATCAATGAAAGCATGATCCGCGCAATCGCCAAGCAAGCCGAGGCCGAGCGTCTGCGCCGCGCCAAGATCATCAACGCCGAGGGCGAGCAGCAGGCGGCCGAGAAGCTGGTCGAGGCCGGCAAGATGCTGGCACCGGTGCCAAGCTCGATGCAGCTCCGCTATTTCGCGGCGCTGCACGATATCGCGGGCGAGAAGTCTTCGACCATCGTCTTCCCGGTTCCTATCGATCTGTTCGAAAAGCTGAAGTCGTAGCAAGTCTGGCCAGCTATGGAAGGCGGGCCGCGGGCAATTTCCTCCGCTCCGGCCGGCCTTCCCGCACTTCAAAATCGGAAAGCACCCTTCCGCACTCCAAAACCGGTCCGGCAGGGCGCTGGGCTTACATCGGCGCGCGCCGGCTCGATTGTGGCTTCGCTTGGCCCCATGAAAAAGGGCGCGTCCCGGCGGCAATCCCCGCGTTATGAAGCCGCGCCAGATGAACCGCCGCTGCCCGAGCCGCAACTGTCGCTGCCGGATTTGGAAAAACAGATCGGAACGGCCCGTTCGATGGAGGAGCTGTGCCGGCTGAGGCGGCGGTTCGCGCGGGCGAGCCATCCGGACTGCTGCGGTGATTCGTCCGCCGCATCCGAGATGGCGGCGGCGAACCGGCTTATAGGCGACGCGATTGCCGCGCTGCGAGGGCGCCGGTATGCGCGTTAGGAAAGTGCCTGACACCGAACGGGATTGGCGCGTCCAAAGCGATTTATCCGCTCATGCGGAGCAGTCGCCGTTACCAGTTATCGCAAGCCATGAATAGCTCATACACCGCGTTTTCAGTCCCTTCACGCTGAGTCACCTGCACACCGCTCGATCCGGCTACAAACACCGCCCGGTCACCGGAAGAAACTGCGTGTAGTTCTTCCTTAAGTGCGGTGGCAAAGGCTTCGGCCACCGGAAAATCGGTACTCATTATGTCTTCGCCACTGCGCCCGTAACCGCCTTCATCAACGTCCTCATCTATACCTTCGTCCCAATATTCACTTAGCGTTATATCCAGGTCTCTGCGAATACCTTTTTGCAGGGCGTACAGTGAAATACGGCATACGAAAGATTCGCCGATGGTATTTCTCCAGTCTTTCAAGCCACGTACCTTTTGGACCACCTTCTCAATTTCGGCTGCGTCCTCTTCGGTCATGTCTTTTCCATCGCACCGGCTCACTCAGATAGAAGCACCAAAATCGCTCATCCTGATCCTCCAAACCTGCGCCGCCATGTAAACATGAACAATACATAAGACTTCAACTCATGGAACGTAAGTAGGTTCCGATAAATTGATACTATATGAACGGCATAATTAAGACACTGCTTTCTCTAATACGGATTTTTCCAATCGTAACCGCAATGTAAAGCGCGTCTTTTCCTGTTGGGGGAGGCATTGGCGTACCCCCTCTTGACACCAGCCACAACGCGAAACTACGCTTGCCAAGGCGCACTACCTGAACCTCTTCAGGCTGAAAAATGGCCGTCATGAGCCACCCCAGCATTTTGCGGTTTCATCCGGCGGGAGAATGAACTGCTTATCCCAGGTAAACGGCGGACATGGTTAATCGGAACGTGGTTAACGCGCGGCTCCAATGGGATCAACATGCGTATTTTGGCGAATTTTCCCTATTTTTCGCGCGATTTCTACGATTCAAAAATCCCGTTAAATATACGGGGATATTTGAAGTTAACACGGCTACCGCTCCCCAGCCTTACGGCTGATCGCTAATACTGCAAGCGATATCAATAAGATGGGCTATCACGCCGCACTTAACGCATACTCAATATTTTTCTGCTACATTACTTCAAAATCCAGAAGCGCCCTTCCGCACCCCAAAATGGCCCGGCAGCGCGCTAGGAGAGTTAATTTGGCGTTACATTGGCGAGCGCTTGGAACGGCGCCTGTGCCGCGTCCCAGATCGAACGGACGCCGGCATACTCCGCCATCCCGCATCCGCAAAGGAAGGGCACTGGGGCTATGCCTTTCTCTTGTATCCGCCCATGCGGCAGACGATGGCCCATTCCTCCGCCGTGACCGGCTGTACCGACAGCCTTGAGTTCTTGACGAGGACCATCTCCGCCAGGCGGGGCTCCGCCTTGATGGCGGCAAGCGTCACCGGCTTGGGAAATGGCCCCACGGCCTCGACGTCCACGCAATTCCAGCGGCCTGACGGATCGGTCGAATCGGGGTGAGCCTCCGCCACGACGCGGACCACGCCCACAACGCTCCGTTCGCCGCCCGAATGATAGAAGAAACCGGAGTCGCCAAGCTTCATGGTCCGCATATGCTTCTGGGCAAGCGCGTTGCGGACCCCGCTCCATTCCTCGCCGGCGGCCCCGGCCTTGAGCTGATCGGCCCAGGAGAACGTCTCCGGTTCCGTTTTGAAAAGCCAAAAAGCCATGCGAAATGCCGGTTATCCTCTGAGTGGCGCTGCTCCAATGATGGGGGCCGGACGTTTGGGCTGCAAGAAGGCTGCCAGAATCTCCCGCCTTCTGGGATCAAGCTTCGCTGCATTGCCTGGATGGCGCAGCACAGGCTTTCCCGGAAAGCAGGCGCGCCGTAAACAAACCATGGCTCCGCCGTAATCGCGGCCGGTTTTCTTCCTTTCATGATTCAAGACGCGCTTTGCTAGACGGTGTGGCCTATGGTCTTCCTCTTCTATGCGATCGACATAGCGGCGTCCGCTACCCTGGCCTTTATCGCCGCCTTGCACCTTTACTGGGCGGCGGGCGGCTTGTGGCCCGCTCGTTCGCAGCGGCAGCTCATCGACACCGTTATCGGCAATCCGCACCGCGACAGAATGCCCCCCGCATGGATTACCGCACTCGTTGGCTTCGCGCTGGCCGGCGCCGCGATGTTGCCGCTTATGATTACCTCGGTCTTCTGGAGTGTCTATTGCCTGCTCAACCTTCCGCCTAACCTGCGCTTGGGAGCGTTCATCGCCACGTTTTTAGCAGGCTTGGGGTTCCTCGCGCGCGGGATTATAGGCTACCTCCCGTTCTGGCGCCGGCTTCATACGGCGGAGCCTTTCGCAAGCCTGGACGTGCGCCTCTATTCGCCCTTGTGCCTAGCGCTGGGCCTAGCCCTTCTTCTCCTCGAATCCATTGCATTTATGGCGATGGTGGCGATTTAAGACACTCATTCGAATAGCGTGCCAGGGCCCAGCGGGAAGCCGCGCAGGAAGTCCGCGCCGCCAATTGGCCGCTTGCCCGCGCGCTGCACTTGGGTCAGCCGCACCGCTTGCGAACCGCAGGCCACGGTCAAATTGGCGTCCAGAAGTGCCCCCGGCTCGCCCTTGCCTGGCACGAGCACCGAGCGCAGCACCTTGACCCGCTCGGCTTTTCCGCCAAGCAACGCCTCGAACCAGGCGCCTGGATAGGGCGACAAGGCGCGGATGCGGTTGTGCAACTCGGCGCCCGGAAGGCTCCAGTTAATGCGCGTTTCCTCTTTCGTGATTTTAGGTGCGTAGGTCGCCCCCTCTTCGGCTTGCGGCGTGAACGCAAGCTCGCCGGCCTCCAGCAAACCCAGCGCCGTGGCCATCAGGCTCGCGCCCATCAGCGAGAGCTGATCGTGAATTTCGCCCCCCGTGGAGTCCGGGCCAATGAGCAGGAGGTCCATAAGCGCCACCGGGCCGGTGTCGAGCCCTTCCTCCATTTTCATGATCATGACGCCGGTTTCTTTGTCGCCGGCCATGATCGCGCGCTGTATTGGGGCGGCGCCCCGCCAGCGCGGAAGCAGGGAGGCGTGCAGGTTCAGGCAGCCCAGCGGCGGCGTTTCCAGGATCGCGCGCGGCAGGATGAGGCCATAAGCGGCCACCACCGCCACGTCTGGCGCCAGATCCGCGAATTCCTGCTGGATCTCGGTACGGCGCAAGGTCTTGGGCGTAAATACGGGGATCGCCGCTTCGTCCGCAAAGGTGTGGACCGGAGACTTCCGCTCATCCATGCCGCGCCCGGCGGGCCTGGGCGGCTGCGTGTATACCGCCACGACATCGTGCCCCGCACTTACGATCTCGCTCAGCGCGGGTACGGAGAAATCGGGCGTGCCCATGAAAACGGCACGTAAGGCCATGACCGGAGACTCCTGGAACTGTCTGGTAGAGT
This sequence comes from Rhodomicrobiaceae bacterium, assembly GCA_050298295.1. Taxonomy (GTDB): domain Bacteria; phylum Pseudomonadota; class Alphaproteobacteria; order Rhizobiales; family Rhodomicrobiaceae; genus Rhodomicrobium. Next base: position 23,505 of record JBNKTW010000014.1, read on the forward strand.
GATGCCTTACGGATGTTGAACTTGTGTTTAAGCGGCGGCAAGCTGGTTTTGCAAGGATTAATCAGGAGTTCCCGCCGTTACCGCGCCGGGCGATAGTCTTGCTGGGGCGCGGAAATCCCGTTCCACGAAGCCGCGCCCCATGCGTGTTGCGGATTAACTATAAAGCCGGTTTGCGCAAGCGCGGTGCTTACAAGTTTGCTTATCTGCCGGCAAGGCAACCGGCGCTGCCAACACAACCAGATGTGTTTTCAGGGCAAGACCACCTCGAAATTTGCGCTTGCGCGGTATTGAATTATCACCTTTAGCGTGAAGAGCCGCTATAAGAGCTGCGAACAACCTCCTTGTGTCCCATGCTGCTGACGCACACTTTCGTTCTGGCGCTCTTAATCGCACTAAACGGCTTCCTCGTGATGGCGGAATTCGCCATTGTGTCCTGCCGTCCGGCAAGATTGCACAAACTCGTGGATGACGGAAAAGGCGGCGCCCGCACGGCGCTGGCCTTGTATTCGGATTCGACGCGTTTTCTGTCCTCCGTGCAGGTCGGCATCACGATCGTGGCTATCTTGTCCGGCGCCTATGGTGAGAGTGTCTTTTCGCCTCAGCTCGCCCAAGTCTTGTTGGAAGTACCGCTCCTTAAGGAGCACGCCGCAACCGCGGCATCGGCAATCGTTGTTGCCTCAATCGTTTACGTGTCTCTCGTCTTTGGGGAACTCGTTCCCAAAAGGCTGGCGCTGGAAAACCGTGAAGGCGTTGCCTGTCTCGTCGCTCCCACGATGAAAGCGCTTATGTACATCACCTCGCCAATCGACGTGTTCCTCCGCTGGTCCACCGACGGCCTGCTCCGCTTCGTCCTGTCGCGCTCCGAGCGCCAGCCCGATGTGACCGAAGACGAGATCAAAACCATGATCGCCGAGGGCACTGAGGCCGGCGTGTTCGAAAAGGCGGAGCAGGAGATCATCGAGAGGCTGCTCCGGGTCGCCGACCGCTCGGTTCGCTCCATCATGCAGCCCAGGCCCGATATTGTCTGGCTGGACATTACCGAAGACCTGGAGCTGATCTATGCGGACATTGCGCGAAGCGGCCATTCGCGCTTTCCTGTATGCCGCGGGGACGTGGACGAGACCATCGGCATCGTGCACGCCAAGACCTTGCTCGAACAGCTTCACTCGCACGGCAAGATCAACCTCGACGCCGCCATAATGGCGCCGCTCTATGTGCATGAAAGTACAACGGTTCTGAAGCTCCTGGAGATGTTCAAATCATCCCCGGTGCATATGGCCATCGTGCTAGACGAGCACTACAGCGTGCAAGGCATCGTCACGCAGACGGACATTTTGACAGGCATCACGGGCGAGTTGCCGCAAGCCGAGGCGGAGGAGCCTAGCGCCACGAAGCGGGACGACGGCTCCTGGCTGCTCGATGCGCAAATGCCGGTATTCGAGGTCGAGCGCGTTCTAGACCTGGAGGGGCTCGCGGCTGACGACGCCGACTACACGACGCTGGCGGGCTTTGTGCTCTTTCAGCTCGGGCATATTCCCGCTGTTGGCGAAACCTTTCAGTGGAAGAACTGGCGCTTCGAAGTTGTGGATCTCGATGGACGCCGCATCGACAAGGTGCTCGCCAAGCAGACGCTTCCCGGCTGACCCCGCCTCGTGCTCAGACGCGATAGCCCCAGCTGCGGGCGCAACCGGGGCGGAATTGTTTTGCGCGTTGAGCTTGCTCGTGGCTGCCTGCCCGAAAGCGAGGCCGTATTTCTCACAAGATCCCGCGATGATGGCGCAGAGATTTGTTTCAGCGGGGCTTTTGAGACCGCAGCCAATACTGAACGTATTGCCGGGGACGAAAGAGACATGCTGGAACAAGGATCAAGCCAGGGCGCGCGCGGATTGTGAGAAATGCGGGCTAGGCTTCGCCACCCTCGGTGCGCACACGGGCCTTTGCGATTTCGCGCTTCAGGCGGCGCGCCTTCAACGAAAGCTCCTCGTCCCTCGCCTTCATCAAGAAAGCGTCGAGGCCGCCGCGATGCTCGACCGAGCGCAGCGCGTTGGCGCTGATCCGCAAGCGCACGCCGCGCCCCAGCGTATCGCTCAGCAATGTCACATTGCAAAGGTTCGGCAGATAACGCCGCTTTGTCTTGATATTCGAGTGGCTTACGAGATGACCGACGAGGCCACCCTTGCCTGTGAGTTCGCACTGGCGCGACATGATCGGACCTAAGCTGAAAGGAAGTTCGGCGGTATCCGCCAATCTAGGTTGATGTAACGCTTGGAGCCATAATGGTCAAGCAGACGATAAATCCGGGGAATGGCGCCGCCCTATGCGGCGGCCTCCTCCTCTTCCTGGGTCTGTACCGGCCCGGAATCCTGTCCCTTCGCGGTCTCATCGCGGTCGACAAACTCGATCACGGCGAGCGGCGCGTTATCCCCATAACGGAAACCGGCCTTTAGCACGCGGGTGTAGCCGCCTGGGCGGCCCTTGTAGCGGGGGCCGAGGGTTTCGAACAGCTTCTTCACCATCTTCTCATCGCGGAGCCGGGAGGCAGCGACGCGGCGCGCATGAAGGTCACCGCGCTTGCTGAGCGTGATAAGAGCCTCGACAACGCCGCGCAGATCCTTGGCCTTGGGGAGCGTTGTCACGATTTGCTCATGCTTGATGAGCGCGGCGGCCATATTCGCGAACATGGCCTTGCGGTGTTCGGCTGTGCGATTGAATTTCCGGCCGGAATTATGGTGACGCATTGTCTCGCCCTCGAAATCCGCAAGTGCCGGGACTGCGCTTGCGGGTCTATTGCACTATCAATAATGATCCTCGAACCGCTTCGCCAGCTCCTCGATATTCTCCGGCGGCCAGTTCGGGACTTCCATGCCGAGATGCAGCCCCATCCCGGCCAGCACCTCTTTGATTTCGTTCAGAGATTTACGCCCGAAGTTCGGCGTGCGCAACATCTCCGCCTCGGTTTTCTGGATAAGATCGCCGATGTAGACGATGTTATCGTTCTTGAGGCAGTTCGCCGAGCGCACGGAGAGCTCAAGCTCGTCCACCTTCTTGAGCAGCGCCGCGTTGAACTCAAGCTGCGGCACGCGTTCCTCGGAAACCTCTTTGCGCGGCTCCTCGAAGTTCACGAAGATCGAGAGCTGGTCCTGGATGATGCGGGCTGCCAGCGCCACCGCATCTTCCGGCGACACCGCGCCGTTGGTTTCGACATCGAGCGTGAGCTTGTCGTAGTCGAGGATCTGCCCTTCGCGGGTGTTGGCGATCTTGTAGGAGACCTTCCTCACCGGGCTGTAAAGGCTGTCCACCGGGATCAGGCCGATGGGCGCGTCGTCGGGGCGGTTGCGCTCGGCCGGCACGTAACCCTTGCCGATATTCGCGGTCAGCTCCATGCGCACGTTCGCGCCTTCATCCAGCGTGCAGATCACCAGGTCCGGGTTCAGGATTTCAACGTCGGCGCCGGCCTCGATGTCGCGGGCACGCGCCACGCCCGGCCCTTCCTTGCGGAGCACCATGCGCTTCACGCCTTCCGAATGGATGCGGAGCGCGATGTCCTTGATGTTGAGCACGATGTCGGTCACGTCCTCGCGCACGCCGGGGATCGACGAGAACTCGTGCAGAACGCCGTCGATATGCACGGTTGTCACGGCTCCGCCCTGGAGGGAGGAGAGCAGGACGCGCCGCAGCGCGTTACCAAGCGTCAGCCCGAAGCCACGCTCCAGCGGCTCGGCGACGATGGAGGCAACGTATCTGGGGTTCGTGCCCGGAATAACGTTGATTTTTCCAGGCTTGATGAGATCCTGCCAGTTCTTGTTGAGCACGGTTCTTTCCTTATGTGGCAGCGCCATTCCGGATTGGGCGCGGCAATCACTTGCGATCCAGGGAGGAGGGCTGCCTCCCTGTATAATCAGACACGGCGGCGCTTGCGCGGGCGGCAGCCATTGTGCGGGATCGGCGTCACGTCGCGGATGGAGGTCACCTGAAAGCCGCAGGCTTGCAGCGCCCGCAGCGCGGACTCGCGCCCGGAGCCGGGGCCGCTGACCTCGATCTCTATGGTGCGCATACCATGCTCCTGCGCCTTACGGCCCGCGTCCTCGGCAGCCACCTGCGCGGCATAGGGCGTCGATTTCCGCGACCCCCGGAACCCCATCGCACCGGCGGAAGACCACGAAATCGCATTGCCCTGGGCATCCGTGATCGAAATCATCGTATTGTTGAAACTTGCACTCACGTGCGCAACGCCGGATGCAATGTTCTTCTTCTCGCGGCGCTTAACGCGCGCCTTTTCCTTCGCCATGGTCTAAATCCCAAAACTGGCCGCTTGAGCCACGCCTACTTCTTCTTACCGGCAATTGGCTTGGCCGGACCTTTTCGCGTGCGCGCATTTGTGTGCGTGCGCTGCCCCCTGACCGGGAGCCCGCGGCGATGCCTGAGCCCGCGATAGCAGCCCAGATCCATCAACCGCTTGATATTCATCGCAACTTCACGGCGCAGATCGCCTTCCACGGAATAGTCGCGGTCGATCACCTCGCGGATTTGCAGCACTTCGGCATCGGTCAGTTCGTTCACGCGGCGCTGAGCCGGGATGTTGACCTTCTCGCAGATTTCCTTCGCGAATCGCGGCCCGATGCCATGGATATAGCGAAGGCCGATTTCTACGCGCTTGTTCGATGGGATGTTTACACCCGCTATACGTGCCACGTTGTCCTCGTCGTGTTTAGGCTAAGCTGGAGCGGGTGTCCGCCCACACCGGAATGCAACGCAGCGCCCAGAGAGCAGTGCCCTCCAGACCGCCGCAGATCATGAGCTAGGGGCTGCAATATAATCACGGTTCTCAAATTAGTCTAGCGCCCTTCTTTACAATATGGATTAAGTTCCCCAGTGTTGCCGCGCGCCTACTGGCGCGCGCCTCCCAGGATCGCATTGATGCGCTGCTTCACATCCTCGATGGCCGCCTCGCCGTCGATGATGTGCAGTTTGCCCTTGGCTTTGTAGTAGTCGATCAGGGGCTTGGTCTGCTCGTGGTAGACCGCCAAACGCTCCCGGACCGTGTCCGCGTTATCGTCCGAACGCCGCTTGAAACCGGTGCTTCCGCAGCGGTCGCAAACGCCTTCCGCTTTCGGCATGCGGAAGAAATCGTTGAACACCTCGCCGCAGCTACCGCAGGTGAAGCGCCCCGAAATGCGCTTGACCAGAACATCGTCCTTTACGTCCACGACGATCACCGCGTCGATGTTCTTGCCGATGCGATCCAGAAGCTGGTCGAGGATGCCGGCTTGCGGCACGCTGCGCGGGAAGCCGTCAAGAATGAAGCCAGCCGTTTCGCCGGGCAGGGCCTCGATGGCTTCGGAAATCACGCCGACGACCACGTCGTCGGGAACGAGCTTGCCGCCTTCCATGTAGGACTTGGCGACAACGCCAACAGGGCTGCCCGTCGCAACCGCGTGACGGAGCATGTCGCCCGTCGAGAGCTGCTTCAGGTGAAAGTGGTCTTCAAGATACTTGGATTGTGTGCCCTTTCCCGCGCCGGGAGGCCCAAGCAGAATGATATTCATCGGCGACTCCTACCCTTGTTGAGTTTGGACTTCTTGATGAGTCCTTCATATTGATGCGCAAGCAGATGGCTCTGGATTTGCGCCACTGTATCCATCGTAACACTGACGACGATCAGAAGCGAGGTGCCGCCAAAATAGAATGGCGCATTCATCTGGTAAGCCAGGATTTCCGGTAAGATGCAAACCACGGAAACGTAGGCGGCGCCAATGACGGTGATCCTATTGAGCACATACTCGATATATTGCGCTGTCTTCGGTCCGGGCCGGTAGCCTGGAATGAAGCCGCCATACTTCTTGAGGTTGTCTGCGGTTTCCTGAGGCGGAATGACAATCGGCGTGTAGAAGAAGGAGAAGAAAACAATCAGCGCGATATAAAGCAGGATGTGGATTGGCTGCCCTGGGCCAAGCAGGGCGAGCACGCGGCTCATATTGTCCGACGACGATCCGATAAATTGCTGGGCCGTCGCCGGCAGATACAGCAGCGTGGAGGCGAAGATCGGCGGAATGACGCCCGACGCGTTGAGCTTGAGCGGCAAGTGCGAGCTGTCGCCCTGGAACATGCGGTTGCCGACCTGCCGCTTGGGATACTGGATTGTGAGCCGGCGCTGGGCCCGTTCGAAGAACACCACCATGGTGACGACCGCGGCCATCACCACGAGCAGCACGATGATAACAGCCGCCGGCAAGTTGCCCTTGGAGCCTTGTTCAAGGATGCGCGCAAGTGCGGTAGGCATTTCGGCGATAATACCTGCGAAGATGATCAGCGACGTGCCGTTGCCAATGCCGCGTGCCGTGATCTGCTCGCCGAGCCAGACAAGAAACATCGTGCCGCCCACCAGCGAAATCACCGTCGTGAGCTGGAAGAACCAGCCTGGCTCAAGCGCGGAGCTATTCAACCCCCGGGCTGTCAAGCTCGCCTGCACCGTGGCGATCAGCACCGTGAGATAGCGCGTGTATTGATTGAGCTGCTTGCGCCCGGACTCTCCTTCTTTGCGCAGCGCTTCCAGCGTGGGCATGACCGAGGTCAGGAGCTGAATGATGATCGACGCCGTGATGTACGGCATGATGTTCAGGAGGAAGATCGCCGAACGGGAAAGCGCGCCGCCGGAGAACACGTTGAGCATACCGAAGACGTTGTTGCTGTTCTCGAACATCTTGGCCAGCATCGCGGTATCGATGCCGGGCAGCGGAATGAACGTTCCGAGACGGTAGACCAGCAAAGCGCCAAGCGTGAACAGCAGGCGCTGCTGCAGCTCGCCCGCTTTCTTGAACGTGTCGAATTTCAGGTTCGCGGCAAGTTGTTCCGCTGCGGAAACCATGACTGCTACTCCGGTCTGCCCCACCGCTCCAGCGCGCAATCAGGAGCGGTATCTCGGCATGTTAGGCCTCGTAATATCGTACAATAGAATAGCCGCCGTTCAAGCGGCGGAGGAGCGGCCTCAGGTGCGGCATGACCACCCCGTCACCTAGGCCGGTTTGGGCATACGGCTTTCGCGCTTGGCCTGTGCCGCGCGTCTGCGTCCGGCCCGCTTGCCGTCCCCCGCAAGCCGGTCCTTTTTCTGGATCGTAATCTCAACGGAGCCGCCCGCGGCCTCAACGGCCTTCACCGCGGCCTCGGAAGCTCCAGCCACCTTGAATTTCAGCGGAGCCTTGAGCGCGCCGCGAGCCAGCAGCCGCACGCCGTCCCGTTCACGCCGCACCGCGCCGGAGGCGATCAGCGCCTCCGCGTCGATTACGCCTTTCCCGGAAAGCTTGCCCGCGTCGATGGCATCCTGCACACGGTCAAGATTGATGTGCGCGAAATTGAGCCGCAGCGGATTGTTGAAACCGCGCTTGGGCAAGCGCTGGTGCAGCGGCATCTGGCCGCCCTCAAAGCCCTTGATCGCAACGCCCGACCGGGACTTCTGGCCTTTGACGCCGCGCCCGCCGGTCTTGCCCTTGCCACTGCCGATGCCCCGGCCCACGCGGATGCGGTCCTTCGTTGCGCCAGGGTTGTCTCTCAACTCATTCAGCTTCATGGTTCAGATCCTTGAGCGGCGAGCCGGGCCGCTTTTTAACGCTTTTTCGCATCCAGCGGTACGCCGTTTTCCTCGACGATACGCACCAGATGCGGGATTTTATTGATCATGCCGCGGATGGCCGGGTTATCGGTCACGACCTTGCGGCGGTGCATTTTATTGAGCCCCAGTCCGATGAGCGTCTCGCGCTGATCGTGGGGCCTGCGGATCGGGCTTCCGATTTGCTCGATCGTCAGCGTCTTCTTCGCCGGTGCTTTAGCCATCTTGCGCTCCCTTACGCCTCTGCGGGCTGAGCCGCGGCGGCGCCCTCGGCGTGGTCGCGCCTGCGGGTGACGATCTCGCTCACCTTCTTGCCGCGCCGCGCCGCGACCCCCCTGGGGCTATCCTCGCGCTGCAACGCATCGAACGTGGCGCGAACCATGTTGTAGGGGTTCGAAGTGCCAAGCGACTTCGCCACGACGTCCTGCACGCCCAGCGTCTCGAACACGGCGCGCATCGGGCCGCCCGCGATGATGCCGGTGCCGGGAGGAGCCGCGCGGAGGAATACCTTGCCCGCTCCGTGATGGCCATGCACATCGTGATGCAGCGTGCGGCCTTCGCGTAAGGGCACGCGGATCAGATTGCGCTTGGCCGAATCCGTGGCCTTCTTGATCGCGTCTGGAACCTCGCGGGCCTTGCCGTGGCCGAAGCCGACGCGGCCCTTCTGATCGCCCACGACGACAAGCGCCGCGAAGCCGAAGCGGCGGCCGCCCTTCACGACCTTCGCAACGCGATTGATGTGGACCAGCTTGTCCACGAATTCGCTGTCGCGATCATCGCGGTCCCGGTCTCTGCTTCTCTCACGTGGTTCACGAGCCACGAGCGTACCCTTTCATTTCTTCTTAAGCCCGCGCCTGAGCTGGCTTAAAAGTTCAATCCTGCCTCGCGGGCCGCATCGGCCAAAGCCTTGATGCGCCCGTGATAGAGATAGCCGCCGCGGTCGAAGACGACATCCTTGACGCCAGCCTTCAGCGCGCGCTGCGCGACCAGCTTGCCAACCTCGGCCGCCGCCGCGACATTGGTGCCCTTGGGAAGGCTGCCCTTCAGCTCGCCGTCGATGCTCGAAGCGGAAGCGAGCGTGTAGCCCTTGGAGTCGTCGATAATCTGCGCATAGATATGCTTCGACGAGCGGAAAACCGATAGCCTGGGCCTGCTGCCCTGAGCGCGGCGCAAAGTCCGGCGGACACGCGCGGCGCGGCGATCGAAACTGGAAATCGGAGAAGCCATTGTATGGTCCTACTTTTTCGATTTGCCTTCTTTGCGTTGAATGTACTCGCCCTGATAGCGGATGCCCTTGCCCTTGTAAGGCTCCGGCGCGCGGTGGGCGCGGATTTCTGCGGCAACCTGGCCTACCTTGGCCTTCTCGATGCCGGTGATTGTGATCTCGGTCGGCTTCGGGCAGGCGATCGTGATGCCGTCCGGCACGGGATAGAGCACGTCATGGCTGTAGCCGAGCTGCAGCTTGAGCGAATTGCCCTCCATGGCGGCACGGTAGCCGACGCCGGTAATCTCTAGCGTGCGCGAGAAGCCGCTGCTCGCGCCAACGACAAGGTTTTCGACAATGGTACGCGACATGCCCCACATCGAGCGCGCGCGCTTGGTATCGGAGCGCGGCAGCATGCTGATGGAGCCGTCCTCCAGCTTCACCTCGACGTCGTCGACGAGGGTGAGCGAAAGTTGGCCCTTGGGCCCCTTCACCGTCACCGTTTGCCCGTCAACTGTTGCCGTCACGTTCTTCGGCACAGCTACCGGCTTTTTGCCAATCCGGGACATGGTCCAAAACCTTCTTCATCTACCGGCGGCCGGTTTGCCGTCATCCCTCAAAGGCGGGAATTAGCGCCGGCCATCGAAACAAGTTCACCGTTGTATCCCCGCCTCGGCGGGGATGACGTTCATACCGCAGCGCTAGAACACGCTGCACAAAACCTCGCCGCCCACGTTTTCCGCGCGGGCGCGCGTATCCGACATCACGCCCTTGGGTGTAGACAGGATCGCCACGCCCAGGCCATTCGCGATGGTGGGCAGTTCGGCGACGCTCGAATAAACGCGGCGGCCAGGTGTGGACACCCGCCTGAGTTCGCGGATAACCGGCGTGCCTTCGTAATATTTGAGCTCGATTTCGAACTCCGTCTTGCCGCCGCCATACGAGATCTCGGCATAGCCGCGGATGAAGCCCTCTTCCCGCAAGACATCGAGAACGCGCCCGCGCAACTTCGATGCCGGAGTGGAAACCTTCGGCCGGCTGCGCATCTGCGCATTGCGGATGCGTGTAAGCATATCGCCTAGTGGATCGGAAACCGTCATATCCTCTTGATCCCTACCAGCTCGATTTCACCAAACCGGGGATAAGCCCCTTATTGCCCAGATCGCGCAGTGCGATACGCGACATCATCAACTTGCGGTAAAAGCCGCGCGGACGGCCCGTCACCTCACAGCGGTTTCGCATACGGGTAGGGGAGCCGTTGCGCGGAAGCTGCGCAAGCTTGAGCCGCGCCGCGAAACGCTCTTCCATCGGAAGGTCTTTGTTGTTCGCGATTTCCTTGAGCGCTGCGCGTTTTTGAGCATCGCGGGCCACTAGCCGCCGCCGCTTGCCGTTCCGCTCGATCATGCCTGTCTTGGCCATACTGTCTCCTCCGCCTCGCCCTACTGCCGGAAGGGGAAGTTGAATTGTTTCAGCAGCGCGCGGGCCTCTTCATCCGTTTCGGCCGTCGTGCACACGATAATGTCCATGCCCCAGATGTCCTCGACTTTGTCGTAGTCGATCTCAGGGAAAACGATATGCTCCTTGATGCCCATCGCGTAATTGCCACGCCCGTCGAAGCTCTTCGGGTTGAGGCCCCGGAAGTCCTTCACGCGCGGCAGCGCAATCGTTACCAGGCGGTCGAGAAACTCGTACATCCGCGCCTTGCGCAGCGTGACCTTGCAGCCGATTGGCATGTTGTCGCGCAGCTTGAAGTTCGCGATGGACTTGCGGGCCGTGGTCATGACCGGCTTCTGCCCGGCGATGAGCGTCATGTCGCGCGTGGCCTGCTCGACCTTCTTGCGGTCCGCGGTGGCCTCGCCGATGCCCATGTTAAGCACGACCTTCGTGATTTCCGGCACCCGCATGGGGTTCGTATAGCTGAACTGCTTCTGCAGCGCGGGGCGCACGGCCTTGACATAATGCGTCTTGAGCCGCGGCACGTATCCGCTTGCGCGAGCTTCCGTTTTAGCTTTCGCTTCTGTTTTAGCCTTGGCCTTACTCATCGATCATCTCGCCCGAGCGCTTGGCGAACCGGACCTTGCGTCCATCGTCCAAGATTTTGTAACCCGCCCGCGTTGGCTCTCCGTTTGCCGGATCCTCCAGCGCGATATTCGAAATATGGATCGGCGCCTCTTTCGAGAGCTTGCCGCCTTCCTGCTGAGCCGACTGCTTCTGATGCCGGACCACGATATTGACTCCCTGCACCAGCGCCCGGTTCTCATCCGGGATCACCTGCAGCACCTCTCCGCGCTTGCCTTTGTCGCGGCCGGCAACCACGACCACGTGATCGCCTTTCTTAACCTTGAGCTTCGGACGGCTCATTACAGCACCTCGGGCGCAAGGGAGATAATCTTCATGTGCTGCTTCGCGCGAAGCTCGCGCGGCACCGGCCCAAAGATGCGGGTGCCGATCGGCTCGCGCTGATTATTGATCAGCACGGCGGCGTTGCTGTCGAAGCGGATCGCGCTGCCATCGGGGCGGCGGACCGGGAAGGAAGTGCGGACAATGACCGCCTTCATCACCTGGCCTTTTTTCACGCGGCCCTTCGGTATCGCCTCTTTCACGCTGACGATAATTACATCGCCAATCGTGGCCGTGCGGCGCATGGAGCCGCCCAGCACCTTGATGCACATGACCCGGCGCGCGCCAGAATTATCGGCAACGTCCAGATGAGTTTGCATCTGTATCATGGTACTTCACCTTTCCAGCGGGGAAGCTTCCCTTACTCCCCGCGCCCAATCCACCGGGATGGCCTGACTCAGGATACCTGGTCCAGCACTACCCACCGTTTGTTCTTTGAGACCGGAGGGCACTCCTGGATGCGGACCTTGTCGCCCGTATGGAAGCTATTACCCTCGTCGTGCGCATGATATTTCTTGGTCAGGCGCACCGTCTTTTTCAGTACCGGGTGCGTCAGACGGCGCTCGACCTGAACGACGACCGTCTTGTCGTTCTTGTCCGAGACAACCACACCCTGTAAAACGCGCTTCGGCATTTTCGTCGTCCTTAACTCTGCGCTTCCGCCGCGCGCTTCTCGCGGGCGGCCGTCTTGATGCGGGCGATGGTGCGGCGCACCTCGCGAACGCGCGCTGTGTTGTTGAGCTGCGCGGTCGCCTTCTGGAACCGCAAGTTGAATTGCTCGCGCTTGAGCTTGATGAGTTCGTCCTCAAGCTGGTCGAGCGTGAAACGGCGGACTTCGTCGATATCCATGGCTGCCCCGCTTACTCCTTAACCGCCGCGACTTCGCCAAGCCGCGCCACCACACGGGTGCGGACCGGCAGCTTGGCGGCGCCGAGTCTCAGGGCCTCGCGCGCGGTATCCTCGCCGACGCCGTCGATCTCGAACATGATCTTGCCGGGCTTCACGCGCGCGGCCCAATATTCCGGCGCCCCCTTGCCCTTGCCCATGCGAACTTCGGTCGGCTTCTTCGAAACCGGCAGGTCCGGGAAAACTCTGATCCAAACGCGGCCCGCGCGCTTCATCTGCCGCGTGATCGCACGGCGCGCCGCCTCCAGCTGCCGTGCAGTGACGCGTTCCGGCTCCAAAGCCTTCAGGCCAAAGCTGCCAAAGTTAAGCGACGTGCCGCCCTTGGCATTGCCATTCATCCGGCCTTTGAAGGCCTTTCTGAACTTCGTTTTCTTCGGTTGCAGCATCGCTTACACCATTGTCCCAATGCGCCGCGCCAATGCGTCTGCGCTAAGCCTTTTCCCTCTCGCGTTCGCGCCCGCCGCGCTCCCGCCTGTCGCCGTCTCCGCGGTCACGCCGCGGGGGACGATCCGGCCGCGAAGGCCCGCCGCCTTCCTGGCTTTCCAGCGACAGGCGCTCCTGCGCCATCGGATCGTGATCGAGGATTTCGCCTTTGAAGATCCAGACCTTTACGCCGATGATGCCATAGGCGGTTTCGGCCTCGGCCGTACCGTAATCAATATTGGCGCGCAGCGTGTGCAGCGGCACCCGGCCATCGAGATACCACTCCATGCGCGCGATTTCCGCGCCGCCCAGACGGCCGGAAACGTATATGCGCACGCCCTGCGCACCGAGCCGGAGCGCGGATTGCGTTGCCCGCTTCATGGCGCGGCGGAAGGCCACGCGGCGCTCAAGCTGCTGCGCGATGCCTTCGGCGGCAAGCGTTGCGTCCAGCTCGGGTTTGCGCACCTCGACGATGTTCAGGTACACCTCGGAGGTGGTGAACTTCGCCAATCGGCTGCGCAGCTTCTCAATATCAGCACCCTTCTTGCCGATCAGGATGCCGGGACGCGCGGTGTGGACCGTGACGCGGCACTTCTTGTGCGGACGCTCGATCACGACCTTCGAGATCCCGGCTTGGCGGCGCTGCTTCAGAATGAACTCCCGCATCCGGAAGTCTTCGTGCAGTAGCTTGCCGTACTCGGCCTTGCCCGCATACCAGCGGCTATCCCACGTCCTGTTAATTCCGAGCCGGAGTCCGATCGGGTTGACTTTCTGGCCCATTAGGCTTGCTCCTGAGCTTCTCTCACAACGACGGTGAGCTGCGAGAAGGGTTTCTCGATCCGGCCCATGCGTCCGCGTGCACGCGCGTGAAAGCGCTTCATCACCAGATTCTTTCCTACATAGGCCTCGGCGACGACAAGCTGGTCGACATCGAGGCCGTGATTGTTCTCGGCGTTCGCGATCGCCGACTGCAGCGTCTTCTTCACGTCCCTCGCGATCCGCTTATGCGAGAAAGTGAGCTCGGCCAACGCCTTCTCCACCTTCTTGCCGCGGATGAGCTGCGCGACGAGGTTGAGCTTTTGCGGGCTGACACGCAAGCTGCGCGCCACCGCCTGGGCCTCGTTGTCCTTGAGCCGCCGCTCGAACTTCGGTTTCGACATGGCTACTTCCTTCTCGCCTTCTTATCGGCGGCGTGGCCGTAATAGGTGCGGGTCGGCGCGAACTCGCCAAACTTGTGGCCAACCATATCCTCGGAGACGAGCACGGGGATGTGCTTCTGGCCATTGTGAACGGCGAAGGTAAGCCCCACGAACTGCGGCAGAATGGTCGAGCGCCTGCTCCAAATCTTGATTGGCGCATTCGACTTCTTATCGCGCGCGGCGTCGGCCTTCGCGATCACATAGCCGTCCACAAACGGACCTTTCCAAACTGAGCGTGTCATCGCAGCCTCTATTTCTTCTTCACGTGCCGGGCGCGGACGATGTACTTATCCGTCTTCGGGTTCTTGCGGGTCCGGTTGCCCTTGGTGCCCTTGCCCCACGGAGTAACCGGATGGCGGCCGCCGGAGGTGCGGCCTTCACCGCCACCGTGCGGGTGGTCGACCGGGTTCATGGCGACACCGCGGACGCTCGGGCGCTTGCCAAGCCAGCGGTTGCGTCCCGCCTTGCCCAAATTCTGGTTGGAATTGTCCGGGTTCGAAACCGCGCCAACCGTGGCCATGCAATCCGCCTGCACCATGCGCATTTCGCCGGAGTTCAGCCGGAGGATCGCCATGCCCTGGTCCCGGCCCACGAGCTGCGCATAACAGCCAGCCGAGCGGGCGATCTGGCCGCCCTTGCCCAGCTTCATCTCCACATTGTGGATGATGGTGCCAATGGGCATGTTCGACATGGGCATCGCATTGCCGGGCTTTACGTCGACCTTGTTTCCCGACACCACCTTGTCGCCGGCATTCAGGCGCTGCGGCGCAAGGATGTAGGACAACTCGCCATCTTCATATTTGATCAGCGCGATAAACGCCGTGCGGTTCGGGTCGTATTCCAGCCGCTCGACGGTGGCCGGCATATCGAACTTGCGCCGTTTGAAATCGACGAGCCGGTAGGCCCGCTTGTGGCCGCCACCGCGCCGACGCGTGGTGATGCGGCCATGCACATTCCGGCCCGCGCTTTCGCTGCGCCCCCCGGTCAGCGCCTTGACGGGCTTACCTTTCCACAGCTGCGAGCGGTCAACCAGCACGAGCTGCCGGAGGCCGGGCGTTATGGGGTTAAATGTTTTCAGTGCCATGGCGGATGCGCCCTTACCGAATCTCTAGCTTACAGCCTTGCCGTGATGTCGATCGCCTGCCCCTCGGCGAGGGTCACGATCGCCTTCTTGAAATCGCTCTGCCGGCCGCGGACACCCTTGAACCGCTTGTTCTTGCCCTTGCGGATCAGCGTGTTGACCGCCACGACCTTTACATTGAATAGCCGCTCGATAGCCTCTTTTATCTCCGGCTTCGTGGCGTTCATCGCGACCTTGAAAACGATTTGGCTGTTTTCGGAAGCCATCGTCGACTTTTCGGTCACGAGCGGCGAGCGGATCACATCGTAGAGCTCTTCCTGTCTCATTTGAACCGCTCCTCCAGTGCTTCGAGCGCCGCACGCGTCAGCACAAGCTTCTCGCGGCGCAGGATGTCGTAGACGTTGATGCCCTGAACCGGCAGTACATCCACATTCGGGATGTTGCGGGCGGCGAGCGCGAAATTGTCCTGCAGCGCGGCGCCGTCGATGATGAGCGCGTTCGCCAAGCCAAGCCCATCGAACTTGCCGCGAAGCTGCGCGGTCTTGGGCTCCGCGATCTCCGCCTTATCGAGCACGATCAGGGTGTTCGACTTCGCCTTGGCGGAGAGCGCGTGCTTCAAGGCAAGCGCGCGCACCTTCTTCGGCAGATCATGCGCGTGGCTGCGCGGAACCGGGCCGAACGCGCGGCCGCCGCCGCGGAACTGAGGCGGCTTGTCGTTGCCGTGGCGGGCTTGGCCGGTGCCTTTTTGCTTGTAAATCTTCTTGTTCGGCCCGTTTACCTCGCTGCGCTGCTTGGCCTTGTGCGTGCCAGCCTGACGCTTCGAGAGCTGATAACGGACCATGCGCTGCAGGATGTCCGCGCGCGGCTCCAATGCGAATACTGCGTCGCTGAGCTCAATGCTTCCCGCGGAGGAGGCATCGAGTGTCATTACATCGGCCTTCATTTCGCCTCCGCTTCCGCGCCTTCGCTGGCGCCGCTATTCTCTGGCGTGCGGAACGCACCCGGCTTCGGCGCGGCCTCCGGCAGCGGCTTCTTAACGGCATCCCGAAGCATGACCCAGCCGCCCTTGGCTCCAGGCACCGCGCCGCGGATCAGGATCAGCCCGCGCTCAACATCGGTGCGGACGACCTCAAGGTTCTGCGTCGTTACACGCTCGTCGCCATAGTGCCCGGCCATCTTCTTGCCGGCGAAGGTCTTACCCGGATCCTGGCGGTTACCGGTCGAGCCGTGGCTGCGGTGCGAAATCGAAACGCCGTGGGTTGCGCGCAAGCCGCCGAAGTTCCACCGCTTCATGGCGCCGGTGAAGCCCTTACCGATGCTCGTTCCGGTCACGTCAACGAACTGGCCGGGAACGAAATGATCCGCCGTAAGCTCCGCGCCGACGTCGATCAGATTCTCGGGCGTAACCCGGAATTCGACCAGCTTCGCTTTCGGCTCGACCTGCGCCTTGGCGAAATGCCCGCGCTGGGCGCGCGTCACATTCTTGACCTTGCGTGCGCCTGAGCCAAGCTGAAGCGCGGTATAGCCGTTCGCCTCTTGCGTCCGATGCGCAACCACCTGGCAGTTTTCGAGCTTCAACACCGTCACAGGCACATGCTCGCCCGCATCGGTGAAGATCCGCGTCATGCCAACCTTCTGTGCCAACAATCCCGATCGCATCGGTCTGCCTCTATTCCCCGTTCCGCGCCATCACCGCGCGGCTTTCCAAATTCCCAACTACAACTTGATCTCGACGTCCACACCCGCCGCCAAGTCGAGCTTCATCAGCGCGTCCACCGTCTGTGGCGTCGGATCGACGATATCGATCAAACGCTTATGCGTCCGCATCTCGAACTGCTCGCGGCTCTTCTTGTCGATGTGCGGCGAGCGGTTCACGGTGTACCGCTCGATGCGTGTGGGGAGCGGTATTGGCCCCCGCACATCGGCGCCCGTGCGCTTCGCCGTGTTCACGATCTCCTTTGTGGAAGTATCGAGCACACGATGATCGAACGCCTTCAACCGGATGCGGATCGTTTGACCAGCCATTTCACACTCCCAAAAGAAGAGGCGCCCCTCTTGGGACGCCTGCTCCCCGATTCCCTTGCTACTTAATGATGCTCGCCACAACGCCGGCGCCAACCGTGCGCCCGCCCTCGCGGATAGCGAAACGAAGCTTCTCCTCCATCGCGATCGGCACGATCAGCTCGACCTCCATGGAGCAATTATCGCCCGGCATCACCATCTCGGTGCCTTCCGGCAGCTTCACCACGCCCGTCACGTCGGTCGTGCGGAAGTAGAACTGCGGACGGTAGTTGGTGAAGAACGGGGTATGGCGGCCGCCCTCTTCCTTGGTCAGGATGTAGGCTTCGGCCTTGAAATTGGTATGCGGCGTGACCGAGCCGGGCTTGCAGAGAACCTGGCCGCGCTCCACGGAGTCACGGTCAATGCCGCGCAGCAGGCAGCCCACGTTGTCGCCAGCCTCGCCCTGGTCGAGCAGCTTGCGGAACATTTCAACGCCGGTAACGGTGGACTTCACGGTCGGGCGGATGCCGATGATCTCGATTTCCTCGCCAACCTTGATGACACCGCGCTCAATACGGCCGGTCACCACGGTGCCACGGCCGGAGATGGAAAACACGTCTTCAATCGGCATCAGGAACGGCTGGTCGCGGGGACGTTCCGGAAGCGGAATATATTTGTCGACCTCTTCCATCAGCTTCAAAATGGACTCCCGGCCCATCTCCGGATTCTTGTCCTCAAGCGCCATCAGAGCGGAGCCCTTGACGATCGGGATATCGTCGCCGGGGAATTCGTACTTCGACAGCAACTCGCGGATTTCGAGTTCGACCAGCTCAAGCAGCTCGGGATCGTCGAGCATGTCGACCTTGTTCATGTAGACGGCGAGAGCAGGTACGCCAACCTGGCGGGCGAGCAGGATGTGCTCGCGGGTCTGCGGCATCGGTCCGTCAGCGGCGGAAACGACAAGGATCGCACCATCCATCTGAGCAGCGCCGGTGATCATGTTCTTAACGTAGTCGGCGTGGCCGGGGCAGTCGACGTGAGCGTAGTGGCGGTTCTCGGTCTCGTATTCCACGTGAGCGGTGGAAATGGTGATACCGCGGGCGCGCTCCTCTGGGGCCTTATCGATTTGATCGTAGGCCGTGTACTTCGCGCCGCCTGTCTCAGCCAGCACTTTCGTAATCGCGGCCGTCAACGTCGTTTTACCATGGTCGACGTGACCGATGGTCCCGATGTTCAGATGGGGCTTCGTGCGCGAAAATTTTTCCTTGGCCATCTGGCTCTCCGTCTTCCTTTTTAGGCCGGTCTAGAAACTAGATCCGGTAAAAGCTCCTGCTTTTCTCCGGTTTAACACAACTCAGGCGTACTTTGCCTGAACCTCCTCCGCCACATTCTGCGGAACCTGTGAGTAGTGGTCGAACTGCATAGTGAACTGCGCGCGGCCCTGGCTCATGGACCTGAGCGTGTTCACATAGCCGAACATGTTCGCCAGCGGCACCATGGAGTTGATCACGGTGGCGTTGCCGCGCATCTCCTGGCCCAGGATCTGGCCGCGGCGGCTGGTGAGATCGCCGATAACGCCGCCGACATAGTCCTCGGGCGACACCACCTCAACCTTCATGACCGGCTCAAGCAGCTTCGGCCCGGCCTTCTGCGCCCCCTCGCGGAACGCGCCGCGTGCGGCGATTTCGAATGCAAGCACGCTCGAGTCGACCTCGTGATAAGCGCCGTCAATCAGCGAAACCTTGAGGTCGAGCATCGGGAAGCCCGCGAGCACGCCATTCTCCAGCACGCTCTTCACGCCCTTCTCGACGCCGGGAATGTACTCCTTCGGAACCGCGCCGCCCACGATCTTGCTCTCGAACACGAAACCCGCGCCCTGCTCCTGCGGCTCAAGCACGAGCTTGACCCGTGCGAACTGGCCAGTGCCGCCTGTCTGCTTCTTGTGGGTGTAGTCGACTTCCTGCCGCCGCGTAATCGTCTCGCGGTAGGCAACCTGCGGCGCACCGACGGTCGCTTCAACCTTGAACTCGCGCTTCATACGGTCGACGAGAATTTCGAGGTGAAGCTCGCCCATGCCCTTGATGATGGTCTGGCCGCTCTCGGTATCGGTCGTCACCCGGAAGGACGGGTCTTCCGCCGCAAGCCTGCTTAGTGCAAGCCCCATCTTCTCCTGGTCGGCCTTGGTTTTGGGCTCCACGGCCACCTCGATCACCGGATCGGGGAACTCCATGCGTTCCAGGATCACGGGCTTGCCCGGATCGCAAAGCGTGTCGCCTGTGATCACGTCCTTGAGCGAAGCAATCGCGACGATGTCGCCCGCATAGGCCTCCTTAATGTCCTCGCGGCTATTCGCGTGCATCAGGAGCATACGGCCAATACGCTCCTTCTTTTCCTTCACCGTGTTGATGACCTGCATGCCGGACTCGACCTTGCCGGAATAGATGCGGCAAAAGGTGAGCGAGCCGACAAAGGGGTCGTTCATGATCTTGAACGCCAGCATGGAGAGCGGCTCGGTGTCCGAAGGTTTGCGGACGGTATCTTCGCCTGTCTTAACCTCGACGCCCCTGATTGGCGGGATGTCAAGGGGCGAGGGCAGGTAATCCTGCACGCCGTCGAGCAGCGGCTGCACGCCTTTGTTCTTGAAGGCCGAGCCGCAGAACACAGGGTAGAAGTGGCTGTTGATGGTGCCCTTGCGGATCAGCTCCTTCAGCTTCGCCTCGTCCGGCTCATTACCTTCAAGGTAAGCCTCCATCGCCTCATCATCGACCTCGACGGCCATCTCGATTAGCTTGTCGCGGTATTCCTTGGCCTTATCCACAAGATCGGCTGGGATATCGGCGTCCCGGAAGCTCGCGCCCAGCATCTCCTCGTCCCAGATAACGGCCTTCATACGGATAAGATCGACGACGCCCTTGAAGCTGCTTTCCGCGCCGATGGGCAGCTGCATAACAAGCGGCTTGGCGCCGAGGCGGTCGATTACGGAAGCCACGGACGCGTAGAAGTCGGCGCCGATCTTGTCCATCTTGTTGACGAAGATCATGCGCGGCACATTGTACTTGTCGCCCTGGCGCCAGACGGTCTCGGTCTGCGGCTCAACGCCTTGGTTGGCGTCGAGAAGAGCCACTGCACTATCGAGCACGCGCAAGGACCGTTCCACTTCAATGGTGAAGTCCACGTGGCCGGGCGTGTCGATGATGTTGATCCGCTTGCCCTTCCAGAACGCCGTGGTCGCGGCCGAGGTGATCGTGATGCCGCGTTCCTGCTCCTGCTCCATCCAGTCCATCGTCGCGGCACCATCATGCACCTCGCCGATCTTGTGGCTCTTTCCCGTGTAGTACAGGATGCGCTCGGTCGTGGTCGTCTTACCGGCATCGATGTGGGCCATGATGCCAATGTTACGATAGTCTTCGATTGGGGTCTGACGCGCCATGACTAAGCCCTCGCCGTCCTCTTAAACTCTACCATCGGTAATGCGAGAACGCCCGGTTGGCCTCGGCCATCTTGTGCGTGTCTTCGCGTTTCTTTACTGCGGTTCCGCGGTTGTTGGCGGCATCGAGCAGCTCGCCCGAAAGCCTCTCTTCCATCGTGTTCTCGTTGCGCGCGCGCGCCGCATTGATGATCCAGCGGATGGCGAGAGCCTGGCGGCGCTCGTTGCGGACTTCAACCGGCACCTGATAGGTGGCGCCGCCAACGCGGCGGGACCGCACCTCAATCGCAGGCTTCACGTTATTCAGCGCCTCGTGAAAAAGCTCCAGCCCGTCGCGCTTGGCCTTCTGCTCGATACGGCCCAGCGCGCCGTAGACGATGCTTTCAGCCGCGGACTTCTTGCCCTCGAACATCAGGCTGTTCATGAATTTCGTAACAACGATATCGCCGTACTTCGGGTCCGGGATGATCTCGCGCTTTTCCGCTCTATGCCGCCGTGACATGCTCTTTTTTCCTCAACCCTACTTCGGCCGCTTCGCGCCATACTTCGAACGGCGCTGCTTGCGCTTGGCAACACCCTGCGTGTCGAGCACGCCGCGGATGATGTGGTAGCGGACGCCTGGAAGATCCTTCACACGGCCGCCACGGATCAGCACCACGGAGTGTTCCTGAAGGTTATGCCCTTCGCCGGGGATGTAGCTCGTGACCTCGAAGCCGTTCGTCAGGCGGACGCGCGCGACTTTCCGCAACGCCGAGTTCGGCTTCTTCGGCGTCGTCGTGTAGACGCGGGTGCAAACGCCGCGCTTCTGCGGGCATTCCGACATCGCCGGCACTTTGTTTCGCTTTACCGGCGCGATGCGCGGCTTGCGGATCAACTGCTGTATCGTTGGCATCGGCGCTTCCAAATATGAACGGCACGGACCAGGCAGGCTGTCCGGTCCAATGACGAAAAATGAGATGACCGGAAGCCGATGCTCCCTCATCTCATACAAGTTCTGTGTCCGGTTTCTTTGCGGCAGTGTTTAAGCGCTGAACACGCGGGACGCGCGAATATGCTTACGGCCTGTCGCTAGAGTGGGTGCAAAATAGGTGGTGCCATGGAGTCCGTCAAGCTCAAATTTGCCTTATTTTTCATGTTTGCGGTAATTACTTTCCAAGTGTGGCCAACGGTAAAGGGATTGCAACCCTTTATAAACAAATTAGCGCGGTAAAGGCGTTTTGCCGCGCCACCTCAGGTACTTGCAGCAGCGGCAGCAAACAGGGAACGGGGCCAGCCCGCTTCCGCGAAAGCTCAGCGCAACTGACGGATGCAAGAAAGCTGGAACCCGCGCGCTTCTCCAGCGATTTACCGCGCGGCAGTGGATATCCTATTGATAAAGGAGCGGCGGAACACTGGCGGCGCTCCCGCTAGCCGCCCGCCAGATGACGCCCAGCCGTGGCGCTGCGATTACACGGCGGTTAAACGGCCGGTGCAAGCAACGCGAATGCAGGGCCGCTGTTCGCGGCCCCGGCTGGTAACGGGTGAACTACCAGCAAAAATCGTAGGCATGGCGCCTGCAGTAGCGCCGGGAGTATCCCGCCGCGCGGCAGTTGGCGTAGCAGCTGCCTCCCCAATAACCTCCCCAATAGAAGAAGTATGGGCCGCCCCACCCGTAACGGTAGCGCCGCCAGCGGCGGTGATGATGGCGGCCCCAGTGGCGGCGGCCTCTCCACTTCCCGCGCATATGCTTGCCGCCGGAGCGCGGGCCAGCAAATCGTTTCATACGCGGGCCGCCGCGGCCAAGACGCATTCCCCTATGGCCGCCGCGCGGGCTGAAACGCATACCTCTGTGGCCGCCGCCGCGGTTGAAGCGCATCCCCCTGTGGCCGCCGCCACGGCCGATATGCATGCCTCCGCGCCCGCCGCGCCCCCGGGCCAGCACGGCAAGGTCGTTTGACTGCTCCGCCATAGCCGCGGCGTGACTGGGCACGGAGCCTGCCTGCGCTCCGGCCTGTAATCCGAATGTTATGAGTGCAGCGCCAATCAGATATGCAAGTTTCATCAGCGAACCTCCAAATACAGCAAACGAACACGCTCCAAGGCTAACACATTACGGCGGAATATAATTTTATTATATACTGCAAGCCGAAAAAATCACACCTCTTGTGCTCGCCGTGAACGCCGTCATTTTCGCCAAGGGTAACTCAGTTTATAAGGACAGGCCTGACAGAAACCTGATCGGCGGTGTTCACACGCAGTCAGTCACGGCGGGATTGAGGACGCGGAGCGGCCAATCCCTCGTAAAGCTCCATCAACCGCGTTAGGTGCGCCTCCATCGAGAACTTGGCCCCGGCGAAGACCCTCGCCCGCTTCGCCATTGCGGCCCGGAGGCCGGGGTTCCCGCTAATCTGGAGCACAGCCCCGGCGATGGCGCCGGGATCGCGCTGCGGAACCAGGAGCCCTGTTTTCGTGTGTTCGAGACTTTCGGGAACGCCGCCGGTTTCCGTCGCGACAACCGGCAGCCCGCACGCCTGAGCCTCAGCCAGCACAACGCCTTGCCCCTCCTCTTCCCCTTCGTTTGTAACCACGCTCGGCAGGATGAAGAGGCCGCTGGCGGTCAATTCTTCGACGACTTCCTCTTGGGAGCGGTTCCCCTTGAACACGACGCAACTGGAGATCGCGAGCGACCGCGCATGGCTTTCAAGCTCTTCGCGCAAAGGCCCGTCGCCTATAATGGTGTAAGTCACATGCCTTTTGCGCGCGCGTAAAATTGCGACGGCTTCGAGCGCGTATCTAATCCCCTTGACCTCCATCAATCTAGCAACCGTCAGCAAACGCAGCGGCCTGGTCTCCCCGCTCTGCCGGAAAAGCGGCTCCGCCTTCGGCTTGAATACGGACAGGTCCACCCCGCAGGGCAGAACCACGACGCGGTCCTCCGGCGCGCCCAGCGATATGAGGCGCCGCCGCATGAATTCTGAGCCGGCGGAAAAAAGCTCGCCCGACCGGAACAGCTCCCTATAGACGCCCTTGTGCCCGCGGGGCAGCTTATTGACATCGTACCCATGAAAACTCGTCAGGATCGGCGCGCGGACGATGCCAAGCTTGCGGAGCCACAAGGCGCGATTGCCGTTGGGGCCGAAGTGGCAGTGTACGGCGTCGTAGGTTCGCACGCGCTTGCCGGGCGGGAACCGTTCGTGCAGCTTGTAAAGACTGAGGGCGGCCTTGCGGTGCCGGAACACGTTCAGGCTGTCGAGCACCGCACCCGGATGGCTTGGCAGCCACCGGAAAAAGCGCGAGCCGGCGCTTATCAGGCGCCGGTAGCGCTGTTCCGGCATGGGCAACGGCTTCACCACCCGTTCGAAGTCCCACGCTTCGAATTGCTTTTTGTAGACCTCCACGCCGGCGGCATGGAGAAATGTGGCGTCAACTTCAACTTCGCACCCCCGGTCCATGAGGCCGGTGATCTGATTGAAAATAAACGTTTCCGACGCCATCGGAAACCCGCTCACCCAAACACTGATCCGCATGTCCGGTTTCAGGCCTTTCCTGTCGAAATGTCATGAAAACAGGGACGAAAGCGCCCAATACGGGTTCCGGCCATCCGCGGGCAGCCGGGCATAGGCTGTACCGGCCGCAACATTTGCGCCCCCGTTGCTGAGCACCGTTTTGAGGCCGCGCTCCCGCGCGAGTGAAACCGTTGCCAGCGTCCAATCCCTGGGGCGGCCGAAGGGGACCGCGAAGATTGGCCGGAAGGCCGCGAACTGAGAGAGAAACCGGACGTTCTTATCCAGATTTGCGGCCTGCCACTCTTCAGACATCATGGAGTACCGCTCATGCTCGTGGCCATGCGCGCCGATTTCGTACTGCCGGCCATCCAGGCGCGCCAGCCAGCCGGGAGGAACCAGCCGTGCGCCAAGACCGGGTATGAGATGGGCCAAGGCCTCGACCCGTTCGCGGACATCGTTGTAGAAGGCCAGATCCTTGGTATTTCTAAGCTTCGAGGCCTTTTCTCTCAGCTCTTCCGTCCACTCCGGATGGGCGCCGTCCGTGCTGTTCAGATATGAGAGTACGGGGAACCAATATGTTGACGGTTTCTCATAGTAGGCTGAGTTGATGAAAAAGGTTGCCGGCAATCCCTTTTCCTGAAGGACTGGAAGAATGTGGCTCTGAAGCGACGCGTCGCCGTCATCGAACGTCAGCGCCGCAACCTTTCCCTTAAGCTTTCCTTCTTCGAGCAGAGCGATAGCATCGCTAAGCCGCATTACGCGAAAGTTCGATGCGATGTAATTGATAGTACGCTCGAACAATGCCAGCGGCGTCCATGTATATACGTGATGATGGACGGAGGATATTTCCTGGCTCACCTGATGCCAGGTAAAGATAACAAGACAATCAGCCGTGCTTGACAGCCAACGCAAGACGCGCGCCCTCAGGCGCAGGCCGCGCAGCAAACGGCCTCCGTACCGCAAAACAGTATTACCCGCCGGCATGACCGCCGCTCCGATTACCCCACAGCCAAGCCGGTCCCAAAGCACACAACTAAGTTTCTTTTGTGGCCCGCATGGATCAACTCGCAGCTGTCGCTTGCGATTCCCAATTTGGCGTAGCCGCTTAACGCTCCTTACTGCCCAGAGAGACCCCCTGCGCCTTGCCGCTTGGCGGCCTGGGGCAACCCGCCACCCGGCTCTGCCGGCTTTTCACTTCTCTGGCAAGAGATTGTTTCAGCTTAATTCCTTATTGTCATGCTTACGCCCGGGCATATGGAATGGCGCCGACCAGGACAGCCGCGGGAAAGGCAAAAAGAGGCGTACACGCCACAATTATTGGACAAGGCTCCCCGCGCGCGTGTAAACCGGGGAGGCGCTTTACCCGGCGAAGCGCATGGGAGGCACAATGGCGGACATTCCGGACCGCGTGCGTGTCAATACCGGTGTGGACGCAAGCCGGCCTCGAAGGCCTGTGGCCGGATCGCGCGCGGGACTGAAACTGCGGCGCCTAGTTCTCCAGGCCGCGCCGGCCCTGCTGCTGCTGCCGGTCCTCCTTGCCGCTCCGGCGCAGGCCGCTGGAGCGCCGCTTTCCGGGATCGGCAGGTTTGCCTGGTGGGTGGGGCTTCCTTCGGGGATCGCGCTCGTCCTGCTAGCCTGGGCACTGTCCTTGCGGCGCGAAGTACGCCTGCGCCTCCAGCACGAACAAGCGATGAGCGAGAGCCAGGAGCGCCTGCGCGCCATCGTGGAAACGGCGGCCGATGCGATCATCGTGATCGACGAGGAGGGCATTGTGCAATCCGCCAATCCCGCCACCGGCCACATTTTCGGCTACAGGCCAGACGAGATCGTGGGCCGCAACGTCTCCCTGCTTATGCCGGAGCCGTATAGGGCCACTCACACGGACAGCATAAAGAGGTTTGTGCGTACCGGGCAGGCGCGCGTCATCGGGCAGGGACGCGAATTCGATTGCCGCCGCAAGGATGGCACGTTATTCCCCGCAAGCCTTGCCATCGCTGTCTGGCAGGCCCGTGGCAAGTGGTATTTCACCGGCATCGTGCGCGACATAAGCGAGAGCCGCAAGCGCGAGGAGCAGGTGCGCCTCCTCCTGCGCGAGGTCAACCACCGCGCCAAGAACTTGCTGAGCGTCGTGCAGGCCATCGCCTCCCAAACGGCGGCATCCTCCGGCAGGGGAGACTTCATCGCCCGCTTCTCCGAGCGCCTGCAGGCGCTGGCGGCCAATCAGGATCTGCTGGTCAGGAGCCAATGGCAGAATATCGGCCTCGAAGACCTAGTGCGCACGCAGCTAGCACATTTCGAAGGCTTCATCGGCAAGCGCATCGCCATTGAAGGCCCTGCCCTGCCCGTCGCGGCCGAGGCGGCGCAGCCGATCGCCATGGCGCTGCACGAACTGGCCACCAATGCGGGCAAGTATGGCGCGCTTTCGAACGAACTGGGCGAGGTGAAGATCTCGTGGGGCGTCGAGGGCGGCGGCGCTGACGCGGTGTTCCGCCTGAACTGGACCGAAAGAGGCGGCCCCGCGGTGACGGAGCCGCACAGCTGCGGCTTCGGCACGAAGGTCATCACTCAGGTGCCCCAATCCCAACTTGACGCAGAAGTTACCTACTGCTTTCCGCCAAACGGAGTAGAATGGCATTTGATGTGCCCGGCGCGAAGCGTGCTGGAGCACGGCTGGGAAGGCAGTGGAGGCGGGGTGCCGGTTTGACGGGCGGAAATGGCGCGTTGTCACGGATTTTGATCGTTGAAGATGATGCTTTGCTGGCGCTCGACTTGGCCCAGCATTTGGAGCGCGCCGGTTTTTCGGTGGCCGGGCGGGCGGCATCCGCTCCGCGCGCACTCTCGCTGCTCGGACAGTCAGGCTGCGATGCCGCGATCCTCGATGTCCACCTTGGCAAAGGGCAAACGTCGGAGGCGGTGGCGCGGGAGCTCTTGTCGCGCGGCATACCGTTCGTAACGGTCACGGCATATTCCCATGAACAGCGCCCGCCCGTCTACGCCAGTTCCCCAGTACTGTCCAAGCCTTTGCGGCTATGCGATCTCCTGGCCGAATTGCGGCGGTGCCTCGGCCTGGGAGGTGCCTCCCGTTAAGCCGGTTTCAGCCCTTTCCGGGTTCCGCACGGGACGGCAGCCGGGTTCCGTTCAAGACGGCAACACGGAAATATGCTGGAGGTGCTCGGAGACGCCATAAGCTGCAGGCCCTTATGGGGACAATCGAGCGCTGGGTGCTACCCCCGCGGGTTGTCCCGCTAGGAGATAAAACCTGCAAAAACAGTGCGCTAGGAGCCCGTCCACTTTGTGCCTGCGGTGTTGCGGGACACGTGTGGCCGACGGGGCCGATCTGACGCCATGGGGCGCGATGGATGGTCTCAGGCTACATCGTGGTGCTGCTCAGCGCGGTGAAGAAGCCGGACGAGCGCGAATGGTATATGCGGCAGACCGTTGAAAATGGCTGGAGCCGCAACGTTCTCGTTCACCAGATCGACAGCGGATTATACAGGCGCCAAGGCAAAGCGCTGACAAATTTCAAGGCCACGTTGCCTGCGCCACAATCCGATCTCGCGCAGCAGATCGTCAAAGACCCGTACACCTTCGAATTCCTATCCCTGAGCGTTGACATGCAAGAGCGCGACCTTGAACGCGGCTTGCTGGAGCATTTGCGCCTATTCATTCTGGAGCTGGGAAAGGGACAGCCACGACATGTCGCCGATCCTGTTCGGCACTGGCAAGCCGGAACGCAAATGCTGGTTCTACTTCACCGAGAACGAGTTGGCGCCCGGTGCCGTTCGTTGTGGCAACTACAAGGCCGTTTTCAACCTTCGTGGCGATGACGGCGCCAAGACCGGGGGGCTTGGTGCGAACAGCCGATGTATGTTCAGCTAGCCTTTGCGCTGGATCGGGTGAAAGCACTCGCGCCAATGCACCCGGAGTGAGAGGACAGGCAGCCGTTTAAGGCCGTGCTGGACCGCGACCTCAAGGCTCTTGCCGCGGCAGGCGAGCACGGCTTCGTCGAATTGGTCATGGCAACCCACGCCGGTATGACCGCCGAGCAGTTTGCGAAGATCGTGACAGACTGGCTCGGCACTGCGCGCCACCCGAAATTCGACAAGCCGTATACCGAGCTCGTCTATCAGCCGATGCTCGAGCTGTTGGCCTATCTGCGCACGAACGGCTTCAAGACCTTCATCATCTCAGGCGGGGGCATTGAGTTCATGCGTCCCTGGAGCGAGCAGATCTACGGCGTGCCGCCGGAACAGGTGGTGGGTTCGAGTATCAAGACCAAGTTTGAGATGCGGGACGATATCCCTGAGCTGTTTCGCCTGCCCGAGGTCAATTTCATCGATGACGGTCCCGGCAAGCCTGTCGGGATCAACCAGCACATTGGCCGGCGTCCCATTGCCGCCTTCGGCAACTCCGACGGCGACATCCAGATGCTGTAATGGACGACCAAGTTGGGCACCCGCGGACCCCGAATGCTGGTGCATCACACGGACGCCGCGCGCGAGTTCATGTACGACCGGAAGTCCCCGTTTGGCCGGCTCGACAAGGCACTCGACCTGGCGCAGTCAAATAGTTGGCTGGTTGTCAGCATGAAAGACGACTGGAAACGCGTATTCAGCTTTCAATAAGGTTCGGCAGTGCGCGCGCCGGCTCAGCGGAAGCATGGGCCGGGATAAAAGGATGGCAGCGCTGAACCGAACAAAGGGATGCTCTCCCTGGGGTCCCTTTTGCGCGCCGATCCGGGGTTCCGTTTGCGAGCCAATTGACAGGCCATCCATGGTATCGGACGCCGGAGGAGACAATTATGGCACTGCTGCCTTCATGGGCTGGCAAACTTTCTGGAATCGATGTTATTCAGGCCGCAGCTTCTGGAGCCGCTCCCCGTAAGAGGCCGCGCTGAGAAGATCGCGGGTGGCGAGCGCATCCTGAAGGAGAAGCGCCAAAATCTCTACGCTGGATGGGTTTGCCTCCAAGGCCCGCTTAAGAACATCCCGGGCCTCCTGCCCCCTTCGGGCTGACTGCAACGCAACGGCATAGACGTAGGCGAAGCGGGCCTGACCGGGCTCCAGCTCGTTTGCACGCTTCAAGCTTGCGGCGGCCTCCTCGTACCGCTTCTGCCGCACGAGCGCGAGTCCAAGCGCATGGTGCGCCGCTGCGGCCTGCGGTTGCTCTGCGACAGTCTGCCGGAGCAGGTTTGCCGCCTCGTCTTCCCGGCCTGTTGCCCGGTAAAGATCCGCAAGGTTTAATCTTGGAGGAATCTGACTTGGGGCAAACTTGATGGCAGCGAGATATTCTTGTTCTGCCAGACTCGCTTTGCCTTGCCGTGCATAGAAGCCCGCAAGATCGGCTCGTTCCTCGGGTCTGTCCGCATTAAGTTGCTTGGCCGCGCAATATTCGGCCCAAGCTTCTTTGAGAGAGTTGGTGTCCGGTTCACTTTGCTCCTCCGGCATATCCGCGAGCAGAGAGGCTGCTTCGATGCGGACAGCGCGAACGGGATCGGACAGGCTGGCCTTGGCGCGGCCCCACCGAGCCTCCAGCGGCAAAGGCTCAAGTGCCCTCAAGGCCGCAATCCGCACCAACGGCACAGGGGCCCGCAAACCTAGCTCAATTTGAGCGTCTACGGCAGCCGATGGCCTCTCGCGCAATAGGAGAAGAGCCGTCGCCCGCGCAATCGCTGGCGCGGAAGCGTCCTGCGCAACGCTAAGCAGCAAATCACGCGCCTCCGGCAGATCGAGCCTCGCTGCATGAAAGGCTTCCGCATAGGTCTGGAAGCCTTTGCGCTCCGGTCCATGCCAGCGCTGGATGGCAGAGGCGGACCAGGAGGAATCGCGATCCGCATGGCAGGCTGAGCATGTGTTTGGCACCCCAAGCTTGACGGTGAGATCCGGCCGGGGAATGCGGAAGGAATGGTCGTGGCGCTTGTCGTTTACCATGTAGGTGCGCGCCGGCATGTGACAGGCGATGCAATCCGGCGAGTTGGCACTGCCGCCGTGGCCGGTATGGCTTGGGGCCGCGAACTTTTGAGGTGTATGGCATTGAGAGCAGACCTCGCTGCCTGCTGCCTTCAGCCTGCCGCTGTGCGGATCGTGGCAGTCGCCGCAGACCACGCCTTTCGCGAACATTTTGCTCTGCTGGAAGGAGGAGCTGTTGAATACCTCGTCCTTCATCTGCCCATCGTCTTCGAACAGGTCGGGTGTGAGGAAAACCGGGAGATGAGTTTCCTCCAAAAACTGGCCTGGCCGCCAATCCTCCGAAAATTCGCCCCGCCTTGAGTGACAGCGGCCGCATGCTTCCATCTGGCCGCCTCTGGCCAGCGCCGGTTCGAAGCCGGAATGCGCAACGTTTGCAGGCCGGCCGCTCTGGAACCAGCGGATGTGGCTCGCACCGGGGCCATGGCAAGCCTCGCAGCCAACGCTTACCTCCGAAAAAGTGGTATGGAAGCTGTCCTTCGCCGTATCGTAATTCTTGCGCACGCCGGTCGAATGGCATTCCGCGCACATGTAGTTCCAGTTCTGCTGCGGCCCGGTCCAATGCAACTGGTCCGATGGCGGAATGTCTTCGTTAGGGTACAGATGGAACCAGCGCTGGCCGCCTTCCTGCACGGGCCGCGTATCCCAGGCATAGGGCAAAGCCTGAAGCCGCCCATCCGGAAATTCAGCCAGATATTGCTGAAGGGGCGCAACGCCGAAGGTGTATTTGATCGCAAAATCCGCTTGCTTGCCATCCTTGCCCTCAGTGGCGGCGAAGAAACGGTCTCCTTTCCTGAAAAACCGTGCGTTGGAGCTGAAATGCTGGGCTTGCGCGTTATTGAAATTGCCCAGCACCGTTTTGCTGCTGGCTTCCTGCATGGAGCGGGCGTGCTGCGATCCTCTCCAGGCCGAGGCTTCGGCTTTGTGGCACCCGGCGCAAGCTGCGGAACCTGCAAAACCGCTTTCCTGAGGCGCTGCATCCGCGGCGGCTGTGGCAGGGCAATGCGCGATGAGCGCGCTCAGGGCAAGCGCCGGGATCTTCCATATTCCCGGACGCCTGCCCTGGGCGAATGCCCGCTTAAAGAGATGTACGCCTTGCCGCATAAGCATACAGTCCGTTCTGGGGAGGCTATTTGCCGTCCTGGGCTGCGCGTTGTGCTTCCTCCAGCTTCTGCTTGTCCGCAAGCGTCAGCACCGGCGGTTCGACCGCGATCGTAAGCTTCTCAAGCTTTGCTGTAAGCTTGAATGGCACCTGGTAGTCGCGGTCGTCCACCGGCGTACCGGTATCCGCGCCGACGTCGAGAGTCTCGTCCCAGGGCAAGATCAGCGGGATGGTGCGCTCCATCGTTTGCGTGGCCACCGCCTTGCCATCGACCTTGAGCACGCCCGTGCCGCTCTTGCCAAGGCCGCTCAGGTTGTTGAAGGCGAGCGTGCCGAAGCCGAGCCCGTCGTATTTGAAGCTGAACTCGATGGTGTGCTTGCCGGGCGAGAGCTCATCTGGTCCCTCCCACCGCACGCGCTTGAGGCCGAGAAGATTCCAGACAAAGACTGGCTTTCCTTTGAGCAGATACATTCCGTAACCGCCGAAGCGTCCGCCATCGGTTTGGATCATGCCCTCAGCCTTCGCTTCAGGGGCAGCAATCCCAGGGCGCTCCTCCTCGCCGCGGCGGGGGACCTCGACTTCCGCTGTGATGGTGTAGGAGCTATTGAGAAGCTGCGGTGCAGCGCCATGCGGGATACCGGTCACGGGCGCCGGATAGGTGTAGACCTTCCGTCCCGACGCCAGGGAGGGACGCGGAGCAACGAGCCGCGTCGCCACCGAAGCGTCAAGCGGGAGCACCTGATGTTTGGCGAACTCGGCAAACATCATGTCTCTCATTTCCCGCATTTTGGCCGGATTGGCTGCTGCCACATCGGTGTACTGCGTCCAGTCGTTCTGGACGTCGTACAACTCGAATTTGAACGCGCTGGCGGGGTCCAGGACTGCCTTGGTAAGCAACTCCCACGGCGCGCGAAGCGGAACCGCACTCAGCATCCAGCCGTCGTTGTAAAGCCCCTGCACGCCCATCATCTCGAAATACTGGATGCGGTGCGGCGAGGGCGCATTTGCGTTGGCCTTGTCGAAGCTGTAGGCCATGCTCACGCCTTCGATGGGCTTCTGCGCGACGCCGTCCACCATGACCGGCGCCGGAATTCCAGTTACTTCCAGAATCGTCGGCACAATGTCGATCACATGGTGGAACTGCATGCGGATGCCGCCCTTATCGGCGATGTGTCCCGGCCAGGAGATTGCCATGCCCTGGCGCGTGCCGCCGAAGAACGACGGGACCTGCTTCGTCCATTTGAAGGGTGTATCGAATGCCCAGGCCCACGGCACAGCAAAATGAGGATAGGTCTCGCTGGTTCCCCAGGCGTTGTACCACTTCATCTGATCGGCTACCGGCAGCTCGACGCCGTTGAACTGCATCACTTCGCTGGGTGTGCCGTTCGGCGAGCCTTCGGCGCTTTGGCCGTTGTCGCCGCTGATGTAGATGATCAGCGTGTTATCTAGCTTGCCCATGTCCTCGATCGCCTGGATGACCCGGCCGATCTCGTGGTCCGTGTAGGCCAGGTACGCCGCATAGACGTCCGCCTGGCGGATGTAGAGCTTTTTGTCCTCGTCAGAGAGGGTATCCCATTTCTTCAGCAGCCCGTCCGGCCAGGGCGTGAGCTTGGCGTCCGCAGGGACCACGCCGAGCTGTTTCTGGTTGGCGAAAATCTGCTCGCGCAGTGCGTTCCAGCCCCTGTCGAACAGATGCATATCGCTGATCTTCCTGATCCACTCTGGCGTTGGGTGGTGTGGCGCGTGCGTGCCGCCGGGGACATAGTGGACGAAGAACGGCAAAGAGGGATTGAGGGCGTCGAGCTGTTTCAGCCAATGAATGGCGTCGTCCGCCATGGCGGTGGTCAGGTTCCACTTGGGATTGCCCACATAAGGGTAGATCGCCGTGGTGTCGTTGAACAGGTTCGGTTGCCACTGGCTCGTATCTCCGCCCACAAAGCCGTAAAAGTGCTGGAAGCCCATGCCCGTGGGCCATTGGTCGAAGGGGCCGGCTTGGCTCGCCACCCAGTCGGGCGTGTTGTGATCCTTGCCGTACCACGCTGTCCGGTAGCCGTTGTCCAGCAAGATCCGGCCGATGGTCGCGTTGTCCTTGCCGATCATGCTGTTATAGCCGGGGAAGCCCGTCGACGTCTCGGTGATCACGCCGAAACCCACGGAGTGGTGGTTGCGGCCGGTGATGAGCGCAGCGCGCGTCGGCGAGCACAACGAGGTGGAGTGGAAGTTGGTGTAGCGCAGGCCGTTTGCGGCGATCCGGTCCAGCGCCGGCGTAGGGATGACCCCGCCGAAGGTGGAAGGCGCTCCGAATCCCACGTCATCGGTCATGATGAGAAGGATATTCGGCGCCCCCTTCGGCGGTACGGTGCGCATCGGCCAGGCGGGCTTGGACTGCTCGGCGTTCAGCCCGATCTCTCCCCGGAATGGCTGCGGGGGCGCCGGGATGTATCTGCCGTCGATAGTGGTGGTTGCGCTGGGCGATCCTGGCGTGCCGCTGATCTGTTGCGCAGCGGCGGCGCTTGGATGCAGTGCAGACAGAACCAAGGCGCAGTAAACTAGGCTACGGAGACTCATGATGTTCACCTGCAAGGCTATAAGCGTCAGGCACCGGTTGTGCTTGAACTACGGCTAGGCACTATTCTAGGGCATACAACTATCTAGGATTGATTAATGCTAATCCAGTAAAACCCGGCGCCACACTTGTTAAGTATAGTATAAAGATACTGCACTGATTTAGCTAACCTGCGCGCTTGTATCGCGACGTTATATTATTCGCCACCGCAATCGAGCTCATCGCCCAATCCGTGCCCCTTGTTGCCTGTGCGGCGATGTGTGCAGGCTCTTGAAGAAGGTGCATCCGCAACGCCGTACCGCTATAGACTGTGACCGCAATGAGACACCCGCACCTCACTTAAGTGCTAGGTAAGAGCTTATTACACAATCTACGCTTGTATTCCAGGCGAACTTAAATTGGTTTGCGGTAAATTCGGGATGGACTGCCACAATGCAAAATAAGCGATTTGCACATGCCCTCATTTTGGGCGCCGCCTGTCTCGTGTCTGTAGGCGGAACACAACCGGCGCAGGCAGCGGATTTTAGTCAAGGCAGCGCTTCTTCTGGCGCTTCTGGAACTTCGGGCGGCTGGACCGTAAGCCTTACCCCCTACGTTTGGGCAACGTTTCTTTCGGGCAGTTCCACCGTGAGAGGCAGGACAGTTGACGTCGATGTCAACCCGATCCAGGTCATTGGACACCTTGAGCGCGTTCCCTTTTTTGGCTACGGTGAAATGCGCAAAGGCCCCTTTGCCCTTTATGCCGACTTCATGTACGCGGATTTGGGCCTCTCCGACGGCATTCATACGCACACGCCCAGCACAGTGGGCGCATCGCTTGGCATGAACTTTCAGCAGTTTATCGCTGAGGCGGGGGGAATGTATGAACTTGCACGCTTGGATAGCGGCGGCAACCTGAAGGATCCTCAGGCTGTCAAGAGCTTTATCGCCATCGATGCGCTTGCAGGTTTCCGGTATTGGAATCAACAGGCCGATCTTGGCCTTAATTTAGCCGGCACCGTGGACACAGGAGGTCTCGTTGTGTCTGGAAACAAGGCAATCGCCCATTCCGGGACCGTAGACTGGACCGACCCCCTCATCGGCTTACGCCTGCGGCACCAGTTCGAGCCCGGTAAGGAGTTGACCCTGCGTGGCGACTTTGGTGGCTTTGGGGTGGGCAGCCAGTTCTCATGGAACCTGCTTGCGGCTTATAATTATTCGGTTAGCAAGACAGCGTCCCTTTACATCGGCTACCGGGCGCTCGACGTCGATTATAAGCAAGGGCAGGGTAAAACGCTTTATGAGTTCGACATCATCCAGCATGGGCCGGTAACTGGCTTAACCGTCAAGTTCTAGCGATACAATGTAAGCGATGCTCTGTTCACAGGATGGTGG
>JBNKTW010000015.1:0-13646 GCA_050298295.1 Rhodomicrobiaceae bacterium
GGTGCGGGAACTGGCGGGATAGGGCAGCGCCGAAATCAATTCGCTGGTATCCCGCACGATATCCGCGGTGATTTTCGAAATCCGCTCGATTTCCTTATGGCGGCCGGCCAAGCCGAAGTCCTTGAGGCACACCAGCACATCGTAATCGGAGTCCGGCCGGGCGCGCCCATGCGTGGGAGCCGGACAGCACCACGCGCCCGGCGCTTCGCGCACACGCCCGCGTTAACAAGCAGTGTATTTCATGTAAGCGGCTATCATAGTTAATGCAATTTTGGATCGCTTGCGGACGCACCGTTGCGGCAAGACCAAGGCAGCTAGACCTTCGGGCGCAAACCTCGATCAAATCTTCGTAGCAAGACACCCTCGCTTGCAAGCTCCACGCTCACTCGTAACCCATTAGTGGTCATTCCACCGGATATTGCTCTCTGTGCCGCAAACAAGATCACGGCAATATTTGCGCCCGTTAAATTGGCAGGATCGCACTAATGGCATTCAAGTTGATAGAAGTCATCACGCCAGACGAGCGGGTCCTCGCGATCACCTCGGTTGCCGGGGAGAAGCTGGTGAAAGACATACAGGTAGGGCCGCCGCTCGGCGACGGACGCCGCCTGATCCGGCTTTTGGTCGGCGAAACCGACCGCCAAGCCCTGCTTGACCGGCTACAAGCCGCCCTCGGCAAGTCTGAGAACTGGCAAATCGTGATGTTGCCCACCGACGTGGTCCTCCCAGGCGAACCGGAGGAAGAGCCAAAAATCGGCACCGCGGAGGTGGAGAAGAAGAAGGAGGAGAAGCAGGAGAAGAAGGAGGAAGAGGCAGGGGAGGAGCAGGAGCACGAAAAAGAACGCGCCTCAAGGGAAGAACTATATAATACGGTGGTAGGCGGCACTCGCATCGATGCGAACTTCATCGTGCTCGTCATCCTCTCAACAGTGGTTGCGTCCGTCGGGCTGGAACGTAACAGCGTTGCGATTGTGATCGGAGCAATGGTAATTGCACCGCTCCTAGGCCCGAACGTTGCGTTCGCATTTGCAGCGGCCATCGGCGATCGCGGCCTTATGCTATCAGCGGCAAAATCGAGCGTCCTCGGCGTTGGGTTGAGCGTGGTAATCGCCGCGGCAATGGCACTGCTCGTTACTCCAAATGCCGGCAGCCCCGAACTTCTAGCGCGGACATCGCTGGACTATGGCGGAATTGTGCTTGCGCTCGCATCCGGTGCCGCGGCCGCGCTATCTGTCACCACCGGCCTCTCCGCCACTCTTGTCGGCGTGATGGTGGCAGTGGCGCTACTGCCACCCGCCGCAACGCTTGGTATCATGATTGCCGTCCGCCAGCCAGACCTGGCCAGCGGTGCCGCCATGCTGCTCGGCGCGAATGTCGCCAGCATCAATCTCGCGGCGCAGATCGTGTTCATCGCCAAGGGTGTCCGGCCACGCCTGCGGCACGAACGGAAGAGCGCACGGCTGGCTATCGCTGTCAATGTCGCGGTATGTATCATCCTGCTGGCGGTGCTCGTTGGCATCGTCTTTCTTCGCTAGCCGGCTGGAAAATAGGTGCAACCAGGCGGTTCTCCGATTGCGGTTCATCGCTGGGTGTCCTCAGCCAAACACCAAGGCAACCGGCCCAAGATTGGGGCGTTCCCACGGTCGCTTCCGGCCCGGCGGAGATCAGCCGTAGGGCACAAGACCTGCCGGAGAACCGTTCCCGCGCCGCCTGCCAAGAACCTGAGAGAGAAGTCCGCCTTGCTACAGCCGCAAAATGGAAAGGTGCGGAAGCGGGCGAGGCTACGAAGCCTTTGGTGCAGCGGACCGGAAAAGGGCAACATGAACAACATGCCTTGCGTTATTGCTGCGTAAGGAACGATCATGGTTAATTCAAATATGGTAAACGTGCCAGATTGATGCGTTCCAGATGCATATTTCTGCGAGATTTTTCGTGTTTTCGCTCGATTTCCACGTTTCAAAAATCCCGTTAAATATAACGGACGATTTGAAATTAACCTAGATCACACCGCACACGCCACAACATTTCCTCTGTATATCAAAGCATTAGGTCACTTAACGCTACTTCAAGACTTATCTGCTATATTATTACAAAATCGGAAGGCACTCCATCGCCTCCGAAAAGTGACAAAATGCCAAGCGCGGGAGTTAACAGTGCGTTACCCCCAGGCCCGCCACCGGGTCCGCGGCCGCGCGCCGCACTCAGTGGGACGGGGGAGGATGCGCAAGCCGGCGAAGTCCTTCTTCAGAGAAGAGGGCGGGGTGGAAGAGCCTCGCCGGCCAGGCCGCAGCGGGCTGACTGAACATCAAGCAGCCAGCCCGCGCGGTTTTACTTGCCGCACGCTCCGCGGGCGGAGATATCCAGCTCCGGCGGAAGATATCGCGTGACTTTAAAGCCGGCTTCAACCGGAGACGCCGCTGGTTTCGTCCATGTTTTCATGCTATTTCTTCCGATATTATTCAAGGCTTGGGCGCTGCTTTTGGGCCCCGGTTGAATTCTAGCCAAATGGTCCATAAAGACTATTCAGCAATTCTAATACGGGGCGCGGCGAAATCTTATCGTCCGCCGCGCCCCAGTTCCCGATGGCTCTGGCGTGCTTTATACGGCTCCGGAAACCTCACCGCGAAGATCAGGCGAGGTCGAAGCGGTCAAGCTCCATCACCTTGGTCCACGCCGCCACGAAGTCCCTCACAAACTTCTCCTTCGAGTCCGCGCAGGCATAGACCTCCGCGATGGCCCTGAGCTGCGAGTTCGAACCGAAGACCAAGTCCGCGCGGGTGCCGGTCCACTTGACCTCGCCCGTTTTCCGGTCCCGTCCCTCGTAGACGCCCTCGGAGCCGGCGGCGGGCTGCCATTGCACGCCCATGCCGAGCAGGTTGACGAAAAAGTCATTCGTCAGCGTCTCCGGCTGCTTGGTGAAGACGCCGTGCGGAGACTTGCCCGCGTTTGCGCCCAGCACACGCAGGCCGCCAACAAGGACCGTCATCTCGGGCGCCGTCAGCGTCAGTAATTGCGCCCGGTCCACCAGCAGTTCCTCAGCCGGAAGACTCTGCTTGCCGCGGGAGTAGTTGCGGAACCCGTCAGCCACCGGTTCGAGCGGCGCGAAGGAAGCCACGTCGGTTTGTTCCTGGGACGCGTCCGTGCGCCCCGGCCGGAAGGGAACGTTCACATCGTGGCCGCCGTCCTTTGCGGCTTTTTCGACGCCCGCGCAGCCGCCGAGAACGATCAGGTCGGCAAGCGAGACCTTTTTCCCGCCAGACTGCGAAGCGTTGAACTCCTTCTGGACCGTTTCGAGGGTCTCAAGAACCTTCGCAAGCTGAGCCGGCTGGTTGACCTCCCAGTCCTTTTGCGGCGCGAGCCGGATG
Organism: Rhodomicrobiaceae bacterium; assembly: GCA_050298295.1. Classification (GTDB taxonomy): domain Bacteria; phylum Pseudomonadota; class Alphaproteobacteria; order Rhizobiales; family Rhodomicrobiaceae; genus Rhodomicrobium. Next base: position 3,366 of record JBNKTW010000015.1, read on the forward strand.
CGTGCGCCGTTCGCTCCGCCGCGCTTGTCGGAGCCCCGGAACGTTGACGCAGATGCCCAAGCCGCCGAGACAAGCTCGGAGACGGACAGGCCGGAGCCGAGGATCTTCGCCTTCAGGGTGGCAACGTCCTCTTCCCCGATCAGCGGATGATCCACGGCGGGGACCGGGTCTTGCCACGGCAGCGCTTCCTTCGGAACGAGCGGGCCGAGATAGCGCTGGACCGGCCCCATGTCGCGGTGCGTCAGCTTGAACCACGCCCGAGCGAACGCGTCCGCGAATTCCTCCGGATGCTCGTAAAAGCGCCGCGAGATCTTCTCGTATGCCGGATCGAACCGCAGCGAGAGGTCCGTGGTCAGCATGGTTGGCACATGATGCTTCGACGGGTCGTGGGCGTCCGGGATCGTGGCCACGCCGCCTTTCGCCTTCCACTGATAGGCGCCGGCCGGGCTCTTGGTGAGTTCCCATTCGTTGTTGAACAGGTTCTCGAAGAAGTGGTTGCTCCACTTCGTGGGCGTCTGCGTCCAGGTGACTTCCGGGCCGCCGGTGATCGTGTCGCCGCCTTTGCCGGAGCCGTAACGGCTGATCCAGCCGAAGCCCTGCGCCTCTATGGGAGCCGCTTCGGGCTCTGGCCCCACCATCGACGCATCACCAGCGCCATGGGCCTTGCCGAAAGTGTGGCCGCCGGCGATCAGCGCGACCGTTTCTTCGTCGTTCATCGCCATGCGGGCGAAGGTTTCGCGGATGTCCTTGGCTGCCAGGACGGGATCCGGATTACCGTTCGGCCCTTCCGGGTTGACGTAGATTAGTCCCATCTGCACGGCGGCAAGAGGGTTTTCGAGATCGCGGTCGCCGCTATAGCGTTCGTCCGCCAGCCATTTGGCTTCGGGACCCCAATAGACAGCGGTGTCCGGCTCCCAGGTGTCTACACGCCCGCCGCCGAAACCGAAGGTCTTGAAGCCCATCGACTCCAGCGCGACGTTGCCCGCGAGGATCATCAGGTCTGCCCAGGAGATTTTCCGTCCGTATTTCTGCTTGATAGGCCACAGCAGCCGGCGCGCCTTGTCGAGGTTCGCGTTGTCCGGCCAGCTATTGAGCGGCGCGAAGCGCTGCTGGCCGCCTCCGGCGCCGCCGCGGCCGTCGCCGATGCGGTAGGTGCCCGCGCTGTGCCACGCCATTCGGATGAACAGCGGCCCGTAATGGCCGAAGTCAGCCGGCCACCATTCCTGCGAGTCCGTCATCAGGGCTTTAAGGTCCGCGGTCACGGCATTCAGGTCTAGGCTCTTGAATTCCTTGGCGTAGTCGAACGCCTCGCCCATTGGATTGGAAAGGCTGGAGTGCTGGTGGAGAACCTGAAGGTTTAGCTGCTCCGGCCACCAGTCGCGATTCGTATGCGCATGGGTTCCGCCCGTAAACGGGCACTTGCTATCACTGGCCATATTCTCTCCGTTTATGTTTTGTTTTCTGGTTATCTGCCTGCAAGGAACGTCAATTGCCGGAAAACGATCCGGTTCCCTGGCCGCCGCAATGTGCCGGGTTCAGGTTGTGCTTGGCTGGCGCTCCGCACGCCGCCGCTGGGAAACATGTCATCCGCGGTCTCCATCGAGGTTTCTTAGAAAGAAGCTAGGCTAGAGCCGCAATAAGGTCTATTCGTATATTCTAAAGTTGTGATAAGGTGAGCTGATGCCAAACATTTCGCTGCGGCAGCTCCGCTATTTCGGCGCGCTCGCGCGCTCGCTTCACTTCGGCCGGGCGGCGGACGAATGCGCCGTGACGCAGCCGGCTTTGTCCATGCAAATTCAGGAGTTGGAGAAAGAGCTGGGCGTGGTGCTCATCGAGCGCACGCGAACCGGCGCGAAGCTCACGCCCGAGGGCCTGGAGGTTGCGCGCCGGGCCGGGCAAATCCTCGCCAGCGTCCGCGATCTCGCCGATTACGCCCGCCATAGCGGGCGGGTGCTTTCGGGGCCGCTCAGGCTTGGCGTCATTCCAACCATCGCGCCTTACGTCCTGCCGAAGCTCCTGCCCGCGCTACGCACCGCTTGCCTGGGTCTCGACCTGCATCTGCGCGAGGCGCAAACGCAATATGTGCTTGCCGATATGGCTGGCGGGCGCCTCGACGTGGTGCTTCTGGCGTTGCCCATCGGCGAACCGGATATCGAAACGCTGGAGCTTTTCGAGGACGCCTTCGTGCTCGCGATGCCTGCCAGCAGGCCGGTTCCGGCTCATGCGCGGGCCACGCCAGAGCTGTTCGAGAACGAGCGGCTGCTCCTGCTGGAGGAGGGGCACTGCCTGCGCGATCAGGCGCTGGAGTTCTGCAACCTCAAGCAGGTGCAGAACCTCGACACCTTCGGAACCACCAGCCTTTCGACGCTTGTGCAGATGGTGGCCAATGGCTTCGGCGTGACGCTGCTGCCCAGAATGAGCCTCGAAACCGAGGCGCAGCGCGGCGATATCCGGCTTCTGCCGTTCGCCGCGCCCGAGCCCTCGCGCAAAATCGGGCTGGCCTGGCGAAGCTCCTCGCCGCGCCGCCACGACTTCACGGAGCTTGGCGCCATGATTTCCCGTCTCGCCAAGGACTTGGGCGCGGGCGGCGGCACTGCCGGCTGAAGCAAGGCGCGCACGCAGGATGCCTGGCCGATGGCGCTGTTCAGCCTTCCGGGTTAGATATTTGCGGCATGAATCACTGGGGCTGGAAGAAATGGCGGCCCGCAAGAAGATGGAGGCGGCATGAAGCCTGAACCACGTTTGAACATGGTGGCGCTCGGCGTTGCTGACGTCGAGAAGGCGCGGCGGTTTTACGAAACCGGGCTGGGCTGGAAAGCATCGTCCGCCAGCGAGGGGAACATCGTGTTCTTCCAGCTCGGGGCGGCTGTGCTGACGCTCTATCCGCGCGAGGCGCTGGCTGAGGATGCCTGCGTGGAGGCAGCGGGAGGCGGCTTCTCCGGCGTCACGCTCGCCCACAACGTCCGCACCAAAGAGGAGGTTGCCGCTATCTTAAGCGTGGCGCAAGCCGCCGGCGGCAAGATCGTGAAACCGGCGCAGGATGTTTTCTGGGGCGGGCACAGCGGCTATTTTGCGGATCTGGACGGCCACCTGTGGGAGGTGGCGTGGAACCCGCATTTCGCCTTGAATGAGCGCGGCGAGGTGGTGCTTCCTTAAGCTTGGCCCGTGCTTCCTCCCGCCATCGCCTGGAAAAGCGGCGGCTGGTCCTGGATTTCGAGTACCAACCTACTTATATCCTTGCGCCTACGGTAGTTTATCGAATGGGGTTCGCCATGCTCAGAACTGCCTTGATCGCCATCATTCTGGCGGCTTCCTCCGCCGCGGCCCAGTCAGCGTGCATCGTCACCGACCCGACGGGAACGCCGCTCAATATCCGCTCCTCCCCCAACGGCAAGATTGTGGGAACGCTTCGCAACGGAACCCCCATATCCATTAAGAATATCGCTTACGACAGCCGGGGACGGCCCTGGGCCTATATCGGGGTGGGCTGGGTATTCCGGGAGTTCGTTAGTTGCTATTGACAGCCAGAAGATCAGCGCGCGCGCTTGCGGCGGGGTGCGCCTTGTTTGCGGCCGCAGGCTTCAGCACGGCCGGCGCCAAGGCGGAGGGGCTGCCCCAAGGCTTCGTCTACCTGCGCGGCGTGGCGCCTTCCATCGTCCAGGACATGCGCTATGCGGGGCCGGACAACTTCACCGGCAAACCCGTCCCCGGCTATGACGCGGCCGAGTGCGTGTTGCAGCGAAGCGCAGCGGAGGCGCTGGCGCGGGCGCAGAAAAAGGCCCAGAGCCTCGGATATTCGCTGAAGGTCTTCGATTGCTACCGGCCCATCCGCGCGGTGCGGGCCTTCGTTGCCTGGGCGCGGGCGCCGGAGGATGGACGCACGAAGCACTATTATCCCAACCTCAAAAAGCCGCAGCTCGTGCCAAAATATATCGCGTCCCAATCGCAACACTCGACAGGATTCGCGGTTGACCTGACGATTGTTCCGGCCACGGCGGTGGCGGGCAAGGCCCTGGACGGGGAGGGGGAGGGGGATTGCACCAGGCCCGGCATGGGCGGCGGAAGCCCCGGCATGGGCACATCCTTCGATTGCTTCGACCCCAAGGCCAACACCGCCTCGCCCCGGATAACGCCCGCCGAGCGTAAGAACCGCAGGCTTTTGCTGCGCATCGTTGAGGGCGCCGGCTTCAAGAACTACGCCGCGGAATGGTGGCACTTTCTCTATCCCGGCGGCGGCAAACGGCGATACGATTTCGCCATCGCGCCGCGCCCGGCTCCGTAGTCGGCCCTGCGTTCTACTTCAATTTTCGCAAAAACGCCCGCTGCCCGCATGCGCGAAATTAAACATACCATGCCTAATACAGAGCGGTCCCCTGGGGGGCGCCACGATATTTGGGGGCCAAGCTCAGGCCATGAAACTGGGCCGGCCCTAACGGAATTGTCACGCGTCGTCCCGGACCCGGCTGAGCCCGCGTCCGGGATCGTCATGTTCGCTTCCGCCAATTCCGCCACGGCGTTCAAGCCTACGCCGCCCTATCCAGGCCGCACCTAGGCGGCGCCTGCCCCTCCAGCCATAAGCCCAAGATAAAAGGCAAGCTCGCGCTCCAGGCAGGTGCGGATCGTGTCCGCCCGCCGGAAGCCATGCCCCTCGCCCGCGAACTCGTGATATTCGACGGGCACGCCTTTTGCCCGCAGCGCCTCCGCGATGGCGATCGACTGGCTCTTGGGAACCACGTTGTCCTCCGCGCCCTGAAATAGGATCAGCGGTGTTACGATGCGCTCGATGTGCTGGATCGGCGAGCGCTCGCGGTAGACCGCCTCGTTTTCCTCCAGCGAAGCGCCGAGCAGCGTCTGCTGATAGCCCTGCTCGAATTTGTGCGTGGTCTTCTGCAAGGCGATGAGGTCGCAAATTCCGTAATGGCTCGCCGCCCCCCGGAATGCGTCCGCCGTGGCGATGGCCATCAGCACCGTGTAGCCACCGGCGCTGCCGCCCGTTACGAATATCGCGCCCGGATCGGCGATCCCCGCTTGCGCCGCGTGCCGCGCCGCGGCAATCGTGTCCTCTACGTCCGCCACACCCCAATTGCCGGTGAGCCGCTCGCGATAGGCGCGGCCATAGCCGATGCTGCCGGCGTAGTCGAGGTCGAGCCAAGCGAAGCCGCGCGAGGTAAAAAACTGCGTCCGGGGCTTGAGTCCGCGCGCCGCGGCGCCCGTCGGGCCGCCATGCAGGCTAATAATCAGCGGCGGCGCCGCACCGGCAGGGCCATGAGCCGCCAGGTTTCGCGGCGGGTATAGCAGGCCGTGGACCGTGCCCGCGCTTCCCGGAATTTCCAGGCGGCGCGGACGGGAAACATAGCCCGCGTCTATGGCAACGGCGCTGCTGCGGCGCAGGATGGCCGGAGAAGCTGGCGCGCCTTCCGGATCGTCCAAGGCGACACAAAGCGCCTCATCGTCCTTCAAGCCTTCCAGCACAACGCCTGCGCCGCCCGCGGATATGGCGTGAATGGCGCTGAAGCCGGTTTCGCGCGGCGCCGCGCTGCCGCTGGCCAAGCTGCCAATCGCGGCACCCGCCTCGCCATTCCTGACGAACGTGCAATAGGCTTTGCCTTCGGGCAGCAGGGCGTAACTTGCGGCATTGAAGCTCCACTGCGGCATGGAAAGGTCGCCGCCGGTATCGAGGATCTTCTCCGGCCCGGAACCTTCGCGCCATGCGTAAAGCTGGCCGGAGCCTTCAGCATCCCAGACGAAGAAAAGCCTGCCGTCCGCTCCCCATTCAGGCTGGAAGCAGGCGCTCCCGCCGCCGCCCGCAACGGCGATTGGCTTGCCTGCGCGCCCATCTTCCGCCAGCTCAGCGGCGAAAAGCCGGGCCGCGTCCCAAGGCATGGCGGGTAGATCCCACGCGAGAAATGCGAGGCGGCGCCCATCCGGGCTGATGCGGGGGCTTGCGTAGAAATCGGGCCCCTCCAGCAGCGGCGAAGGCAACGCGCCAGTCCCGCCGGCGGGGATCGTCCACAGCGCATTTTGAGGCAGCGCTTCGTGGCCCGCGCCATGCGTCTCGCCAACCGCGATCAATCTTTGCCGCGCATTATCCCAGGCGAAGTCCGCGAAGCGCGTCTGCGGCAAACTCGTGATACGCCGGATGACGCCCGCGCCCGTCTCCAGATCCATCGCATAAACATCCTGGTCGGCGTCGTTCACGAAAAACAGCCGGCCGTCCGCCACCAGAAATTCGCCGCCGCCATATTCATGCACACGCGAACGCGCGGAGTAGGGCTGCGGCAAAAGCTCGCTCACGCCGTCCGCCTTGCTCCAGCGCATCACGGTTGCGCGGCCCTTCTCCGCCGGCCGGCCTTCGCTCCAATAGATGGCGTCTCCTTCCGCCTGCACGCGCCCGAACCGCAGCGCTCCTTCCGCAACAGAGGCGGCCGTAATGGGAGAAGGCCAATGGCCAAAGGCAAATTGCTTGCTTTCCATGATTGCATCCATTTCCACTTCGCGGCAAAGGTTGGCGCTTGATTTGGCTGTACGGGATAGTGGGGTCCAAGATGGTTGCTTTGCAAGAGTTCGAGCCGCTCAAACCGGCGGAACGCAAACTGTTGGACGCCGCACTTAAAGGTGAGCGATGCCGGTTCAGCGGGACAAGGCCGGACGCGCCCACCGGAGAGAACGAGGTGCGGGCGGACTTCCTGCGTTTTCTCGCTGTCGGCGGCGAAAACCGCGCCGCCGTGCACGATAGCGGCGTTCGCGTCCAAGGCGCTTTCATAAGCGGCTCGATCAACCTTGCCGGCGCGGCGAAGGTCCGGCCGCTCTGGATCGAAAATTGCGCCATCAGCGGCGAGTTCTACTTCGCCGACGCCAAAACCAAGGTCGTGAGTCTTGCGGGAACCGCCGTTGCCGGCATACGGGGCGATGGCGTCAGGATGGATGGCGCTCTTCTCCTGCGCCGCACCGTCATCGAAGGCAGCCTTCAACTTTTCGGCGCGGAGATCGGCGGCACGCTGGCCTGCACCGGCTGCACCATCGGAGGCCGGCCATGGAAGGCGCAGCGCCTGGCCGCCGACCTGGAGACAGTGACCATCGACGGCAATCTCGAACTCCGCGACGGCTTCCGCGCGAACGGCCTGGTGCTGCTCGACAACGCAGAAATCGGCGGCACTCTCGACTGTACCAAGGGCGAGTTCTTCGCAGGCTTCAACGATACGCGAGCCCCCGGTGCCGCCCGCTGGGAGCCCGCTATACGCCGCTCCATGAAATGCCACCGGCTGCATCTCAAGGGCAGCCTTTATCTCAGGGGTAGCACCTGTAACGGCGAGGCCTCGTTCAACGGGGCGCAAATCGGTGGCGATATCGACTGCAAGAACGGCCAGTTCCAGGCCGCTGCCAGCGGCGATACGGCGCTGCGCCTGACCCGCATTGAACTGGCAGGCAACCTGTACCTCACCAACGGCTTCGGCGCGAACGGCAAGGTGCAGCTCAACGGCGCCATCATCCGGGGCAACATCGATTGCCGGGGCGGCACTTTCTCCGTGCCGCACTTGGTCTCTCACGACGCCGCGGCTTTCGGCGAAGCCTTCTCGCAGGACGCCCTCTCGCTCGTAAGCGCCAAGGTTGCCGGCGCGCTCATCATCGCCCCCGTCGAAGGGAAGAAGGAGCCTCCCGCCGTCTTCAACGGCTCGCTGGACCTCAAGAGCGCGCACATTCATGTCCTTGTCGACAGCCCGGAATCTTGGCCCGAGCGCACCCACTCGAACGGGCTCCGCAACGTGATCCATCTTGACGGTTTTACCTACGAGCGCTTCGGCGGCGGCGCGCCCACCGGGGCTCGCATCCGCAAGAAATGGCTCAAGCGCCAGCCGCCCGCGCATATCGGCCGCGATTTCAAGCCCCAGCCCTTCGCGCAGCTCATCAAGGTCTTGCGCGACATGGGCCATCCGGAAGAAGCGCAGCGGCTGGCCATGAAGCGGGAGGACTTTCTCATCCGCCGGCGGCTCGCGCGCTGGCGGACGGGCGTGCGCGCGGCCATCGACGCGCTGGTGGCGCTGCTTTGGGCGGCGACCGGCGGCCTGCTCATCGGCCACGGCTACCGGCCCATGCGCGTGGTGTTCATCATGGCCGCAGTGGCGTTCGCCTGCGGCTCCTATTTCAAGATCGCCGCGGAGCAAGGCGCGTTCGCGCCGCGCGATTCGGAGGTGGTGCTTTCCGCGGAATTCGCGAAATGCCGGCCGGTGGCGGGCGGGAACTGGACCAGATGCGCGGAGATCGCCGGCCGGAAGTTCGCCGAATATCCCCAGTTCAACCCCTGGATCTACTCTTTCAACGTGCTGCTGCCGGTGATCGACCTGCATCAGGAAAAGGCCTGGCTGCCGATGCAAAAAGAGGTCAGCATCGGGATTGGCGGCCAAGCCGTCACCATCCCTGGCTGGTTCACGAATGCGCTTTCAATCACCGAGCTGGCCTTCGGCTGGGTGGCAAGCCTGCTCGCCGTCGCCGCCTTCTCGGGGCTCGTTAAGACGGAATAATCGAGCCTAAGGGAAACCGCTTTCCTTGGGGCCTGGAAGAGCTGGCGGAGGCTGGCCCGTCAAGGGCTCCAGCGCCGGATTTTAGGAAAATTTTAGGGATTGCGCGCACGCCTGAGCCCCCATAAAGAAAAGCCTAGTTGCCACATTTGCGCACGCTGGACGGAGTTGCGGATGAAACGCTTCATTTCACGAGAGTTGCTTGCCGCCATTGTGCTTTGCGCGGCGGCCCTTTGGTTCACCGCGCGTTACGTGAAGCCCGCGCCGCCGGACAATTTCGTGATCACCACATCGTCCAAGGGCAGCGCCTACTATCAGCTTGCGGAGCGGATCAAGGCTGCAGCGGCAAAGAAGGGCGTCAAGATCGAGGTCCGGGAGTCTGCCGCGTCTTCCGAGAATATCAAGCTGCTCAACAACCCGGATTCGGGCGTGCAGGCGGGCTTCGTGCAAGGCGGGCTCACCAACAGCATCGAGTCCCCCGGCCTGCATTCGATGGGCCGGCTGATCACCGAGCCGGTCTGGGTGTTCTACCGCGGCGCGGAAAAGCTGGACAATCTCACACAGCTCAAGGGCAAGCGCATTTTGACCGGCCCGGCCGGCAGCGGAACCAGCATTCCGGCGAAGAAGCTGCTCGCGGCCAACGGCGTGACCGGGGAGAATTCCAAGCTGATTTCGATGGCGCTCGCCGATTATGCCGCCGCATTCAAGAACGGCGCGGCGGATGCCGGCTTTCTCGTTCTGGGAGCGGAGGACAACAGGCTGCAAGAGCTGCTGCATCAGCCCGGCCTGCGCATCATGAACATGACCCAGGCCGGCGCGTTCAAGCAGCGCTATCCCTATCTAAGCACGGTCACGTTGAAGCGGGGCGTGGTTGACTTCGTGCGCAACGTCCCGGAGGAGGACACCCGGCTGGTGGCGACCAACGCGGCGCTTCTCGTCCGCGACGATCTGCATTCCGCGCTGGTGACGGTGCTGTCGCAAGCGATTCTGGCCGTGCAGAGCAAGCCGGCGCTCAAGGAAAACGGCGAAGCCAAGCTGTTTCCGCTTGGCGTCGAAGCGCTCTCAGGCGATCCAGAGTTCGACGTGCCGGACGATGCGCGCCGGGTGTACAAGAACGGCGCGACCTTCTTCCAGCGCGTGCTGCCATTCTGGGTCGCTACATTGCTCGACCGCGCCCTCATCCTGGTTCTGCCGCTGATTGGCATCATCCTGCCGCTGGTCCGGTTCGTGCCCCTTATCTACAATTGGCGCATGAAGCGGCGTATCCTGCACTGGTACCGCGAGCTTAAGAAGCTGGAGGACAGCCTGCCCAGGACGGCGCAGCTCGATGTCATCGAGCAGCGGGAGCAGGAGCTTGCGCACATCGAGGACGGCGTGGAGAAGATTACGGTGCCCACCCACCTGTCGGCGGATTTCTACGAATTGCGCTACCACGTCGATTTCGTGAAGCGCCGCATCCAGCAATTGCGAGACGGGCAGGCAAAGGCCAGCGGGCCGGTGGTTCCGGCGGAATAGGGCGCGCGAGAACCGGCCACGGACTGCGGCAGAGGCCGCGTTTCGTGGCGCGGACTCCTGGGTTCGAGCGTGTGAAACACCGGCAGAACGGCGCTTCATATTAAGGGCCCGATGCGAAATAAACGCGCCACCTTGCGTGTCTTTTTGCCCGTCCGCCGCGTTACGGAAAGGCTTACATACCCTGGGTATGCGCACCTTTCCGCGCCTGGCGGGCGGACAAAAATCCTGTGCAATCTGACGCGTTTATTTC
>JBNKTW010000016.1:0-22403 GCA_050298295.1 Rhodomicrobiaceae bacterium
GAAAGTAAGGCCCGGTCAGCGCGATATTCCTGAGGGTGGGCACGCGCCATAGCCCAGGCGCCGAGCCTTTCGCGCGCGCTCCGGAATCGGCGTTCAAATCGTACTTCGCATCGAAGGGGGAGGGCCGCGCCGGGAACAGCCTGAAGCCCGTGCCGCCACGGTCCGGCGAAAGTATGCTCGCGGAGCTGAAGTTTGGCCCGGCGTGGCAGTCGGTGCAGCCCACGCTTTCGAACAGGGACATGCCGCGCACCTGCTGGGGCGTCATCGCGTTTTGATCGCCGCGCACGAAGCGGTCGTAAGGGGCGTCTGGCGTGATAAGCGTACGCTCGTAAGCTGCTATGGCCTTGGCAACGTTCTTAATGGTCAGCGGCTCTTCCGCGCCGAATACGGCGGTAAACTCCTCCACATAGGAGCGGTTGGCCTTAAGGCGCTCCACTACAGCGTTGAGATCGGTGCTGCCCATTTCCACGGGGTTGGCGATGGGGCCCAGCGCCTGCTCTTCGAGCGAACGCGCCCGCCCGTCCCAGAACTGTTTGACCTGGAACGCGGCGTTGAACACGGTCGGAGCGTTGCGGCCGCCCAATTGCCCACCAATGCCCTTGGAGAACTGCCGCCCATCAACGCCGGCCCCGCGCTTAGTGTCATGGCAGGTGATGCAAGCCACCGTTCCGTCGCGCGAGAGCGCCGGATCGTTGTAGAGGCGCAAGCCGAGCGCGATCTTCTCCGGCGTGGACGGATTGTCTGCGGGCTCGGGCGCTTTGTCCGGCAGCGGTTCCCATTTTACCGCGCCTATCATTACCGCCGGCTCTTCGGCCTTGGGCGGCGTGACGGTGAGGCGTGGAGCGAAGGGCCGGTTCCCGTGCGAGCCCATAACTGTCAGGCTGCTGAGGATCGCGAGCTTAATGGAGAAGGCGGCCACGCCCAGCCCCAGGCCCGCGGCCAGAAAAAGCCGTTGCCGCCGGCTCATGCCCGTCCAGCGTGTAAGGTCGGTCTCGACCAGAAGGAACAGCAGGATGATGCCAGCCACAACCGCGCTGGCGCAGATGATAAGGATCGGCGCTACATTAAACATGATTTTGTGCTTCTTCGGTTCGCTAGGGCGCGCGGAGCCTTATCCGGCGATCCGGCGCAGGCCTTCGCTGTCCAAGATGACGATCTGGCCGTGGCCCGAACTGACGAGCCCCAGCGCTGCAAGCCCGCGCAGCACCCGCGAGACGACCTCGCGTGAGGTCGACAGATGCCGCGCAAGCTGTTCCTGCGTCAGGATCAGCCGCTCCTCGCCCTTGGCGCGCCTGAGCAGGAAGGCGGCGACCCGCGCTTCGAGCCCCTGGCTTGCCGTCTCCTCCATCAGCTCCATCAGTTCGAAAAGCCGCCCCGACAGAGCCTCGAAGGTGAACTGCTGCACGGCCGCGTCGCTGGCGAACAGCCTGCGGTAGACCTCGCCCGGCACGATGGCAAAGCGCGTATCCCCCTCGCTTTCGACCCAGGCGGGATAGGCGAGCCTGGAGAACGTGCTATTGAGTGCCAGGATGCAGGTCTGCCCTGGCTCCACCCAGTAGAGCGTTCCCTCGCGCCCGTCCTCGCTGGTGTAGTAGACGCGCAGCGCGCCTTCTTCCACGAGGTAGGCGCCCGCCACCTCGTCGCCCCGCGCAACGAGGTGGGCGCCTCCCTTGCAGGAGACGCGGCGCAAGGCGGACTCGAGCGCGCCGCGATTCCCGGGAGTCATGGCGGCGATGAATGGAAACAGGCTTGCGGCGGGCGCATCGGGCATCCGCCGACTATAACCTGCATACCTAATTCCCGTCATCAGTGTCATGGCGCGCTATCCCGCCGCAGGCGTCAGGCCGTGGCCTGGAAGAACAGGTCGCCCGGCGTTGAGGTTACGACCTCCGAGATGGTATCGAAGGCGAGCCCCACCCGGTCATGCGCCCGCTTCACCGCATCCGCATCCGGGGCCATGGTGAAGCAATAGGCGCGGCCGTCAGTGAGGCTGGCATGGACGCGCAGCGAGATCACGCCTTCCTGCCGGCAGGCTTCCTCATACTTCGTATAGAACCCAGCGAACTGCTCCTTGGTGATACCCGCCGGGAAGGTGCCGTTCGCCGCGTCGTGGGTGTCGATGAAGAATTTCATGCGCTGCATCGCAACTCGTCCTCGCTCTGGTGGTTCCGTAAAGGAAACCTACCATCGGGGCAGGGTTGCATTCTGGAACAAAAGTCACGCTTCCGTTCGTTTGGCGGGAACCAGAAACAGGACGCCGAGAAACCCGAGGACGCCGGAAACCGCCCCGAAATAGAACACGCTTTCGTGCCCGATCCTGTCCCAAAGTAAGCCGGCGGCAAGGCTTGCGGCAAGCTGTAGCAGGCCGTATGTGGTGCTGTACCAGCCAATGCCGCTTGCCCGTAGTTGCGCCGGCACAAGGTCGGCGGCGAGTGCCTTGCCAACCGCCCGGAACATGCCCTGGTACAGGCCGTAAACCACGAACAGAACACCGATGACGGCGATATTCCGGCTCAGCGCAAAGCCCAGATAGGCGCCTGCGAAAATAGCGATGGCGGCGAGTAGAACCCGCTTCCGTCCCATCCTGTCGGACAGCAAACCGGCCGGATAGGAAATCAGCGCGGCAACCAGGTTGAAGGCGGCGTAAATCAGGATCGTGTCCAGCAGCGGGCTGCCCGTGTCCTGGGTGCGCAGGATCAGGAACGCATTGCTGGAATTGCCGATGCCGAACAGCGCGGTGGCCGCCAGATAGCGCCAGTAGGCGCGCGGAAATTGGCGGAAGCCGATATCGATTTTAGCCTTGGCTGCGCCATCCGCCCGCCCTTCCTTGACCAGGAGCACCATGCAAAACGCGAGCAGGCCGGGAATCAGCGCAAGGTAGAAAATGCTGCGGATGTCCGCCTGGAGCCAGTAAAGCAGGAACACCGCGATCAGCGGGCCGAGGAAGGCGCCCGCGTTGTCGCCCAGCCCTTCGAGCCCGAACGCCTTGCCGCGGTGCGCCTCATCCGCCGATGCGGCGAGCAGCGCGTCGCGCGGAGCTGTCCGGATGCCGGCGCCCAGCCGGTCGAGCGAGCGCGCGGCGAAGAGCTGCGGCCAAACCGTGGCGATTCCCATCAGCGGCTTTGAGATGGCCGATAGAAAATAGCCGGCGAGTGCGATGGGCTTGCGCCTTTGCAGCTTGTCCGAGAGCGTGCCGGAGAAGCCCTGCACGATGTTCTGCAGCGCCTGCGCGAAGCCGTCGATCAGGCCGACGATGCTGCCACTGGCGGCAAGCGTCTGCGTCAGGAACACCGGCAGGACCGGGTAGAGCATCTCGGTGGAGATATCGGAGAAGAAGCTTGCCAGCGCGAGCAGCCAGGTGCTTCTCGAAAGCCCGGTGAAATGCCCCTGCCGCTCCGGTTTCATGCGCCTGCTACCTGTCCGCCGGTCCCGTGTAGATGCAGCCCTCGCGGCAGGTTGGACGCGAAACCTGAACCTCGGCAAGGCCAGGCAAACCGGGCTTCAACTCGCGCCAGATCCAGGCGGCCATGCCTTCAAGGGTTGGCGTTTCGAGGCCAGCAACCTCGTTCAAAAGCCTGTGGTCGAGCTTGTCCTTGAGAGCTTCGAGCCCTACCGCGAGCGCGCCGAAGTGCACGATCATTCCGGTTTCCGGGCTGGGTTCGCCTTCGACCGTGACGCGGACAACGATTGAGCTGCCATGCAGCCGCCCGGCCGGATCGCCGGCGGGAACCGGAGGCAGGACATGAGCGGCCTCGAAGGTGAACTCTTTGTAGATGCGCATCATGGGCTTAAGGCAGGCCGATCAGTTTGTGCGTTTGCAGGGACAGGCGCCAGCGGGGATGGGCGAGGCAATAGCGCGCCGCCGCTTCGATATTGGCGCGGACGTGCGGGCCGTCCATCGGCTGAAGGAAAAAGTGGCGGAAGTCAAGGTGTTCGAAGTGCGCGGGGTCCGCGCCTTCCTGCGGGAAAACGAGTTTCAGCTCGCCGCCGGAAGTCAGCGCCAGCGGCGCATTGGCCTTCGGGCTCACGCAAATCCAATCGATGCCAGGAGGCGCCGGTTGCGTGCCATTGGTCTCGATGGCGATTTCGAAGCTCAGGGCGCGCAGCGCTTCGATCAAGGGCGCGTCCAACTGAAGGAGCGGCTCGCCGCCGGTACAGACAACATAGGGTTTTGCGGGGTCCAAGGCCCCCTCACCCTGTCCCTCTCCCCAAGGGGAGAGGGTGCCCTCGAACTTCCGGCGCGGGTTATTCTGAGGTCCCTTCTCCCCTCGGGGAGAAGGACAGGATGAGGGGGGACTTGCAACCGCCGCTGCCCAGCATTGGGCCACCTCTTCAGCCAGCGTCTTCGCATCTTGGAATTTGCCGCCGCCCGGCCCGTCCGCGCCAACGAAATCCGTGTCGCAAAACCGGCAGGCGGCGGCGGCCCGGTCCCGCTCCAGCCCGCTCCAGAGGTTGCAGCCGGCGAAGCGCAGGAACACGGCGGCGCGTCCGGTGTGCGCGCCTTCGCCCTGCAATGTCGCGTAAATTTCCTTGACCGTGTACATCGCCCGCACATGGCCCGCGCATACCGGAGCGCGGGAATTGATCGCGCCATCAATATGCTAGGCGTGCGCGCCGGCTGCAATGCCTATTGCGGGAGGCGGCTTTCCAAGCGGGCTAGAATTTTCTCCAGCGCTTCGTTGCTCCGCTTCTGCTCGCGAAGAAATTGTTCGTAGTATTCCGAAGTTGTTAGCTTTCCTCCTCCTCCGAGCCGCCGCATGAAATAGACCCATACCCCTATCAGGAGCAGCATGGGGAACCAGCTTACGAGAACGTCGATTATCACTGGCGTCTGATTTGTCATGGCGGCTCCAAAGGTTATCCGGTAACACTCCCGCCGCCAAGGTCATGATAAATCGGGCCTTTCTAAGAACCTTGCCGCCACTGCCGGTAGCCTTTCGCGCGAAGCTCGCAGGCGGGGCAAGCGCCGCAGCCATAGCCCCAATCGTGGCGGTGTCCGCGATCGCCCTTGTAGCAGGTGTGCGTATGCTCCGCGACGATCTCCACGAGGGCCGCGCCGCCAAGCGCCTGCGTCATCGCCCAGGTTTCCGCCTTCGTCCGCCACATTAGCGGTGTCAGGATGCGGAAACGCTCCGCCGTGCCGAGGTTTATGGCCTGGTTCAGGGCTTCGAGCGTATGGTGGCGGCAATCCGGGTAGCCGGAATAGTCGGTCTGGCACATGCCGCCTGCAAGATCGCGGATGCCGCGCCGGTAGGCCAGCGCGGCGGCCAGCGTGAAGAACAGGAGGTTGCGGCCCGGCACGAAGGTGTTTGGCAAGCCATTGGCGCCCAACGCGAATTCCGCCTCGCTGGTCAGTGCCGTATCGCAAACTTGCCCAAGTATGGAAAGGTCAAGCACATGGTCGGGGCCGAGCCGCCCGGCCCAATTGGGGAAGGCGGCGGTGACTGCCTCGCGCAGCTTCGGGCGGCACTCAAGCTCGACGCTGTGCCGCTGGCCGTAAGCAAAACCCAGCGTTTCCACATGGGCGTAACGGGTGAGCGCCCAGGCCAGGCAAACAGCCGAATCCTGCCCGCCGGAGAGCAGAACCAGCGCCCTTGCCGCGTCATCTTTCGGTGTCAAACTCATGTATACGGATGTAAGCCTCTTGGCCCGGCGGCGCGAGTCCTTTAAGACGGCCTAAGACTTCCCGATCTTTCCAGGAACTTGATGAGGTGCGCTCATGACCGCTATTGCCGATATCATTGGCCGCGAAATTCTCGATAGCCGCGGCAACCCGACCGTCGAGGTTGACGTGGTGCTGGAGGACGGCGCGCAGGGCCGCGCCGCGGTGCCGTCGGGCGCGTCGACCGGCGCGCATGAGGCCATCGAGAAGCGCGACGGCGGCGAACGCTTCCAGGGCAAGGGCGTGCTGCAGGCGGTGGAAGCCGTGAACGGCGAGATTTTCGACGCGCTGCAAGGCATGGAGGCCACGGAGCAGCGCCGGGTCGACGATACGCTGCTGCAGCTCGACGGCACGGAGAACAAGGGCCGGCTGGGCGCGAACGCGATCCTTGGCGTGTCGCTGGCGGTGGCGAAAGCGGCGTGCCAGTCGCTCGAACTGCCGCTCTACCGCTACCTCGGCGGCGTCAATGCGCGGGTGATGCCGGTGCCGATGATGAACATCATCAATGGCGGCGCGCACGCCGATAATCCTATTGATTTTCAAGAGTTTATGATCTCGCCGCTGGGCGCGCCCACGCTTGCCGAGGCTGTCCGCTGGGGCGCCGAGGTGTTCCACACGCTGAAGAAGCTGCTGAAGGAGGGCGGGCACAGCACGAATGTGGGCGACGAAGGCGGCTTCGCGCCGAACCTGAAGTCGGCGGACGAGGCGCTGGCCTTCGTGGTGCGCGCCATCGAGACGGCCGGCTACAAGCCCGGCGAGGATATCGCCATCGCGCTCGACCCCGCCTCGACCGAGTTTTTCGACAGCGGCCGCTACGAGCTGAAGGGCGAGGGCAAGAGCTTCGATCCAGGCCAAATGGTTGATTTCTATGCTGATTTGGTGGGCCGCTACCCGATCATCTCCATTGAGGACGGCATGGCCGAGGACGATTGGGAAGGCTGGAAGATCATGACCCAAAAGCTCGGCAACAAGATCAACCTGATCGGCGACGACCTGTTCGTCACCAACCCGAAGCGCCTCGCCCGAGGCATCAAGGAGGGCGCCACGAACGGCATCCTCATCAAGGTCAACCAGATCGGCTCGCTCTCCGAGACGCTCGACGCCGTCGACATGGCCCACCGCGCGGCCTTCAAGTGCGTGATCTCGCACCGCTCCGGCGAAACCGAGGATGCGACCATCGCCGACTTCGCGGTCGCAACCAACGCGGGCCAGATCAAGACCGGGTCCATGTCGCGCTCGGATCGCATCGCCAAGTACAACCAGCTCATCCGTATCGAGGAAGAGCTGGGCGACACCGCGCTGTTCGCCGGCCGCTCGATCCTGCGCGCGGGCTAGGGACGGAACGGCCGCGGCCCGTGAAAGCCCCCCTCACTCTGTCCTTATCCCCTTGAGGAGAGAGACGGAGCGAGGGGGTTTTTTTAATTGCCGCTTAACTCTATTCTTTGGATTACTCCCACTTTTCGCTGTTGCTCCCGCTTTATTCTTTAATGCGCAATTGTAGGCGAATGCGCCTTTCCTAACCGTAAATGCGCGCAAGGTATTGGTTTTTAATCAGATTTTCTTCGCGCTGCGGGGCGCCGCGCGGACCGGATGCGCGATTTTATGGTAAATATTAAAGTTGCGAATATATTTAAAGGGATTCCGCAACAGCAAAAATCGCGCGAAAAGCGCTAAAATTCGCGCGAAAATGCGGTGAAATGCGCAGGCCGCCCCGCCGTTAACCACCTTCGCATTTACCATAATCGCGCTTTGCGCGGTGATCGCGGCCCTGGCC
Organism: Rhodomicrobiaceae bacterium; assembly: GCA_050298295.1. Taxonomy (GTDB): domain Bacteria; phylum Pseudomonadota; class Alphaproteobacteria; order Rhizobiales; family Rhodomicrobiaceae; genus Rhodomicrobium. The sequence goes on from JBNKTW010000016.1 coordinate 7,437, forward strand.
TGGGGCGGGCAGCCTGGCGCAAGCCGTCATCCGCAAAGCCGCCCAATGACTTCCTTCAGTTGCGCGATGTTCCCTTCCGCCACGCCCACATAATAGCCCGCGCCAGCCTTCCGGAATTCCTCCAGCGCCGCCGCGTAAGCCCCTCGCGCCGTTTCCAGCGCCGCGCAGCCCTTTGCCTTGTCCACTGCCGCTTGCCGCTCGCCAAGGCTCGCAAGCGCGGTGCCGAGATTGTTCTGCGTCATGGCCCAATCCAGCGGCACGCGCTCGCGCGTCCACTCCTTGAGCGCCTCGCGAAAGGCTTGGACCGCCTCATCGAGGCGCGCCGTGCCGGCCTCCCGTTTGCCAAGGCTCCAAAGCGCGGTGCCGAGATTGTTCTGCGTCATGGCCCATTGCAGCGGCGCGCGCTCGCGCGTCCACACATCGAGAACCTGGCGGAAAAAGCGGATGGCGGTTTGGAGCCGCGCATTATCGCCGCGTTCCTCGCCGAGGAGCTGTTCGCCATCGGCGTAAGCGTGCCAGAGCCGCGCCTTGGTTTCGTCCGCGAAGACTACGGGCGGGTTTTCCGCCAAGGGCTGGAGCTTGGCGGTCACGGGGGCGATGATTTCGGCGAGGGCTTCGCCGGAGCGCTCGTAGACAGGATCTATGGCGGTGGCCGCCTGCACCGCGAGGATGGCGCCAAGATCGGCGCCGAAATCCGGGTGGAGTTCCAGCGTGCTGTTCAATTGGTAGGGTTTCTGCGCGCTGCCTTCGCCCGCGGGCGTCAAGAACCGCAGCCGCAGCACCTTATCCTTCGCGCCTTGCTCGCCCCATATGAGCACATCGGCGTTCATCGCCTTGAGCCACTGGCGGCCGCGCGCCTCGGCGCGGACGAGTGCCGCGCCAATTTCGCCGTGCTCGATGGCGAGCGCCTCGGGATAGGGCAGCACATGCACGCGCACATCGCCGCGTGGGGGGAACTGCTTTTGCAGCTCGGTCAGGATGTGGCGATGCTGGCTGTTGTCTGCGTCGCCTTCTAGCTTGGCCACAAGGATGGTGAATTGGGTGCCGTCCGCCGCGCGCGTCTTGCGTATCGCTTTGGCCTTGAGCCACCAGCCTTGCCAGCGGCCGAAGGCCAAGACCGCGAGGCCGCAGATGATGGTTGCGGCAATGTTTCCTGCAATCGACCAAAAATCCATGACGCGCCCCCCGGCAGCCTAACCAGAGAAACAATGAGCGCGGCGCACTATGTTGACAAGCAGTTTTGGCGGCAGGCGCAACCGCCCAGCAAACTTCTTTTTCTTGACACGATTCCGTGCCCGGCTGCCGCCTATAGTTTGGTTTCCGTGTGTTTTATAGGGGGTCACATGCAGGCAGGGCAGGCGGACATTTCCGCGGAGGAGCTTAGGGACATGAGGGTGCTGGTCCGCGCCTTCTTCGAGCGCCGCGTCTACAACGAAATACTGAAGTATAATATCCGCCGCGCCGCGACGCAGAAGCTGCGGCGGTGGCTTACCGGCTTCTGGCTCGCGGCTTCGGTGGTGCTCATCGGCGCGGCCGTGTACGAAGGCATGGTGGCGCCGGACCCCTGGCTTTTGCTCGCGGTGCTGCTGCCGGCGGCGGCGCTGCAAATCCTCTATTTCTTTCCGTCCGCGCCCAAGCCCAGCTACAAGGAGTTCCGCGAGTGCTACGATAAGCTGCTCGCGCACGATAGGGAGCAGCTCCTCCGGAAGGCTTGCGAGGGCCTGGGCCTGAGCGCCATCACGAAGGAGAACTTTCCGCTCTGGGGCATCTGGGGCGTGTCCGGCGAGCACCGGCAGGACGTTTCGCCCGAGCCCGACGTGCTGCGGGACGCGCTTTGCTGCGAGGACGGCAAGCTGCGCTGCACGCCGGTGACGCTGACGGCGTTCACCTTCGAGGAGGGGCACTGCCACGTCTTCCAGGGCGCGGTTGACATCACCATCGGCAACGTCGTGTACGACTCCGTGCGCGAGATCGCCTATGGCGATATTACCGGCGTTTCCCATCACCGCACGACCAAGGAATTCAAGCTCGCGGACCTCAAGCCGGAGCACGTTGAGGAGATGCGCGCCTGCGGCCTTTGGGGCGCGCTGCAGCGGAAGTCCGTGGCCGGAATTATCGCGGTGGCGGACAACGACTTCTTCGAGGCCGCGCTGCCCAACGGCGACCGGCTGTACGCCGTGTTCCGCGACGTGGACCTGATGCCGGAGCAAGCCTACGAGTACCGCTACATGCAGCACGCGGCCTGCGAGATCGGCGACGAAGCCTGCCGCCCCCGCAACACGCCTTCCCTGCGGGACTGGCTCAGCGAGCTGAGCGACCGCATCACGGTGCAGAAGGAAGCCACCCCGGCCAAGGGCGGCACGGCCTGACGGCGGCGGGCGCTTGCATCGCGGCAAGGCCCTCTCGCTCTGTCTTTCTCCCCGCCGGGAGAGAGTACCTCCGAATTCACGCTACGGCGGTTTCTGGCGTCCCTTCTCCCTCCGGGGAGAAGGACGGGATGAGGGGGAACTTAACCGTCCTTTAACTTTATATTTCGCGTCTGGCCGCATTTTCTGTGCTGCTTCTGCGTTCTTCTTTAATGTGCTAATATAGGCAAATGCGCCTTTCTCGATTGTAAATGCGGACTAGCTATTGGTTTTAAATGCGATTTCTTAAGCACGTCCCGGCGCGGGCGGCGCGGGATATGCCGTTTCGTGGTTAATTTGGAAGCTGCGAATATATTTAAAGGGATTTTTCGAACGCAAAAATCGCGCGAAAAGCAGTAAAAATCGCGGGAATTCATGTAAAAATGCGCGCCGCGAGTGAGCGTTTACCATGCCCGAATTTACCATGATACGTTGCCTGCCGGGCTTTACGTGGATTTAACGGATGCGCCGGCGGAGCTTTTGGCACGCCCCTCACCTGGCGGCGGTTTGGCCGCTTTTGCATGGCCGCCGATGCTGCTATGTATTTTATGCTCATTGCGCTGGTGGGGCGGGACGGCATGGCCGAGATTTTCATTTCGTACAAAAGCGAGCGGCGGGCGGCGGCGGAGCATTTCGCCGAGGTGCTGCGCCGCTGTGGCTACACGGTCTGGTTCGATTACGAGCTGGTGAAGGGCAAGGACTTCGCTGCGCAGATCGAGGGGCAGATCCGCAAGGCCAAGGCGCTGGTGGCGTTGTGGTGCTCGTTGTCGGTCAACTCGCGCTGGGTGCGCGAGGAGGTGTATCTCGCTCACGATCTGGGCATCCTGTTGCCGGCGAAGATCGAGCCGTGCGAAATTCCCTTCGGCTTCCGGCTGGCCGATACCATCGACCTTACCGCCTGGGATGGCTCGCCGCGCAGCCGGGCGCTCGATCCGTTGCTCGACGCGGTGGAGAAACAGGTTGGCCGGGAGGCTTATAACCGCAAGGCGCTCGCCCAATACGAGGCGGCATGGCGCAGGTTCGGCGCGCGCCCGCTCAAGGATTTCGCGGTGGACGCGGCGCGGCGGCAGGCGGAAACGCGGCGCTTCGGTCCGGAGGAATGGAATGGGCGGGAGCCGCGGCCTTCCCCTCAACCGGCCTCCCCGGCTCCGCCTGCCCCAACGCCGGGCGCTGCGAACCATAACCACGCCGGCGAAGACTGGAAGCTGATCGAGCTCTCCACCGATCCGCGCGACTTCCGCGCCTTCATCGAGGAGCACAAGAGCGGCTTCCTGGTTCGCAAGGCGCAGCACAAGCTGGACGACCTCGCGGATGCCGCCTTCGCCGCCGCCGGCCGCGACAAGGGCGCGCTGGAGCGCTTCCTCAAGGCGCATTTCGATAGCGCTCATGCAGACGCCGCGCGGGCAAGGCTGGCGGAGCTTGCCGCGGAGGAGGCGCGGGTCAAGGCGCAGAAAGCGGAGGAGGAGCGCAAGCGGCAAGAGCTGGAGGCCCGCTACCGGGCCGAGGGCCGCGCCCGGGTAGCCCCGGCCATTGCCCGGCCCGCCGGGCTCGAATGGTTCCTGCCGGGTGCGGGCAAGGCCGAGAGCTTCAAGGACGCGGACTTCGCGCCGGAGATGGTGGTTGTGCCGGCGGGCGAGTTCTGGATGGGCTCCACGGATGCGGAAATCGCCAGGCTGACCAAGGAATACAAAGACGGGGCGGAAGTCTTTAAACGTGAAGCGCCTCGGCACAAGGTGACGGTCCGCCAGCCTTTCGCAATCGGCCGCTACGCGGTGACGTTCGACGAGTGGGAGGCGGCGCAAAAGGACGCGGATTGGCGGAAAATCACCGGGCGGAAGCCCAGTTCTCCGGGCGATGAAGGCTGGGGGAAGGGGCGCAGGCCGGTCATCAATGTAGATTGGGACGGCGCCCAGGCATATGCGAAATGGCTTTCGGCAAAAACCGGGAAGGCTTACCGGCTGCCTTCCTAGGCGGAATGGGAATATGCCTGCCGGGCTGGAACGGAAACTGCGTTCTGGTGGGGAGACACGATTTCCACCGCCCAGGCGAACTACGATGGCAATTATACATACTTCGGCGGACAGGGGGGCAAATACCGCGAAAAGACGGTTCCAGTGGACAGTTTCGATCCCAATCCTTGGGGGCTTTATCAGGTTCATGGCAATGTCTGGGAATGGTGCGAGGATTGCTGGCACGATAATTATGAAGGCGCGCCAAGCGATGGCTCGGCATGGACCACCGGAGATAGTGCGTTTCGCGCTTTGCGCGGCGGCTCCTGGTACTACTTTCCGCAGTACCTCCGCGCGGCCGCGCGCTACGGGGGCAGCGTCGGGCGCAGGTGGTCTGGGTTCCGTTTGGCCAGTACGCTTAGCCGCCAGAGCTTCCAGGTTCACGGACCTGGGGGGAGAGTTTTAAGCGTCCAGGGCCGTTCATGATGAGCACGGCCGGGGCAAGTGGTTTGCGCCCGTAACCGCCGCGGTCCCTGCCCTGGGAGACGCATGGGCTCCGGCAGGGGCCGCGGTTATCGCCGGTTTCCCCTTTCTCCTTGGGAAGAGAGGCAGAGCGAGGGGGCCTTTCACCACGCCCGCAACAGCTTCACACAAGCCGCCCTGGCTGGCGCGAACCCTGCCGTTAACCATACGCTAACGCCTGCCGGGCTACTCTGCGACTCGCAAGAAGGCGCGGTACGGACAACGGCGAGGGGCGGCGAATGAAGCAGTTCATCCTATTTCTGGTGCTGCTCACTCTCATCGGTTATGTGGCGGCGGAAGCCGTGCGCGGCGCGCATGGGCTCATCGCCAACCAGCAGATTCAGGCCCGCGTCAAGGCGATGACCAAGGAGCTGGCGCAGCTCAAGGCCGAGCACCGGCGGCTGGAGCGCGACGCGGCCCTTCTCAAGGACAAATCCGCCGCCGATCCCTCGCTCCTCGACGAGCAGGCGCGCTCGCTTCTGGACCTCGCCCGCCCCACCGATATCGTGATCGTGAACAACGGAAAATAGCGGCTATGCGGTTCCGTCATGGCTAGACGCGCGGTCCGCCCTCATCCCAACGCCTTGATTTTGCTTCACATTGACGCCGCGCCGGACATGAAAGCCGCGCGGCGAAGCCTTTTTCGCGCCTGCGGAATGAGCCGCCGGGCGTTCCCTGGAAAAAAGCGGCGGGGAAACCAAATAGGCAATAGCTGCTTCAATCCGCCGCAGCTCACGCATTGAAGGAAAGGAGCGGACATGCCCGGCGATTTTCCGCAAGGTGCTGGCCCGCAAGGCGGCCCGCCGGAGCTTGCCCCAGCGGAGGAACTTTCCGCCTACCGGACGATGCTGCTCATCCGCCGCTTCGAGGAGAAGGCGGGGCAGCTCTACGGCATGGGCCATATCGGCGGCTTCTGCCACCTGTACATCGGCCAGGAGGCGGTTGTCGCGGGTATGCAGATGGCCATCCGCGAGGGCGACCAGGTCATCACCTCCTACCGCGATCACGGCCACATGCTGGCCTGCGGCATGGACCCCAAGGGCGTCATGGCCGAGCTGACCGGGCGGCGCGGCGGCTATTCCAAGGGCAAGGGCGGCTCCATGCACATGTTCTCCGTGGAGAAGGGGTTCTATGGCGGCCACGGCATCGTCGGCGCGCAAGGTCCGCTCGGCACCGGCATCGCGCTGGCCAACAAGTACCGCGGCAACAACCATGTCTGCCTGACTTATTACGGCGACGGCGCGGCCAACCAGGGCCAGCTTTACGAAGCATTCAACATGGCGGCGCTTTGGAAGCTGCCGGTGGTCTATGTGGTCGAGAACAACAAGTACGGCATGGGCAGCCGCATCGACCGCGTTTCCGCGATGACGGACCTGTCGCACCGGGGCGCCAGCTTCAACATTCCTGGCGGGCAGGTGGATGGCATGGACGTGCGCGCGGTGAAGGCCGCCGGCGAGCGGGCCGTGGCGCATGTGCGCGAAGGCAACGGGCCGCACATCCTTGAAATGCTCACTTACCGCTACCGGGGCCACTCCATGTCCGACCCGGCCAAGTACCGCTCGAAGGAGGAGGTGGAGAAGATGCGCCACGAGCACGACCCCATCGAGCAGGTGCGCGCGCGGATGCTGGCGGCCGGCCGCATCGATGAGGACGGGCTCAAGGCCATCGACAAGGAGATCCGCGCCGTCGTGAACGAGGCGGCGGATTTCGCCATCCGCGACCCCGAGCCCGATCCAGCCGAGTTGTATACGGACGTAACACTGGCGCACACTTAAGGCATAGTCACGAAGGATCCGGATGGAAAAATATTTAGCGGATGCAATCGAGGAAGCGGTGGCTCAGGCCAGGAAAGGGCTGGCGGAGGGCGGCATCCCCATCGGCGCCGTTGTGCTCAAGGGCGGAAAGATTATTGGCCGGGGGCATAACCGGCGCTTGCAGAACAAGGATATAACCGCGCATGGCGAAATCGAGGCATTCCGCGATGCGGGCGAAGCCCTGTTCGATCCGGCCGGCACCACGCTCATAACGACGCTATCGCCCTGCCGGATGTGCGCCGGCGCGACGCAAATCGCCGGCATCGGGCATGTCATCATCCTCGATCAAGAGAACTATGACGACGGTCAGGCTGAGGTGCTGAATAAAGCCGGGATCAAGGCCGAAATTATCCCGCATGGCGGAATGATCGCACTATTCCGCAAATGGAAAGACGATCCCGGCAATAAGGAAACATGGTACGGGGATGGGAACACAGAGAAGGTGCTCGATGCCCGGCGGCGCGCTGCTGAGTAATACCGGAAGCTTGCCGGTTTTCACCACGGATCAATAACGAGGCTTGCGCCCATGCCAACCGAAGTTCTCATGCCAGCCCTGTCACCCACCATGGAGGAGGGCACGCTCGCCCGCTGGGTGAAGTCCGAGGGCGACGAGGTGCGCGCGGGCGACGTGATTGCCGAGATCGAAACGGACAAGGCAACGATGGAAATCGAGGCGGTGGACGAGGGCAAGCTCGGGAGGATTTTGGTGCCGGCCGGGACCGGCGGCGTGAAGGTGAACACGCCGATCGCCGTGATCGTGACGGATGGCGAGGATGCGGGGGCGCGGGCCAACGGATATGCCGGGAATGCCCCCTCACCCCTGTCCCCTCTCCCGCAAGGGGAGAGGGAAACGCCTTCTCAACGGACGCGCCCAGCTCCCTCTCCCCTCGCGGGAGAGGGTGGGGGTGAGGGGGAGCAGCAAATACCCGCCTACGATGCCGCCGCCGAAATCCCCGAAGGCGTGGAGATGGTGCGGATCACCATGCGCGAGGCGCTGCGCGACGCCATGGCCGAGGAGATGCGCCGCGACGGCGCGGTGTTCGTCATGGGCGAGGAGGTCGCCGAATACCAGGGCGCGTACAAGGTCACGCAAGGGCTGCTGGGCGAGTTCGGCCCGCGGCGGGTGATCGACACGCCCATCACCGAGGCTGGCTTCACCGGCCTGGGCATCGGCGCGGCGTTCGCGGGGCTCCGTCCCATCGTCGAGTTCATGACCTTCAACTTCGCGATGCAGGCCATCGACCAGATCGTCAACTCCGCCGCCAAGACCCATTACATGTCCGGCGGGCAGGTCTCTTGCCCCATCGTCTTCCGCGGCCCCAACGGCGCGGCGGCCCGCGTCGCGGCCCAGCATAGCCAGGACTATTCGGCCTGGTATGCGCATGTGCCGGGGCTCAAGGTGATCGCGCCATCCACCGCCGCCGACGCCAAGGGCCTGCTCAAGGCCGCCATCCGCGATCCCAACCCCGTCGTGTTCCTGGAAAACGAGATCCTTTACGGCGTGGCCGGGCCGGTGCCCAAGACCGGCGATTTCGTGATCCCCATCGGCAAGGCGAAGATCGCGCGCCCCGGCAGGGACGTGACCATCGTCTCGTGGTCGCGCGGCATGGTCTACGCGCTCGAAGCCGCCAAGGAGCTGGAAGCGGAGGGCATAGAGGCCGAGGTGATCGACCTGCGCACGCTGCGCCCGCTCGACATGGAAACGGTGCTCGCCTCGGTGCGCAAAACCAACCGCATCGTAACCGTGGAGGAGTCCTGGCCGGTCTGCTCGCTGGGCTCCGAAATCTGCGCGCGCGTGACGGCGGAGGCGTTCGACTATCTCGACGCGCCGCCCACGAAGGTTTCGGGCGCTGACGTGCCCATGCCCTATGCCGCCAGCCTCGAAAAGCTGGCGCTTCCCGGCGCGCCCCAGGTCATCGCTGCGGTCAAGGCTGTACTCTACAGGAGTTAGCTGCTTATATGCGGCTGTTTCTTGGTAGAGGGGGGCAAGACATGACGGAGGCTGAAATTCTGTCCAATGCGATCCAAGCCAGCGAAGCGGCCACAGCGATCCTCTCGCTGTTCTTCGCCATCGTTTCTGCTTATGTCGTAGGGCTTTACCTGTTCCTGCACCAGGCGCCGTTCGCGCTGCGGCTCATAGCGTTCGCGCTCCTGACAGTCAGCATGGTGGCACTTGGAATGCTGGCGCTGAACATTCAGCACGCAGGCGAAGGGATGCACACCGCCTGGATGAAGCTGCCGGAGAAGTCCACCGGCATGGAAATGCTTGGCCCGCCCATCGTCGTCCAGTCGCTGTTCCTCGAATTCCGTACAGTTGCCACCTGGGTAGGCTGGGTCCTTGAGGGCGCCGTCTTTTTCGCCCTCGCTTATCTCACCTTCCTCTACCGCTGGCCGCGGCGCTCGCCGCAGCCGTAAGGACTGACACATGCCCACACCGATCCTCATGCCCGCGCTATCGCCCACCATGGAGCGGGGCAAGCTTGCGAAATGGCTGAAAAAGGAAGGCGACAAGGTCGCATCCGGCGATGTCATCGCTGAGATCGAGACTGACAAGGCGACCATGGAGGTCGAGGCGGTGGACGAGGGCACGCTCGGCAGGATCGTGGTGCCGGCGGGCACCGAGGGCGTGGCGGTGAACACGCCCATCGCGATTTTGCTGGAGGAAGGGGAGGACGCTTCGGCGATTGCGGACCAGAAGGCCCCCTCAACCCGGCCCTCTCCCGCGCAAGCTCGCCCTGGCGAGCTTGCTTCTCCAAACTATCCGCAAGCGGATGCGGATGGGAGAGGGAGTCAGGCTGTGCCCGCTGAGAAGGCGTCCCCTCTCCCAGGGGGAGAGGGACAGGGTGAGGGGAGATCCGCTCTGAACGGGGCTAGCGGCCAAAACCGCATTTTCGCATCGCCGCTCGCGCGCCGGCTTGCGGCCCAGGCCGGCATCGAACTGCCGCAAGTGAAGGGCACCGGCCCGCATGGCCGCATCGTCAAGCGCGACGTGGACGAGGCCCAGCGCGCGGGCGTGCAAGAGCCGCCCCAAGCTGCCGCCGCGGCACCGCAAAACGGCGCGCAGGCGCTGGTGCCGTCGCCCGCCTTCCCCGTGGCGATGCCCGACGAGCACATCTTCGCCATCTACGAGAAGGGCAGCTACGAGCTGCGCCCGCTCGGCAACATGCGCAAGACCATCGCGATGCGGCTCACCCAGGCGGCGGCGACGATCCCGCATTTCCGCCTCAACGTGGACTGCGAGATCGACGCGCTGCTCGACGCGCGCGAGCGGCTCAACGCGCGCTCGCCGGATGAAGGGCCGGGCGCGTACAAGCTCTCGGTCAACGACTTCATCATCAAGGCGATGGGTCTGGCGCTTCAGCGCGTGCCGGACGCGAACGCGACCTTCACCGGGCGCGGCATCCTCATCCACAAAGGCTCCGATGTTGGCGTGGCGGTCGCGGTCGAAGGCGGGCTGTTCACGCCGGTAATCCGCGGCGTGGAGCACAAGACGCTCACGCAAATCTCCAGCGAAATGAAGGATCTGGCCGGACGCGCGCGCCGCCGCCGCCTCGCTCCGCACGAATATCTGGGCGGAACCACGGCCATCTCGAACCTCGGCATGTCCGGCATCGACAGTTTCGACGCGGTCATCAACCCGCCGCACGCGACCATCCTGGCCGTGGGCCGTGGCGCGCAGCGCGCCATCGTGAAGGACGGCAAGATCGCGGTGGCCGCCATGATGAGCTGCACGCTGTCCTGCGATCACCGCGTGGTTGACGGCGCACTCGGCGCGAAGCTCCTGGCCGCGTTCAAGGGCTTCATCGAAGAGCCCGTGACCATGCTGCTTTGACCGCGCGGCGCCGCGCGGTCACTCCTCGCGATCGATGCCGATATCTGGTGTCCGCCGCTGGAGCTTCCTGCTCCTCTAGCTAACCACACTCTGGGTTAGCCACCTTTGCTGAAACAGTCCGCCGGTGGTATTATACTCCAATGCAAAACCCTGCATACTCTATTCCCGATCCGCTCATCACTGTCTCGCCGGACTGGCTTGGCGGCGAGCCCTGTTTTACGGGCCGGCGCGTAGCCGTGAAAGCCCTGTTCGACTACCTGAAGGCAGGTCACACACTGGAGGAATTCCTCGGCGATTTTCCCAGTGTATCGCGCGCGCATGCGGTTGCAGTGATCGAAGCGGCGAACAAGGCCGTCGCCGTAGCGGCCGAATAGGCCGGCTATAATGCCGAAGATCCTGCTCGACGCTTGCGTTCCTCACAGTCTGCGCAGGTATCTGACCGGCCTGGATGCTGAAACGGCCCAATTCGCTGGGCTTGATCGCATCACTGACTCCGCGCTCCTCGATGCGATGGCAGGCCGTTACGATATTTTGGTGACGCTGGATCGCAACCTGACTTATCAGCAGAAGATCGCCGGACGCTCCGTGGCCGTAATTGTGCTGCGCGTGCCGGAGCAAACGCCGGAAGCGTTCAGCGCTCCGGTCCCTGCGCTCAAACAAGCCATCGAAGAAGCGAGCGCGGGTCAAGCTGTGGTTATCGGGCAGTAGGTTGCTTGTCCAACGCCAGCTTTTTGGCTCCTTCGCCCCCGGCGGGGGGGGGCAATGTGGCATAATCATGGCGGACATCCCTAAAAAAACATGGGTGGCGCGGAATTGAGGGCTCCATCAAGGTGGCAGTCACCACGCTGGTTTAAGGATGGGCTGGTAACTTCCATATTTTGAGGATGACGGCTTTCAGGCATGGCATTGAAAAGAGGGAAGCGTGGAGGAAGTATTCGACATCGCGGTGATCGGGGCGGGGCCGGGCGGCTATGTCGCGGCGATCCGCGCTGCGCAGCTTGGGCTCAAGGCGGTGGTCATCGAGCGGGAGCATCTGGGCGGCGTGTGCCTGAACTGGGGCTGCATCCCCACCAAGGCGCTCCTGCGTAGCGCCGAGGTGCTGCGGCTCATGCGGCGCGCGGACGAATTCGGGCTAAGCGCCAGGGACGCGGGCTTCGATCTGGCAAAAATCGTGGGCCGCTCGCGCAAGGTGGCGGAGAAGCTGTCGGGCGGCGTGGCGTACCTGCTCAAGAAAAACAAGGTGGCCGTGATCTCCGGCAGCGCGCGGCTTAAGGGCAAGGGCGTGATCGCGGTCACGGGCAAGGACGGCAAGCCGCTCGCTGACGTGGAAGCTAAGCACATCATCGTGGCGACGGGCGCGCGGGCGCGGACGCTGCCGGACCTGGAGCCGGACGGCAAGCTCATCTGGACCGCCAAGGAAGCCATGGTGCCGGATATCACGCCGGAATCGCTGCTGGTCGTGGGCTCGGGCGCCATCGGCATCGAGTTCGCGAGCTTTTACAATGCGCTCGGCGCGAAGGTGACGGTGGTCGAGATCCTGGACCGTATCCTGCCGGTGGAGGACGAGGAGATTTCGGCCTTCGCGCGCAAGTCCTTCGAGAAGCAGGGCATCAGAACCCACACCGGCGCGAAAATCGCGAACCTGGAAAAGAACCCGGACAGCGTGACGGCAACCATCGCGCTCAATGATCTGAAGAAGGAAACGCAGGAGTTCAGCCGCGTCATCCTGGCCGTAGGCATCGTGGGCAATGTTGAGAACCTGGGCCTGGAAGAGCAGGGCGTCAGGATCGGGAACTCGCACATCGTCACAGACGAATTCTGCCGCACCGCGGCACCCGGCATCTACGCCATCGGCGACGTGGCCGGCCCGCCCTGGCTCGCGCACAAGGCCAGCCACGAGGGCATCATCTGCGTGGAGAAGATCGCGGGCAAGAGCGATGTCCATCCGCTGAACGTGAGGAACGTGCCGGGCTGCACCTATTCGCATCCGCAGGTGGCATCCGTTGGACTCACCGAGGCGGCGGCCAAAGCGAACGGGCGCCAGGTCAAGGTTGGCCGCTTCCCCTATCAGGGCAACGGCAAGGCCATCGCGCTGGGCGAGCCCGAGGGCTTCGTGAAGACGGTCTTCGACGCCAAGACCGGCGAGCTGCTGGGCGCCCATATGATCGGCGCGGAGGTGACGGAGCTGGTCCAGGGCTTCGGGCTGGCCAAGACGCTGGAGACCACCGAGGCCGAGCTGATGCAGGCGATCTTCCCGCACCCGACGCTCTCGGAGGCGATGGGCGAAAGCGTGCTGGCCGCCTTCGGCCGCGCGATCCACCTCTGAAGAGTTCCGGCTGTGCCGTTATGCCAGCCGCCGAAACTGCTGACCGCTTGCCGCCGTTCCCGCGAAGGCGCGTGTGCGCTTCTAAGATAAAGTTGAGCAGCGGATTATACTGAGGGAATCTCCCCTCATCCTGTCTTTCTCCCCATGGGAGAAGGAACGCCTGGATAACCGCTGCGGATGAAACAGCGTCCCTCTCCCCACGGGAGAGGGTGAGGGGTTGAACCTATAGCATAATCAATGACCTACCGCTTATCCTATGCGCTTTCGCGGTAATGCTGTCAGCAGTTCCAGCGGCTGGTATTACTGGCCCCTTTGGCGGTTTTGGAAAACCGGAACCGGCGATGGCGGACAATGCACACCGGCCCGGCTTTCAGGGGATAAACCGTCTCTCCACTATAGATTTCGTTCGCCGGACTTTAGCCTCCCCGCATGATCGCATTGATTCGCGGTCCGGTTATTCAGGAGAGAGCGGCATGAACTTCGCGGCAATGTTCAAGGATCCCGAAGCGCTGGGTGAAAAGCTCCGGCAATTCATCAATTCGAAGAAGGACTTGGAGGAAGGCCTCTCCGCGCACTCTTACACCCAGGGCCTGATTACGGCCGTTATCGTTGGCCCCGAGGAAATTCCAACCGCCGAATGGATGCCCCAGCTTGAGAATTTTCACGAGCAGGACGGCAGCGAGGATGCCGCGCTCTCGATGGCCTTGCTGCTGTTCGAGCATACCCAGATCGTCAAAAGTCTCAGGTCGAGCGAGGGCTACAAGCCTTTCTTCTGGGAGGATAGCGAGGGCCATCTCATAACGAAGGACTGGGCTTACGGATTTCTGGCGGGTGTCCGCCTGCGCCGCGAAGCCTGGAAGCCGCTGGAGGAAGGGCCGGGCAGAACGCTGTTTGCCGTGCTGGCCATACTTCTTCAGAATGAAGAAATGGACGCGAAGATCGTTGACTTGGGCGAAGACCCGAAGGAGCTGTTCGGGACCGCCCAGGGCATCCTGCCCGATTGGCTCCATTCTCTGTACTCGATCCGCAGAGAGCCGGCCTTGGGGCTGAGCCACCGCGAGAGGAGAGCCGGCCGTAACGATCCATGCCCTTGCGGGTCGGGCAAGAAATACAAGAAGTGCTGCCTGCACTGAGGCCCATCCGGCGCGGCGCCGGAGCAAACGCCCGCTGGCGGCGCGCCTGTTGCATTCATCGCCGCCAATAGGTAAGTTTGTAGGAAATTTTCGCCTGACCGGAACCTCTTCAACCAGACCTTCGCCCGGACGGTTGGGGTTGCGGGTGTCCGGCTGGCAGAATGGTACGTTCCGCAAATGCGGATCGGAAGTGCAACCGGCGGCCTGGGCGTCCGATCTGGAGGTTCGCGGCCTCCCAACTTGTTCCAGGCGTCATGAGTACATTCGTGGGCATAAGCGGCAAGGCCTTTTTGGGCGGCCTCTTCTCGAACCTCAGATACCGCGCCGAGGTTCTTGCAAGACTGGGCGGGGTGGCCGAGCGCTCCTGCCCCCTTTGCGGCTACCGCGGGCGCTTTCGCGGCTTCGGCCACCCGCCCCGCTACGACGCCTTCTGCCCCAAATGCACTTCGCTTGAGCGCCACCGCTTGCTGTGCCTGGCCGTGCAGGCTGAAAATGTCCTGGCCCCTGACGCCAGGGTTTTGCACTTTGCCGCCGAAAAACCGCTCGCCGATTTCTTGCGGCCGCGTGTGCGCGAATATATCACCGCCGACCTCAGCGAGACTTACGGCGACCTGACGCTCGATCTTGAGCGCACCGGCCTGCCCGCCGGCTGTTACGATACCGTCATCGCGAACCACGTCCTGGAGCACGTCAACGACAAGCTCGCGCTGGCCGAACTGCACCGGATTATCCGTCCAAAAGGCTGGTTTATTTCGATGGTGCCGCTCATCGAGGGCTGGGAGCAAAGCTACGAGGACGATGGCATCGTGACGCCGCGGGAACGCGATCTGCATTTCGGGCAATGGGATCACGTCCGCTATTACGGCCGGGATTATCGCGGCCGTTTGCGTGAGGCCGGGTTTTCCGTCCGCGAGTATGTGGCGTCTGGCGCCGATACGGTGAAATACGGCCTTACGAGGGGCGAGCGCGTCTTCTTCTCGGAACGG
>JBNKTW010000017.1:0-66102 GCA_050298295.1 Rhodomicrobiaceae bacterium
GATGGTTAATATCAAATATTGGAACATATTTAACGGGATTTTCTGACAGCAAAAATTACACGAAAAACAGTAAAAATCGCGCGAAAACGCGATAAAACCGGCGGACGCAGCGTGCGTTTACCATATTTGAATTAACCATGAACGCCCGCATAGCGATATTTACCATTCCTTAAGGCGCGGGGCTAGGCTAGGGAAACGCCACCTGCAACTGTACGCCAGGACACCACCCCGCCGGCGGATTTCGTGGCCGCTCCAACATTTGAGTGAGTGAATTCCCCACCG
Source organism: Rhodomicrobiaceae bacterium (assembly GCA_050298295.1). Lineage (GTDB taxonomy): Bacteria > Pseudomonadota > Alphaproteobacteria > Rhizobiales > Rhodomicrobiaceae > Rhodomicrobium. The sequence goes on from JBNKTW010000017.1 coordinate 283, forward strand.
GGTAGTGCGCACCTTTTATCACCTGTCCGTTGCGTCAGCCTCACCTATTCCCTTGAATACACGGAGTTTGCGCTAACGGCCACCTCTAGCACTTTTTTCGTTGTGGGCAAAGAACCCGGTTTGCAGCCAAGTCACGCCGCCTAGTGTGTACCCGGCTGGATCACCCTGCAATTGGCTGCAACCTCGACAAGTGCTGGCATCAGGGGCTACTGTGGCACAATAGCGAGTCTTGCTTGATCGTATAATCTTCGTATAGGCGGGCTGTAAACCGCCGTGAGACTTGCGCACGCACTACGCTACAAGAGGCCTTACGAAACCGTCATGAACCTTAAAAACGCTCGAACACCGAAAGAGCAAGCGGCCATAGATCAGGCTTTTGAGTATCCGTTTTCTTTACAAACGGAGCCGTATTTATTTTGGAACGGAAACGCCTATCCAATTTTGAATGTATCCACATCGGACGTTCTTAACACCACTATTAGAACGAACGGCGACATCCTAACAATACGAGACCACTGTTCCAAACATTCTGAGTTGTATGACATTGAAAACTGTAAGTTCCATGCGGTCCTGGCTAGCGGTTCAAATGCGTCCCCCATGCAATTGTCAAGAAAATTCTTAGGTTATGGAACCCGCGCCCTTGTACCCGTATTCAAGGGGCACGCCCGCGACATTGCGACGGTATATTCCGCACATTTTGCACGAGGATACTGCTCGATTCCAGCAACAATAGCGAACGTTCCTTCATCTACAACTGAACTGTTCTGTGCGCTTGTACCAGACTACATGTTAGATACGCTTCATCAATCAGAACACATTGGTGTAAACTACGGATACTTTGAGCTAGGAGATTTTGAGTTCGATACAACCGGTGGTTTGTTGCCGTTTACATTATACGCCTACGTAAGTTTGTGGGGATCATTACTCCTTAATGATCAATTGGTCAGGCTTCCTCAGTTTCACTCGACAGCAACATGGATTCCTGCTATGAGTGAGCGTGAGGTGATGTTAGCCGTATCCAGACTACTGGAGCCGGGGGTTGATGTTGGAGACTTTATCTTGCAAATGATTAAATCAGATGATCTTCGCATTTCACGCATTCAAGAGCTAAACAGGGTTGCGGCAAAACCGCTTTCAAGAACGGTTTTTAAACGCCTCATCTAGCTTAGCAGAGATTAGTGTTTGGTATATGTGGGGGTGACATAACCGGACAATCAACTCGTTTAGTATGCACGCTGTCAGTCTTTTTGGTATAAGTAAGACAGGATGAGCAATGATTGATCCAAGGCTTATTAGTGATGATCAGCTAAGCGAAAGTAACTTATTTAATTTTACTGGCACGGGAGATAGGTCGTTTGCGCGGAAGAGCGATTTTTACATTGTGAAGCTTCACCCGAAGCGTATGCGGGCCCTGGGAATCGGCCGCTGGGCTGCCTTGGTCTACAGGCATCCATTAGCTACAAAGACGCATTGGAGCGAGTTTCCTGGTAGAATGCGGCCAAGCAATATTTCGGGCTATCTGGTTGTTCATTGCCGCGTTACTTCTATGAATGGAAGCGAAGTCCAAGAGGCAGCCAGAACTTATGCGGAATTAGAAAAGCTTGAGTTTCCCGGCGTATGCAATCCAGTCACCCGCACTCCAGCGGCGAAGATCGCGCTGATGAAGTTTATCATAGAACACGAAGAACGGATATCCCGATACGCGCAAATTGATCAGACGCTTAGAAACGCACTCGGTATCCCATTCTGTTTCGGGAATAGCCAGAAGGATTTGGATATATTTGTTTATCCATTAAAGAAAAGAGATCAATTAGGGAATTGGGTTGTGCGGTTGTTTGGCCGTCGGTATCTGTATTTTAGAATTTGTAGCGGCGATGTCCCGGATATCGAAAAGAATATCGTTCGTATTCCGGAGAACTCATTCCAATTGCTCGGAATGGAGGAGGGTGGATCGATTGTTGTTGAGAGGGCGTTGAAATCAAGGCTGCGCTCTGATGGTAAGATTGACTATTTCTATACCGCCCAACAGAAAGTGAAAGCATTTCATGCTTCGAAGCATGCGCTTGCTGAACGCGAAAGAAACGAAGCTTCATACCCAGAAAGATATTTCCCAGCCAAGCGGTATCTCTATGCTCCAGGCGAGTTCAGGAGGCATTATAGAGGGAGGCCGTTCCGGCCCGGCAGCGCAGAACCGGACATCCCAAAAATGATGGCGGACCTCGACTTCCGGAGGGGTGACGTTCAAGATGGCGGCGACGATCGGCGTGCGGAATATAATGCACCTATGACTCCGCTAACAGCGGTGGCGGTTAGACGTGGAATTTGGGATATCATTCTCAAGGAATTTCAGAGTTTCGGCTTGGCTTTGATTATTGCATTGATGCCCGTTGTTCTGCAATTGATTAATGTCTTTAACAATCAAGGAACGGAAAGAAACCTGCTTGGCGTCTGGACAGTCACGTTTTTGCTCCCTGTTGTAGTTATACTGCTAATGTTTTGGCGAATTAGGTCGCAAATAAAATAAACACATTGCACCCTCCGGTTCGCAACGGCATAAATGCTGGGCAGCGTCTGGTCATCGATCTTTGAGCCAACTTGAGAGGCGCCAAACACCGCGGGGATCGCGGCTTAGAGACGCTTGGCGTTGCCGCAAATGGCCGCTTGCGAAAGTACATCGCCGACAACTGCGACGAGCCGTTAAATGGTGGTTTGCGTCCCCAAGACAGAATGCCCCATTGTGCAACGCACATAGGGCTACTCCTCACCCCCGCCACCGCTAGCGCCGCGCGCGCCAATCGCCTACATCAGCGGCAGCCATGCCCAAGCCGCGTCCGCGCAACACCCCGCCCCCCGCCCTGCCGCCCTACGTGGAGGCATGGTTCGCCGCGCGCGGCTGGCAGGCGCACCCCTACCAGCGCGCGATGGCGGCGGCCTTCCGCGCCGGCGCCTCCACGCTTTTGATCGCCCCCACCGGCGGCGGCAAGACGCTCTCCGGTTTCCTGCCCTCGCTCATCGATATCCACGAGACGCGCGCGCAAGGCATCCACACCCTCTATGTCTCGCCGCTGAAGGCGCTCACCAACGACATCGAGCGCAATCTGATGCGGCCCATCGCGGAGATGGCGCTCGCCGTCACCGTCGAAAGCCGCACGGGCGATACGCCGCAGGCCAAGCGCGCCCGCCAGCGCCGCGCGCCGCCCAACGTATTCCTCACCACGCCGGAAAGCCTGATGCTGATGCTTTCGGCTGCGGACGCGCCGCGGCTGTTCGGGGGCTTGCGCGCGGTGATCGTGGACGAAGTGCACAGCTTCGCGGCTAGCAAGCGCGGCGATTTCACGGCGCTGGCGCTGTCGCGGCTTAGCGCGCTGGCCCCGCGGGCGCTTCGCATCGGGCTTTCGGCCACCGTCGCCGATCCGGCCGCGCTTGCCGCCTGGCTCGGCCCAACCGGCGCCTCCGCCGCCGTGCTGCAATCCGGCTTGCCGTCCAAGCCCGATATCCGCATCCTCGTTCCCGAGGACACGGCCATCCCCTATGGCGGCTACATGGCGCGCTACGCCGTGCCCGCGATCTACGAAGCGATCCGCGCCGCGGGCACCTCCATCGTGTTCGTGAACACGCGGGCGCAGGCCGAACTGATGCTGCAAATGCTGTGGGACGCGAACGAGGACAATTTGCCTATCGCCATCTATCACGGCTCGCTCGACCGCGAACTGCGGCGGCGCACCGAGGCCATGATGGCGGCGGGGAAGATCCGCAGCGTGGTGGCAACGGCGGCGCTGGAGCTGGGCATAGACTGGGGCGATGTGGACCTTGTGATCCAGGTGGCGGCGCCGAAGGGCGTCAGCCGGCTGTTGCAGCGGGTGGGGCGCTCGAACCACCGGCTCGACATCCCGAGCCGCGCGTTCCTGGTGCCCGCGAACCGCTTCGAGGCGCTGGAATGCCAGGCGGCGCTTGCGGCCATCGAGGCAGGCCAGCTCGACGGCGAGCCGCCAAGCCCCGGTTCGCTCGACGTCGTGGCGCAGCACATCCTGAGCTGCGCCTGCACCGGGCCGGTGCACCCGGATGCGCTGTTCGAGGAAATCCGCGCCGCGCTGCCGTATGCCGCGCTGGATCGCGCCACCTTCGAGCGCCTGTTCCAGTTCGCCATCGACGGCGGCTATGTGCTGCGCGGCTACGACCGCTACCGCCGCCTCGTGCCGCTCGCGGACGGGCGTTATCGCATTGCTAATCAGGCCACGGTGCGCCGCCACCGGCAGAACATCGGCGTCATCGTCGAGGCCGCGCGGCTCAAGGTGAAGCGCATCGGCGCCGGCGGCAAGGGCCACGGCGGCCGCGTGCTCGGCGAGATCGAGGAGTATTTCGCGCAAGGCCTGACGCCGGGCGATACCTTCTTTTTCGCGGGCGAGCTGCTGTCCTTCGCCGGCATCCGCGACATGGTGCTGGAGGCGCGGCCCGCGCCCGGCGGCGAGCCGCGCGTTCCGGCTTATTCCGGCGGGCAGATGCCGCTTTCGACCTTCCTTGCCGATGGTGTGCGCGCCTTGCTGGCGAGCCCGGAGGAATGGCGGCGGCTGCCGGACGATGTGCGCGAGTGGCTGGACTTGCAGGCGCGCTTCTCCGCCATCCCCAGCCCGGACCGGCTCCTGGTTGAGCACTTTTGCGAACGCCGCCACCACACGCTGTTCTACACCTTCGCCGGGCGCAGGGCGAACCAGACGCTCGGAATGCTGATCACGCGGCGCATGGAGCATCTGGGCCTCAAGCCGCTGAGCTTCCAGATCAACGATTACGGGCTGGTGATTACCGGGCTCAGCGCCATTGAGCCCGGCCACATCGAGCGTTTTCTGGACCCGGATATTTTGGGCGGCGAACTTGAGGAATGGATACTCGACAGCCGCATGCTGAAGCGCTCGTTCCGGCATGTCGCGACCATTACCGGCCTCGTGGAGCAGCAGAACAACGCCGCGCGCAAGTCCATGCGGCAGATGACGGTCTCGACCGACTTGATCTACGACGTGCTGCGGCGGCACGAGCCGGACCACATTCTGCTGGCGGTGACGCGGCGCGATGCCGAGCGCGAACTGCTCGACCTGAAGCGGCTTTCGGAGCTGCTCACGCGCTTCCGCGACCGCTTCCTGTTCGTGCGGCTTGACAGGCCCTCGCCCTTCTCGATCCCGGTGCTGACGGATGTGCGCATTGAGCAGGTGCAAGGCGCGGGCGTGGAGGAGATCCTCGCGCAGGCGAGTCTCCAGCTTGAGGCGGAGGAGATGATGGCAGGCGTGCGGGCTGCCGTTTCTGGCAAGAAAACCCTGTGCTAACGTTCCTAATAGGCGTTGGTTCTCCCGGTAGCGGACGGAAAAAGAATACTGCGCGATCCGGCGCGTTTATTTCGCATCGGTCCCCAATTAGCCGATTACGCTGAGGGGCGAAATCCTGCGTATAATCGCAACTCCCCAGGAGTGAGTAAGTCACGAATAGCACATCGGCGGCATTTCCCTGGAGAATAAGTTACTTTGCGGTATGACGGAGCAGCGAACCGCTATTCTGACTCTGCATGAAGAACGCAGACCGGTCCTCACAGCGTCAGACGGCCGGAACCCTGCTGCTGGTTATCGAAGAACAGCGGGCGGTCATCGAGGCGCTGCGCAAAGAGATTGCCGCGCTGTCAGCGCGTGTGGCTGATCTTGAGCGCCGGCTCGGGCTGAACAGCCCGGATAGCAGCAAGCCGCCGCCGGGCGATGGATTAAGCAGGCCCCCGCGCACTGGCAGCCCGCGGGAGAAAACCGGCAAAAGCCCCGGCAGCCAGAAGGGCCGCAAAGGCGAAACGCTGGCGCCGGCCGCAGCACACTCCTGGCCGCAGATCTCGCCAGCCTTTTCTGAAGAGGCGGCTGGACGCCGCCTCAATTCAGGCTGCCAGCCCTTGAGCGGCGGCGGACACGAGGCGGAAGCGGTGGTTGAATTGCTGTGCGCTGCTGCCGCTTGAGAGCGAGACGATCTCATTGAGGGGAGCGTTCTTCGCTTCCTGTTCGGGGCGCGATACGAAAAGCTCGGCGTGAAGCAGGCCATCCGCCTCTTTGCCCGCCGGGTCGATGCCCGTCTCGTCAAGAATACGGATGGTGTTTTCGTATTCGGACAGATCGCGGAACCTGCGCTGAACGAATGTCGCGCCTTCGAAGCGTTCGGTGAGGAGGCCGCGCTCAGCCAGGCATAGCGAGAAGGGCTTGTAATCGAATGCCCTCAGCACAAACGATGCCACCCAGGGCTCTTTTCCAGGTTCGAAAGCGGACAGCAGTTTGGAGAACGTCTTTACGGTGACGTAGCCTACCGCGCCGGTGGACACGATCATATCAACCTTTGAGATCATGGCGCGCGCTGATTCGCTAAGCGGGGATGTCTCCAGATCCGCGGCCAAGCCTTCGTCGATGAGGCCAACGAGCCTCGCATAGGCGATTGCGCTGGGGGAGATGTCAAATCCGAAGAACCGGATATCTTCGTGTCCGGGCCAGCCTGCGAAGTAGTGGGTATCGAAGGCTGCCAGACGGGCGGAGGTTAGACCCCTTATCGATGGCGAGGCATAACGTTCCCGTAGCTGATCCATGGTGAGACCGTGCCGCATAACGGCCGATAGCACGCCGTAGGAACAGCCGACATCGAGAATCGTAACCGGCCGGCCTTTTTGTGCGCTAAGGCGGCTGGCTAGCTGGAGAAATGCTGGACTTGCGACCTCGGGTATAACATAGTCTAGACTTCCGAGGGCGAGATAGTAGTGTCTGGGATCCTCCTGCCTATATATCGCATCGAAATTGGCCTTTATCGCATTGACTGCCGAATATTGAGATGCGTGTAAATGTGCCAAGGCGGGCCTCACTCGGATGTTTCTCTGCGCCACGCTTGATGCGTGCCGTATCAGCACTATACAGGCGCTAACCGTAGGCTAAAGTGTAAGGACTTTATAAGATGCGGACACTGCCCGTTTCAATCCTCGGCCGCCAGCCGGTAGCCGATACCCGGCTCGGTTAGGATGAGCGCCGGAGCGCTCGGATCCGCCTCAATTTTTTGGCGAATCTGACCGACATAGACCCGGACGAATTGCGTGTCCGTGATGGTGCCGCCCCAGCCGGCGGCGAGCAGCTGTTTATGGCTGACAACTTGTCCGGCATGACGGGCGAGGCAGGAGAGTAGCTCGTATTCCTTGCGCGTAAGCCGCACTTCTTCTCCCAGAATCGTCACGCGCCGGGTGTGGAAATCGACCTCCAGGCCGTGCGCGCTATAGTTCAGCACCTCCTCGCGCGAACGTTGAACTTGCCGCAGCGCGGCACGCAGACGCGCCTGAAGCTCGCCCATATGAAACGGCTTGGTCAGGTAGTCGTTGGCCCCAAGATCGAGCGCCGCAATCCGTTCGTCCGTCTCATGCCGGGCGGAGAGTACGATGATCGGCGCGCTGGTCCACTGGCGCACCTGCTCGATAACGTCTTTGCCGTCGCTGTCCGGGAGGCCAAGGTCCAGCAGGATCGCATCGAGCGGGGTCTGTGCGACGGTTTGCAGCGCATCCGCCGCCGTTTCGGCCGTCAATACCTCCGCGCCCGAATTCGACAAAGTGGATTTTATAACTTTCAGGATAGGAAGTTCATCGTCAACAACGAGGATCTTGGGAGCCGGGGCGGTCATTCGCAAGACTCCGCCTGGCTGACCACCGGCAAGCGGATAATCATCCGCGTGCCGCGCCCGTCCTTCACGGGGCTTTCGATTTCGATCCTGCCGTCGAATGCCTCGGCCAGGCCGCGCGCAACCGAAAGGCCCAAGCCCACGCCTGCCCTCCGGGTCCGGTCGGTCCGGCCGCGAAAGAACTTTTCGAATATGTGCGGAAGCTCGCCGGCCGGCACACCGGGCCCGGAATCCGTTACCGACAAAACCGCTTCCTTGCTATCCGCGATGACGGTGGCGCCAATCTCGGTCCCCGGAGGGCTGAACGATACCGCGTTCTCGATGATGTTGACCAGGATCTGTTCGAGCAGGATCGGGTCGGCAAGCACCGTCCAGCCATGGTTTTCAAACCGGCGGACGATGCGCCTGCCGGCCAGACGGCGCCGCATCCGTTCGAGAGCGGCCGCCATGGCTTCGCATGGGTCGGTCTCGGTCAGCTTGAGAGCCAGGGCTCCCGATTCGAGCCGGGTCATGTCCAGCAGGTTCGACACATAAAGGTTCAGGCGGTCCGCCTCCGCTTCAATGGTGCTGGCGAGTTCGAGCCGGGCGGCCGGACCGAACTGGCTGTCGTTCGCCGACAAGCTCGAAGCCGACGCAAGGATGGTTGAGATGGGGGTTCTCAGGTCGTGTGACAAGGACGAAAGTAGCGCCGTGCGAAGCCCTTCCTTTTCGGCGACGAGTTTTGCTTCTGAGATCTCCGAAGCTAGCGCGGCGCGGTCCAGGGCGATAGCGCCGAGTTGAAGGATCGCGTCGATCCAGTGCCGGTCGGTGGCGCTCCTGCGCAGCCCGGATGGCCAGATGACCGCGGTTCCAACCACGCCTCTCTCCGTTTCGAGCGGCACCCATTGGCACCCTGTCTCCGCTTTGTGCATCCCGTGGACGGGAACCGGCATCTGGGCGGCGGCGGCTTGCGCACCGCCAGAGGCGGCCAGGAGCCCGCCAGACTCGCCCACGGCCCATACCGCTGACTCGACGCCAGCCTCGTTCTTCAGACGGTCAACGAGGTTGCGGGCAACGTTTGCCGGCGTGCCCGCCGCGGAAAAATCGCGGCTGGCGGAAAGCAGGGCGGCCAAATGGATCATGCGTTCTTTGGCGAAGCGCGCCCGGTCGCTCAACTGGCCGGCCATTCCGCCCACCAGCAATGCGGTCGCGAGGAAGGTAGTGAGGGCAAGCACATCGGCCGGCGCGAAAGCGAAATCGAATTCCGGCTTCACCAGAAAGAAGTTGTAGCTCAGGAAAGCCGCGACTGCCGCGAAAAGCGCCGGGCGCACGCCGAACCAGGTTCCCGCGAGCATCAGCGCCGCGATATATGGCAGCGAGAGGTTTCGCGGCCCCTGATACCGCATCCACAAGACGCTGATAATTGTGGCGGCGGCAACCAGCAGTCCGGCAAAAAGATACCATTCCCAGCGTGCCGCGCTCGGAACCTTGGTCTGTATACCGTCAAAGCGCGCTGGAACCGGGGGGATGCTTTTGGAAGCAGCCTGGTTGCGTTCTGTCCGTTGCAATTGACGCCGCTCAGGCAATCGAGCCTCACCCCAATCAAGAAAACCGGCACTTTGCGTCTGCAGCCTGATGGAGAATGCAGCGCGTATGGCGGCAGCATTTCATCAATGCACATTCATATTCCATGTCATAGCACATTATTGTTCCATGTCATAATCAATGGGCTGATCTCAAGTTGTTTTCTACTTTTACCCCGCAGCGCCAAGTATCCCGTGAAGGCCATGACTTCGACGCCGCCGCATTCTGGGAGGCGGGCGCGATATGGCCGCGCCAACGGATTTGGGGTTCAACCGGAGAGCTGGATGCGTTCTATGCTTCAAACGGCGGGCAGATTGTCTCCCACACCAGGGCAGCATCCGCCAGGAGCCCGGAGGCGATCCAGCCCTGCAAGTAACCGGCGGTGCGCGGCGCCGCCGCATCCGGATCGCCGTAAGTTGCAGCCATCTCGCAAAGAATGCCAAAGCGGGTTCCGTCAGCCGCCTCGTTCCAGAGCATTGCTTCCTCTTCGCCCAGCACGCGGAACTTCGGCACATCCTCTCGCCAGACCAAAACGCGATGCCGGCCGGTTTCTTCAGCCTGCGGCGGCTCGCCGCCGTTTTTGAGCGCGCTCCAGATGTCCGCCGCGTTGGTTCTGAAATCCAGCCATGCCGCCGAAGGATGCGGAACGAAACGCAAGGACGCCCACTCGCCGTCCGCGCGGTCCGCGATTTCTTCCAGCGTGATCGCGGGTGCGTCCTTGGCGTAGAACGCATCGTTCAAGGCCTTTTCGAGGGAGGCCAGCTCCGCAAGCACGGGATGATCGCAATAAGGCTCAGCTTCGGCCAGGTATCGCGGAAGGCTGGCGCAAAAGTCCTTGGCGTTGCGGTAGCGCGACGGATAGGCGGCCGCGTAGCCGCGCACCATGTCTTCGAACGCATCATCGCCGAGATAGGCCCGCAGCAGTTCGTGATCGTTCTGCGCGAACTCGATCAGCCGCAGAATGTAAGAGTCGCGATAAAGGCCGAGCAGCACATCCTTCGGCTCGCGCGGGCCATCCGCAAGCTGCGTCAGCACGCCATCCGCGCTGCTCAGTAGCGCCTGCTGAAAGCTGTCCTGCAATTCGCCAAGCGTCATCATTCCGCCGCGCATAGTGTGGGCTCCTCTCTTTTTGCCAGGACATCCGCCGCAATCGCGCGGGCCTGATCGAGTTCCTCCAATAGCTCTTGAAGCGGCGGGATGTTGTCATCGCGCTCGATCATCGTGGAGACCGGGCCGAAACGCTCCACTGCCGCCCGGTAAAGGTCCCAGACCTCCATGCGGATGGGGTGATCGTGAGTGTCGAGGATATAGGTGCCCATGTCGCTGTGGCCCGCGAGGTGGAACTGCACCACCGGCTCCACTGGTACGCCATGGATGAATTCGAGCGGGTCGTAGCCGTGATTGAAGGCGGCGACGAAGACATTGTTGACATCGAACAGGAGCTGGCAGCCCGTGCGCCGGGTCAGCTCCGTCAGAAACTCCCACTCCGTCATTTCCGCATGGGCGTAACGAACATAGCTCGACACGTTCTCGATGGTGAGCGGACGTCCGAGCAGTTCCTGCACCTTCTGCACGCGCGGCGCCACATGATCGAGCGCCTCGCGCGTGTAGGGAACCGGCAGCAGGTCGTGCAGATTGACGCCATGCACGCCGGTCCAGCACAGGTGGTCGGAGATCCATTTGGGTTCGGCGCGGATGGCCAGCTTCTTCAGTTCTTTCAGATAGTCCAAATCCAAGGGAGCGGTAGAGGCGATGGAAAGCGACACGCCGTGCATGACGATGGGATAGCGGGCGCGGATTTTGTCCAGCATGACGAGCGGCCGTCCGCCCGGAACCATGAAGTTTTCCGAGATGATCTCGAACCAGTCCACGCTAGGATCGCCTTCGAGGATTTCGGCGTAATGCTGCGTCCGCAATCCCAGGCCGAAGCCTAGATAGGGCGGTCTTTCGTGCTTTTTGACGGACATGGCTGTTCTTCCGCAGGCTGGCTGGAGATTGGAAACGCGGAACCGTCATAGCGAGGGGCGAGGCAGGGGGCGGCCTCGCCGCCTCGCTACAACGGCGGAGCCTGACTTACATCTTCGGCATTTTGAACGTTGTGCCGGGGATCTTCGCGCATTCCGACTTGGTCAGCACGAGGAAGCCCTTGCCTTTACACGCATTCATGCCTTTGCAAGCGTTGCTTGCGGTTTTACAGGCGCCGTGGCCCTTACACGAGTTGGCGCCGATGCACTGGCCCTTTGCTTCCGTGGCGTTGGCGGCGGGAGCGAGGGCGGCGCCTGCGAGCAGAAGAGCGGCGGCAGTTGCGGCGATGGTTGTACCGGAGCGATGAGTAAGCTTCATGACCTTTTTCCTCTTATTTATTCGTAACCGGACTAGACTGCTGCCTGTATTTCAGTGCTATCGTGGCAGCATTGTATATGAATTCGCCCGCTCAAGCTGAAACGTTACATCACGAGTTGTTGAGCTTCTGTTGAACGGTTCCGCGCTGCATTCCCGCAAGATTGTCGAGCGAAAAAGTGCCCGCACCATATTTCATCAGATAGAGCAGCGATGCGGCCCACACGCCATGGGTATCGAAGGCGTTGGGATAGACAAAAATCTCGATCACGAGCGTCATGCCAAGGAGAGCCAGCGCCGCGAAGCGGGTGAATAAACCGGTTAAGATGAGAACCGGCATCGACAGCTCCATGGCCGTCGCCATGTAGGCCGCGATCTCGGGCGGGATCACCGGAAGCTTGTATTCGTAAGTGAAGAGCGCCAGCGTGTTGCCATTGCTCCAGCCGTCGAGCTTGAGCAGCCCCGAGCGGAAGAACGTCGTGGCGATGCCGATGCGGGCGGTGATGGCGATGAGATCGCCCGGAATGCGCCCGAACAAGGCGTTGGCCTTCCCGATGAGGTTAAGCATGGTATGTATCTCCTGCTTGGATGGGACCGGCGGAAACACCGCCGAAGGCGCCGGCGGCGATGAGTTTTGCGAGGGTGGGACTGAGATCGAAGCCGTCATGGGCGGCGGCCTGGCCGATTGCCTGGGCCAGCGTTTGGCCCGCGGCCAGGGCAGCGGCGAAGGCGTGTTCCGCCGGGCCTAGGCGCATCACGTTCACGTCCAGCTCCGGGCGGACAACCAGAACCGCCTCGCCCGGAAGCTCCGGGCCAATGGGGCGCACCTGCCCGTCGCTCGTGTTTGTCTCCCAGATGCTGAAAATGGGATAAGGCGAGGCGATGAGCCCGGCCGATGGGTGAAGCGCGAAAATCAGGCTGCCCGCGCTCTCATGGGGAACCTTGGCGAGGTCCGCGGCCGTTAGCGGGGCCTTGTCCGCGGCATGGTAGGCGGCGTGCCTTAGCCATTCCAGGCGCGCCACATCCGCGAGATAAGGCAGCCCGCGCGCCGGCTCGAAACCTTCGAGGAAGGCCGGAAAGCCTTCGCCATATTCAATGAGCACGGGTGTGCGGGGAGGATGAGCCGCCGCGAAAATGCTTGCCGCAGCTTTGAAGAACTCTTCGCCCACAAGGCGCAGGATCACGGGATAGCGGGCGCGGAGGGCTTCGACGAGGCTCGCATACAGGTTGTTGCGGTGCACGCTGAAGCGGCGGGCGCGGATCAAGCCGGGCGGCGGAGCTTGGCGCGTTTCGAGCATGGCGCGCGAAAACCGGGCTTGAAGCCCGGCCAGGCTCTCGCGGCCCGTATCAATGGAGGAGGACATCGGCTTGCCTTTCTGCCGCCATCGCCAGTGCATCGGCTTTTGCCGCCTGCCCGGCGAGCGTGGCGAGCGCTGGAATTTCATTGTCCCATTCGATCAGCGTGGGAACCGGGCCGGTGCGCTCGATGGCGCGGATGTATAGCGCCCAGACGGCGTCGCGCACGGGGCTGTCATGCGCGTCGATCAGGAAGCGCTCGCCCGCGCTGTCTTCGGCCTCGAAAAAGCCGGCGAGATGGATTTCGCGCACATGGCCCGCTGGGAAGGCGCCGATATAGGCGTCCGCATCGAAGCCGTGGTTTTGCGCCGAGACGTAGACGTTGTTCACGTCCAGCAGGAGCGCGCAGCCGGTGCGGCGCGTAAGCTCCCGCAGGAACTCCGTTTCCGCCATTTCGCCAGTCTCGAACGCGACATAGGTGGAGGGGTTCTCGATCAGGATTTGCCGCCCGAGCGCCTCCTGAACCTCGTCCACATGAGCCGCTACGTGGGCAAGCGTTCCCGCCGTGTAAGGCAGGGGGAGAAGATCGCTGAGGTAAGCTCCATCGTGGGTGGACCATGCCAGGTGCTCGGAGAAAAGCCCCGGCTCGTAACGGTCTACGAGCGTCCTCAAGCGGCGGAGATGGGTTTTATCGAGCGGGTCCGCGCCGCCGATGGAAAGGCCCACGCCGTGCACCGAAAGGGGGTAGCGCTCGCGCACCCATTCGAGAAAGCGGTGGGGCGCGCCGCCAGCGCCCATGTAGTTCTCCGCGTGGACCTCGAACCAGCCCACGCGCGGCGGGCTTTGCATGATGTCTTTCATATGCTCCGGCTTGAGGCCGATCCCCGCGCGGGCTGGGATGGCGGGTGCCCTGCGTTTTTTTGCGGGAGTTGCGGCAAGCATGATGGTGTTCCTTGGTTCGGTCCTGGGCGATCCATACTGTGCGCATAACCCCTCACCCCAACCCTCTCCCCATGTGAGAGGGAGTCCGGCTGTACCCTCTGTTAGGGCGTTCCCTCTCCCATTGGGAGAGGGACAGGGTGAGGGGTTATGCGCTGGGGGAGGTTTCACCGTTCACGCTATCCCTTGCCCGGCTCAAGCGTGCCGTGCTGCTTGCCGCCGTCCTTGAGCGTGACCTCGGTGGTAACACAAGTTCCCTTCGGCACGAGCACCCAGGCGGCTTTGTCATAGTCGGCCTTGGACGTGCCGGCGCAGCTATTGTTGCTGGCGGAGGCGCAATCGTTATGCCCGGCCTTGGCGATGCCGTAGCACTTCTCTTTGGCGGCGCCATCGGCGGCATGGGCGGGAACGGAGGCAAGCGCCAGGGCCGCGGCGAACGCGCCAGCCACAGCGGCGTTGAAAGATGGAGTGCTCATGCGTAATAACTCCTTTCGGCTGGAAGAGCTTGAAGGGCTCGTACCAGGTAGTACGTTGCGGCGGCCTTTTGCGTTACAGCAGGGAGGCTGGCATTTTTATTTGCCGGCGAGGGCTTGTGGCGCGTAACAAATGAATATTGTGCAACGAATTGAGGAAGGAGCGGCAAGCGGGTGCTCAGCGAAGAAGCCCAGTGGGCCGGATGGATGCGAGCCGCGAATGCCGGCGACAACGGCGCTTACCGGCGTCTGCTGGAAGCGCTCGCACCTTTCCTGCGGAAGGTTGTCCGCCAGGGATTTTTGAGGACCGGGCTAGGCACCGGCGATGTGGAAGACGTGGTACAGGAAACGCTGCTTGCCATTCATTTGAAACGCCAGACCTGGGACGCGGACCAGCCTTTCACGCCGTGGCTCAGGGCCATCGCGCGCAACAAGCTTATCGACAATCTGCGCCGGCGCGGAAACCGCACGGAGCTTCCCATTGAGGATTTCATCGAGTTTCTACCCGCCGAGGCCGCAACCGAGGAGCTTTCGGCGCGCGAGGCGGACCGTCTCTTGTCCATCCTCGGCGGCAGGCAGCAGGAAATCGTGCGGGCGATTTGCGTCGAGGGGATAAGCACCCGCGAGGCGGCGGGCCGCTTCGGGATTTCCGAGGGCGCCACGCGCGTGGCCTTGCACCGGGGCCTGAGCACTTTGGCGGCGGCATACAGGAGCAGCGGACAATGAGGACGGACGATTTCATCAACGCGCTTGCTTTGGATCATGCGGCCAGCCCCAAGCCCTGGCCGCTGCGCTGGACCTTCCTTGCCGCGATGGTGGCGGGATTTGCCGTTGCTGCTGTTGTCTTCGCGCTGGCGCTCGGTGTCCGCCCGGATGTGGCTTCCGCCATTCTGACCTGGCGCTACGATTTCAAACTCGTGGTGATGCTCACCCTGGCGGCGACGTCCGCGAGACTGGTTTGGCAGCTAGCGCGGCCCGCGGCCGATCCGCGCACGGCGGAGCTTGCGATGCTGGCGGCGCCTCTCTTGTTGTCCGGCGCGGTGCTTTACGAGCTTTGGGCGGTGCCATCAAGCGCCTGGCTTTCGCGCGCGATCGGCTCGAACTCCGTGGCCTGCGTGATCAGCATCACCCTGCTTTCGATTGCGCCGCTGGCTGCCGCCTTCTACGCGTTGCGCCGCGGCGCGCCCTTGCGGCCGGGCCTGGCGGGCGCCGCGGCGGGGCTGCTTGCGAGCGCGCTTGCGGCTGCGCTGTACGCCATGCACTGCCCGAATGACTCACCGCTGTACGGCGCGATCTGGTACACGACCGCGATAGCCATCGCCGCCGGAGCGGGCGGCGCCGCCGGCCGGCGGCTATTGCGCTGGTGACACCGGCAGAAGGCGCGCCTGCAATTCTGAAGCCTTGGAGGCGCGCCGGCAGGTCGCGATTCGATTTCTCAATGCACCGCATTCGCTCGCCGGTGAGCTTCTACCCCCTCCTTCAGTTCGTGTATCATAACGTTTATCTTCTCCAAGCCGTCATGCGCCGAACGCAAATCGCGTTCGATCTCGCGGCGGTCAGCCCTGCTCATGGTTTCTTGCCCAGCACTATCGGGTGCCCGGAGGCTATCGCCATGCACTTTGGCGGATGAAGTTAATATGTCTTCCTCAACAATTTCAATGAGGTTGGCCAGATGTCTTGTTTTGTCTATAAGTGCAGCGATTTCACTGGAAGATGTATCGCCAATGACATTGGCCGCTAGCATATCCGCAACATGCGTAGTGATCGTTTCCGATAGTTCCGAAGCCTGTGAGGCATCTCCCTTCACTTTTTCCGCCGCTGTCCGGAATTTACCGGCAGTTTCAGCCTCGCGCATCGCCTCCAGGGAGGACTTCAAAAGCAGCAGGTTGCCCGTTTTGATGGTTTCGACAAGAGAAATAACTTTATCCATTTCCCGCGTTGCTTCCGGAACGGTTTGAATTACATCGTCACGCACCGAAGGCCAGAGCCATTCCACGGCGGATCCTATTAGCGGAATCCTGCGCGAAAGGGTCAGCCTGATAGCGAATGAATACAAGGCGGAGCCGCTTTTTGCCCTGAACGGCGCCTCCTCCACCTTGAATTTGCTATCCGGCGAAGCCGCTTCGCTTAGGAGCAAGATCCTCTTCACAGCCGCCATGGGCACACCCGTGGCAAGGCGGAGGCTTTCCGCGCTCCAGTAGCAATAGCGGGGTTTTGCCAGCGCCGCCCACACTTTGCGCACCTGCACGGGGTCTACCGGCTGCGCCGGATCTTGCCGCCAGGCCGGCGGAACCGTCCATTCCGTGATCTGATCGCGTTCGATGAGTTCCGATAAGATGCTCCACTTGATGAAGAGGGGGGCGCATTGCATCGCCAGACGCCTCGCGGGAATCAGCATTTTCTGCAGCCACCAGCCCGCTTGCGTGGAAACCAGCCGCTTGCAAAGCTTCTTCATGCGTGTGCTTGCCGCCTCCGTGATGCGCTCGATATCCGCCAATTCGATTTTCGGCCACTCGGGATATGGAACTTCCGCCTTGGCAGTGCCGCACAGCGGGATAACGGGGTTGTCCTGACGATTGCCGTCTGCCGCACCGTGCCGTTCCACAATCGGATTCCGGGGGGCGAGCTTCAGCTCTTCCCGCAGGAACCTTTGGCAGTTGCGCCGTCCAAGCTGGAAATCGTGGTCACGGAACTTCTGGGCCAGGAAGCCCCCGAAGCCGCCCAGCAGCCCCGATGCGAGACCATAGGGCTCAGGTGAATCGCTCCCCTTGGGCGTCCGCTTCGGCACGATCATAAAGCGGCTGCGCACATTCTGGTCCTGCGCCAGGATCAATTCAGATAATTTGAAACGGGCCTGGTTTTTCAGCGCCGGAAAAAGCGACAAGAGGACGCTTGGCAGATCCAAAGGCATTTCATTGCTGCTGGACAACGCAGGCGGTTCAGGGAAAGGAGTAATCATTATGACCGCGCGGTCGGCTTCGCTGGCCCCCCGGGGATTTCGCTGGCAGACATCCCTGCGCAGCACGAAACGGGCATATTCCAATGGATCATTGTTGAACATCCCGCCGTCCACTGCGACGAAATTATACGGTGTATCCAGGTTGTTCGCCGGACCGCTCGTGGGCCAATCGGGCTGGACCTCGCGATGTTCGTTGCAGGCTTCCTCGACTGGCCAAAGCCGGTCGTTGTAATCTCTGCGTTTTGCTTCGATGCCGCGCGCGGAGAGCCCAATCGGGAATGCGCCGGACGCCACCGCATGAAGCGAGTAACGTGTCCACTCGCTGCGAGCCGCTGAAAACAGGTTTCCAGCGTCAAGCTTATAAGATTGATCGTTCTTGCCAAACGCGCTTTCGGAGTCCCATTCACCAAGCCCCGTCACCACATAGTGCGCGCGGTCGCAGTGCATCTGCATGGAGTATTTCTTGCCGCCGGCGAAATCGATGCTGTATGGGACGCCCCTCGTATTGGCGAGGGTCATGTAGACATGAAAATCCTTGGCGATATAGGCGCGCGGTCCTCCGGGTTCACCCTCTGGCGATAAAGCACGGCCGCAAATTTTGTCCAGTTGCGCGGAATTCAAAAGAGAGACCACGCCGTGTTTCTTTCCATCCCCAGGCTGCCCTTCGATGTCGCTGGCTGAGAGGAAGCCCGGCATATCCAAGTCCGGGTTGGGCATCGCATCCGGGAGTTCGACCCAGGTTTGGTAAAGCGAGGGAAGGAAGCACTTATAGACTTGCTTGCCTTCCTGCGGCGTCCCGAACCTTACCGGTTCTTGTTTGCGCGCCAGCCCGACAACACTTAGCGCGCCCGTGATCGCACCTGCCGAGGCGCCGGCGAAAACCTTGATGCCCGTGCGGTGGCCAGGAACATCGGCATCGCCCCTGTGGCGTTCCCATTCCTCCAAGGCCTGTATGAGAAAGTCGAGCACGCCCGCGGTATAGGCGCCCGCCGAAATGGCGCCGGACATTGCTAGCCCGAGATGGTAGTCGCGTTCGTTGCGGTCGGTCATGATAGCACCCAGGTGCGTAGGAGGTGAGGCCGTGCGGCCGTATGCGGGCGAAGAGGCGCTGGACCGGAGGCCAGCGCCTTGGGCTTACCGGGGCGTCTGCCCCATTAGACTTCTTTCGTCACGACGCCGCCGTCCGAGCGGACGAGAGGCAGCGTTTCCATGCCGGTTTTGGCCGGCAGGGGTTCATGCGGCGGCCAGCGAAAGGCCGCCATGCGGCGTTTCTTGGGGAACGAACGGATGCACACCTCGTCATTTTGATTGCCGCCGACGCAAACGAGATTGCCCTGCCTATCCTTGCCAAGGACGATGGCAACATGCCCTCCGCCCTTACGTGTCATCGACACGATGGCGCCCACCGCGGGGCCGTCCAACGGCTGCCCCCATTTGGCGAAATCCAGCGCCCAAAGCGTGCCGGTGCCTTTTTCTCCCGCGCGCATCAGCGCGTAGTTGACGAAGAGAGCGCACCACGGGATAAAGTCGTGCTTGTATTCACGTTCGATCTTGCCGCCAAGTTCGTCCGCCCATTCGATGATCGCGGGATTGTCGGCCTGGCGGCCCGGTTCTTCCTTCGTACCAACGAGCCGCAGCGCCTCTGTTAACCAAAGCGGGCGTCCGGCCGTGATGGAAGCCGTCCAACCGTTCCCCGTTACTCCAGCCTCGGAAAGGCAGTGGTCGAGCGCCTGGGCCGTTTCGGGTCCAACGACGCCATCCACTTCGATGCGCATCCGTTCCTGGAAATCGGTCACGGCGGCATCGGTTGCCTGGCCAAAATAGCCGGTGCCTCTCAGCTGATAGCCGAGCTTCGCAAGCGCCAGTTGAATCGTCCGCACGGCGTCGCACTCGTCTCCGAGACTGTAGTCGCGCGCGGCAACCAGCGCCGAAATGCCGGTGCCCGCTCCATTGCCCTTCCGGCGCGCCTTTGCCCCTCCAGAGCAGGCAAGATTGATGCTGTTGTCCTGGGCCATCATCGCGGCCAGCAGCGGCATACAGCCGAGCTGGCGGTCGCGTATGGTCTCGTCGAAATGCCCGTCCCTGTCGAACTTGCCGCCCCGGTAGATGTTGGAGCCGGCCCACAAATAGGCCGAAGGAAGTTTTCGCTTATTATATCCCCAGCCGTTGTAGCGTTCGAGATGAAAGGCGATTTGCTCGATGCTCCAATCGCTATCCGCGATGTCGTTCATATGATCGTAACTCAGGGCGCTGCACGCACTCTCCTCGAAGGTGAACGGCGGCCGCGCCGGCGAAGGCGGCTGTCCTTTGGGCTCGTGCACCGTACGCGCGCTGAGCGGATCGCCGTTATAGAGGTGTGTGCTGAAATCGGCGTCGGACTCGCGGAAATGGATGAGGGCGATGAGCGGCCATGGCACATGCGTCCGTTCCGCAATGGCTTGGTATTCTTGTTTATGCGCAATAAGGCGATGCGCAGTTTTATTTAAGTCGTCTTGCAGGGCCGCGTCGGCCACCATAGCTTCCCATTGTTTATTGTATTCAGAAGATATTTCGGTGAAGCGTGGCATTTTGATACATTGCCTCCTGTTGTGTTAAGGCTTGGCGTAGCTGTTAGCCTTGATATACACGGCAAATGAACATGGAACATCCTGCAATACCATTAACAGCCCGGGCGCTTGATCTGCTGCTCCACAAGCGTGTTGATGCTGGGTGAATGGTTATATTGCCTTGCTGGTCCCAGGATGGTGTGATGGCGGGCGGCCGCTCGAACCCCGGGTTGCGCTTGGCCGCTTTCGTGCGCCGCACGGATGTGGATGGCCAGGGGGAGTATCACCGAAGCCGCCGTTGCCGCGAAAGAGAGGCCCCATCTAAGCGCTTTCACCGTGCGGGTGCGCCGCAAGAGTAGCAAAGCACACTGTCTTGGCGCGTGTTTTGCGGCGTGGTGCGGGTTCAACCGCCGTTTTTTGTGCAGGTTTCCCGGACGCCTGCTGTCAGCGCGCGCGAACAGGCCGGCGTTTCAGGCGTCCGGGAAACCTGCACTCAGCACTCAAGCACCACAAAGGCCGCGATCCGCTGGCCAAGCCGGGAAGCTCTGCTTAGGGCTCGATGCGAAACAAACGCGCCACCTTGCGTGTCTTTTTGCCCGTCCGCCGCGTTACGGAAAGACTTACATACCCTGGGTATGCGCACCTTTCCGCGCCTGGCGGGCGGACAAAATACTGTGCAATCTGACGCGTTTATTTCGCATCGAGCCCTAAGCTTCGCCGCTAACGATAAGCCCGCGCTTCTCCATCAACGGCTTAGGCGATGGGTCGCGGCCGCGGAAAGCCCTGTACGCCTCATCCGGTTTCATCTTGCCCCCTGACGAGTACACATATTTGTATAGGCGCTCGGCCACGGCGGGGTTGAATATATCCCCCGCTTCCTCGAAGGCCTCGAAGGCGTCCGCCTCCATGACCTCGGCCCAGAGGTAGGTGTAATAGCCCGCCGCGTAGCCGCTGCCCGCGAAAATATGCTGGAAATGCGCGGGCCGGTGGCGCAGCGCGATGGCGTCAGGCATCCCGGTGCGGGCGCGCAAGGCCTCCTCGAACACGCCGGCACCGGTGGCCCCGGGCTCAGGCGCTTCGTGAACATCGAGATCGAACAGGGCGGACGCAACATATTCCGCGGTGGCGAAGCCCTGATTGAACTTCCGCGCGGCAAGCACGCGGTTCAAAAGTTCCGCCGGCATGGGCTCGCCCGTCTCCGCGTGGAGCGCGAAGCGGATCAGCGTCTCCGGCTGCAAAAGCCAGTTCTCGAAAAGCTGGGAGGGCAGCTCCACGAAATCGCGGTCGGTGCTGGTGCCTGAAAGGCTGCTGTAGGTTACATCCGAAAGCAGGCCGTGCAGGCCATGGCCGAATTCGTGGAACAGCGTGCGGGCATCGTCCAGGCTCAAAAGGGTAGGGGAGCCCTTGGTGAAATTCATCACGTTCAACACGATGGGAAGCACCTCGCCGTCAAGACGCTCCTGATCGCGGAAGGTGCTCATCCAGGCGCCACTCCGCTTGGAAGGCCGGTGGAAATAATCGCCCAGGAACAGGCCAATCAGCTTGCCGGTGCGGTCGCGGACCTCGAACGCGCGCACATCCGGGTGATAAACGGGAACGCCGCTCACCTCCTTGAAGCTCAGTCCGAACAGCCGCTGCGCGGTGCCAAACGCTGCCGCGATCATGTTATTCAGCTCGAAATAGGGCATGAGTTCGCGGCCATCGAGGCGGTACTCGCTGCTGCGCCGCTTTTCCGCGTAATGATGCCAGTCCCAGGCGGCCAGCGGCTCGTTATGCCCCTCGCGCTGTGCGATGGCCTCAAGGGCCGTGCGCTCCTCTTCCGCCTTCGCCTTCGCCGGCCCCCAGACATCCTCCAAAAGCTGGCGCGCGTTCGCCGGCGTCTTGGCCATTGCGTCGCTGATCTGGTAGGCGGCGTAGGTATCGAAGCCCAGAAGCTTTGCCCGTTCGGCCCTGAGTGTCAGGATCTCGCGGATAAGCGAGCGGTTGTCCGTGGCGCCGGCGTTTTCGCCGCGCGCGGTGTACGCTTTGTAAGCTTTTTCGCGCAGGTCGCGGCGTTCCGAGAATTCCAGGAAGGGCTCGATGCTCGCCCGTGAAAGGGTGATGACGTGTTTTCCGGGGAGGCCGAGCACGGTGGCGGCCTCCGCTGCCGTCCGCCGCACGAAATCTGGCAGCCCTTTCAAATCGTCCTCGCCCTCCAGCACGAGCTGAAACGATTTCTCGTCCGCCAGCACATTCTGGGCGAATGCGGTGTGCAGCTCCGAAAGCCGGGCCTCGATCTCTTGCAAGCGGGCCTTCGAGGGTGCGCCGAGCTTGGCGCCCGCCCGCACGAACTTCTTATAATAATCCTCCAGGAGCTGGGCTTGCTCGGCGTTGAGCCCGAGGCTGGCCGCGTTTTCGTGGAGCTTGGCGATCCTGGCGAAAAGCGTGGGGTTCGTGAGAATTGCCATCGCGTGGGCGCTGAGCTTGGGTGCTATGGTGCGCTCGATGTTCTGGCGCGCCTCGCTGGTGTCAGCGGCGGCCAGGTTGAAGAAAACCGAGGCCGTATTCCGCAGCGCATGTCCCGCCCGTTCGAGCGCTTCGATCGTATTGGCGAAGGTAGGTTCCGCTGGCGCTCCGGCGATTTGCTCTATCTCGGCGGAATGCAGCCGCATGGCCTCCTCGAAAGCCGGGAGGAAATCCTCATCCCGGATTGCCTCGAAGGGCGGTAGCTTGAAGGGTGTCTGCCAATCTTGCAGCAGGATGTTCTCGGTTTGCACGCCGGTCCCCGAATTCTACGTAAGTTCGACGGAATGAAGTGGTGCAGCATGGAGCGCCGCTGCTGCCTATCTGGCGGCGGGAAGCGCTCCGGGCAAGGCCCTGGCGCGGATGACGGGTTACATAAAATCTGGCCTGCCGCTTAACCGCATCTCAACTTCATGTAATTCCAGCCGCTAAGAGTACTGACCGCTTTGGCACGGTCCCCGCCTTAGGGCCCGATGCGAAATAAACGCGCCACCTTGCGTGTCTTCTTGCCCGTCCGCCGCGTTACGGAAAGGCTTACATACCCTGGGTATGCGCACCTTTCCGCGCCTGGCGGGCGGACAAAAATCCTGTGCAATCTGGCGCGTTTATTTCGCATCGGGCCCTTGGCGCACATGCGCCTTCGCGGGAACGGCGCTGCGGATCGCCGCCGCCGCTTCACCCTGCGGGTGTGCCGCAAGAACCGCAAAGCACGCTGTTTTGGCGCGTGTTTTACGGCGTGGCGCAGGTTCAACCGCCGTTTCCAGGTTGAAAAGCCCGATGTTCACAGCAGACTTACCCGCCTGCGGAGCGGGTCGCGGCATGACAAGCGGAGATACGCCCTCCCCCGGACCTAATGCCGGAAATGGCGCATCCCCGTAACCACCATCGCGAGCCCGCGCTCGTCCGCCGCGGCAGTCACCTTGTCGTCGCGTATGGAGCCGCCCGGATGAATGATCGCGGTCGCGCCCGCATCGGCCGCCACCAGCATGGCGTCGGGGAACGGGAAGAACGCATCCGAGGCAACGGCAGTGCCGGCCAGCAGCTCGCGCGGCTCCTTGCCGGCGCCCTTCGCCATTTCCTCCGCCTTCCAGACCGCCAGCCGCGCGCTGTCGACCCGGCTCATCTGACCCGCGCCCACGCCAATCGTCTGGCCGTCCTTGGCGAAAACGATGGCGTTCGACTTGACGTGCTTGGCCACGCGCCAGGCGAACAGCATGTTGGCGCGCTCCTCCGGCGTGGGCTCGCGCTTGCTGACGGTGCGCAGCGCGGCTTCATCGAGCGCCATCGCGTCCGCGTCCTGCACCAGGAACCCGCCCGAAAGCGTGCGCACATAGGGCGCGCGGTTCTCGCGCGGCAACAGGCCGCCGGTGAGCAGCAGCCGCACATTCGGCTTGGAGGCAAAGGCGCGCTTGGCCTCCTCGCTGGCCGAAGGCGCAATCACCACCTCGGTGAAAATCTTGAGGATCTCGCGGGCGGCCTCCTCGTCCAAAGGCTGGTTCGAGGCCACGATGCCGCCGAACGCGCTCACCGTATCGCAGGCGAACGCCTTCCGGTACGCCTCGATCACGGACGAGCCCGTAGCAGTGCCGCAAGGGTTGGCGTGCTTGATGATGGCGATAGCCGGTTTGTCCGCCGGAAACTCCGAAATCAGTTCGAAAGCGGAGTCGGCATCAGTGAGGTTGTTGTAGCTAAGCTCCTTGCCCTGCACCAGCTCGGCCCGGACGAGGCTTGGGCCCTTCCTGGCCGGGGACTCGTAAACGGCGGCCTTCTGGTGCGGGTTTTCGCCATAGCGCAGCGATTGCCGGAGCTTGCCGTTGAGGAAGAACGCGGAAGGCGGATTTTCCCCGGCGGCGGACGAAAACCACGTGGCGATGGCGGAGTCGTAGGCGGCGGTACGCGCGAAGGCCTTGGCCGCCAGCCGCCGCCGCGTGGCAAGCGTCGTCGCCCGCGCTTCGCCCGACAGCTCCTCAAGCACCACATCGTAGTCGGCCGGGTCCGTGACCACCGTCACGCAGGCATGGTTTTTCGCCGATGCGCGCAAGAGCGCCGAGCCGCCGATGTCGATCTCCTCGATCATGGCCCCGGTATCGGCGGCCTTCTTTTCAGCGGCCTCCTCGAACGGATAGAGATTGACCACCACAAGCCCGATTGGCGCGATCTTGTGCGCGTCCAGCGTCTCGCGCGTGGCGGCCTGGCCGAGATCCGCGAGAATACCGCCGTGCACCGCCGGGTGCAGCGTTTTCACGCGCCCGTCCAGGATCTCGGGAAAGCCGGTCACATCGGACACCGGCAGCACCTTGACGCCGTTCCCAAGCAAATGGGTGGCCGTCCCGCCGGTGGATACGATCTCGATACCCAGAAGCTCAAGCTTCTTCGCGAACTCAACCAGTTTCGATTTATCGGAAACCGAGATGAGCGCCCGGCGGACCGGGAAATCCTGATGTGTGGTCATGTCCCGTTAGTTGCGCGAATTGCGCTCCGGGTCAAGATCCGCGCCAGGAGCTGGTGTCGACAAGCACGGGCTTTTGCTGCTGCATCTTCTCGAACTTCCAGTGCACTGCGGTTGCTTTGTTGCATTGGCCTTTGAGTACGATCTGGAAGGAACGCCTGAGGCAGATCGGGTCGGCGAAGAAAATGCTTTCCTCAAGGTCGATGTCGGCGCCGTCAGCGATAAAACGCCAGTTCTGGCCGTTGGGCGTGGTCAGCCCGATGGCGTTGGTGTTGCGCGCGAAGTTCGCGGTGATACGCGGATGCAGGTGGAAGCGGATGGTGAAGCGTCCGATGGCCTCAAGATCGCTGCCGTTGCTGGCGGGCAGCAAATGGTCGTGCCCTTCGAGGGCCTGGCCGGTCTTGAAAAGCGTCAGCCGGCGGCGGTGGATGTAGCCGAAACGGTCCCGGTAGCCGTCATGCGAGACCCTGACGCTTATAAAGTTATCGTCCTCGGCGGCTTCGCGCTGAACGTGGGACGGGCCGGAGAGCCAGAACAGCTCGCGGCCGGAGACATTGGACTGCGCCTTGATGAGCCGCGCCGAAGACAAATCCTCGATGGTGAGCGTCGAATGCGCGGCCGTGGAGCGCGAGACGACATACCAGTCGCCGGTTTCGTCGGCCGGCGCGCCGCAATTGGTGACGATGGCCTCGTGGTCCGAGCTCATCTCGAAAGAGCCGCAGCCGGCATGGGCGCGGTCGCTCATGTGAATCGGCGGCGCGCCGGCGGCGTCGGCGAGCACGACTGTGCCGCCGCCCTCCAGCCGCGCGTATCCGGATTGCTCCGCGAGTACGCCTTTGAAGTTTTCTCCCGCGTCGTCATAGGCAAGCACGGTCGCCACCTGGTCGAGCAGTGTCGGCCCCATGCCGTTGAAATGCGCGACGCTGCCGTCGCCCAGCCGCAGGAAGCGCAGCATGGGGTACATCCGGCCGATCGCGGTGTAGAGCGCGTCCGGCGGCTCGACCTGGCGCGCCAGGAAGCATTGCTTGAGCGGCAGCAGCTCCAGCAGCAGGCCGATCAGGTCGCCGGGATCGCGCGTGATGTGGCCGCCGTCCTCCAGGATTTGCCGTTCCAGCTCCGAACAGAACGCGGACTGGTAGGAGGTGAGGTAGGTTTCCTGCTCGGCCACGCAAAGGCCGGCAAGCAGGATCGCGGTCAGCGCGCGCAGCCTCGGAACGCCCGAGGCATCGCCATAGATCACGGTGAGATCGTGCACGTCGCGGCTCAGAAGCCGCATCGCGGTGTCATAAAACTCGGGGCCGGCGTTATCGAGCAGAAAGGCCGCGTGCGAAAGCATCGCAATCACGCGGCGCGCGACCGTATCCGGATCGTTCGCGATGGGCGGCGCTCTGCGGGATACGGCGATCCATTCGAGCACCAGCTTGCGCGCCCGCTCACATGCGATCTGATCGCCGGCTGCGTGAAGGTGCCGCAGCCAGCCGAAGCCATACAGCTCCTTCTGCCAGGGCACGGATGGCGGCAGGACGTTGAACGGCGACTCGGAGCCGATGGGCGCCGCAGCTCCTGCCAGGCCGAAATAGCCATCGTAAAGCTCGACCGCGAAGCTTGGATCGCCGGTGCGAAGATCCTGCGGGAGAATGAGCAGGTGATAGGCGGCGGGAACGCCAGCCATCCAGCGCGAAAATGGCGCTTTGAGCGTGAATTTCAGGGCGGTGCGGCCAACCCGGTTCACGGCGAGCGCGGCAAGGCGCGCCTGGTCTGCAATCTGAGCGGACATTAGTCTCTGCTGTTAATGATGGCGAAGCCCAGATTCCCGAGAGAATCGCAAAAGCATCGCGGCTAACGCTGTCAACTTTGAGGCAGCGTGGCCCGCCGCGGCGATTCGCGCAAGCATGGGTTGCGTGGATGTGGATACAGCAACCTGCTTTTTAACTACCTTAGAAGCCCCATTTTTGGCATAAGCCTTTGCGAAGTTGCCGTTTTGGGGGGCGTTTATGATGAACAACAAAAGCACCGGGAAAGGTGAGCTTGCGGGGGGTGCCGGCGTGGCGCGGTGGCTCGTTGAATTGAAGGCGGAAGCCGCGGGGATGCGCGGGCGCCGGGAACGGCCGGCTGGGCGCAGCTTCGGCCGCTGGCTCGGCGATTTTTTGGATCAGGATACGCCAAGCGGTCTTTTGCCCGCGGAGGAGAAGCTGCTCTTTGCGGCGGCGAACGGCGAGGTTTGCGTGATCCAGAGCCGCGCGACCCGCCTTTGGTCCGAATTCGATAGCTGGCGCGGGCAGGAAGGCGCGAGAGAAACGCCGCATGTGCATTCGGATACGGGCTTCGCCGAGGCGCTGACCGGATTCCTGGCGGGCGCCCCCGAGGCCGTGCAGGAGGTCGTGCACGAGGCGACCATGCGGGCCGTGGTCGAGATCGGGCTGCCGGCCGATTGGGAGCCCAAGGACGCGGACGAGACAGCGAAGCTTGCTTCGCTGCAGCACGAATATTTCCGCCAGCTTGAGGCCGAGGCTTACCCCGCCCGTAATATCGAGGCGGCGCGGACCAGCGAAAGCTTCTTCATGCTGGCCGCCGAGGCGGTGAGCCACGCCTTGGCGCCCCAGCCGGGCAATGCGGTGAAGCTTCAGGACCAGTGGTTTGCGCCGCTCCTGCGTAACGATCCGCTGAACCTGCCGGCCGGGACGCGCGGGAAGATCGAGGCGCAGCCACGCGTGCTGCAGGGCTTTTTCGGCGAGCTGATCTGGCATTTGCGGCGCGTGGCCGTGGCGGACGAGGCCTGGGCCGCCAGGCTCAGGAAGGAGCCCGAGGCCCTGCGGCCCTATTTCGATGCCGTCTTCGTGCGCTTCGAGCGCGAGGCTTGGCGCCTGGTGGACCCGGAAGACCCGGAGGTGCGGGTGCGCGCGGGCTTCCTGCGCTTCCTGGCGCAGGGTGGCGGCGATGCCGCGCCTGTGCACGAGCGCCGCCTTGAGCTGCATGGCGCCTATGTGGTGGAGGATCTCGACCTTTCGGGCTGCACTATCCCGCAGCCGCTGCTGCTTCGCGGATGCTGCTTCGCCGGACAAGTCATGCTGACGGAGGTGTCGGCCAAGTCGCTCGATTTCGAGAGCTGCTACGCCAAGGCCATTGCAGGCAAACACGCAAAAATCTCTGGTGGCGTTTGCCTTGGCAGCGGCTTGCGGTCATGCGCCTGCGTGGCGTTGCCCCACGCCATCATCGAGGGAAAATTGTCCTGCGAGGGCAGCACCTTCTTTTCAGAGGATGGCCTCGCGATCGATTGCGGCGCTGCCCGCATTGGCGGAGACGTCTGCCTTAACGGCGGCTTTTTGAGCGAAGGCGGCGTGTCTTTGGCCGGCGCCGCCATCGGCGGAGATCTGAATTGCGCTGGCGGTACGTTCCGCAACCGGACGGCGGACGGAAAAGGGGTTGCGCTCGACTGCAAGGACGCGGCGATCTCGGGCAGCGCCGTGCTTGCCAACGGCTTCCTCGCCGAGGGCATGGTTTCGTTCCCGGAAGCGAAAATCGGCGGCGTGCTGAATTGCCGGAAGGGCACGTTCGCAAACCACACGGGAGACGGGAAGGCCAAGGCTCTGAGCTTCGAGCACGCCCAGATCGAGGACGGGGTTTACCTTCGCGACGGCTTCCTGGCCGAGGGCGAGGTGAGGTTTTACGCGGCCCGCGTCATGGCCAACTTCGAATGCACCGGAGGACGCTTCAACAACCCGGTTTCCCTTGAGGCAGGTTCCAAGGCGGTGTGGAACAATGCGCTGAGCCTAGTCAGGGCGAACATCGGCGGCGTTCTCTGGCTGGGGCCGCAGGCCGGCGACCCTCACGCGAAGGCGGACTTCGTGGGCTCGGTGAACCTGGCCGGGTGCCACGCGCAGGAGGTTGTCGATCATCCAAGCTCCTGGCCGCACAAGGGCGCGGGCAACGCGACGCATACCTACATCCATCTGAACGGGTTCACATACGATCGCCTGGTGGGGCAGGACGCCTACGATGCGGACACCCGCAAGCGCTGGCTCGACCGCCAGCCGCCCGCCGACCGGGGCGGCGGTTTCAAGCCTCAGCCCTACGAGCAGCTCATCCGGGTTTACCGGGCAATGGGCCACGACGACCGCGCCCGCGAGACCGGCAAGCTCAAGGCCCAGCGCTGGCGGCGCGCGAACTTCATCAATCTGTGGCGCGGCTGGCTGGCCATGCCGCATTTCTGGCAGGGTATTTCCGGCCGCAATGCTGTCTCCTCCGCGCTGGACGGGCTCAGCTGGCCAATCGCGGCCGTGGCGCGGCTTTTCGCCCGCGCGGTGTGGTCGGCGGTGCTAGCGCTCGAATGGCTCCTCGTGGGCTTCGGCGCGGCTTACGGCTACGGCTACTTCCGGCTCGGCGTCTTTCTGCTCGCGCTTTGGTTCGCGGGCGGCATCATTTACGGCGGCGCGGCAGGGCAGGGCGGCTTCGCGCCGTCGAGCCCGTCGCTCTATCTCAACAAGGAACTCGCGGCGAAGTGCGGCCAGAACTGGACGGAATGCTATAACGGGCCGCCCGGGCTGCCCAGCTTCAGCCCCTTCGTGTACTCGCTCGACCTGATGCTGCCGGGGCTCGACCTCGGCCAGAAGCACGAATGGCAGCCGGCAAGCCATCCCGCCCGCCCGGTGCGGATGGGCCTGCCGGCGCTCACCTCCAAGCCCCGGGGCGATCCGGAATACACCATGGTCCCGCAGCTTTCGTTCGAGCGGGAGACGCTCAGCGAAGGCGTGCTCGATAACATCGTGCTCGCGCAGACGCTCTTGAGCTGGGTGGCGCTGGGCCTCCTCCTCGCGATCCTGTCCGGGGCCATCAAGAAGGATTGAGGCGGGCGCCGCGCTGGTGCTCCGGCCGCCGCCGGCCCCGCGAACGCGCATGTGCGCTGAGATAACGCTAAGTGGCGGATTACACTGAGGGAATCACCCCTTATCCGCCGGACTACATCTTCACCCAAGCGGTGTTTGAAGGCGCGCCCGGCGAGCACGCGGAGATCAAGGCGGCCATGCAGCAGGTGGCCGGGTACCGGGAGGCCAACCAGCCGGTCAAGAGCCGCACCGGCGGCTCGACCTTCAAGAACCCGCCGGGCCACAGCGCCTGGAAGCTGATCGACGCGGCGGGCTGCCGGGGCTTGCGCGTAGGCGGCGCGCACATGTCGGAAATGCACTGCAATTTCCTCATTAACGGCGGCAACGCGAGCGCCGCGGAGATCGAGGCACTCGGCGAGCTTGTGCGCGAGCGCGTGCTGGCCCATAGCGGGATTGCGCTGGAGTGGGAGATCAAGCGCATCGGGGTTCCGGCGGGGGAGGGGTAGCCTGCCGCCGGGTGGCGATGGGGCAGGTTAGGCCGTAGAACGAAACCACTCGCGGTAGGCCGCCGCCGCGAACTCTGTGCGTGTGATTTGGATGGTCATGCGATTCCCCCTCCCGAATCAGTATTCGCGTTGAGGAAATCACATCGGCTGGGGCTTGGGAATCCCCGCCAGAGGGGTCAAAATTTCTGGCCGTTGGTATAAGTATAGAATTTCCACGCCACGAAAGAGAAAGATTCCATGCCAAAAAGAGTTCTGGAGTGTATATTGTCGCTAATACTTTGCGTATGCATTTATTTATACTTTTCAGCTACGACCCCAAGCGGATATGCTTTTGCAAGAAAGATTATTGAAAAGGCAGGTCCAAACGGTGGAGAGGTGATGCTGGGATATCCATCATCAAAGTCTAGATACTGCTTTGCTCCATATGTTTCCGATGTTGGAGAGTTGTTAGAAAAACAATACTTAGGAATGCCTGTAGCTTTTCACGAGACAGACGATAGCAATAAATGGTATGTGATGTACAACAGTGAAGATCAAGGTGGTGTAATAATATTAGGAGTTTCTCATGGTGTGCTGAGATGGAATTGCGAACCCTGTTCCGCATTCACCGAAGAGTTGAATTGGGACAAGAAAGCAAGGCCTGTGTGTGTTGATTCTGTAATTATCTCCTACTTTGGAGAAACGAGAATACCGACATTTAGGCCTAAGTATTAAATTATGCGGAGTGCCACTGCTGTCCCAACGTTTGCGGATTATGACGATATAGGCCATTGATATAGCAGTGATAACGGCTTTTTTTCGGCGTTATCGGCTTGAATTTTCTCCGGATTTTCTGAACTTCGCGAACGGATATCGCGGAGGGAGCCATGTACGCAGGCCAGTATGTTTTCATGCAACTGATGGACCATTTGCCGTGGCACGTATTCCGCCGGTGCGTGGGGCGGTATGGCGGGGACCGCAAGGTCAAGAGTTTTTCCTGCCTCGATCAGTTCCGCTGTCTGGCGTTCGCGCAGCTGACGTGGCGGGAAAGCCTGCGCGACATCGAAGCGTGTTTGCGGGTACAGTCCGCAAAGCTCTATCATCTGGGCTTCCGTTGCGGGCAAATCTCGCGCAACACCATGGCGAACGCCAATGCGGAACGGGATTGGCGTATCTACGCGGATTTCGCGCAGTACCTGATCCAGATGGCGCCGAGCGTTCTCGCGGGGGCAAAGGAGAAGCGGCCCGTGGCGCGCTGGGCGGCGAGTTCCTCGGCCGTCATCACCGCTTCGTGCTCCACCGTTTGCGATTGGATGCCCAGCCCGGCGAGCAGGGCGAATAAGGCTTGGGCGCCGTTCATGCGGGGACTATAAGTGCGCCCGCACGAAGGAAATCAACCTTGCCGCTTGCCCAGCGCTGCGGGAGCAACCCGCCCGGCCGTTTTTTTTTACATGAAACGGCACAAGGGTAGTTCCATACCTGCGCAGCTAAGGCCAAGCCAAAGGCAACCGGACCGGTGTTATCTAGGGGACGGGCGGCATTCCTATCTTTTCTGCATGTACTCATTCCCTGGGTTGCGCTATCTAGTTAAGCTGCCGCTCGCGCCGGAAGGCGCGTGGCGAACCGGAAAGATGCCCAGCCACGAGAGTACCGATGCCCAAGATCACCCCCCATGAAGCGCTAATATACGTCATGATCACCATGTCCGCCGTGGACCGGCAAATCTCCGATCATGAGCTTGATCGCCTTACCGGGATCGTGCGCCAGCTACCGGTGTTCATGGATTTCGACTTCAATAACTTCCCCAAAGCGGCGGAAAGGTGCGGCGAGCTTGTGAGCCGGGAGGACGGTCTGGACGAGCTGCTGGAGCTTGTGGAGACCGCTCTTCCCAAGAAGCTCTATGAAACGGCCTATGCGCTGGCCACCGAGATTGCTGCGGCGGATTTGCGGGTGCCGGTCGAGGAAGTCCGGTTTCTAGAGCTTCTGCGGGACGCGCTTCACCTTGACAAGCTCGTTACCGCCGCCATCGAGCGCTGCGTCCGCGCGCGGCATCAGACGATTTGAGGCCGGTGCGGGGCGCTAACACAATGCTTGGGGGGCGCCTTGAACCGGGCGAGTCTTCATCCTGACTTTCTCCCCGTGGGAGAAGGGACGCCTGAATAACCCGCAGCGGATCTTCCAGCGTTCCCTCTTCCAGTGGGAGAGGGACAGGGTGAGGGGTTGAACCCTTCGATCATGCCGGGACCAAAGCCGCGATCCCGCGCCAATAGCGCCCCTATCTTGCCCCACTCGCGGGCGAAGACAACCGCAGGTTCGAGGCCGGCTGCCGCCATGGCGCTCAACCAGGCAAGGGGTGTTGCGCTCAAGCTGGCAGCCCTGCCCTTGCTCTTTGGCTTGCGAGGCGATGAGCCCGCCGCAAAACCCGGAGATTGCTTACGAATATGCCCATAAAGCTTGCATTTCTATGCGCACTGTTTTCGTTCCTGCTGAGCGGGCCGGCAGCGGCGGCGCCGGTTTCGCAGAAGGAATTCAAGGGGTTTCTCAGCTCGTTCCGCGCTAAGGCGGTTGAAAAAGGCGTGCGGCCCGATGTCTACGACTCCGTAACGCGGAATCTCACCGCCGATTTCTCGCTGCCGGACCTCGACATACCGGAGCGGGCCGGCAAGCGGCCGGGCCAGCCCGAGTTCGTGCGCACGCCGGAGCGGTATCTAAGCGCTAAGTACCTCGGCGGCCTGGCCCGGCAGGGGCGCAAGTTTTACGCCGCGCACAAGGCCGCGATCCGCGCGGCCGGCAAAACTTACGGCGTCGATCCTTACATCCTGCTTGCGGTGTGGGGCCGGGAGACCGCGTTCGGCACTGTGAACGATTCCACGCACAACGCGCTGCAAGTGCTGGCCACCCTGTCATACGCCGGCAACCGCAAGGAATTGTTCCAAAAGAACTTTATCTACGCGATCCGGATGGTGCAGGACGGCGTGATCGCACCCAAGGACATGAAAAGCTCCTGGGCCGGCGCGATGGGGCTCGCGCAGTTCATGCCCGAGGACTATTACCTCCATGCCGTGGACATGGATGGCGACGGCAAGAAGGACATCTGGCGTTCCGTGCCGGACGCGCTCGGCTCGCTCGCCAAGAACTTTCATGGCATCGGCTGGGATCCCTCGCAGCCCTGGGGGTTCGAGGTCCGTGCGCCGGCTAGCGCAGATTGCTCGCTCGGCTATCTCGACATCCGCAAGCCGGTGCGCGAATGGGCGGCGATGGGCATCGCGCCGCTCAAGGGGAAGGCATTCCCGCCGGAAACCCTCGATTGGCAGGCATCGCTGCTTCAGCCCGCGGGCGTCTACGGCCCGGCTTTCCTCACGCTCCAGAACTTCCAGGTGATCCGGGAATACAACAAGTCGGACCTTTACGCCTTGTTTGTGGGCGATCTCGCGGATCGCATCCGCGGCGCGGGCGGCTTCAAGCGCGGTTGGGATTCGGTCGTGCAAATCCCCACGGCCGATGTCGAATATATGCAGACGCGGCTTGCGGCGCTCGGCCTCTACCGCGACACCGTCGACGGCAAGGCGGGCGGGCGCACGCGCAGTGCGGCGGGAGCGTATCAGAAGCGCGCCGGGATGCCGCAAACCTGCTGGCCCACCAAGGAGCTTGTCGCCCATCTCAAGGCGCACGAGAAGAAACCTGCGGACAAGGTCAAGTAGAGCCATCGGCGCTGCGCGTGCCTGCCGGGTTGCTGGCGGCCGGCCCGGCTCTATATTAGTTTGGAACCTTCCGCTTTCCGTCCGCCAAGAGACCAAGCATGTTCCCTGCCATTTCGATCTATCTCATCCTTGCTATCGCGCTCGCGGTCCATGCGATAAAGACCGGCCGCTCGCCCTGGTGGGTCTTCATCTTGCTGTTTTTGCCCTTCGCCGGCTCCCTTGCCTACATCGTTGTCGAGATCGTCTTTCCGATGTTCCAAACGCGGACTGCCCGCCAAGTGGGCAGCGGCATCAGCACCATGCTGGACCCGGACCGGGAATTCCGTGAGCGCCTGGCCGAGGCCGAGCTTGTCGACTCGGTGGACGCGAAGCGGGCTCTTGCGGAGGAGTGCGAGAAGCGCGGCCAATGGCAGGAAGCCATCCGGCTTTATAAGGCCGCCGCAACCGGCATTTTCGCCGATGACCCGGCCGTTTTGCTTGGGCTCGCCCGCGCGCAGCTTGGCGCAGGCGATGCACCGTCATGCCTTGAAACCCTGGACAAGCTCGAAGCGCAGTCCGGCCTGCGCAATCAGGAAGCACAACTGCTCCTGGCGCGGGCGCTCGAAGCCACGGGCCGCACGGAAGAAGCGCTCGCCGAATACGAGGCCGTTTCGCGCTACTACGCAGGCTTCGAGGCGCGGTCGCGCTATGCGCTGCTGCTTTTGAAGCAGGGCCGGGTGGAGCAGGCGCGCGAGCTGTTCCGGGAGGTCGTGCGCGCGTCGAGTGTGCGGCCTGTGGTGGTCACCCAATCCGACAAGGAATGGATCAGGGTTGCGAAAGCCAACCTCCGCTAACGCCAGGCCGCCTGGATGCGCACCGGAAACCGAAGCAACCGGCCCCCAAATAAAGCCGTTTTCGAGGGCTTATGAGCCCCGGTATTCCTTTTTGAAAATTTAGTAGGTCTTTTTCCTAATTTTATTACAACCTATGCGCTAGCGCTCTCACCTGTGTTCGTTATAATTCGCAGACGAGTAGTGGGAGGCGTAATGGATCAAAGAGTATTGGTTAGAGGGCATAATAGTGCCCCGGGCCGGGGACGTATCTACGATTCCATCGCGGACACGATAGGAGATACGCCCATAGTCCGGCTCGATAAGCTCGCCCGCCTATACCGGGTTGGAGCCAACTTGCTTGCAAAGCTCGAATTTTTTAACCCTATTGCCAGCGTCAAGGACCGCATCGGCCTCCATATGATCGAAACCATGGAGCGCGAGGGCAGGATACAACCCGGCAAGAGTGTTCTGATCGAGCCCACGTCTGGCAACACCGGTATCGCGCTGGCCTTCGTGGCCGCGGCGCTTGGCTACCGGCTGATCCTGGTGATGCCCGAGAATATGTCTTCCGAGCGCCGGAAGATGCTCATGCTGCTTGGCGCCAAGGTTGTTCTGACCCCGGCTTTCCAGGGGATGAGGGGCACGATCCTCAAAGCCGAGGAGCTTCTTGCCACCATACCTCACGCGGTCATGCCCCAGCAGTTCGGCAACCCCGCCAATCCCGAGATCCACCGGCGCACGACCGGTGAAGAAATCTGGAACGACACCGAGGGCGCCGTGGACATGGTGGTCTGCGGCATCGGCACGGGCGGCACGCTTACCGGCATAGGCTGGGCGCTCAAGCCGCGCAAACCGGGGGTAAAAATGATCGCGGTGGAACCCGCGGAGTCCGCCGTGCTTTCGGGCGGCCGTCCGGGGGTTCATAAGATTCAGGGTATCGGCACGGGCTTTCTCCCGCCTGTGCTCGACCTGGACGTGATTGATGAGATTGTGGCGGTGCACAGCCAGAGCGCCATCGAGATGGCCCGCCAGGTGGCGCGGCTGGAAGGCATTCCGGTTGGCATTTCTTCCGGCGCCACGATTGCCGCAGGGATCGAAATCGGTTCCCGCCCTGAGAACGAGGGCAAGAACATTGTGATTATCGCCGCATCCTTCGCCGAGCGCTATTTGTCGACGGCGCTGTTCGAAGGGCTTTAGCGGCAAACCGGGCTGGCATGAAACGGGCATAACGCCATTACGCCGCCGGGCGCGTCCCCACGCGGTGCGAGCGCCGTGTTGGGATGCCGGCCGGGAAATGGCTGGCGTGGCATCGAGCGAAGAAGCCCGCCCTTCCCCGGCGGGATGCACTAACTAGCCAAAAGTCTGAATACCCCCTCCAAATACACCCTTTGACCCAGATCAAAGTTCGCTTCTCAAGCCTGACATTCTGTTGTTAACATAGGGACATGGATGCCGGTCCGCTGCGGCTGTGAGTGAGGAGCTGTCTTTGTCCTACGTCGAGAGTCCAACGCGCTGCGGCGCCTGCGCAATTCGGCACAAAGCCATCTGCGCGGCGCTCTGCACGGCCGAGATAAGCGCTCTGAGCCGTCTGTCGAGGCGGCGCTTGATTCCGGCGGGGCAGACAATCTTGGGCGAAGGCGAGGCCCACACCATATACGCCAACATTGTTTCCGGCGTTGTGAAGCTTACCAAGACACTTGACGATGGACGGCAGCACATCATCGGCCTGCTTTTCGCGTCGGACTTTCTGGGCCGCGCTTTCCGTAGAGACAATCCCTATTTCGCGGAGGCAGCCACCGATGTCGAGCTTTGCATCTTTCCCGCAACCGGATTCGAGAAGCTGCTGCCGGATCACCCCGGACTTGAGCACCGGC
This sequence comes from Rhodomicrobiaceae bacterium, assembly GCA_050298295.1. GTDB lineage: Bacteria > Pseudomonadota > Alphaproteobacteria > Rhizobiales > Rhodomicrobiaceae > Rhodomicrobium. Next base: position 36,707 of record JBNKTW010000017.1, read on the forward strand.
TGCTTCAGTTCACGCTTTCGGAACTCGACGCTTGCCAGGAATGGATGCTTCTGCTGGCGCGGAAAAGAGCCGAGGAGCGCGTCGCGAGCTTCTTGCTTATGATCGCCAAGCGGGTGCCCAGCATGGATTGTCCGCACGTGGAGAATCCGGGCGCGATCCGCTTTCAATTGCCGCTGTCGCGGGCGGAGATTTCGGATTGCCTGGGGCTTACCATCGAAACGGTGAGCCGCCAGATGACGCGGCTCAAGACGAAGGGCGTCATCGAACTCGTCAATTACCGCGAGATTGTCATCCCCGATATCCGCGCCCTGCAGCAGGCGGCGTACGAAGCTTCGCCGGCGTAGCTGGGCGCTGGGCTACTGCACGCGCCGAAGCGTTCATGCCGGCTCGCCGTAATCCACTTTCATAAAATAAAGCCCGCAGGCCGGCGCGACGGGGCCGCAGGCGGCGCGGTCGCGGGCTTCGAGCACTCGGCGCAGATCATCGGGCCGCCATTTGCCCTCGCCCACGAGCTTCAGGCTGCCGGCCATGGAGCGTACCTGATGATGCAGGAACGAGCGCGCGCTGGTTTCGATGAAAATGTCCTCGCCATCGCGCCGCACATCCAGGCGGTCGAGCGTGCGCAGCGGCGATTTCCCTTGGCATTGCGACGAACGGAAAGTCGTGAAATCGTGGCGGCCAACGAGGTGCTGCGCCGCCTCGTGCATCGACGCGGCGTCGAGCGGCACCGCAACCTGCCACGCGCGGCCGTGGTCCAGCGCTAACCGCGCGCGGCGGTTGACGATGCGGTAGAGGTAGTGCCGCACCTTGGCGGAAAAGCGCGCGTCGAAGCTTTCGTCCACGGTCTCGCAGGCGAGGATCGCGATGGGCGCGGGCCGCAGGTGGTGGTTTAGCGCGTTGCGCACCGTTTCCGCCGGGTACTCCCGCTCCAGGTCGAAATGGGCCACCTGCCCGCGCGCGTGCACCCCGGCGTCGGTGCGGCCGGCGCCGCGCGGGATGACGTGCACGCCGCTGAGCTCCGCGATGGCGCGCGCCAGCCCGGCTTGCACGGATGGGCCGTTCGCCTGGATTTGCCAGCCGGCGAAGGGCGCGCCGTCATATTCGATCGTGATCTTGTAACGGGGCATGTGGAGGCATTAGCGCAGAATGGGCGCGGGGGCTAGACGGGGAATGTACGAGGAATAATACAAGCCGCCAAAGGTGTTGACCGCTTTGCCGTCATCATCCCCGCGAAGGCCGGAACCCATTTCTAGCGTTGGAACAATACGTTACATGGGTACCCGCTTTCTCGGGTACGACGCTGCGGCACAAAATGCGGCCTTTTCCACCCGCCGGGCGATTTTTTCACACGCTCCTTCGCGGGAATGACGTCCGCGAAGATATCGGGAGGCGTGCGCAATCACTCCGGCGGAAACATCGGGAGAATCAGGTTGCACAGTAATGCCGGTACCTTCCGCGGAGCTTACCTGCCCGGCGGGAGCGATGTCCTCGATAGCCAGCGGCTCCGGGCCCGCGCTATTTGCCGGCTGCGTTTTTCTTGTTATCCGCGCGCGCCGCGCCCGGGCTTCCAGCCTTCGCGATTTTCCCTTTCGCCGGAGCCGGGCGCACTACGGAAGATGGGAACCTATTCTACCGGCACGCCCATCGCAGCGAGGTTGCCGCGCAAGCGGGCGATGTCCTTTTCGAAGGCGGGCACAGTCTCTTCGCGCATCCGCTTGGTGTCCGCCAGGATGGCCTTGGCAGGTGGGCCGGACTTCCAGTCGGTGCCAAGCATATCCTTCATATTATTTTCCATGCTGTCGTAGTAGCGGCGCACGCCCGACAGAAGCTCCGGCGCGAGCTGGAAGGTGATGGCCTGCTGTTTCATGGTATCCCAGACGAAGGTCTTCATCTTGACCTCCTCCGGCTTGATATTGGAGGTCGCCCAGCCTCTTTTATCGCTCCAATAATCGGCCCACTTGTCGGTGGGCAGAAAATAGTCCGCCGAAATACGGTTGCGGAGCCTCTTTTCCATCGTCTTGCTCCACTCGTCGACGGAGGCGAGATTGTCCTTCACCTCGTCTAGCAGCGCGACGCGCATGTAGTAGCCATCGCGGTCGCTGCGGGCGATCTCGAACTGGAGTGCGGTCTTGAAGCCAGCCTGTGCGGCCAAATAGACACCGATGATCGTGGACGCCACGATGAAAAGGTTCGAAAGCCAGAACTCGGCATTGCCGCTTTCGCGGACTTTAAAGATGCGTGAGACGCCCCAGGCCATATTCCCTCCGTACCAAGATTGAAGCCAAAGCTGTTTCGCGCGCCATTATGTCCGCTTGATGGTACAAGGGCTTACGCGGGAGTTGCGTCAAAGCGCCGCCCGTGCGATTTCCAGCTTTATGGATTTGGGGCGGTGATGCGGGCCGTGGAGAACGATGGCGGGCTTTGTTGCGGGTATCCTGATCGGCGTGGCTCTCGCCAGCGTCCTTTGGCGCTGGCAGGATTTGGTGCGTCTGCTGCCCTTCCTGGAGCGCGCCGGAGCCTTTGTGGATGTCATCCGGCGAAGCGCAAGCCTGCTGCTGGCAACCTCCCCGGCTGACGCAACGCGGGAGGAAGCCGCGGAACCTCTGACGGTCAAGCTCCGCAAGTTCGAAGCAGAATTTTCCTTGGACGCGGAAGATGCGGCTCATCCGCGCGAATTTACGGATCAACTGGAGTTTCAGGAAGCGGTGGCGCTTCTTGCCAGCGAGGCCGTGCCGCTGAAAACTGTTCTGCAATATGCGCTTGGCACGAACTGGGCGCTTTCCTGCGTGGGGCTTGCAGCGCTCGCGCAAAGGGAGGGCCGGGAGCAGGCGCTGCCCCAGGTGCTGGCCGCGTTCGACCGGCTCGCGCCTTTCGCCATGCACTACGCGCTTTGCTACTTCCTGACGCTGCCCGAGCGGCCCGCGCCCGGCGCACCTTTCGTAAACGCGAAGGAGTGGTGGAAGGACAATCCCACGGCGACAACGGCGGCGGGCGAGTATTTCGACGAAGTGGAGCTTTGGGGCGACGCCCCTTCCTTCGGCGCGGCGCTGGATGAGGTTCCGGCGGCATCCTACGCCACCATCCGGGGTTTTCTCGAACGGCTGCACCACACCTTCGCGAACCGGCTCATCAAGAAAATCGACACGAAGCAGCGCGCCGTCATCGACCGGACGTTCCTTTCGTCCTTCGGCCGTTTCTGGGGGGATGGCGATAAGCTCGACCTGCTGATCGAGCCCGCGGCCTGGACCGGGCAGCTCACGGAAGCCGAAACCACGGTCACCGGCCAGCCCTTCCGCCCGCTACTTGTGACGGGCGAAGCACGGATCGGCAAGACATCCTTTCTGCGCCTGCTTGGCAAGCGCCTGGAGGCCAAGGGCTGGACCGTGTTCGAGGCGGGCGGCGCGGAGCTGATGGCCGGGCAGCAGTGGTTCGGCCAGCTTGAGGGGCGGATTCAAAAGGCCGTGGAGGAGCTTTCGGCTGGCAAAAAACTGATCTGGTACATTCCGGACATCCTGCAATTCGCGCTTTCCGGCACGCATCAGGGCCAGGCCGCGAGCATTCTTGAGCAGATCCTGCCCGCCATCTCAGCGGGCCGTCTCATCGTCTGGAGCGAGGCTTCCGCCGCCGGCGCCACGCGGCTTTTGCGTATGCGCCCGCAGATCCGCAACGTCTTCGAGGTGATCCGCTTCGAGCCGCTGTCCAAGGAGGAGACGCTAGCCATCGCCAATGCCGTGGCGGCGCGGGTTGCGGGCGAATCCAGGCTGCTGGTCGATCCAGCCTGCGCCGGGACTGCGCTGAGCGCGGCCCGGCAATACCTCAGCAGCACGAGCCTGCCCGGTTCCGTGCTTGATCTTCTAAAATCCGCGATGGCGCGGGCGCTCAAGGATAGGACGCAGACCGTTACGCCGGACAGCATCATCGCGAGCCTGTCACAGGTGACCGGCGTTCCCGCCGCGATCCTCGACAGCAAGGAGCGCGCCGATCTGGCCGCCATCCGCAACTATTTCACCGCGCGGGTGATGGGCCAGGACGAGGCCGTGTCCACCATCGTGGATCGCATTGCCATGCTGAAGGCGGGGCTCAACGATCCGGGTAAGCCGATCGGCGTGTTCCTGTTCGCGGGGCCGACAGGGACGGGCAAGACCGAGCTTGCCAAGACGCTGGCCGAGTTCCTGTTCGGCTCGCCGGACCGCCTCATCAGGCTCGATATGAGCGAATACCAAGCTCATGATTCGACGTGGAAAATACTCGGGACGGCGGACCCCGCCACCCAGATCGACTCGCTCATCGGCCGCGTGCGCAAGCAGCCATTTTCGGTGGTGCTGCTCGACGAGTTCGAGAAGGCGCACGCCAATGTCTGGGACTTGTTCCTGCAGGTGTTCGACGACGGCCGGCTGACCGATGCGGGCGGACAGGAGGCCGATTTCCGGCACTGCATCATCATCCTCACCACCAATCTGGGCGCGACCTCCCATCGCGGCGCGGATCTGGGCTTTCTACCATCCGCGGCGGGCTTCACGAACGATCAGGTCATGCGCGCCGTCACCCAGACCTTCCGGCCCGAATTCCAGAACCGCCTCGACAGAGTCATAGTATTTCAGCCACTTACGCGCGAGCTGATGCGCAGCATCCTGAAGAAGGAACTGAGCCGGGTGCTCGACCGGCGCGGCTTCAAGGACCGGGAATGGGCCGTGGAATGGGAGTCGTCGGCGCTCGAATTCCTGCTGGAGAAGGGCTTTTCGCCGGATATGGGCGCGCGGCCGCTTAAGCGCGCCATCGACCAGTATGTGATTGCGCCGCTGGCCGCGACCATCGTCGAGCGGCGCTTCCCCGAGGGCGATCAGTTCCTGTTCATCCGCAGCGATGGCAAGGCCATCCAGGCGGAATTCGTCGATCCGGACAGCGACGGCGGCGAGGGGGGCGAGGCGGCGGCAGGGGCGTCCGGCGAGCGCGTGCCGCTGGCCGCGATGATCCTAGGCGCGAACGGCACGGCGGCCGAGGTGGCGGTGCTGGAGGACGAGCTTGCGGCGGTCCTGGCTGAGCTGCAGTCGGAGCCCTGGGAGAAGCTCAAGGCTCAGCACGCGGAGCAGATGCAAAGCCCGGATTTCTGGGCCAGGCCGGAGCGCTTCGAGGTCTTGTCGCGTATCGCGCTGATGGACCGGGTGCGGGCGGCGGCGGGGACGGCGGGGGCGCTGCGGGCGCGGCTTGCCAAGGCGCCTTCGCGCGGCGGCAAGTCCTCGAAGGAGCTGATCGCGCGGCTTGCGCTACAACTTCATCTCATCGGCGAAGGCGTCAAGGACGTGTTTGAAGACGCGCCCGTCGAGGCGGCAATCACCGTGGAAACCGCGCTCGACGGCGGTGCCGAAAGCGGCGATGCGCTGGATTGGCGTGTGCAACTGGTGGGCATGTACCGGGGCTGGGCAGGTGCGCGGAACATGCAGATTTCCGAGGTTCCGGGACGGGCCGGGGATGCGCCCATCCTGCTGGTGAGCGGCTTTGGGGCGCATCGGGCGCTGGCACGCGAAACCGGCCTGCATGTGCTGGAACCGCCCAGTGGCGCCAAGAACGCTCCGCGGCTAACGGCCCGCGTCCGTGTAGCGCCCGCGCCCCCTGGAGAAATACCCCCCGCCAAGCTGCGCGTCGCGCTTTCCATGGGCTTCGCGGCGTCGGCGGCCTCGAACCTCCTCGTACGCCGCTACCGCAATGGCGCCTCGCCCTTCGTGCGCGATATGAAGGCCGGATGGCGCAGCGGGCGGCTGGACGTGGTACTGCGCGGGAATTTCGACCTGATCGGCGCGATGCAAAGCTAATCCCTGGCGGCTGGGGAAACGGCCCAAGAGCCGTCCATTCCTGCTTGCCGTACAATTTGTCTGGACGAAGCCATTGTCCCAGATAAACCGCAAAGCTGGCTACATTTTTCCGCCAGATATATAAATTGGCTTGAGACGCTGTTTTCAGGAGACTTACGGCAAGGTTTCCGCGAATTGCGAATGGGGGGAGACGGCGGTGCCGGAACTTGAGGAAGAAGTCGAGGAGCTTGTCGGCCAATATATCCGCGAGGGCTTCGACGGCTTCAAGGAGATGGTGGAACGCGTTGTGGAGTATTACTCCGGCGAGCACTCCCCTGCCGTGCTTGAGCCCCTTGTGCGCACACGGGCAAAAGCGGCATGGTCCAAAGCCCGCGAAGAGCAGGCATCGTGGCCAGTTCCTACCGATTGTGACCGGCTGGACCGGGCTTTTGCCGCGCTTGAGCGCTCAGGTATCGTCGCGCGGCAGAATTTCACATGCTGCCAGACGTGCGGACATGCGGAAATCGGCGATGAAATCGCTGAAGCTTCAAAAAAGGCGGACGTTGTAGGATACGCTTTCTATCACATGCAGGATACGGAAAACGCCGCAGAGGGAAACGGGCTTTACATCGCATATGGCGCGCTGGAGCAGACGGAAGCCGCTAGGCAGAAAATCGGATGGATAATTGTTGAGGCGCTTCGCATGGAAAGACTCGAAGTTGATTGGGATGGAGATACTAATAAGCGCATTGCAGTGAATAACCTGCTCTGGCGCCGCCGCTTACCCCCAGGGCATTGCTGAGCTGGCTGTGTCTCATTGGCCGTCACCGTCCCGCCGGGTAGGTCTGCCGCGAACGGCGGGCCGCCTCTGAGCTGCTCCTGCTATACCTGTCCAAAATCTGCAAGAGCGATATTGCCCATCAGGTTTGACGCTTGCGTCAAGACGCTGGCAGTATTTGACAAGATGAGGCGTGTCTGCAATATGACCGGCGCCCAGCCAGGGCGTGGCGTTTTGAAGCGCCACGGCCGCACTAAGGACGGGCGAAAAAAAATAGCTGCTGCGAAGACCCCATCCAGTCCTTCTCCCCGCCAGCTTGCCTTAGCAAGCTGGCATTCCAACGTTTCCGCATCCGCGAGCGGATGCGGATGGGAGAAGGGACGCCAGAAATACCCGCAGCGGATGTTCAGGCGTTCTCTCTCCCCTTGGGAGAGAGACAGAGTGAGGGGGGCTTTTCCGCAGCGGTTATTCTTGCGCCTGTCCTAAGCACGCAAGTCCGCCAAGGCGGGGTTGCCGGGAGTGAGGCGGAGTGAGAGGAAGCTGGCTGGACCAGCGCGAAAGACGGCATGGATTTGATCTTGCCGCATGGCTAAACGCCGTGCTGTGCATTAAGCTTGCCAAGCAGGAAGCATCCGGGGAATGAAATGGCAAATGTAGTTGTGGTCGGCTCTCAGTGGGGCGACGAGGGAAAAGGCAAGATCGTCGACTGGCTCTCCGAACGCGCGGACATCGTGGTGCGCTTCCAGGGCGGGCACAATGCGGGGCACACGCTCGTTATAGACGGCCAAACCTACAAGCTCTCCCTGCTGCCCTCGGGGATCGTTCGCGGCAAGCTGTCCGTGATCGGCAACGGCGTGGTGATGGACCCCTGGGCGCTTGACGCCGAGATAACCGCAATCTCGAAGCTCGGCGTCTCGATCACGCGCGACAATCTCCGCATCGCGGAGAACACCGTCCTGATCCTGCCGCCGCACCAGGAACTGGACGCGCTGCGCGAGGAAGCGGCGGGAGCCGGCAAGATCGGCACGACCAAGCGCGGCATCGGCCCGGCCTACGAAGACAAGGCTGGCCGCCGCGCCATCCATGCCGCGGACCTTGTGAACCTGAAGGCGCTGCCCGCCAAGGTTGAGCGCGCGCTCGCCCATCATAATGCGCTCCGGCGCGGCATGGGCCAGCCGGAGACCGATGCCGGCGAGCTTCTGGAGAAGCTCATCGCCATCGCGCCCAAAGTCGCGCCCTACGTCGATACAGTCTGGCAGCTTCTCGACCGGCACAAGCGCGAGGGCAAGCGCATCCTGTTCGAAGGCGCGCAAGGGGCGCTGCTCGACATCGACCACGGTACCTATCCCTTCGTCACCTCGTCCAATACGGTGGCCGCCCAGGCCGCGACAGGCTCCGGGCTTGGGCCAGGCTCGATCAACTACGTGCTGGGCATCACCAAGGCTTACACCACGCGCGTCGGCGGCGGGCCTTTCCCCACGGAGCTTTTCGACGAGGCCGGCAAGACGCTTGGCAAGCGCGGCCACGAGTTTGGCACGGTGACGGGCCGGGCGCGCCGCTGCGGCTGGTTCGACGCCTGCCTCTTACGCCAGACCAGCAAAATCTCGGGCATGAACGGTATCGCGCTGACCAAGCTCGACGTTCTCGATGGCTTCGACGAGCTGAAAATCTGCGTCGGCTACCGGCTGAACGGCAGTGAGCTGGATCACCTGCCCACCGAACATGACGAGCAGGCCAAGGTGCAGCCGATTTACGAGGTGATGAAGGGCTGGCACGAGTCGACGCAAGGCGCGCGCTCCTGGGCCGATCTCCCCGCGCAGGCGATCAAGTACATCAAGCGGCTGGAGGAACTGATCGAGGCGCCGGTGGCACTTCTGTCCACGAGCCCCGAGCGCGAGGACACGATCCTCGTGCACGACCCGTTCCAGGATTAGGCCAAATTCCACGCTTGCGGGCACTCGCGCTAACATTTGAGTGTCGGAGGTTCCGGCTTGCTCTAAGCGTGCAACCCTCACCCTGTCCCTGTGGGAGAGGGAACGCCGAAAATTCCGCTGCGGGCCGTTCGGGCATCCTTTCTCCCATAGGGAGAAGGACAAGATGAGGGGGGATTCCCTTTGTTCAAGGCACTGTTCAGCGCATATGCGGAATCGGGTTCCGCATTATCCTAAGCCGGCATTGCCCCCTCGCCAACCAGCCGCGCCTGCCGGAATAATAGCGCAACCTGTTTGATTCCAGCTCTGCCGGCTTAGGTTGAATGGACCCTTGCGGTGCACATCTTAGGCGTTTTGGGCCTATTGCGAAACTTAACGGGGTGAAACCTGCCGCCGCGCTGGACGCAGCGCTGCGAATCAGAGTGCTTCTCGAACATCTATTGTGTCCGGCCGGTCTGTAAACGCGCACGGGCCGGGATAACCCGGGAAGCAACAGCAGGAGGTTCCGGCATGGCACAATCAAAAAGCGTTTCGCGGCGCCATACCGCTGCCGCAGCTTCCGTCAATCCTGGGGAAGGTATTGACACTTGGTCCAACGCCCTTGAACAAATGCTTTTAGGTATGCCTGACGCCATCACAATTCTGATTGAGACCTTGCTGCACGCTGAAGACGAATATGACGCGCCGCGAAGCAAGGGCAAGGGTAAGGCCGCGGGCAAAAAGGCCAAGCGCAGGCGGATGGACGAGGACGAGCTGTTTGAGGTTGCCAGTGCTCTGCGCCAAGCGCTTGAGGAGTTGCGCTATGACGTCGAGCGTAACCGGAAAGATGCCGTCGCCCGGCTGGAGCAACTGCGCCAAGACCTTCTCGAGGCCGGACAGAGCCCCGGCATCAATCCCGATATGTTTCTCCTTGTCCTGCAGCAATTCGCGGCGGCCAAGCTGGACATCGGCGATGGGCTTCGCGGCCTTGCGGAGCAAATGATGACGGACATGGCCGGCAGCGCTCCCGCGGACGATGCCCCTTCGATGCAAGAGGTGGTGAAGAGTTTCAAGGAACTCGCCAGTAACTTGGATGGCAATCTATTCGCTGTTCATGCCGAGATTCAGCAGTTCACCCAGGCTCTGCCCATGGAAATGCGGGCGGCGCTTGCCGCAAGTGTGCTGGCGCAGACGGATGTTCCGGAGTTGCGCGATGCCGTGCTCGGCTGGCTGTTGGACGATACGTCCGAGGTCAGGCAGATCGTTGCGCAGGTATTGGAAAAGGATGCGCGCAATAATAGCGGCACCACGCTGCGGCGCATGGTTGCCCTGCGCAACTGGGTTCCTGAAGCAGACCGCCCTGCTCTCGACCGGGCCATCAAGGCCAGCCAGAAGAAGGTCGCTTGCGCGAGCTGGCCTTCCGCGAAAGTTCTTGAAACCTACGCCACCGGTTGCGACGGTTCGGGCGCACAGAGTGTGTTCATGATCGTCGGGCAGGGACGCAAACGAGCGTTCACCGCCTTGCTATTCAAGCAAGGCTTCGGCGTGCGGGATGCCTGGGCCGATCATGGCTGCACGAAGGCCGAAGCGGATGCGAGGCTGCAAGCCGTGTCGATGCAGATGGACTTGTCGCCAGTGCCCGTCGAATACGCCGCCGGCGCCGTGCGCCATTTCTTGGGTGTAAACGCGCAGTCCGGCATCCTGCCGCCATACGGCTTGCTCGAAGTGGCCGAGCTGGCTGGGCTGAGCAATCTCAACCCCGAGTTTCAGCCAGTTGACGCTCTCGTGTCATCGTTATGCACCGGGATTGCGCCGGAACGCGCCACGCCTCAGGCTATCGCCAAGGCGCTGAAGGCTAGCGCGTCGTGGAGTGAAACCCAGCCGATGGCCGGAACTTGGTTCGAGGATAGCGACGAGGCTGACGCCGTTTTAGCGCAAGGCCGGCTTTCCAAGGCGAAACGCAAGGCCGCGCTGCTGGCCATGCCGATGCAGAAACGCCGCCGCTGGTGGGCTGAGCTGATCGCCTGGAGCGCCTATATGATGAAACATGCGCAAGGTGCGTCCGGCTGGGAGGATTACGCTTTGGTGGCCCGTGAGCTGCTGGGGGAACGGCCGCTGGACGAGTTTGGCATCATGAACGAGATCGCCGAAGCCACGCTCAGCAACATACCTGGCCGGTGGTAGTATGAACTGAGAACAGAAGTTGAAGCCGTTCCAGGCGGGGATTGGTGCTGCGCTGCGGCGTCATCCCCGCAAGTGCGCGGAACCATACAAGAACTCGTTCTGCGTTGAGATAGGGGTTTCCGCCGTCGTGCATTTGCGGGAGCGGCGCTGCGGAATAGCAGCTTCAACCGCCGAATCTGGGCTTAATTCCAGCTGCTAGAATGACGCAGGCTCCGGCGGTGCCGCAGGCGCTGGCCGCTTCGCGCGGCGATGGCGCAGCTTGTCCAGCAGCAGGTAAATCACCGGGGTGGTAAAGACAGTGAAGAGCTGCGAGACGGCCAGGCCGCCAAAAATCGTATAGCCCAGCGGCGCGCGCAGCTCAGATCCCGGCCCGGCCGCGAGAATGAGCGGCAATGCGCCGAACATCGCCGCGAGCGTCGTCATCAGGATCGGCCGGAAGCGCTCCATACAGGCCTGGTGAATAGCCTCCTCGCTCGAAAGCCCGCGCACGCGCTCGGCCTCCAGCGCGAAATCGACCAGCATGATGCCGTTCTTCTTCACGATGCCGATGAGCAGGATGATGCCGATCAGGGCGATGATCGAGAGCTGCTGGTTCGTTATCCATAGGGTCAAGAGCGCCCCGAAGCCCGCCGAGGGCAGCGTGGAGAGGATCGTCAGCGGGTGAATTAGATCTTCGTAGAGGATGCCCAGCACGAGGTAGACGGAGATGAGCGCGGTAATAATGAGAAGCAGTGTCGAAGACTGCTGCTGCTGCAGTGCCAGCGTCTCGCCGGCAAGCTCCACATGCACCGAAGCCGGCACATGCAGATCCTGCGGGATTTGCTCGATTTTCGGCAGTACCTTGCCAATGCCCACGTTCTGAGCCGTGTTAAAGCTGATCGTTACGGCCGGGAATTGGCCGGTATGGGCCACGACAAGAGGAACGCTTGTCCGGCTTAGCGTTGTGAGCGCCGAAAGCGGAACCTGTTTGCCGGAGCGGCCTTTCACGAAAATGCGGTTAAGCCCGTCGAGATCCCTTTGTATCTCAGGATCTGCTTCAAGGATCACACTATACTGATTGCGGAAATCGTAGATGGTCGAGACCGGGCGCTGGGAGAAGGCGTCGTTGAGCGCATTATCGATGTCCTTGACCGAGACGCCATATTTGGCGGCTTTGATCCGGTCGATGGTGAGCAGGGCCTGAGGGCCGGCGGCCTCGCGGTCCGTGTTCACATCGATAACGCCTGAGATGCGCTTGATACGGGCTTGAACTTTGGGAAGCCACTCCAGGATGTCTTTGAGTTCGGGACTCCAAAGAGTGACCTGATATTGCGAGCGCGAATGCCGTCCTCCGAAATGAAGCTCCGACCCTGGAAACATGGTGATATTCACGCCCTTGAGCGCGGAGAACTTGCGGCGCAACCGCGCAATGACCCCAAGGATCGGCGTTTTCCGCTCGGGCATCGGCTTGAGCGAAACGTAGAAACGGGCCTTGTTGGCGGAGCCGTGGCCGGAACGGCCGCCGATGGAAACGCCGAGGCCCGCGACATCTGGGTCTTGATCGACGATGGCGTTGATTTGTTTCTGAATCTTCTCAAGCGCTTCGAAGGAAATGTCGGGTGCCGCCCGCGCGTTCCCGATAATTAGGCCGGTGTCCCCGCGCGGCACGATCGCGCCCGGCAGCGTTCTGAAAAGCAGGGCGGTCATCACAATCGCCGTCAGCGTGACCAGCACCATCAGAAAACGGTGATGCAAAGCCCAAACGAGCGCGCGCTCGTACACCCGGAGCAGCCCTTCGAAGAAGGGCTCGATCCGCCTGTCGAGCCAAGTCTCGCGCGGGCGCGGCAGCCGCCGGATGAGCCTGCCGCAGATCATCGGCGTCAATGTCAGCGAAACAACCGCGGAAATCAAAATCGCGTAAGTGAGCGTCCAGGCGAATTCCTGCAGCAGCTTCCCGATAACGCCGCCCATGAACAGAAGCGGGATGAAAGCGGCGACGAGCGAAAAGGTGATGGAGACGATGGTGAAACCGATCTGGCGGGCGCCCTCAAGCGCGGCCTGCAAGGGCTTCAATCCCGCTTCCATGTTGCGGTAGCAGTTCTCTATGACCACGATGGCGTCGTCGACCACGAAGCCGACCGAAATTGTCAGCGCGACAAGCGAGAAATTATCCAGGCTATAGCCGGACGCCCACATCATCGCGGTGGTGCCGGCCAGGGACAGCGGCACCGCCACACCCGCCGCCAGCGTCGGCACGCCGCGCCGCAGAAACACGAACACCACAAGCATCACAAGCATGATGCTCGCAACCATCGTCAACTGAATGTCGAAAATGCTGGTGCGGATCATCTTGGTGCGGTCGTTCAGCACCTTGAGTTCGACGTCGGCGGGTAGCAGCCGGCGCAGCTCGGGCATGAGGGCGTGAATCCGGTCGGCCGTCTCGATGACGTTCGCTTCCGCCGTCTTGAAGATGATAAAGATCACGGCGGGCGATCTGTTGTGATAGCCTGCGGCAAGGCGGTTGCTGGTGCCGGTCGAAACCTTGGCCACGTCGCCGATGCGCACCACGTCCCCGCCCTTCACCTTCACCACAAGCGCCGCGTACTCCGCGGGCTTCGTGATCTGGCCGTTGACCACGATGGTGGTGGACTTGTCCGGCCCATCGAGGCTTCCCACCGGCACAAGCGAGTTGGCCTGCCTGATCGCCGTTCTCACGTCCTCAAGGCCCAGGCTGCGCGCCTGCAGCTCCGAGGGATCTGCAACCACGCGGACCGCCGGGGTTTGCGCTCCGCCCAGCAGCACTTCAGCGACGCCTTCCACCTGGCTGATACGGGTGTTCACGATGAGGTCGCCGAGATCGTAAAGATCGGTCGGCCGGCGGTCCGGCGAGGTCAGCGCCATGATCATGATGGGTGAACCGGACGTGTTCGACTTGCGGATCGTCGGGCGGCGCGTCAGCGTGGAAGGCAGGTCGGCCCGCGCCGCATTGATCGCAGCCTGCACATCGCGCGCCGCGTCGTCGGCGCTGCGCGACAGATCGAACTGCACCTGAATGCTCGCCGAGCCGAACGTGCTCGTGGAGGTCAGCTCGTTGACGCCCGCGATTTCGCCGATGCGGCGTTCGAGCGGTGCCGCGACGGTAGCCGCCACGGTCTCCGGGTCCGCGCCCGGCAGCGAGGCCTTCACGCGTACCGCAGGCAGTTCCGCATTCGGCAGGCTCGACACCGGCAGATTGAAATAGGCAACGACACCCGCCAGGAAAAGCCCAATAGACAAGAGCGTGGTTCCGATGGGACGCCGGATGAATGGCGCGGATGGGCTACTCATTGCGGCGCAGCCTTAATAGCAACCGCCGTCTTGACCGTTCCGGCGTGTTTCGCCCCCTCACCCCTTTCCCCTCTCCCGCAAGGGGAGAGGGGAACGCCTTCCCAACGGGCACTTACCCTCTCCCCTTGCGGGAGAGGGTGGCCGCGAAGCGGCGGGGTGAGGGAAAGAATCCGCCGCTCATTCTCCGCAGCGCCAGCCCAAATCATCCCGCCCCCCCTGTTTCAGTGGAAGGCCCGGCGCTCTCCTCCCCGGTCCAGCCCATGAAGGTCTCGACGCGCGTCTTCACCCGTTCCATGGCGAGGTAGATCACCGGCGTGGTGTAAAGCGTGAGGAGCTGGCTCAAGAGCAGGCCGCCGATGATCGTCACGCCAAGCGGAGTGCGCAGCTCCGAACCTGGGCCGTGGCCAATCACCAGGGGCAGCGCGCCAAAGAGCGCCGCGACCGTGGTCATCATGATGGGCCGGAAGCGCAAGTGGCAGGCTTCGCGGATCGCCTCCAGCGGAGCCATGCCACGATGCCGCTGCGCGTCAATGGCGAAGTCGATCATGATGATGGCGTTCTTCTTCACGATGCCCATGAGCAGGATGACGCCGATCAGCGAGATGAACGAGAACTCCAGGCCGGTTAATGCGAGCGCGAGCAGCGCGCCGATGCCGGCCGACGGCAGGGTGGTCAGGATCGTGAAAGGATGGATGAAGCTTTCGTAGAGAATGCCAAGGATGATGTAGATGGTGACGACCGCGGCCAGGATCAGCAGCGGCTGGCTTTTCAGCGAGGCATTGAATTCCGCCGCTGCTCCCGTGAAGCTGCCGACGATCGAGTTCGGCATACCAATGCGGGCGCTGGCGCCGGCGATCGCCCCGACGGCCTCGCCGAGCGATACGCCGGGCGCCACGTCGAAGCTGATGGTCGCCGCCGGATATTGCTGAACGTGGTTGACGGCGAGCGGCGCGACCGTGCGCTCGATGGAGGCGAAGGCGGAAAGCGGCACCTGCGCGCCGCGCCCCTGGCCCACCGCCGGCACGGCGCTGATCGCCGAGCTGGTCGCCCCGCCAGAGCTGGCGGCCGCTAGCCCGGTGGTGGCGTTTCCGCCCGTCGAGCTGCTGATGGCGTTTCCCGGAACGAAGATCGAGCCCAGCGCCGCCAAATCCGTCTGAAACTTGGGATCGACCTCAAGCACCACGCGGTACTGGTTCGACTGCCCGTAGATCGTCGAAACCTGCCGCTGGCCGAACGCATCGTAAAGCGTATCATTGAGCGCCTGCATGGTGACGCCCAGGCGGCCGGCGATCACGCGGTCGATTTTGATCAGCACCGCGTTGCCGTCCTCCTGGATATCGGAGGAAACGTGGCTCAGGCGGCTGTCCTGCTTAAGCTCCTCCGTGAGCTTCTTGGCCCAGTCCGAAAAGCCCTCCCGGTCGAGGCCAACCAGCACATATTGATATTGCGTGCTGCTCCGGGCTGTGCCGATCTGGATGTCCTGCACGGTCTGGAAGGTGGTGTGGATGCCCGGAATTTCGCCCGTGGCCTTGGTCAGCCGCCGCATGATCTCCGCCGCGCTCGCAAGCCGCTCGTTCTTTGGCTTGAGCGTCAGCGCAAAATGCGCGGCGTTCAGTGTTGCGTTCGTGGTGCTGGTGCCCACCACCGACACAACGCCAAGCACATCCGGGTCTTTGCGGATCACCTCTTCGACCGAGTTCTGCAGCGCCTTCATGCGCTCGAAGGAAACATCAGGCGCGGTCACGGTGTCCGCTGTCAGAAAGCCCGTGTCCTGGTCCGGCAGGAACCCTTTCGGGATGGCGATGTACATCAAAACGGTCAGGACGAGGGTCCCCGCCGCCACGATCAGCGTCGCCTTCTGGAAGCGCAGCACTACGTCCAGGGACCAGCGGTAGAAACCGGTTAGCGCGTTGAGTGGCGCCCCGGTGATCCGTGCGTACCATGGCGCGCTCTTGCCGCGCGGTGCTGCGCGCAGCAGCCGGGCGCTCATCATGGGGGTGAGCGTCAGCGCGATGACCATCGAGGTCAGCACCGCAATGGTGAGCGTGAGTGCGAATTCGCGGAAGAGCCGCCCCACGATGCCGGTCATGAACAGGAGCGGGATCAACACCGCGATGATGGAGACTGTTAGCGACACGATGGTGAAGCCGATCTCGCCCGCGCCCTTATAGGCCGCCGCCATCGGCCCCTCGCCGTTCTCGATATGACGCATGATATTTTCGATCATCACGATGGCGTCGTCGACGACGAAACCGGTGGCGATGGTTAGCGCCATGAGTGAGAGATTATCGAGGCTGAACCCCGCGAAGTACATGATGCCGAAGGAGGCGATCAGCGAAAGCGGCAGGGTGACGCCTGCCACGGCGGTCGCGCTGAAGGTGCGCAGGAATAGCAGCACCACGAGCACGACCAGAACCACGGCCAGCACCAGCGTGAATTGCACCTCGTGAACCGATGCGCGGATCGTGGCCGTGCGGTCCGCCGCGACCTTGACATTCACGCCTGCGGGCAGCCCGCCCAGAAGCTTCGGCAGCCTTTGCTTCAACAGATCGACCGTGCCGACGATATTGGCGCCGGGCTGGCGCTGCACATCGATGATAACAGCGGGCACGCCATTATAGCGCGCGGCGACCTTCTCGTTTTCCAGCCCCGCCTTGATGGTGGCTACGTCACGCAAGAGCACCGGCGCGCCATTGGAATAGGAAACCACGACCTGCTCATAGGCCTTGGCGGTTTCGAGCTGGTCGTTGGCACCGATCAGGAACGACCTCTCCGGCCCGCTCAAGAGGCCCTTCGAGCCGGTGACGTTCGAGTTGGCGATTGCCGCGCGCACGGTCTCCAGCCCAAGCCCGTAAGACGAAAGCTGGGTTGGATTAACCTGGATGCGCACGGCCGGCCGGATGTTGCCCTGCACCGTGACGCGGCCGACGCCCGTCACCTGGCTCAGGCGCGGGCTCAAATAGGTATCGGCCAGATCGCTCATCCGCTCCATCGACAGGCCGTTGGAGGTGAGCGCCAGCGTCAGAATCGGCGGATCGGACGGGTTAACCTTCGCGTAGGCTGGCGGATAGGGCAGGTTTTGCGGAAGCTGCCCGCCAGCGGCGCTGATCGCGGACTGCACGTCCTGTCCGGCGGCGTTGATGTCGCGGTTCAGGGCGAATTGCAGCGTGATCTGACTCAGGCCCTGCGAACTCACCGAACTCATGTTTTCAAGTGAAGGGATCTGGCCGAGCTGCCGCTCCAGCGGCGCGGTGATGAGCCGCGCCATGGTGTCCGCGTTGGCGCCCGGAAGGCGGGTCGTCACCTGGATGACGGGGAAATCCACCTGCGGCAGCGACGAAATCGGCAGGTAGCTGTAGGCCAGCATACTGCTCAAGAAAATCGCCACCGCCAGAAGCGAGGTGGCAATCGGCCGCGCGATGAATGGTGCCGGGATGTTCATTGCTTGGCGGAGCCCTGGCCGGCCGCCGCTGCGGGCTGCGCGCCGCTGGCTTGCCCGCCTGCCTTGCTTTGCCGTCTGCGATGCCGGCGCTCTTTGCCAGCGCCATTGCCGCCGCCGGAAACCGCGGCGTTCTGGCGGGGATGCGCCTGGCCGTTGCCGCCATTCTCAAGGGCGGCTTTCGTTTGCCGGCCGTCCGGCGCCGGGGCCTCGCCGGCAATGTCCACCTTGACCTTCGAGCCGTCCTGCAGGCTCGCGAAACCCGCGGTCACGACCGTGTCGCCTGGCGTAACGCCGCTGGCGATAACGGCTTGCCGCTCGCCCTCCTGCACCAGGGTGATAGGGGTGAGTTTCGCCTTCTTTTCAGGCGTGACAACGTAAACATAGCTCCCCTTCGCGCCCTGCTGCACGGCCACGGAAGGAACGGTAATCGCATCCTTGAGAATTTTCAGTTTGAGCTTCACGTTTACGAACTGACCAGGCCAAAGCCGGTTCTGCCCGTTCGGGAAAGTACCCTTGAGCTTGTAAGTGCCGGTCGACTGGTCGATCTGGTTATCGACGACAAGCAGCGTGCCCTCGCCGATTGTCTCGCCTCGCGTCACGGCCTGAAGCTGGACCGGCCCGCGCCTGGAGGCGCTCACCACTTCCGAAACCGTGTTTTCCGGCAGCGTGAAGACGATCGCGATCGGACTGAGCTGGGTGATGATGACAATGCCGGTTTGGTCTTGCGAGCTGACGAGATTGCCCTTGTCCACCAGCCGGATGCCGGTCTTGCCCGCGAAGGGCGCCCTGATCGTGGTCCATTGCAGGTTGGTTAGGGCGGTGTCGATTATGGCCTGATCGAGCTTCACCGCCGCTTCGTATTGATGAACGGTCGCCGCCGCCGTGTCGGCCTGCTGCCGCGAAGCCGCGTGCGTCTTGACGAGGCCCGCATAGCGCTTGTGGTCCAGGCGCGCATTGGCCAGCAGCGCCTCGTCCTTGGCCTTCTGCGCCATGGCCTGGTCGTAGGCGGCCTGATAGATCGAGGGATCGACCTTGGCGAGCACGTCGCCTTCCTTCACTTCCTGGCCCTCGGTGTAAGGAACGTCGATAAGACGGCCGCTCACCTGGGCGCGAACTGTTGCGGTGTTGAAGGCCTGGACGGTGCCGACGCCGTTCAAGTAAATAGGCACATCGGCGTTCCGCACCTTCGTGGCGACCACTGGAACGGTCTTGTTGCCGCGCCGGCGCCCGCGCATTCCGCCATGACGCCCGCCGGACTGGGCCTGCTTGGCGCCCTCCCCCGGCTGCGACGAAGGCAGAAGCTGATCCTTGTAGATGAAAGCAACCAGCCCGCCGGTAATCAGCACAAAAATCAGGTAGGGCGCTAACCGTTTCATGGGTTCTTTGCTTTCACCTCGATTACGGACGCCGCCTCCGCTATTCCAGCGCCGCCCGGTTTATACCACCCTCCGCCCAAGGCCTGATAGAGGGACACCGCGCCTTGAAGGCGCGTCAGCCTGATTTGAGCGTGCGCAAGCTCCGCCACGAACAAGGTTTGCTGAACCTGGAGCAGCGCCGTCACATCGATGATGCCGCTCTTCAGTTGCTGCTCCGATAAATCGAAGGCGCGCCTTGCGGAAATCACGGCCTGATACTGCAGCCGCTCCTGCTGGGCGTCCTTCTTGTATGCAATTAGTGCGCTCTCGACATTCTGAAAGGCCGTGAAAATGGTTTTCCGGTAGGTTTGAAGCAGCTCGCCATAGGCCGCCTTCTGCATGTCGAGCTGGGCTTGCAGGCCGTATTCGTTGGTGACCGGCTGTACGAGCCCCGCCGCCAAATTGTAGAAGGCGCTTTGCGGCTGGAACAGCGAAGCGAGCGCGGCGCTCTCGAACCCGCCCTGGCCGGTAAGCTGGATGGATGGAAACATCGCCGCGCGCGCGGAGGAAACGTTGAACTTGGCCGCCGACAATTGCGCTTCCGCGCTGGCGATATCGGGCCTGCGGCACAAAAGATCGGAGGGAAGGCCGGACGGTATGACAGGCACCGCGACAGAGAACAGCTTCTCGCCCTTGTAACGGAAGAACTCCGGCGCCTGCCCCACCAGCACGGCCAGCGCATATTTGTATTGCTGAAGGTTGCGCTCCAGCGGCGGGACGAGGACCGCGACGTTCGCGGCAAGAGTTTCCTGCTGCGCCACGTCGAGGCCGCTCGCAGTGCCCTGAGCGAATTGCTCCTTGATGGCCTTCAGGATGCGCCGCGCCGCCGCCAAGTTATTCTTGGTGATTCTGATCTGCTCTTGCGCGGCCACCGCCTGGAAGTAGGTGTTAGCGATACTCGCATCCGCCGTGATCGTGGTGAGAGCGGCGGCGAAGCTGGCATTCCACGCTTCTGCCTTGGCGGCGAAAAGCAGCGAGCGGTATTGGCCCCAGATGTCCAGCGTGTAAGAGCCGTTAAGCGCGGCCGTTACCGTAGTGGCCTTACCCCTGCCGGGAGCGAGGCTTTGGCTTATGCCCGTGCCGGAGGTCGTGATGCTTGGAATAAGCTGCTGCTCCGCTATCCGGACCTGCGCCTCCGCCTGCTGAATGCGTGCGATGGCGGCGCCCACATCGAAGTTGAAGCCGCGTCCTAGGGCAATAAGCTCTTTGAGGTTTTTCGACTTGAAGGCAGCGAAATCGTAAGGTGTCGCGGTGCTTGGTCCCATACCCTTCTGATTGACGAACAGATTGGGAACTTGGATTTCGGGCGTGGGCACGTTGGGGTCGAGAACGGTGCAGCCGGCAAGGCAAACGGCAACAACAGCCACGCAGGCATTGCGCAGCCTTCTAGCCGGCCCCGGTACTCTGTTCCTCACCAAAACGCTCAGCATACCCGCCTTCAGCAGAGGAGTTTCCGATACGCCGTACCCCACCCTCAAATACGGGATTCGGTTTTTGTCAGATACTCCTATCTAAGCCTGTAGAAGCCATGTGCGGCGAATTCCAGCCAGAATCTATAACGAGTCTGGGCAGCGTCAATCTTGAGCGGAAGCAGTGCTATTTTCGCACCAGCAGATTGAGTTGGATCAAGTCTAGCCAAGTGGTTCTTATTACCCGCCGACACTGCGTCTTGCAAGGAGTGCAATCTGTGCGAGTTTTTACTGCCATAGCAACCTTGCCGGGCAGGCTGGCTTTCAACAAAACGTTCGATTACGCAACCATAGCTGCCAGCCACGAGGGCGGCGTGAAATATTATCTCGTTATATCATTGAGTTGCACCGGAGATCATCCGCAACGCCGCGCGGAGCGGGGAACTACGGACACCACATGGCCGCAAGCGCCGGTTCCGTGCCTGGCGCGGCTATTCCCGGCTCTATTCCTGCCCCGCGAGCTTGAACGACTTTACGAACGCGTCCACGTCGGCGGGCTTGCCGACGGGTTTCATGGCCAGGCCCGCGATCATCACGGACGAGCGGGGGCCCGTCATCACGGCGACGCCGCGCCCCGCTGTCTTCTCACCGTCGAAGCTGAACTCGACGCGCTCGGCGGAGGCGCCGCTGGCCAGCTTGATCACACTGCTCTTCCGCGCCGTCATCCGCGCCGGAAGGCTGGTGATGAAGCTCTGCACGTCGGCCGCCAGTTCCTTGCCGGTGTCCATGTCCTGCGTGTACTCGGTGTAGCCCGCAAGAAAAGCAGCGTCGGCGCGATTGACCGAATAGACGGTCGATTTGACCTGTGGCGACAGCGCGACCTCCTTTTCCTGCGGCTTGGCCGGAAAAGTGACGGTGTAGCCGCCCTTGGCGGGTGTGAACGGGGCTTGCGCGCCAAGCGTGCCGGGCGCCAGCAGAACCGCTGCCGCCACCGCAAGGCTGCCAATTCGGCGGTTGATCATGTTACGCGTTTCCTCCTTGATTATGCGGGTTTTCCGCCCCCGATCACCGTTCCGCTTCAGCCGATGGCCGGAGGTCCGGATTCGAAACCATTCAGGCCACTGACAGCCGGGCCGGAGCCGGCGGAATACCGAAGCGCGTAACGCAGCATCTGCTCCGCCTCCTTAAGGCTGGCGCCGTCCTGTTAGAGGCTAGCAGCCGCAGCGAAAGGTTGAAGCCTTCGGCCGCGCCGAGCTTGTTGTGCGCGATTACGTCGAAAAGCCACTGGCCCGTGCCATATTGCACCGCACCCGCATTCAACACGGTCTTTCGCCCGGCCCTGGCTCCAAGCGGCGCGGCGAAGGCGAACGCACATGCCGCCGCTAGAACGTCACGCCGCGAAACTCGCGCGCCCATGATTTTCCTCCCCGGAAGACGCCGCTGCTGCTTGCGAAGGCGCCGGGACGAGGCTGGCCAAACTTGCGGCCAGTCTGCGCAAAGCCAACGCCACGCTTCCTTTTTCTTGCGGTTGCGCTTCCACCCTTAATATAGCGCGAAGATAGGGAGCTTCCGGGCATTCCACCATCGGCCTTATTGCCTATCTGGTTGCGGCGGAGGGCCGTCCCGCAGGGCTTGGCGCAAGGTCACACGGCAATTTGATAAGTCCCCGCTAACCATTGCCGCAAATTTCAGTTTGCGGATAATTCGTATTAAATCGTTTTTAAGCTCGCGCGGCTAACGTGCTGGCAAGCGCCGCTCATGGGCGCGGAGTTTTTCGCCGGTTACGTTGGAGGTATGTGATGCGTTTGAAGCTTCAACAGTTTTTGTACGATGAGAGGGGCACCGCGGCCGTTGAAGTCGGTCTGATCGCCGCGGGTATCTGCGTGGCCGTGATCACCCTTGCGGGCCAGATGAATGGCGACATCAAGCTGGTGTTCGAGCGCGTCGCCGAGTTCCTCCGTTCGCTGAACCTGCACGCGATGACCTAAGGGCTTGATGCGAAATAAGCGCGGTCAGATGGCGAAGGATTTTTGTCCGGCCGCCAGGCGCGGAAAGGCGCATACTGGGGTACGTAAGCCTCTCCGCAACGTAGCGGACGGAAAAAGGGCACGCAAGATGGCGTGTTTATCTTACATCAAGCCCTAACCCCCGGCTGTCCTGCCGGAAGTCAGCCGATGCTCATGCCAGATGCCTTTGCAGCGGCAGCGGTTCGGCCGGCTGGCGCCGCAACGCCCGCGCCCAGCTTTCCATGGCGTCATTGGCGAGCGGCATGGGGGCCTCCAGGAAGGAAATGACAAATTTCTCCGCAAATTCGGCGATGCCGATGGATCGCGGGCGCACGCTCAGAACTTCGGCATTTGGCAGGAACTTGCCGAAGCAGAACACGATGTTCTTGGCTGCCAGCATTTCCGGCGCGACAACGCCTCCGGGTACGCTCTTGGTGTGTGCGTAGTGGTCGAAAACCGTGATGAACCGCGCCACGTCATGCGCGTCGATGTCAGACTTGAGCTGCTCAACGATGGCGTCCACCGTAGTGAAGCCGGTCTCGGATTTTTCCAGCTCAAGCACATATACTGGATATTTCTCATGCAGAGTAGTTTGTTTCATTTCGCTCTTTCTGATGCGGGTTAATGATTAGCCCTGATTTCTCACAAGATCGCGCGATGATGGCGCAGAGATTTGTCTCAGCAGCGCTTTTGAGACCGCAGCCAATACAAGACGTATTGGCGAGGCCGGAAAAGACATGATGGAACAAAGATCAAGCCAGGGCGCGCGCGGATTGTGAGAAATCCGGGTTAGCGGTATTGCCGCAGGTAGTGCCCCTCAAAGGCACGCTTTGCCCAATGGAACAGCCGGGAGGCGGGCAGAATGATGGATCGCTTTTCGGTCCGGACAACCAGGATCGCCTTATCGAGTGTGTCCATGATGCATACGATTTCGCTTCTGAACGTTGCCGTTGCTGGCGTGCCGTTAAGGCTGGCGATCAGGTTGCGGGCGGCGGCATCGGCCTGAAGGTCGGCCATGTGCGCCTGTTTCGGCATCCAGTCCGGGCCAGGGAAACTGCCGCCGTCGCCAGCCACATAGACATGCGGCCAATCCGGCACATGACAATGCTTGTCCGCGGCAACGAAACCGCCGGGAGAACGCGGCAAGTCAGTCGCGTCGAACCAGACGTTGCCCGTCATGCCGGGCATGAACAGGATGAGATCCGCGGGGAGTTCGCCTGCCTCTGTCACGATCTTGTCCGCCTCGAAGCGCACCAGCTTGTGCCCGAGATGCAGTTCGATGCCGCGCTTTTCCATCTCCCTGGCCACGCCTTCGAACGCGCCTGGGCCAAGACGCGAGCCGGGTTCCTTGGCGGGACTGAAGAAGACCAGCTTGAAGCGGTCCCGGCGCCCTTCGCGGACCAGTTGCCGGTCGATGCCGAACAGGAATTCGAACATCGGACCGCCCCGCATGGCACTTGGCTCGTTCGGGTTGCCCGCGAAGCCCGCGGCGATGGTGCCGCCATCCATGGCTGCAAGCCGGTCGCGGATTTTCTCCGCTGCCGTTATGCCTTCGCACGGCGTGATACTGTGCTCGATGCCGGGCAGTTTCTTGATGAACCGCCCGCCGGTCGCGATAATCAGGCCGTCATTGGCCACATCGCCCGCGTCCGTTTCCACCACGCGCCCGCGATCCCGCAATCCGGTAACGTTCGCTTGATGGAAGGTGACATTCATGCGGTGGAAGAAATTGTCCAGCGGTACGATGAGGTCTTTGCGTTTGCGCAGGCCCGCCGGTATCCAGATAATGCCCGGCAAATAGTGAAGCTCGGCGCGAGGGGCGATGACGGTGATGCGGCAATTGCGGTCCAGCTTGCGCAGGCGGCGGACGGCAGCAAGTGCCCCGAAGCCTGCGCCGGCGATGGTGATGTTGTGTCTCGCCTTGGTCATGAGCGTTGTCCTCCGCATCCGCAGTCCCAGGCGGCCACCATAAATGAACAGGTCATCATGAGTTCCTTGCTATTGTTTCAAGGCTTCAAGTAGCCAAATCCGGCCTTGCCGTCTGTGACACAGTCACAAAGCCGTTCAAATGATTGCGTTCGCGGCCGGGATAAGCAGCGTAGCGGCGGCATACGAATAGATGGGCCAAGCAGAGTTCGTTAATGTATTCTTCCGGATTTGGTAATGAAACTCTGGAAGTACGAAAAAACGATGCCGGCATTCACCGGCACGCCGGGAATGTCAGCATAACGTTATTGCAATACCACGTTCTATGCGGCTGCGAGACGCAAGATGGCGGCCGCCAGCGCGATCAAGGCGGCAGGCAGCGACAGCAGCAGCCTTAGGATAAGGTTGCGCGGGATAAAGCCTAGCCCGCGCACGAATCCCGCACTCATGGCCCAGAAAAACAACGCCGCGGCGGCCATGTCCGGCGATCCGTCCGCCCGGACGGCGGCATGTGGATAGACGGTCAGAACCAGCGTTACGGCAATGCCGGTCATGAGCGCGGGGAAGTTCCACCCGCCGCCGGGTTGCGGCGGGCGGTCTGCCGGCCCGGTGTCAGGCTGCCTTTCTGACATTGGCCTCATCTGCGCCATTGACGGCACCGGTAACGATTTCCCGGTCTTCCTGCGCCTCGTACCACATGGCGTTGAGGATCGACAGCAGTAGCGCGAAACCGACGCCTAAAATCCAGGCGAAATACCACATCGCGGATTCTCCTCTAGTATGCCGAATGGCTGTTTTCGCGGACATACTCCGCCGTTACCTTGCCGGACATCACCCTGTAGGCCCACGCCGTGTAGATGATGATGAGCGGCATGAAGATCATCGTGGCCCAGAACATGATTCCAAGGGTGAGATGGCTCGACACGCTGTCCCAGACCGTCAGCGACGACTTGAGGTCGCTGGAGGACGGCATCACGAACGGGAACATGGACACGCCCGCCGTGCCGATGACGCCGGTAATCGCCACCGACGACGCGACGAACGCCAGGAGGGTGCGTCCTGCCCCCGCCAGCGCCATGGCCAGGAGCGCGCCCGCGTAAGCGAGGACCGGCGCCGCGATCATCCAGGGATAGCGTCCGTAATTTGCCAGCCACGCGCCCGCCTCGCGCACCACGGTTTTCGAGAGCGGATTGGGCAGCGCGGATGGATCGGCCCCCGCGCTGATGGCGTAACCGGGGATGCCGGCCCAGAGCCAGAAGCCGGCAACGGTGAAGCCCGCGAGCATGACCGTGCCTGCGGCAAGGGCTGCAACTCGCGCCCGGGCGTAAATGGCGTCCTCGGTGCGGTGCATCAGGTAAATCGCGCCATGGAACGTGATCATGGCGCTGGAAACCACGCCGCAGAGAAGCGCGAATGGGTTGAGCAGCGCCCAGAAAGAGCCCTCGTAGTAGGGCATGAGGTTATTATCGAAGTGAAACGGCACGCCCTGAAAGAGGTTGCCGAAAGCCACGCCAAAGATCACCGGCGGCACGAAACCGCCGACGAACAGCCCCCAATCCCAGGTGCTGCGCCAAGTAGGGCTTTCGATCTTGCTGCGGTAGTCGAAGCCGACCGGCCGGAAGAACAGCGCCCACAGCACCGCGAGCATGGCCCAGTAGAAGCCCGAAAACGCGGTTGCGTAAACGAGCGGCCAAGCAGCGAAGATGGCGCCGCCGCCGGTGATGAACCACACTTGGTTGCCGTCCCAGTGCGGGCCGACGGTGTTGATGATGACGCGTCGCTCCGTGTCGTCGCGTCCCGCGAAAGGCAGAAGCGTGCCCACGCCCATGTCGTGGCCGTCCATGATGGCGAAGCCGATCAGCAGCACGCCGACCAGAAGCCACCAGATGACTTTCAGAGTTTCGTAATCGAACATTTTCCTATCCTTCCGGTGCGATCAGGCGTGCACGGGTTCGTTAGCGTAGCGGCCGGTGCCAAGGCTGCCCGGCCCCTGGCGCGCGAACTTCGTCATCAGATAAAGCTCGGCGCAGAGCAGGACGGTGTAGAAGCCGACAAACCCGGCCAGCGAGCCGTAGAGGCTGCCCACCGTCAGCGAGGACACGGACAGATGCGTTGGTAGGACGCCATAGATGGTCCAAGGCTGGCGGCCGTATTCGGCGACGAACCAGCCGAGTTCGCAGGCGATCCACGGCGTGGGCAGGAAGAGCACCGCCCAGCGCAGCAGCCAGCGCTTTTCCTGAAAAGTGTCCTTCATGCTATACCAGAGCGCCAGCCCGAACAGGGCAAAGAACAGGAAGCCGAGGCCCACCATGATGCGGAACGTCCAGAACATCGGGGTCACGGCCGGAATGGTGTCCGCCACGGCCTTTTCGACCGCCTCTGGCGGAACCTGATCGTAAGACGTGACGTACTTTTTCAGCAGCAGGCCGAAGCCGAGGTCGGCTTTGTGCGCATCGAATGCAGTTTTCGCAGCGGTGTCGCCCGGGTTCTTGCGCAAAGTTTCCAACGCTTTCACCGCTACGGCGCCGGAAAGGATGCGCTGGCGGTTCTTGGCGCGCAAATCCTTAATGCCGGGCAGCCGCCTATCCACGGAACGCGTTCCGAGTAGCCCCAGCGCCCATGGGATCTTCACCTCCCACTCGTTCTTCATCTCCTTTTCGTTGATGCCCGCGAGAATGTTGAGGCCGGCGGGCGCTTTCTCCGTGTCCCACATCGCTTCCATGGCGGCGAGCTTGGTCTGCTGCGCTTCGCTGACCGAATAGCCGGACTCGTCACCCAGCACGATCACCGAGCAGGCCGAGGCAAAGCCAAAAGCGGCTGCGATGCGGAAGCTGCGCTTGGCGAATTCGATGTCGCGGCCCTTGAGCAGGTAATAGGACGAGATTGCCAGCACGAAGACGGCGCCAGTCACATAGCCCGCGGAAACGGTGTGCACGAACTTGGCCTGGGCATCGTGGTTGAACAGCACCGCCCAGAAGTCGGTCATTTCCATGCGCATGGTGACGAAGCTGAATTCCGAGCCGACGGGGTTTTGCATCCAGCCATTGGCGATGAGGATCCACAGAGCCGACAGATTGGTGGCTATCGCCATGAACAGCGTCACGGTGAAGTGCTGCACCCTGGAGAGGCGGTTCCAGCCGAAGAAGAACAGGCCGATGAAGGTGGACTCCAGGAAGAACGCCATCAGGCCTTCAATCGCTAGCGGCGCGCCGAAGACATCGCCGACATAATGCGAGTAGTAGGCCCAGTTGGTTCCGAACT
Source organism: Rhodomicrobiaceae bacterium (assembly GCA_050298295.1). Classification (GTDB taxonomy): domain Bacteria; phylum Pseudomonadota; class Alphaproteobacteria; order Rhizobiales; family Rhodomicrobiaceae; genus Rhodomicrobium. Next base: position 64,133 of record JBNKTW010000017.1, read on the forward strand.
GGAACTCCATGGTGATGCCAGTGGTCACACCAAGGGCGAAGTTGATGCCGAAGAGCTTGCCCCAGAACTGGGTCATGTCGCGGTAGACCGTTTTGCCGGTCATGACATAGACCGCTTCCATGATGACCAGAATAAAGGTCATCCCAATCGTTAGAGGTACAAATAGGAAGTGATACATGGCTGTCGCGGCGAATTGCAGCCGCGACAGATCAACGAGTGCGTCAGTGGCCATCCGGCTCTCCTGTTGCAGAAAGCTCCAGCGCAGGTGCGATTGCGTGGCGGGCCATGGCGCCGGCGTCAACGGGCGTCTTCGCGCCGCGAATGAATGCGAACCACAAGATCGCGAGAACGCAGAACTTGAGGACAAGGATTCCGATGATTTCGGCACGCAAACGGGTATCACGCAAAATCATGCGCGGGGCTTTCGAGTTGGTTGGCGGGTTCCGGCGGCAGTGCCGGCCGGGCGGTTCGGAGGGCATACCATTATGCTCCTGACCAGCTATGCGCATAATTCGTGCCAATTTGCGTGTCCGAAAATTGCGCCGATTCCAGCGGCTGGAACACCATGCCGCATTGCGCCGTCACTGCCATGTGCCATTTTTCGCACATCGAGTGCCAATTCTGGCAGCGGATCGTTTCCATGCACCCTAACAGTCTGGCAGAGCTTGTTTCTTTTATGGAAAGCCTGCCGGAGCCGTACATTCTTTGCGATTGTGACCGCCGTATCGTAGCCGCCAATGCGGCCTACCGGAGCAAATGCGCGGCTTGCACCGATGTGGCAGGCAAAAAGTGTTACGAGGTGTCGCATCGCTACAGTCAGCCCTGCAATCAAATGGGGGAGGACTGTCCCCTCTCGCAAAGTTTGCAGTCAGGCCAGCGCGAACGCGTTTTTCATCTCCACCATTCCTCCAAGGGCGAAATCTATGAGAGCATCGAAGTATCGCCCATCCGCAATGCCGGAGGCGAAATTACCCACTTCATAGAAAAGCTGGAGGAGCTGCCGGTAGCGCGAGGGCTTGCCCATACCAAAGGATTGATTGGCCGTTCGGCAGCGTTCCGGCACATGCTGGACATGATAGCGCGCGTGGCGCCGTCCGATGCCACCGTCCTGCTGCAAGGCGAGTCCGGTACGGGCAAGGAGCTAGCAGCCAAGGCGATCCACGATGCGAGCCGCAGGGCAGAGGCGCCGTTCGTGGTGCTCGATTGCTCTGGATTGCCGGAAGCGCTGTTCGAAAGCGAGCTTTTCGGCCACGAGAAAGGAGCCTTCACGGGAGCAACCGCTCGCAAGACCGGTCTTGTCGAAGCGGCTGCCGGCGGCACCCTGTTCCTCGACGAAGTGGGAGATATCCCGCTTCCGATGCAGGTGAAGCTGCTGCGCCTCCTGGAAACGGGCACCTACCGGCGTGTCGGCGGCACTGAGCTGCATCGGGCCAGCTTCCGCCTGGTATCGGCGACCCACCGGCCGTTGCGCAAAATGACAGAGGACGGAGGCTTCCGTCAGGACTTGTATTTCCGCCTCAATACCTTCCCCATTTGCCTGCCGCCATTGCGCGAGCGGCGGGAGGACATTCCGCTGCTTGCCGAGGCACTCTTGCAGCGTGTGGCAGCTGGGCGCAATCTGCGCATTCCGGGCGCGACGATGGCGTTGCTTGCCGGCTATCGCTATCCCGGCAATGTGCGCGAGCTGCGCAATCTGCTGGAGCGCGCCAGCTTGCTGTGCGACAGCGGCGAGCTGCTCCCGGAGCATTTCGCCGCCGAGGTTCGGGAAAATGGTGCGGAAGCACCGCCAGCCGCCGTACCGCCAGACCCCGTGACATGGGATGAGATGCAGCTTCAATTGCTGCGGGAGACCGTGGCCGCGCATAAAGGCACCCGGGGCGAGCTGGCCCGCAAGCTTGGCATGAGCGTGCGTACCCTTTACCGGCGCTTGTCGGAGGCCAATGCGGCAATTAAGACATGAAGCGCGGGCG
>JBNKTW010000018.1:0-26165 GCA_050298295.1 Rhodomicrobiaceae bacterium
GGGATAGAGCGGCTTGTTGATCTGGCGCGGATCTTCAAGCTTCGAGAAATGATCAAGAAAACCAATGTGATGACTTGAAGCGCCAACCTTGTTCGCCATGCATGTGATCCCTCTCTTTGCTAATCAAAGATCACTCGAGCGATTCAGAATATGGCCTCTCTGTCAGCTGGTATTTCGTGCGATTGCCCTGGGCGCCGCCGCCGAAACGGTTGCGCAATTCGAAGCTTCCGCTTATTGTGCGCGCGCTGAGCCGCCCGGCGCGACAGGGCATGCCGTGGCGGCTTCAAAGCTTCTCCCACGAAAGCGATTGGCTTGGCGGCAGCGTAGCCGTTGAGGCTTTGCCGCCGCTCAGCGAGACAAGACACGAAAGGAAGCAAAATGCCCAAGTTGAAGACTAAAAGCAGCGTGAAAAAGCGCTTCAAGATTACCGGCACGGGCAAGGTCATGGCGGGCCAGGCCGGCAAGCGTCACGGCATGATCAAGCGGACACCGAAGTTCATCCGCAACGCGCGGGGCGGTGTCGTCCTTGAGCCGGGCGATGCGTCGCACATAAAGAAGGCCGCGCCCTACGGGCTCGACTGAGCTAAGCCAGCTAGCAACGCGAAAATCTTGGAGATTAGAAAATGTCACGTGTGAAGCGCGGCGTCGCTGCCCATGCCCGTCATAAAGAAGTTCTGAAGCAGGCAAAGGGCTTTTACGGCCGCCGCAAGAATACCATCCGCATCGCCCGCCAGGCTGTCGAGAAGGCCGGCCAATACGCCTATCGCGACCGGCGCACGAAGAAGCGCAATTTCCGCTCGCTCTGGATTCAGCGCATCAATGCCGCGGTCCGCGAGCACGGGCTTACCTATGGCCGCTTCATCGACGGCTTGAACAAGGCTGGCATCGCGATTGACCGCAAGGTGCTGTCCGATCTGGCCATCACCGATCCGGGCGGCTTCGCGGCGCTCGCCGCCAAGGCCCGCGACGCGCTGCCCGCGGAGCTGCGCACTGCATGAGGCTTTCCGAACTCACGGTTCCCGAGTTGGTCACCTTGGCGAATTTTCTGCTGAGGCTCGCCGAGGACATTCCTGCCGAAGACCGGCAGGCAACGCGGGAGGCGCGGGAGGAAATCACTTACGTCATGAACCTGATCGCCGAGAAGGAGGGCAGCGTAAAGCCCTCCGACAGTATTGGCTTACATTAAGGGGCTGCGCCTACCTATCTTGATACATTGGCCGTTGGCCGACAACTTCCAACAAGACAAACATTACCTGTCAAGCCATCGTAATAGGATGGCCATTGTTTGTGGCCAGCGCGGCTTGCCAGTTCTGCCACCTTCTGACGAACCCGCCTCGCAACTTCCTGCAACGGGACGCTTGGCTGTTTCAGCATTGGCGCGAGGACCCTGGTAAAGACTGAATTCCTTTCTGCAGGTGGATCGCTAGGCAAAGTATCCCAAGCTTTCTCGTCTGCATTCGCCGAATAAATAACAAAACTTCCCTCGATTGGTTTTACGGCGACAAGGCCGCGGCTTTCTCCTAAAGATCGTCCCCCAGAAGCACGAAACGGATTGTCTCGGCAGGCATCTAGGATAAGCAAACTTACCTTCGGATGCCGCCCTAGGATATCAGAATAGAGCTGCGTAAAGCTCAGTGCCTCAAGCTGGAGCATCTCCGGGCTATCTGGTTGCAGCTTTGAAATATCGCTCGGAATGAGGTAGTTCCCACCCTGCAATTGCACACCGTGGCCTGAGAAGAAAAAAGCAACCACAGAACCAGGTTGAATTTTTCTGAGAAATGCCTGCCAGTTCCTGGCAAATGCTCGCCGTGTTAGGTTCTCAGCCACTGGAATAACTTCAAATCCCAATTCGCTAAACGTTCTTTCCATCAATCTGGCATCGTTTACCGCTTTCTGAAGCTGCTGATCCGAGCCGAGTTCCGGGTAAGAATCGATTCCAACCACAAACGCTAGGCGCTGACCCCCTGGAAGTGGGCTGGAGCCGACCGGTTGAATCGCATAGGCTTCATTCCGTCTGCGGATTACCTCCTGGTTCTTTAGCTGCAACTCCGCCGACAACAGCTTCTCTTCAATGGCCTTCAACTTTTGGGCTGCCTTTTCGCGTTCCTCGCGTCGAATCTCTTCCTCTCTGGCTTCTCGGTCTCTTCTTTCCTTTTCCTCTTTCAGCTGGGCTATTTGTTCTTTCAGTCTAGCTATCTGTGCTCGGAGCTCGGCAATCTCAGCGCCGTTTGAAGAAGGTCCTGAGGGCATTGTAGCGGGCTGCGGGGTGACGACCGAAACCGATGTTGGCGGGTAATCTGAAGTGCGATCAGGAAATGGGACATACGATCGCACAATAGTACTCACAATTGGGACCATCTCCGTGCGAGCCCATCTCTCATAAGTGATTGAAATGCCGTGCACTTCTCCATTGCGCTCTGTGGCCTGGACATGAAAAACTGTACCCTCGGCAGGATCTTCCCCTTGAAGTGTGAAACTTGTTCCATCGTATTCGTTGAGAGTAATGCGTCGACCCGTGCGGTTTCGTATCGGTGCATAAACGGCGGCGAGGTCTTTGTGAAACCTCAGCGCTGCAATCCGTAATCTTTTGTCCGCTGTAATCCAGTTGTTCCCCCACGCTGCTGGGGTTGGACCAGAAACGAGACCGTGAGGAATACTAAGTTTAACGCCGGTCAGGCTATCAATGACTTCCTTGAATTGCTGACTCTTTACAACCGAGCTTCCTGGAACAAAAGGCCGCACCATCCTCGGCATTGGGCTTGCTTGGCAAAGTTGGAACCAGATGGTCAGCAAGGCGCTGCATATTGCAAATGAAGGCGCTACATTGAGTATACTAATCCTACGCAAGCGCATAACCATGCTCCCACAATTTCTACTCAAACAGATGTTAGTGTACCATCTAAGCTAATTGGTCGCAAACCGAACTCGCGCCACGCAGAGAGTGTTAGGTATGCTACTGGAACTGCACAACCAAGGAGATTTCATGCCCGTCGAACCGCTTTTCAGCGACGTTGGTCGTTCTGGACTCCCATGCGCCCTTTTTGCTGCGTTTGTGATATCGCTCTTTGGCGCTGGCCCAGCAAGCGCGGTCGGGTCTCAAATATATTGCTGGTCCTCAACTGCGTTGCGCCACAAACCTGGCGAAGAAAGGATCATCCGAGGCACTAGGCGAGCATTAGTCCTCCCGCCCCCGATTTCCACTCCGCCATCGCCAAAGAGCCCGTACCCCCAATGGAAGGGGGTCTTGCGCAGGGTCGATTTGCCCAAGAACAAGAAAGTCGTCGCAATCACTTTCGACCTTTGTGAGCAACCACATGAAGTTGCCGGCTACCAAGGCTACCTTGTCGATTACTTGCGAGATCATAACATTCCAGCAACTTTCTTTGCGGGTGGCAAATGGCTGCTGACGCATCCCGAAAGAGCGCAGCAGCTCATATCAGATCCACTTTTCCACGTTGGGAATCACACTTGGGATCACGCCAATCTGCGCCTCCTTTCTGGCTCGCAATTGGACGACGAGATTTGGAACGCCCAAACCGCTTATCTGCAAACGCGAAAGGAGCTCAAACACAAACAGTGTCTTGATCGCTCCGGAACGCGATTGGCATACAATCGTGCGTCCAGCAGAATGCTTTTGTTCCGCTTTCCATTCGGAGCATGCAATAAAAAATCTCTCAATGCAGTCGAAGCTGCGGGATTACGAGCTGTGCAATGGGACGTTGCAGCTGCTGACCCTGCTAAGACCCAAACTGCCCATAGGATTGTTCGCACAGTTCTAAGCAGAGCTCGATCAGGCTCAATTATCATCTTTCACGCCAACGGTCGAGGTTGGCACACTGAGAGCGCGCTGCCGACCATTATAGAGCAGTTGAAAAGGAAAGGTTTCAAATTCGTGACGGTTCCCGACCTCCTTCGAATCCCAGGAGCGAAACCTGTCATTGCTTCCACCTGCTACGATGAGCGACCGGGCGATTCGGATCGTTATGATTCGATCGCAACGGTGCTTTACAGGCGTCAGAATGCAATTCTAAAAAGGATGAAAGCGAAGGGCAAAGCGCCAAAGACCCGTAAGCGCAAAGCAAAAGATCATAACTCGGCAGCCCATCGACGGCCCACACCTCCTCGTGCCAATGCCCCACTTGACCCGTAGCCGCAAAAGTGGCAGGCCTCGATGCGAAATCGCCTGCTTTGAGAACGCCGATGGACGCCGTCTCCGATAAATCCGACAATCTCGACGCGCTTAAAAAGCGCCTGCTCAAAAGCGTGGAGGCCGCGTCCGGCCTGGCCGCGCTTGAGACCATCCGCGTCTCCGCGCTTGGCAAGAAGGGCGAAATTTCGGAGCTTATGAAGCAGCTTGGCACGATGGCGCCGGAAGCGCGAAAGAGCTTTGGCGCTGCGGTCAACGCCGTGAAGGACAAAGTCGCGGCGGCGCTCGAAGCCCGCAAGGCCGTGCTCGACGCCGCGGCGCTGGCCGAAAAGCTCGCCACCGACCGTGTGGACATCACGCTGCCCGTGCGGCCCAATCCCGCCGCGGAGGGCCGCATTCATCCCATCAGCCGCGTGTGGGAAGAGCTGATGGTGATCTTCGCCGATATGGGGTTCTCGGTTGCCGAGGGGCCGGATATCGAGACGGACGACTACAACTTCACCAAGCTTAACTTCCCCGTCGGCCATCCGGCCCGCGAGGCGCACGACACCTTCTTTTTCGCGCCCAATGAGAACGGTGAGCGCCTGCTTCTGCGCACGCACACCTCGCCTGTGCAAGTGCGCACCATGCTGGAGCAGAAGCCGCCCATCCGCATCATCGCGCCGGGCCGCGTCTACCGCATGGACAGCGACCAGACACATACGCCGATGTTCCATCAGGTCGAGGCCCTGGTCATAGACCGCGACACCCATATGGGGCACATGAAATGGGTGCTGGAGGAGTTCTGCAAGGCGTTCTTCGAGGTCGATAACGTCAAGATGCGCTTTCGCATGTCGCACTTTCCGTTCACCGAGCCGAGCGCCGAGGTGGACATCCAGTGCGACCGCTCCGGCCCGGAGTTGAAGATCGGCGAAGGCAGCGATTGGCTCGAAATCCTGGGCTGCGGCATGGTGCATCCGAACGTGCTCAAGGCCTGCGGCATCGACCCCGAGGAATGGCAGGGCTTCGCCTTCGGCATGGGCATCGACCGCATCGCCATGCTGAAATACGGCATGCCCGATCTGCGCGCGTTCTTCGCGGGCGATTTGCGCTGGCTGAAGCATTACGGGTTCAGCCCGCTGGCCATCCCATCGCTCGCCGGCGGCCTCTCCGGCTAGGTGCCACTAGTACGGGTCGTACTGGAGGCGATTGTGGCAAATATCACACCTCAAAAACTCTATACAACTAGGCAAAAGCCTTTCGCCTGGAGATGGTTTGCGAAGCGTCTCATGGCGGCAGCAGAAATCATTCTCGCAGATCAAGCGCAGGCAGCACAGGTGTTCAACGAGGCCCTGAGAGAGGCTTGCGCGGAACTCGACCAAAAGAAAGCGACTGGAGCGCAGCCACTTAAGGCAATAGTGAACCTCGACATCGGCAAAATCTCCGTTCGCTATTTCGGCGCTCCCGAAAGCTATTCCGCTGGGGCATCGGCAGCGCATCTCATGCGGACTAGGCGACTGGACCGGCAGCAATAGGTTAGCGTGAACGTGCATTTTGCAAAACGCTTGCGGAACGCGGCCGAAAAGGCCATATATGCGAAATCGAGTTTCGGCCGAACGACTTGGCCTGGCCGCTCATAGCGCGCCTGACTGACGACCTCTCCCCCAAAAATCTCGACTTCACAAGCTTCGCTATGGCGGGGCTTGAACGCTAACGTATCTAAAGGATAATCCCATGAACACGGGAACCGTAAAGTGGTTTAACAGTCAAAAAGGCTTCGGCTTTATTCAGCCCGATAACGGAAACCAGGATGTCTTCGTTCATATCAGCGCGGTGGAACGCGCTGGGCTGAGTGGTCTTGACGAGGGGCAGAAGGTCACTTTCGACATCGTCGCCGATAGGCGCACCGGCAAGTCTTCCGCAGACAACCTCCGCGCCGCCTAAGCCCTAGACGAGGGCCGCGCGACCGCGCAGGCGCGGAGTTCAAGATCGGCGAAGCTAGCGATTGGCTCCAAATCCTGGCCTGCGGCATCGCCCCCGAGGAATGGCAGGGCTTCGCCTTCGGCATGGGCATCGACCGCATCGCCATGCTGAAGTACGGAATGCCGGACTTGCGCGCGTTCTTCTCGGGCGATCTGCGCTGGCTGAAGCACTACGGGTTCAGCCCGCTGGCCATCCCATCGGCTGCGGGCGGCCTCTCCAGCTAACTGCCAGTTGCGAGGTCCTTAAGGAGTGTGCAATGAGCGTTTCAAAAGCATTCGCGCTGTTCATGCAAGAGGCTCCAGATCACGCCGGGGCATGGGGGCAAATGGCGCAAGCGCTCGGTAACGCCAGCGCCTTGGACAGGAAAACAGCCGAACTGGCGTACATTGCGGTGCTTGCTGCAATCGGGAACACCTCGGGGCTGCCTTTTCATGTGCTTTCGGCGAAGTCGCTTGGCGCATCGAGAGAAGAGGTTCTCAGCGCCGTTCTTCTTGGCCTTCCAGCGGCCGGCAGCGTTGTAATTGGCTCGCTTCCCGCCGCCCTTGAGGCCTACGATGGAAAAGACCAACAAGCTTAGGCGCGCGCGGCGCCTTTTAGCCATCCAACCTAAATCCGTCAGTTGAAGTACACCGCAGCGCCGTACCCGCGGAAGCGGGTACCCATGTAACATCATGTTCCAATTTGAGAAATAGATTCCCGCTTTCGCGGGATTGGCGTTGCGGATCGTTGCCGCCGGTTCACCACGCAGATGCGCCGCAGGAATAGCAAAGCACGCTGTTTTGGCGCGTGTTTTACCATGTGGCGCAGGCTCAACTGCCGTTCTTGGGTTCAACGAAAACGGAATTTGGTCAATTGTGTTGCTTGGCTTGCGCCGCGCTCAGTGCTTGGCCACGGAGGCGTGAAAGCGGTAAAGCCCAAAGGCCACGATAGCCGCGATAACCGGGATGCTGCCGCCGGTCACCAGATCCGGATTAAGATGCACGCCCGCCGCTTTCACCGCCTTCGAGGCGTAGCCCACAAGGCTGGCGATGTAATAGGTGATGGCCGCGACAGACAGCCCCTCCACCGTCTGCTGCAACCGTAGCTGCAGCTCCGCGCGTTTGTTCATCGACGCAAGCACGCCCTGGTTCTGGTGCTCAAGCGCGATGTTCACCTTGGTGGAAAGCAGCCGCGTGACGCTGGCGACGCGGTGCGTGAGCGCGTTGAGCCTTGCAGCCGCCGCGACGCAGGTGGCCATTGCGGGCGCCAGGCGGCGCTCCATGAACTCGTTGAACATCTGAAGTCCTTCGATTCGCTCCTCGCGAAGCTCCCCAATCCGGCGCTGCACCAGGCCGTAATAAGCGGCGGCTGCGGAAAAGCGGAAATGGCTTTGGGAATCCCGGCGTCCAATCGCGGCTTCGAGCTTCATTAGCCGTTCGAGCAGCGCCGGCTCTCCGGCTGTGTCGGCATCGGCCATCGAGGACGTCACCTGCACAAGCTCGTGCTCGCATTTATCGAGAAACGGCGCCAGTTCCCGCGCGAGAGGCAGCGCCAACAGCGCCAGCATCCGGTAGGTGTCGATTTCGACCATCCGCTGGATCGTGCGCCCCGCCTGCCTTGGCGTGAGTGACAGGTTCTCGACAAGAAGGCGTCCGAAACCGTCGGGATGTATCCTGAGATCGGAGTAGGTCCGCGCGTTTCCCCCCGCCACCATCGCGCCAACAAGTGCGTTGCCGCCGAAATACCGTTCCGAAATCGCGTCGAGATCCGGCGCCGCGGCTTCTCCGTTCGTGAACAATACGTTCCTTGCAACCAGCGTCTGGCCCGGCAGGCGCTCAAGCCAGTCCTTCGGCGCCTTGGTGATGGCTGGCTCGTCGAAGGTGAAGCTCCCGTCCACGATGAACTTGTAGCGGATGTACTCGCTGTGGCGCTCCCATTTCAGACGGAACGCGCCAAAGTTGGCGCTGAAGTGGCTTGCCCCTTCGGCGGGCGGGTTCACATTGAACTGGTCCGCGAGATCGCAAAGATGCGCCCACGCTTCCGCCTTTGCGGCATCGTTCACGCAAAGCGCCAGAAACGTGATCGAGCACGGCGGTGTCAGCGGCTCAGGCGGCCGCGCGTGCAACTCGTCGTTCAGCACGATCCGGGCTGGATGGCTTTCAGGAAGAGCCATGTGTGCTTCCCATCCTGCCGCTGCCGGTGTCTCCATAACTCTTGCCCTCAAATCTGCCGCCGCGCCAGCGCCTAAGCGCGCGCGTGCTTCCCTGTTACCGCGCTGTTTGGCCTCTTTTTCCGCCTTTTGCAATGCAGGCCTTGGTGTAGTGCTGCACCGGCCTTTCCATCGCCTCCACTGCACCCTTGCGCAAGATGCGCGGAACTCGCCAAAACGGCGCGCGGAGCGTAAAAGGCTGCGTAGGTTTCTATATACCCATCAATCATGACAGTTTTTGCGTAAAGCTCTTCAGCCCGATGCGATCCCGAATCCGGCTGCAGCCTCTTGACTCTCCTGTAATTCCATAATAATAGAATTACAGGAGATTGAGATGGCCGGCACCCCTTACGACGATCAGATCACGCGCTATGCCGATATGCTGGCGGCGCTCGGCACGGAAACGAGGCTCAGGATCGTGCGCTTGCTATTGTCCGCGCACCCGGAGGGCCTGGTCGTTGGAGAAATCGGCTCGGAGCTAGGCATTCCCGCCTCGACGCTCTCGCATCACCTGGACAAGCTCAAGAACGAGGATCTGGTGAAGGTGCGCCGCGAAAGCACCTTCCTGCGCTATACGGCGAACACCCAGGCGCTGCAGGACATCCTGGCGTTCCTGTTCGCCGAATGCTGCACGCGTAATAGAGCCATCAGCCCCGAGTCCATCACCTGCTGCCAGTAGGCGGATGGGGCGGTTTGAACCCAGAAATGGAGGCCAAAATGACTGACACGGGCATCAAGGAAGCCGTGCGTGAACGCTATAGCGAGGCCGCGCGGCGGGTTAGCGAGGGCGGGCCAGGCTGCTGCTGCGGCGGCAAGACCGCCGCGATAGAGCCGAACCCCATCACCTCCAATCTCTATAACGTCAACGAGAAGGACTCGCTGCCGGAAGCGGCCGTGCTCGCCTCGCTCGGCTGCGGCAATCCCACGGCCCTTGCGCAGATAAACCCCGGCGAAACCGTGCTCGACCTGGGCTCCGGCGGCGGCATCGACGTTTTGCTCTCCGCGCGCCGCACTGGCCCCACAGGCAAGGCTTACGGCCTAGACATGACGGACGAGATGCTGGCGCTCGCCCGCCAGAACCAGAAGGCGGCAGGCGTCGAAAACGTGGAATTCATCAAGGGCGAGATCGAAAACATCCCGCTGCCGGACAATTCGGCCGATGTCATCATTTCGAATTGTGTCATCAATCTCTCAGCCGACAAAGATAAGGTGATCAAGGAAGCGTTCCGCGTTCTCAAGCCCGGCGGCCGCTTCGCGGTGTCCGATATCGTCACGCGCGGCGAGATGCCGGAGGCGATCCGCAATCAGGTTCTGCTCTGGTCTGGCTGCATCGCGGGCGCGCTTCAGGACACGGAGTACGAGAACAAGCTCGCGGCGGCTGGCTTCGTGGACATCGGCATCGAGCCCACGCGCATGTATAAGGGCGAAGACGCGCGCGAGTTCCTGAACGGCAAGGGCCTCGATATCGACGTGGAAGCCATGGCCCCTTACATCGATGGCAAGTTCATGAGCGCCTTCGTCCGGGCCAGGAAGCCCGGAACAGGCACCGGCTCCAGTGAAAAATAGGGGCGCGGACCTATGAGCGAACGCGTTTTCAACGTGCTGTTCCTCTGCACGGGGAACACGGCCCGCTCGATCCTTGCGGAGGGCATCCTTCGCAAGGACGGAGCCGGCCGCTTCAACGCCTTTTCGGCCGGCAGCCAGCCGAAAGGCATTGTGAATCCTTATTCGCTGGTAACGCTCGCCGGGCATGGCTACCCAGCGGACGGCTTCCGCTCCAAGAGCTGGGATGAGTTCGCCGGGGCTGGCGCGCCCCAAATGGATTTCGTCTTCACCGTCTGCGACAACGCGGCGGGGGAGGCTTGCCCGGTTTGGCCCGGCCAGCCCATGACGGCCCATTGGGGCATCGAAGACCCCGCCGCCGTGGAAGGCGGGGATATCGAAAAGCAGCGGGCCTTCAACCAGGCCTTCCGCTATCTGCGCAATCGCGTGGCGGCGTTCACGTCCTTGCCACTGCACAGCATTGGCAAAATGGCGCTATCACAGCGCTTGAGCGGAATCGGCCGGATGGAAGGTTCAACCGCCGGCCCTGCAAGGACTGAAACTGAATAGCGTCTGCTGTCACAAACGGGGCTTTCCGCAATGAGCACAATTACCGCCAAGCTATCGCTTCTCGACCGTTATCTCACGGTGTGGATTTTCGCGGCGATGGGAGCCGGCATCGCGCTTGGCACGCTCGTCCCCAGCGTTAAAGGCTTCATCGATTCCTTCCAGATTGGCGCCACGAACGTGCCGATCGCGCTCGGCCTCATCTTGATGATGTACCCGCCCTTCGCCAAGGTGCGGTACGAGGAGTTGCCCGCAGTTTTCCGGGACAGGAAAGTCCTGGGCCTCTCCCTCATCCAGAACTGGGTGATCGGCCCGGTTTTCATGTTCGCGCTTGCGATCATTTTCCTGCCAGACAAGCCGGAATACATGGCAGGCCTCATCCTCATCGGCCTTGCCCGCTGCATCGCCATGGTGATCGTCTGGAACGAGATCGCCGAGGGTTCGACCGAATACGCCGCGGGTCTCGTCGCCTTCAACTCGATCTTCCAGGTCCTGTTTTACAGTGTCTACGCCTGGGTATTCATCACCGTGCTGCCGCCGCTGTTCGGGCTTTCCGGCTCGGTGGTCGATATCTCCATCGGGCAGATCGCGAAGAGCGTTTTTATCTATCTCGGAATCCCCTGCGCAGCCGGCCTGCTAACGCGCGCCGTCATGCTGCGCTTCGTTTCGAAGGAGTGGTATCATAGCCGCTTCGTGCCGAAGATCGCGCCAATCACGCTGGCCGCGCTGCTCTTCACCATCGTCGTCATGTTCTCGCTCCAGGGCGAAAAAATCGTCACCATCCCCGCCGACGTGGCGCGCATTGCCATTCCCCTGCTGATCTACTTCGTGGTGATGTTTGTCATTTCCTTCGCCATGGGCAGGCGGATCGGCGCGGGCTATCCCAAGTGCGCCACGCTCTCGTTCACCGCCGCCAGCAACAATTTCGAGCTGGCGATTGCCGTTGCGGTCGCCGTATACGGCATAAATTCGGGTGCGGCCTTTGCCGCCGTTATCGGCCCGCTGGTCGAGGTTCCCGTGATGATCGGCCTCGTCAACGTCTCGCTGTGGGCCAGGAGCCGCTACTTCTCCGGACAAGGCTTGGCGTAAGCGCATTTGAGTAAAAAGACGCCGGCCGATGCAGCGAAGGAAAAACGCTGACGGGAGCCGCGGCGCGGAGCCATTCGATTTTTAGCGGAATTTCTGAGGCTTATTACACAATGGGCGCGCATCTTCTTGGGCGTCATCCGGCTGCCCGCCCGGAAGCAATCCCCGGCATGTGAAGAACCGGGTGCCCGTGCGGAGCCCCGGATGGAACCGCGCCGTTTTGGCCGCGGCGTGGCTCAGTCGTACCGCGGAGGAGGGCCCGATGCGTCATCTTCTTTTGCCAGCGCTCATGGCGGCGGCAATATGCTTCCCAACATCGGCCCAGCAGCCAGCGCCACAGGCCGTTCCCGTCGTCACAGCCGCCGCGGAACTAAAGCCGGTTTCCAAGACCAAAGACTACGTCGGCAGAATCGAAGCCGTAGAGCGCGTGGACATCCGGGCACGCGTGACCGGCTATCTTGAAGCGGTCTTGTTCAAGGAAGGCGATGCCGTCAAAAAGGGGCAGCCCCTTTACCGGATCGAGGAGGGGCTCTTCAAAGCCGCGGTGGAGCAGGCCCAGGGCGCACTTGATGGAGCCAAGGCCTCCAAGAAGCTCACAAAGGTCGAACTCGACCGCGCCAACCAGATGATGGCTTCGACATACGGCACCCCGCAGAAGCGAGACCAGGCGCTGGCGGCTGACGAAAACGCTGCCGCTAGCATACTAGTCGCCGAGGCGAACCTGGACACAGCCAAAATCAACCTCGGCTATACCGATATCACATCGCCCATCGACGGGAAAATCGGCCGCACAAAGATTACGAAAGGGAACGTCGTCTCTCCGGACAGCGGCGTCCTGACTACCGTTGTCAGCCAAAACCCGATGTACGTGCTTTTCCCAGTCAGCCAGCGCGATTTTCTGGAGGTCCAGCAGGAAGGCGGCAACGTCGATCCCGGCAAGCTGGAAGTAACAATTCAATTCTCCGATGGAAGCGTCTACAGCCACAAGGGGCACGTCAATTTCGTCGATGTTTCGGTCCAAAAATCGACCGATACCATCACAGTCCGCGCCACGATCCCCAACCCCAACGACGAGCTAGTCGATGGCCAGCTCGTCCGGGTGCTTCTACGCGCGGGAACCCCGCAGGAAAAGATCGTTATCCCTCAGGCGGCCCTCATCGCGGATCAGCAGGGACCTTACGTTTTCGCGGTTGAGGATGGAAAAGCTGTTGTCCGGCGGGTGAAGCTTGGCGATCAGGCTGGAACCGGCATCGCCGTCGTGTCCGGGCTGAAAGCCGGCGACCAGGTCATCGTCGAGGGGCTTCAGGGCGTCAAGCCGGGGGCGCCGGTCCACGCTACGCCGATGCTGCCGGAAGCGAGGAGCTAGCCTGTGCTTTCCTCGCTCTTCGTAGACCGCCCAAGGCTTGCAATCGTTATCGCCATCGTCACCACGATTGCCGGCGCGCTTTCGCTGGCCTTCATCCCGGTGGCACAATATCCCGATGTAGTGCCGCCACAGGTCTCCGTCACCACCAGCTACCCCGGAGCTTCCGCCGCAGTCGTCGACGCCACGATCGCTCAGCCCATCGAGGCGCAGGTCATCGGCGTCGACAAGATGATCTACATGAAGAGCGTGAGCGGCAACGATGGCAGCTACACGCTGATTGTCTCGTTCGAACTTGGCAGCGATCCCGACATCAACACCGTCAATGTGAACAACCGCGTGCAGGCCGCCCTTTCGAAGCTGCCGCAGGACGTTCAAAAACAGGGCGTGATGGTCAAGAAGAAGTCGTCGGCCCTGCTCGGCATCATTGCCATCTACTCGCCGGAGCGCACGCACGATCCGCTCTATCTGTCCAACTACGTCACGATCAACATTCTCGACCGGATCAAGTCGACACCCGGCGTCGGCGACGCGAACCTGTGGGGGCCGCAGGACTACGCGATGCGGGCCTGGGTCTACACGGACCAGCTCACCGGCCTGGGGCTTACCACGGGCGATGTCATCAACGCCATCCAGGCCCAGAACGTGCAGGCCGCCGTTGGCCGCGTCGGCGCGCGCCCCATTTCGAACGATCAAAGGCTGCAGCTCAATGTCCAGACGAAAGGGCGCCTCAACAGCGTTTCCGATTTCGAAAACATCGTCATTAGGACAAACCCCGACGGCTCGGTTCTGAGGCTCAAGGATGTGGCGCGCGTGGAGCTGGGCGCCGCCAACCTGGACTATGAGACGGGCCTCAACGGCAAGCCCGCCGCCGTGCTGGCCATGTACCAGACGCCTGGCGCCAACGCGCTCACCACGATGAACGCGATCCGCAGCCAAATGGCGGAGCTAGCGAAAGCCTTTCCCGCGGACCTCAAATGGAAGGTCACATACGACCCCACCGAATTCGTGACGGCCACGGTCCACGAGGTCAAAAAGACGCTGATCGAAGCCTTCGTACTCGTGGTGCTTGTGGTCTTTTTCTTCCTCGGGAGCTTGCGGGCAACGTTGATCCCCGCCATCGCGGTTCCCGTTAGCTTGATCGGCGCGTTCATTGTCCTTTTCGCCATTGGCTATTCGGCGAACTCCGTTTCCCTGCTTGCGGTCGTGCTTGCCATCGGCATCGTCGTGGACGACGCAATCGTCGTGGTCGAAAACGTCGAGCGTGTGATGGAGGAGAACCCGGAGCTTTCTCCGGCCGAGGCGACGAAGCGGGCCATGCGCGAGATCACGGCGCCCATCATCGCCATCACCTTGGTGCTTCTGTCGGTTTTCGTGCCCGTCGCCTTTATCCCCGGCATCTCGGGCGAGCTTTTCCGGCAGTTCGCCATCACGGTGGCGGTGGCGATGTTCCTGTCCGCGATCAACGCGCTCACGCTGTCGCCCGCACTTTGCGCCATCCTCCTGAAGCCGCATCACGGGCCGAGGCGCGGTATCGTCGGCGCCGTCATGGGATTCATCGACCACGTCCGCGACGCCTACGGGAACGCCGTTGCGCGGCTGGTGCGCATTTCGCTGATCGGGCTCGCGTTTGTTGCCGCTTCCATGCTCGGCGTTTTCGGCCTCTCGAAAGTCACGCCCACCGGGTTCCTGCCCGAGGACGACCAGGGCGCCTTCTTCACAATTGTCCAGCTCCCCGGCGGCGCATCCGTCGCCCGCACCTCGGAAGTCGTGCACGCGGCCGAGAAATTCCTCGCCGAGGAGAAGGCGGTCTCCGACTACACGTCGATCATCGGCCTCAACTTCATCGACAACTATTCTCAGTCCAACGCCGCTTTCATCGTAGTCATGCTGAAACCCTACGCGGAACGGACAGGCAAGGCCGACAGCCTGCCAGGCATCATGGCGCGGCTGAACGCAAAGATGCGGAACATCCGTGGCGGCACCGTTGTCACCATGGCTCCGCCGCCGATCATCGGCCTGGGCACCGGCGGCGGCTTCGCTTACGTGCTGGAGGATTTGAAGGGGGGCGATCCCAAGGCCCTGGCGCAGGTGGTGCGCGGCCTGCTCATCGCCGCGAACCAGGACCCGGAACTCCGGCATGTCTTCAGCACGTTTTCTGCAACCGACCCTTCGATCTATCTCGACATCGACCGGGACAAGGCCCAGGTGCTCGGGGTGCCGCTCAACTCGGTTTTCCAGGCGCTTCAAGCCTCGCTCGGCGGCTATTACGTCAACGACATGAACCTGTTCGGCCGCACCTGGCAGGTGCAGGTGCAAGCCGAGGCCTCCGACCGCGCCCGCGTCAGCGACATCTACCGGATCAACGTGCGCAACAAGGAAGGCAAGATGATTCCGCTGCGCAGTCTCGTGGAGCCGCGCGTGATCGTCGGGCCGCCTGCCCTGATCCGCTACAACAACAAGCGCGCCGTGACCGTTCAAGGCGCTCCGGCTCCGGGCGTGTCTTCGGGGCAGGCGCTGGCGGCCATGGAGTCGGTTGCGGCGCGCACGCTGCCGGAAGGATTCGCGGGAGAGTGGACCGACACCGCCTTCCAGGAAAAGCGGGCGGAAGGAAAGACCGCAATAATCCTGGGATTCGCCCTCCTCTTTGCGTACCTGTTCCTGGTGGGGCTTTACGAGAGCTGGATTATCCCTGTGCCGGTTCTGCTCTCCGTCGCGGTGGGCGTGCTGGGCTCCTACCTCGCGATTTTGGCGGGAGGGCTGAGCCTCGATCTCTACGCCCAGATCGGTATGGTCGTGCTCATCGGCCTGGCTGCCAAGAATGCCATCCTTATCGTGGAATTTGCGAAAGAAAAGCGGGAGCATGGCGAGCCGCTGCTAGATAGCGCCGTCGAAGGCGCCCGCCTCCGGTTCCGCCCGGTCATGATGACATCGCTCGCCTTCATCCTGGGGCTCATTCCGCTGGTCGTTGCCACAGGCGCTTCGGAGCTGGCGCGCCGCGGCGTCGGAACCCCGGTCTTTGGCGGCATGTTGCTGGCTTCGTTCGTTGGCATTTTCGCCATCCCTCCGCTCTATGTGACCTTCCAGTGGATCGCCGAGCGCTTGAAATTGCGCGGGCCGGAAGGGCAGGATCCCGGCGGAAAGCACAAGGAAGCGCCGCCTCCGGGCAGCCTGCCGGCGGCTCCTGGCGAGTGAGTTCAAGAGCGGCTGCTGCTGGCAATCAAGCGCTGGGATACTACCGCCAGCCTGCCTATTTCCCCGATTCCCCCGGAGCCGGACCGGCCGCGGCGGAGACTGTTCCAGCGAGCGTGTTCCTGCGCAGCCCCTCCGGCGTTGCCGCCTTGGCAAGCGCCGCAGCGCTGCCCGCCGCGCCTCCGGTATACGGGCAGGGAGCCGCCGCCCTTGTTGACCGCTTGGAGAAGTGATGGGGATAAGATCATGACCCCTTGCTTCATTGGAATAGATGTTATAACTGCTGATTGCATATACGCAGCAATTGCTAGCAAAGGTTGCAATGATGCCGTTGGCAAGAGGCCATTTCGCAATGGCTGCTATCAGAGAGCGGGCAGCCGGAAAATCCGGCGAAGCGCCGCGAGGCGGCAATCTTGCGTTGGTCGAGCCACTCCCTTGGCCCAGAATTTCCGCTGTTATTCCTTGCTATAAGGTGAAATCCCAAATTCTGGAAGTTATCGCGGGAATTGGGCCGGAAGTCTCGGTTATCTTCGCTGTTGACGATGCCTGTCCCGAGGGAACCGGCGCCTATGTGGAGGAAAACTGCGGCGATCCCCGCGTACGCGTTATAACGCATGAAAAGAACCTCGGCGTTGGCGGGGCGGTTATGACGGGTTATCGCGCCGCCATTGACGATGGCGCTCAAGTCATCGTCAAAATCGACGGGGACGGCCAAATGGATCCCGGCTTGATCCCCG
Source organism: Rhodomicrobiaceae bacterium (assembly GCA_050298295.1). GTDB lineage: Bacteria > Pseudomonadota > Alphaproteobacteria > Rhizobiales > Rhodomicrobiaceae > Rhodomicrobium. The sequence continues at coordinate 16,785 of JBNKTW010000018.1, forward strand.
ATTTCGTGGAGCCCATTTTGAGCGGCTTCGCCGACTACACCAAAGGCAACAGGTTTTACGACCCCGAAAAACTCCAGGGAATGCCGGTAATCCGGATCCTTGGCAACGCTACGCTATCGTTCCTTGCCAAGTTCTCGACTGGATATTGGCAATCTTTCGATCCGACCAATGGGTATACGGCCATCCATAGCGACGTGGCGGCGCTTCTGCCGTTCCATAAGATCAGCCAGCGCTACTTCTTCGAAACGGACATCCTGTTCCGTCTCAATACCATACGAGCCGTCGTTACCGATGTACCCATGGCCGCAGTTTACGCCGATGAAGTCAGCGGCCTCAAGATCTCGAGGGTTATCGGTGAGTTCGGCGTTAAGCATATACGCAATTTTTTCAAACGGGTCGTCTACAATTACTATTTGCGCGACGTTTCGCTCGCCTCCCTCCAATTGCCGCTCGGGATTTTCCTACTCGCGTTTGGGCTCACCTATGGCCTGACCGAATGGTACGCACATGGTGCCCGGCAGGCAACAACTCCTGCGGGCACGGTCATTTTGGCCGCACTGCCTGTACTTTTGGGGGTTCAGTTTATTCTTGCTTTCTTCTCCTATGACATCAGCAATTATCCGCAAGTTTGCCTCCATAAATTCTGGCATTTGCGGCTGAGAACATGGCGCACGCCTAAGGAGGATGGACTGTAGAAAGAATCAGCCTGCTATAGAAGCATTTCAGAAGAAAACACGAATCTCGTTGATCGGCAAAATCTCGTTTGCATAGTTTGGGACGCTTTTTAGGTGACCTATGATCGCAAACTGGCTTAATCTTGACTCCTTACCGGAACAAGAACTGAATACCAATACTAGGCTGCAGGCACATAAGCGGGTGCTGCAAAAAAAGCCGATGCTTGAAGCGGTTTTTCGTGAGTTTCACGAAACGTTTTTATATTACGATTGTCGGCATTTTGGTGAGACGCCCGGTTTGCGTGTCGAGCTTGGAGCCGGAGTATTTCCGGTCCGGGAGAGTTTTCCGGAGGTGCTTGCCACCGACGTTGTGATGGCGCCACACCTCGACCGTGAACTCGATGCGGCGAACATGGATTTGGCGTCCGGAAGCGTTCGCGCGCTTTATGCGCAAAATGTATTCCACCATGTTCCCGACGTTGAGGCGTTCTTCCGGGAAGCGATAAGGGTTATAAAGCCAGGCGGCGGAGTTATTCTTATAGAGCCCTATTATGGTGTGGCGGCATCGTTCCTTTATCCCAGGATGTTCGTTTCCGAAACGTTCGATAAGCGAATGAAAGGATGGAAAGCGCCGATTCAAGGGCCTATGTCGGGGGCAAACCAAGCTCTTAGCTTTATTGTATTTGTGCGTGATAGACTGCAATTCGAAGAATTATATCCAGAACTGGAGATTGTTACGGAAGAACCTTTGTCGAACTACCTCAGATACATCGCATCTGGGGGGCTGAACTTTCATCAGCTTTTACCTAATTGGATGGGTGGCTTCGTCAAAGGTGTTGAAAGCGCTTTTTGGCCAATCCGTTCGATTTTAGCTCTTCATAATCTTATTGTGATACGGCGGCGATGATTGCTCGTTTTATTAGATACAACATGGTGCAGATTGTTGCATATTTGCTTGATTTCAGCTGTTTCTTTATGATGAGCCAGTTATGCGGCCTGACATTGACCATATCTAATGTCACTGGGAAGGCTCTAGCGGGCGCGTTCGCCTTTGCGGCGCACCGTTATTATACGTTTCAGCCAAGCAGGCTTGGCGTCACGCATGAGTTCGTAAGATACGTCTCCCTATTGATATTTAATGCTGGTTTTAGCTCGGTGTTACTTAATATATTTAGCATATACTTAGCACCTGTGAATGCAAAGGTGCTGGCTGATGTGGCTTCGGTTGCGATATCGTTTGCACTGGTCGGAATAATCGTTTTCCCAAAGGAGCATGAGGCAAAAATTGATGAATACAAATAGGATCTATCAGACAATTGCTAATTATGGCGGCTGGCTACATCGAAGTGTCCCTGCACTAAACGCCGTTTTTTAAGAGCAAACTCAGCAGCCGGCATTTTATGAGTAGCTCGCCCACTACTTTTAACATATTGGTTTAATGTGGAGCGTTTGAACCGTGCGCTTGTTAATAACTGGGGCTACAGGGTACGTTGGTTCTACACTTGTCCGTCATGCGCTTGCGCACGGGCATGAGGTGACCGTTGCGTCCCGCACCCCGCTCAAGGGCTTTTCTGGCAATTATCTTCATTATGATCTATCGGACGAGGCAGCACTGGAAATACCGGACGGCTGTGCGGCTGTGCTCCATCTCGCGGCCAGCACATCCTCCATGGCCGGCATCTCAGGCAAACAGGAAGTGGCTGCGGCACGCTCCCTGATCGGGGCAGCCAGCGCGGCTGGGGCGCGGTTCATCTTTGTTTCCAGTCAGGTGGCGTCGCTTACGGCGCCAACGGCTTATGGGCGCATCAAAGCCGAAATCGAGACGGAGACACTAGCCGCAGGGGGCACGGTTGTGCGCCTTGGGCAGGTCTATGGCGGCGCCAGATGCGGGCTCTTCGGGCAGCATGTGGAAACAGTTCGAAAGCTCCCCCTATTGCCGGCATTCAAGCCTTCGCCGGTGTTTCAATTAATCCACGCCGGCGACGCGGCGGAGGGCGTGCTCCGCGCCGCCGAGTGTAACAACCGCGCCTCCCGCGTTTATCACCTGGCCCATGCGGCGCCGGTCCCCTTCACGGCCTTTCTTGACGGCCTTGCCAGAGATTACCGCCCGCGCCCAGCGCTGTTTCTGCCTGTTCCAGCGTTGCCGATCCGGTTCGCTTGCCGTCTGTTCCCAGCCAAATCATCGCCACGGCGGCTGTTATCGCTGTTCGATCTCAAACTCATGCCGGTACAAAAGGATCTGGACGATCTCCAGTTGAAGCCACGGCCCTTCAAGCCGCGTAGCCGGCGTGCGCTCGCGCGGGAGGGGCAATGCTTGTTTCATTATCTTGGCAAAGGCCGCGCCGGCCGGGGCCTCCTCGCCCGCTACGTCCGCGCGATCGAAAAATTGAGCGAGGGAGAGGCGCTGCCACTCCGAAAAGTATTCATATACTTTCCCAGGTTTTTGGCGCTTATCGACAGTCCGCTCGCCGTACCGCTTGATCGGCGGACAGCGTTTGCTTGGCGCCTTGACGCGGCAACCCGGCTCCTTGAGGCCACGCCTTCGGGATCGAAGCTCTTCTTGGGGCCGCCAAGGGGCCGTTTTCATGCCATCGGCAAGATCATCGGCGCAGGAGTTAGAGAATCACTCTGGCTCGCGGCTAGTTTGGGAGCGAGGCCCTTCAACCTTTACGACGAGAGACGCGCGCGATGATGGACGCGGACGTTATCATCGTGGGAAGCGGCCCCGCCGGCGTTTCGGCTGCCGTTGCGTGCGTTCCGTCCCCTCTCAAAATTCTGATGGTCGATCCGGGGGGCGGTGCCTCTGGAGCATGTCCCGAAGCGCGCCTCAAAGAGCCGTTTCTTGAAGCCCGTCAGCATGGCCAAGCCCAATGGAAGTGGATGGTGGGGCGCGATTATCTTGCGCTCCGGCAAAGCGGCGCCGTCTCACCGAAGCTGCGTATCCCCGCCTCGGAGGAAGTCTTCGCCGATTTCGAGACCGAAAACCGTATCGGCGCGCGGAATTTCGCTGCCGTTGGCGCCCTGTCGCGAGGTGGATTGTCCAACGTGTGGGGATGCGGGGTCGCGCGTTATTCGGAAGAAGAACTCAAGCACTTCCCCTGTCCACCGGATGAAATGGACCAGTCCTACGCCAATGCCGAGAAGCGCATCGGCATCAGCGGACGCGCCGATGACGATCTTGCTTCGTATCTGGGCGTTGATACGTGGGCTCAGCCCCCGATTCGCCAGGACGATCTCCACGACGCCTTGACGCGGAACTACACCCGCAACAGAGCCAAGCTCGCCCGCCTCAACTGGCGTTGCGGACACAGCCGCGTTGCCGCTCTCTGTGAAAACGATGAAGGCCGTGAAGCGTGTTCCCTTTGCGGCAACTGCCTTTGGAGCTGCCCGCGCAAATCGCTCTACGACGCGGCCGATGAAGCCGATGCTTTAAACCGGCATGAGAATTTCCGTCACGTCCCGGGAATCGTCGTGGACGGCCTGGCACCTGCCGGCGATGGCTGGCGTGTGTTTGGCCGGGACCGCAAGACTGGCAACCCCGCCTCTTTCGCCGGGCGGAAGATTCTCCTCGCCGCGGGAACGCTGGCGACGACAAGGCTTGCTCTTTCCGCGCTCAACTTCAAAACTGAGCTTTCGCTTAAATGCTGCCCCACCGCGGCGTTTCTATTGTGGCTGCCTCGCTTCACGGGCCGCGGGCACGGGCCCTCCTTCGGGCTCGGGCAAATGTCGTTTGCGTTCGGCTTTGCTCCGGATATTTCCGCTTTCGGCTCGACCTTCTCATTGGCCGCCATTCCTGCGAGCGAGATCCTTGGCTACATTCCCATGCACCGCTGGCTCGCCATCGACTTCTGGAGCGGTCTTTCTGGCGCCTGCGTTGTCGGCAACCTCTTCCTGCCGGGGCATCTCTCCAGAACCACCGTCCGTCTCACCCAGGAGAATACCCTTCAGATCGAGGGCAGCTTCAGCTCCCGCGTTCGAACTGTAATGCCGCTTGCGGCCAAAATCTTGCGCCGCGCGTTCTGGCGCCTCGGAGCGGTTCTTGTTCCCGGGAGCTTCGCCGAGGGAATGCCTGGTAGTTGCGTGCATTACGCGGGCACGCTTCCGATGGCCGCGGAGCCCCGGGCCGGCCAAACAACCCGCTTAGGTGAAATTGCCGGGCTGGCAGGCGTCCACATCGTTGATGGTGCCTGCCTGCCGTATCTTAGTGAAAAATCGCACACTTTAACAATTATGGCCAACGCCCACCGGATCGGCCGCGGTATTGTGCAGGCTATGACATGCGTTTAGTTCCACCATCCAAATCCTGGCGGATAATATTTTCGCCGCTGCTTCTCGTTAGCGTCCTCGTTATCTGGCTCGGGTTCATTTCCGTTTATGGCTGGGGTCCTAATTGGCAGCACGATTACCCCTCTTACCATCTGCCATTCATCGTGCGCAGCCTCAATCTTTCGACGTGGGAACTTTGGCCCAATCTGCTTGCGCTCTGGGAAGGCTACCCCCCTCTCGGCCACGATGTTCAAGGGCTGCTCCTGTGGGTCACGGGCTGGCCTGCGAGCGCAAACGCTATCAATACTGTTGGCCTTCTGCTGTTCATTCCGGCAGTGCGGGTTGCCGCGCCCGCGCTCGACCTGCGCTGGGTCTTGATCGGCTTTTTCGCCATTCCACTATTCATCCTCAACTACCCCACTGGCGGGCTGGACATCTGGTTCAGTTTGGGTGCCGTTGTTCAGTTCTTAGCATTGTTATCCATCCTTTCCGGCGACCGCCGGGACTATCTTCACTCGATTTTCATCGCCTCGGCTGCGTTCGTCATGCTTTCCAAGATGAACGGGTGGGCGATCGCACCTTTTCTTGCGGTTATCTACGGTTTCAGCCAATTGAAAACGCTGCGAAGCCAGCCGGGGGTCTGCCTTGCGCGTTTTGCGGCCCTGGCTATCGCGATTGGGTTTTGGCCCCTCCGGAACTGGGGCATTATGGGAAGTCCCACTTGGCCAATTCCGCTTCCGCCCCTCTCCACACTTGGAAGTTTTCACATCCACCCCGCGGTTCATCCGGAAATGTTCGCCGGAACTCCGCGCCCGCTAATGTACCTGGTGTCGTTTTTTGAGTTGACCCGGTTCATGACCAGCGAGCCAATGCGCTGGACGTTCACCATGTGGCATGGCGGCCCCTCGTCACCGCACCAGATGATGGGGGGGCTGAACGGCGCCTACATGGCTGCGCTTGTGGCTTTCTTCGCCTATCTGATTTTTCGCCGGAAAATCTCGAAAGCCGCGATCCTTATCTGGATTTCCTCGGCGGCGCTGGCTTCGGTCCTCGTTCAATCTTATGAAATGCGCTACGGGATTTACATTCCCATGATGTTAATCGTGCTTCTTGTCCGTGAAGCGCCTCCAAATACTTTGCCGGTCTTGAAAACGGTTATACTGGCTGCCCTGGTGGTTGCCATATACAAGGTGGGGTACTACGAGCCTAAGCTTTTTGACCCTAACAAATCACTTCTGTCTGCTCAAAAGGCGATCCCGGCATTTTGGGAGTCACAGGCGCGGAAACCAGTCTCCCAGCGTGAGGGCTATACCTGCATTCCCGGCACGGACAAGAATTGGGGCTTTGCCGATCCTCTCGGGATCTATTTTACTGGCCCCGATTTAAAAAGTTATAAGGTTAAAGCTTGCCGTGAAACATGTAGTCTCCCCTGGCAGCATTGCGGGTTTGAATGGTAATGCGCAAACTTCTATTCATACTAATCCTTACTGTCGCCGGGGCTATATCGTTCCGTTACTTTAATCTTCTGGCGCCGCGATCCGGACTGCCGGTATTCATCGCTTGGTCGAGCCCGGCGCCAGGCTCGCAGCAGTTTGCGCAGTGTGCTTGGTTTTCGAACGCATTTAAGCGCAAATATGGCGTGATCCTCCACAACATGTTTTCGGATGGGGACCAGCAGGTGCTCGCCATGCTGTTCGCCCGGCGCGTCGATTTCGCAGTGGTGGGGATCACGGGAAGTTACTTCGCACAAGAAGGCCTCTTTCCGTATGCCGATGCGAATGAGGGACCCCAGCCGGTGCGTCTTGTGCTCGCCAACCATGCGCCATTTCTAAGAACACTCATCGTCCGGGCGCCGTCCGGCATCGCGACCGCCGCCAGCCTGCGCGCGAAACGCGTCGCTTGGACGGTCAGGACACCCTGGATCAATTACCTTACTCTTTCGCTGCTGCGGTATGGCGGGGTTAACGCCGGAGATGTCCGGTTAGTGCCGGTCGATACTCCGGAAAACGCCCTCGTTGCTTTGATCGAAGGAAGGGTAGACGCCGCATTTTCGCCCTCGCACGAGCGGGTGCTTTACAAGGCCAGTAAGGGCAAACCGCAGGCCTTCAAATATCTTCCTTTGGCGGATGGAGGGGATTGGAACGGCGTGCAACAGCTCGCCCCATTTTTCAGCCGCGCCGACGGAACGCTGGGAGCGGGCCTGAGCCCCGCCGCCCCGGTCTTCGCCGCGACTTATGCCTATCCGCTGATTATCGCGCGCCCAGACACGGGCAATGCGTTTGCCCAACACTTCACATCGGCGCTTCTGGAAACGGTACCGGCAACCTCTCAAATTGACGAAGCCATGGCAGGGTGGAAATCCTCGCCGCTCCCCCTGGACTGGACTGTGCCTTATCACGAGGGAAGCGTAGCGGCGTTCCGCCGGCTCGGGGTATGGACGCCGGAGCATCAGAAGCGCAACGGCCGTTTGATCCAGCGTCAACGCGTTCTTGCGAAGGCCTGGGCGCATCTCAAGAGAAAAAACGTTCCAGCTCCGGAATTTGAAAACGCCTGGTATGAAGCCCGTGCCAAAGCACTGCGGAAAGCAGGGTTGGAAGTGGGCTTTTTTCCATCGGCGCCATTCAGCGGCGTCACAGCCGGAACGGATTAGCCAGATTAGAGGTCCGATAAATGAATATTCACACAATGAATCTCTCCTCTCAACCGGCTCAGGCCAATTCGGCGCGCGAGAGCAGATATGCAAGTCTTGATGGAATCCGCGGGATGGCTATTCTCATGGTGATGATTGGCCACCTTGTCGGCTCGCTGGGGCTTATGGGGCAATCCCGGATTTACGACGTCTACTTCTTCACGACCCCCTTGCATCTCTTTTTCAACGAAACAGACGCCGTCACTATTTTTTTCGTTCTTAGCGGCTTTGTTATGCACTTGCCATTTACGGCTCCCGCACGGGATGTTCAATTCCTGTCATTTTGGGGGCGCCGCTTCTTCCGGCTTTATCCCGTTTACTTGCTTGGGTTGATTTTCTGTATGTTAACCTATCATTTTTTATATGACGCCAAGGTTATAAGCGGGTTTAATCCCCAATTGGCGGGGTTTGTTAATCAGCCTCCGGCGCCTGGGGAATTTCTCCGGCATCTCAACCCGCTTCAGCCTTCCCTGGAAATAAGTAGTATCGATGGGCCGTTGTGGAGCCTCTTCGTCGAATTCAAGCTCAGCCTTGTCTTTCCCGTGATTGCCGCTTGTGCGAAACGCCTGAGATGGACCGAATTTTTGGCTCTCACCGTGCTTGTTTGGTTTCTGTGTTTTCAGTTCGAGCAAAACACCCTCAAGTACTTTCCGATGTTCATGCTGGGAGCGTTCGGTGCGCAATACCGGGAAAGCCTTGTGAAATTCGTTCCGGGCAACCTTTATGCTCAAGTGGCGATATTGCTGGGGTGCCTTAGCCTTTTCGAGATGCGTTTCATGACCGGACACTTCTCATTCTTGTCGCCGCTTTTTAGATCACAGTATAGCTTTCATAGCCTTACCGCCGTGTCCGCGCTTATTTTGATGATCCTGGTCCTCAAGGCTGGCGTTCCCAAGAGAGTCTTCTCTAATAGCTTTTTGACGCTTTGCGGCAAGATGACTTTTCCACTCTACATTTTCTCCTTGCCTTTCTATTTCATCGCCATGTCGTTTGCGGGGCATTTCGTTGCTGACCGTATGCAGCTTTTTGCAGTGGCGGCATCCGGCTCGATCGCCGCCACCTTCGCTTTTTCGATTATCGTGCACAAAACCATCGAGATGCCATGCAACAGGGTGGGGCATCGCCTTTTCAGCAAGTTTTCTCAGGGCAAGGCCAGAATGAGCCTGGCCGCGGAACCGGTGGCGTGTCCGGGAAACAAGCTCCCCGCTTGAAGATGCCGGCCAAAATGGCGCGGCCCCCGGCTGGGGGCCGCATCGGAACGATACCAGGCCAGACACCGGGATCGCGGTCCTCCTTGGCGGGCGGCGGCACTCACTCACTATATCATACACGAGGCGGAGCAAGATGGGGAAAAGGGCAGTTGCACACGCTGCTCACCAATCCGGTTTACGCCGGAAGGCAGCGGTTCAATTATATCGAATGCCGGACGCGGCCGCGTAAGCCGGAAGAGGAGAGGATTTACAGCGACGTTCCGCCGATCATTGAGTTGGAAGCATTCGAACGGGCGCAAAATCTGCTAAAGGCGCGTAATCCCCGCACTGCTCCGGCGCGCGATCGGTGTTCCGCATCAGCCCGCATATGATCAAACGGTTCGCCCAGATTATGTGGGATAATCTCAGCAGCGGAGATGCGAGTTTCCGCAAAGCCTATGCCGGATCGATCGTGGACAAGATTGAGGTTGATGATCGCGAGGTACGCATCCTCGGCCGGAAGGACTTGCTAGAGGAAGCGGTTATTGCGTCGTCCGCATCA
>JBNKTW010000019.1:0-4683 GCA_050298295.1 Rhodomicrobiaceae bacterium
CCCGCAAGGCTCGCGCACTATATCCCGCTGGCCGGAGGTCTTCTCCGCTGCTTCCAGCCTGTAACAAGCTATGTTTTTTACATTAACCGTAGAAGGATCAAATTGGCAATTGGGTATGTAAAATTGCAACGGTCCGTACGCGCAACCGTACTCAGCCTACGCTGCGAATTTATCGCGCCAGGACAGTTAGTTATGGAGCTGGCCAGCGCAGCGCCGGCATCCGGCAGGCGCGGCAAAACGCTCCACGGCTAACAAGGGTGGACTTGCCGCGGGAGGCCTCTGCAATAACGAAAACAAAGCGTGTGGCTTCCAAAGCGGACCTGCGTTGCCCATCAGGTGCGGGACACTTCGGGGTTCGTCCACGCTCCAGCCGCACGGTGAGCGGCGATGCAAGCAGCCGCTCCAGTTCCGAGCGCACGCTGGCAGGCAGACAGGTCTCGAAGCCCTCCAGGTCCAAGGCGGCCGGGTCCCATTCTTCTGACGCGGCTGCGGGTGCTTCCGCAGTTTCGCGCTGCTGGTAAGCCAGCACAAGCGTGACGCGATGCCGGCACATGCTGCTCGATGGGCAACTGCAGGACGCCTCTGCGGGGGTGCGCCTGGGCGGAAGGCGCGTGATAGCACCGTCGGCAAAGCGCGCCTCAATGGTACCATCCGCCGCTTCGGTCATTTCCGGCGCCTGCCCGGCCGCAAGGTCGCGCAGCGCGCGTTTCACGAGACCCGCATTGGCCATCTGCGCCAGCGCGCTTTCCGTCAACGCCAAGAGATCGGCCCGTGCCACGCTCAACCCCGTATCTTCCGCGCAAGCCAGCCCGCAAGTTCGCCGGGTGTCATGGCGCCCACTTCGGCGCCCGCTTCCACGAGCCGCCGCGCCATATCGCGGTCGTACGCCGGATCGGCGCTCGCATCCAGCGCCGCCAGCCCAAGCACCAGTGTGCGCTGGCTTGTCAGCGCCTTCACCCGGTGCACAAGCAGCGCCTGGCTCGCGCCTTCGTAGAAATCCGAGATCAGCACCACGATGGCGCGCTGCGGATGTTCGATCAGCCCCGTCGCGTAACCGACAGCGCCTTGAATGTCCGTGCCCCCGCCGAGTTGCACTTTCATTAAGAGTTCGACCGGGTCGGTAACGTCGCTCGTCAGATCGACAACCGCCGTGTCGAAGGCGATCAGATGGGTGCGGATGCCCGGCAAGCCCCAGAGGCAGGCAGCCGTCACCGACGCATGGATGACCGAGTTGAGCATCGACCCGCTCTGATCGACCAGCAAAATCACCTGCCAAGGCTGCAGGCTCCGCTGGTTGCGCGCAAAGAAGTGCACGCGCTCGATGGCTATCCGGCGCGCATCGGCATCATAGCGGCGCAGATTGTCCTTGATGGTCCGCCGGAAATCGAGGTTTCGCGCGATGCGCAGCCGCGTATGCCGGCGCCGGTCCAGTACGCCAGAAAATGCCACGCTGAGGTCGCGGGCAAGCGCATTCATCAGCCGCTCGATCACCTTCTGCACCAGCTTGCGCGCCATGACGAGCACTTCGGGCGCCATCAAATGCTTGGTGCGCAAGACAGCCTTGAGCAGCGTTTCGTTCGGTTCGGCGCGGGCCAGAACCTCAGGGTTGGTTACGACGTCCTCAATCGCGTAGCGTTCGATAGCATCGCGCTCCAGGCGCTCAATGGTCTCCTTGGGAAACAGCCGGTGGATCTCGTTGATCCAAGCGGGAGTGGTTAGCCGCGAACCTTCCCGGCCGCCGCGCCGCATGGTCTGGCGGGCGCCTTCTTCAGGATCGCGGCCGTAAAGCCACTCCATCGCCGCATCCATCGCGAGCGCATCGCCACTGAGCGGCTGGCCCGCACCCCGGCACGCGGATTCCGCCGCCTCTCCCAGGATGAGCCGCCAGCGGACGAAATCCGTGATCTCCGCGGGCGCCGTCATGGCTTACCCGCGTATGCCAGCAGTGTCAGGCCGCGCAGCATTTCGCTCGCGGCCACCGCGCCAAGATCGCCGAAGGCAAGGCCGGCCGGGTTTTTATAGCCGCCGATCTCGAGTGTATCGAGGGTCTGAATCTTTTCTTCGAAATCGACGCCGCCGACGATGAGGCCATCGTGAAATGTAAGCTGGACGGTGGCATTCCCGCCGTTGGCGAGACCCACTTGGCGCTCGATCCACCATATGCCGCCGCCATCCTGCGGCAAGCCGAGCTGCCAGCCGCGCGCGGGCATGCCGCGCAGCCGGGCCGACTCCACTTCGATGCCCTTGAAGCGGGTAATCTTGGCGGTATTCTTCTCCGCTTCCTCCAAGGCGTAGGTTTCGCGGGCAAGCTGCGGAAAAGGCTGTATGATCTCGTAATCGCCGAGCAGCGTGCCCCAGACTTCGATCTCTTTCCGCGCCATTTGGAGCGGATGGACAAGCCCAATCGCGCCTTTGGCGTTTTCGCTCACATCCAGTTCCACGGGAGCGTCTTCGGCGTCCGAAAAGGTCAGGTCCGTGTTCACGCGGAAGCTTACGCTTGGTTTGCTCAGCGGTTCATTGCCGCCGTAAACGCCCCAGACCAGCCGCTGGGCGAGATGCCGGATCAACGGATGCGAGGCGAAGAAGGCCCAGAACACGTCAGGGCGCACGCGCCGCGATGTTGCGAGCATATTTTCGAGCCGGGTCAGCTGCATGCTGGCCACGGCGCGGGCATCCTTCTTGAGCGCGGACCAGCGGGCCACGGCAGGGGCGGAAAGTGCGGGATCGTCCGCTTTGTTGGGTTTTGGCAGGTCCTTCAGCCGGACGTTGTTAGCATCCTTCACCCAGGGTTTCAGGAACTCGTCGAAGCCCACGCGGAAAGTCCGTGGACCGAAATTCAAATCGAGCCCGCCCCGCTCATCGAGATCGAGGTCCGGCGCGAGCCGGTCCGCAAGCTCTTCGGGCTTGAGATCGCGTGCTTCGGCAATGGCCGCGATCTTTTCCTTCGCCCGTTCCTGCAGCCCCTTGAATTTGACCTTTTCTGCAATGCCATTGAGGTTCATCAGGGCAACGTCGGAGCCGATATCGGCGAGCACATCAAGGCCGGTCACGGCTCGCGCGTGTGCCGCTTCGCCCGGCCATTTGCGGATGAGCGCGGTCAGTTTGCGGGCGCAATCGTCGTTGCCGAGCCAGCCGATGGCGCGCATGGACCAGCCGTCCTTGGATGGAGCGCCCGCCGCGATCCAGGCGGAGAACAAGTCCCACGTGAAGCTGCCGAGGCTTTCGCGCGTACAGGCCTTGCGCACCACCGGAACCCTTGCATAAATGGCACCCGGAGCGCTGAATGCGAGCATTTCGGCAAGCGCTATCATGGCTTCGTCGGGCAAGGCGCCACCGCCATCGCGCAACTGCGGCCGGGCAAGCGCCGTTGGAACGAACCAGCCCGGCAGCTTGGCGATTTTTGACGGATATTGCGCCAGGGGATCGCGGTTCAAGACCCGCGCGATGGCTTCCCGGACGGCCGGCTCCGTCTTTGCATAGGCCTCCACAAGCGCATCGAGTTCAGCACGCGCCTCGGGACCTGCCGCCACATACCAGCGTAATGCGTGCTCCGCCGCGTCGCGCGCCTCGCCAAGCGGCCCCACCGCATCCGGGATCAGCCGGATCAGTGCCGTGTGCCGTGTGCCGGTGCTTACGTAGCCAGCCGATGGCCAGCGGCCGGGCCTTTTTCAGCTTTAGCAGCGCGCGGGCTGCCAGCGGAGCCATGCCGGGTGCCTCTACATAGCGTGCGAATTCCAGCGTTGTGACCGGATCCGACTCGACCAGCCTGAGGAGGCCGGGCAAGGCGCGTTCGCCGTAGCGCTGGAGCATTACGGGGCCAGCGCCATGCATCTTGTAGCCTGCACTAACCAATGGCCCCGTCAGTTCCCACAGCATCAGCGCAAGCGGCTCGGGAAGCCGTTCCAGCCCATAATAAAGCTCGCCATAATCGGACCATCTGAAACCGGAGGCTTCGCGGCTCAACACCGTCAGCCGCCGCTTGAGCCAAGACAACGCCTCATCTGGAGACATGTCCAAGCTGGGAGGCTGGTCCGGGGCAGGGAAATCCCGGGACCACCAGGATTCTTTCTTGGTTTCCGCATTTACGAGAAAGGCAGGAAGCTGCGCCATATCGGCTATCGCAAGCGGCTGGTTCGAGCGGCAAGTCGCGGCGAACTTTTACGCCTGTTGATCTTCGGGATAGGCGAATTGGGTCGGGATAGGCTGGATCGATAGCACCATGTCTGGAGTGGCGTCCTTGCTCTTCTTCTTCCGCCAGGGCGGATTGCGAAGCACCGCCGGCAGCGCATCGGTGGAAGCTACCTCGGAGGCGCTCGCGAGAATGGCCTCCAGCCGGCTGACCTGCTTCGCGCCAAGGTTCTCCGCCCACTTGCGCACCGTTTCCGGGCCGTATTTGACGATGAGTGCGGTAAGCCGCGCGCGGATCGCCGGTTCCGGTGCCTTGGTCAGCGCTGCCCGCAAGGCAAGACACCTCGCGTCGGACCAAGCGGAATTGCTGTACCCGCTACGAGTGGGCCCATATTTTCGGCGCGGTCTGTCCGGAACGCAAGACGGGGGCAGGGATCGTCATGCCATACGCCAACACAGAGGCGATGAACCGGCACCTTGAGGAAATCTCGAAAGCGGTTTCGCCCGGTGCCCATGCCGCGCTCGTTTTCGACGGCGCCGGCTGGCACGGCAGCG
>JBNKTW010000020.1:0-80769 GCA_050298295.1 Rhodomicrobiaceae bacterium
ATCGGAACCATAAGCCCGGTTGCGACCATCATCATGGCGATGACGTTTCTCGGAGAGCCGTTTACGCTGGCGGATGCCGCCGGCACCGCGCTTGTCATTGCGGGCATCGGGCTGTTCACGTACCAGGACGCGAGGGGTCGATTCCGGAAATGCTCATGTTGAGCAAATATGGGCGGCTAAACTTCCAGAAACAGACTTGCCATTAAGGTTATGAAATTTGCTTGGGTAGGCGCAGTTCGGCAGGTGTGAAGCCGCCATTGCCCGCGCCGACTATTCCGGCCACTGCGGATGGAGAGCCCCCATACTCCAATAAGGGAAATTTCTCATTGCGTGCGTTGGGCTCCGATGCAAACTGGCATGCACCTAGCTAGATGAAGCGTTCACTCCGCATCCTATAGGAACACACAAATGCGCTCAGCAACGCATAGGATATTACCGGTATTGTGTATGGCTATCGCCCTTATTTGTTTAAGCGGTGCGGCTCATGCTGACGCATTTATCCCAACCATGATATCAGCAGATGTCCTTTGGTTGTTTGTTTTTCCAGTTATTGTCATACTAGAAGGATGGTTGATGGCTCGACAGAAATGGCAAGCCCCATACATGTCTGCACTCAAAGGAAATATTTTGAGCTTCTTGGCCGCATTGCCATTGGAAATACTTCTTCATTCGATAGGAGGATATATTTCTAGCCCTGACGGCCGCAGCACGTTCGCATTTATACCGGAAAAGAGTAGATTTATACTTTCACAAATACTGACTTATGGCCAGCTTCCGGGTCCTGGCATGTCAGGTGTATACTTGGCCGCGATTGTCTTTATGGGTATTTGTTGGGCGTTTTCAATAGTAGTGGAAGGATACTATTATTCATTGAAAAATCCATCATTACCGACAAAAGACGTATTTAAAACAACTGCAGTAGTCCACATTGCTTCTTACTTGGTACTATTTTTGCTTTGGTTTCCATATTGCTATTATGGTACGAGATAGGTACATGAAATTGCCAAGGCAACTCCTTTCGCCTGATCGCCTGACGCTGAGCAGGGTCGGCGGCTTATCCCCTAGTAGCTGGCGTCTCCGAGGCAGACCCAAATGGCGGCTATCGGCCTGTTACTCCCGATCGGACGAAGCTTAGCTGCGCGGCGAAAATGCCGGACTTCAACCGCGAGGCGGCATCGAAGCGGGCCGCGCGCGGCTGCCGCGCTCAGCCGATCTTGATCTTCTGCTCGCCGATGAACTTGTAGGGCGGAATATCGAGGTTGCGCGGCGCCGGCCCAAGCCGGATGCGTCCGGCGGTGTCATAGGCCGAGCCGTGGCACACGCAGAACCAGCCGCCATACGGGCCTTTCACATCACCAGGCGATTGTCCCTTCGGCAGGCAGCCGAGATGGGTGCAAATCCCGATCATAATCAGCCAATTCTCTTTCCCCGGCTTGGTCCGGTTTTCATCCGTGGCTGGCAGATCGTCCGGTGCTTCCAGGACGCGGGCGTAAGGATCCTTGAGATCGGAAAGCGGCGTTGCCTTCGCCTTTGCGATATCGTCTGGTGTCCGGTTGCGGATGTAGATTGGCTTTCCCCGCCACAAAATCGTTACGGCCTGCCCAGCTTGAACGGGGGAGAGATCAAACTCGACGCTAGCCAGGGCCAGCGTGCTCGCATCGGGGTTCCACTGGTCGATGAGCGGCCACATCGCCGCCGCCGCTCCAATCGCCGCGAACGCACCCGTTGTAATGTAGATGAAATCGCGCCGTGTCGCGCCATCGTCCTTCCGGTCCGCCACTGCTTCCATTCGCTTCCCGCTCCCTGAGTTAACGATCGCCTACGCAACTGCATCCGCAGCGCTAATCCTCTTCCCCTTCCTCCTCCGCTTCCCCTGGCGGGAGTTCCTTACCCGACAGCACCGCCCTGACGGCTGCCTCTGGATCGGTTTCGGAAGTAACTATAACACGGATGCCCCGGTCAGCCAGCTTCCTTATGAAGCCGCCGCGGCAACCGCCCGTAATAAGTACATCGAGGCCATCGGCCGGGTGCGCCGCGCGGCGGGGATATTCGTGAAAACTCATCTCCACCGGCAAATCGAGCATACCCGTCCGCTGGATTTGGCCATCCGGCAAATCCTCGTAGATCATAAAACGGCGCGCCCTGCCCGCGTGCGCCGTAATGGTCCGGAAGTTTTGGCTTGTCACGCCGATCTTCATGGAGTTCCCCTGCTTGTAATCATCATGGGCGGGGCGGTGCGCCGCGTTGACTGCGAAGATGTTACTGTGATTAACTTCGCCGTCATTGCGAATGCGCAACCCGCCCGCCGGAAACAGGCCCGCCTAGCAGAAACCGGCGCGGCGATATGAGGCTATCCACTTGACCTCTATCACATCTTCTGAAGCATGGACGGGCACTGCCGATTGCCTGAATTGCAGCATCCGGCAATCGGTTCTGTTCGCCGGCTTGCAGGAGCCCGATTTCGCGGGCGTCCACCGCCCCATTGATCAGCTTCAATACCCGGCCGGCGCGACGGTCTACCAGGCGGGCGCTGAAGGAACGTCACTTTTCACCGTCCGCACGGGTCTCGTGAAGCTCACGCATTATCTGCCGGATGGCAGCAAGCGCATAGTCCGGCTCTTACGCAAGACCGATGTCCTGGGGCTGGAATGCCTGCTCTCCGATACCTATCAGCATACCGCCATAGCCTTGCAGCCAGCCGAGGTTTGCCGTGTGCCGGTTAGCGCCGTGAAGAAGCTGCTCGCCGGCAATCAAAGGCTGTTTCATACGCTCATGGCGCAATGGTACCGGGCGCTGAGCGACGCGGACCGGTGGATCACCGAGCTTTCGACGGGAACGGCCCGCGAGCGTGTCATCCGGCTCCTGCTCTGGCTTTCGGAGCATGAGGCCGGCCGTAGCTTCAACCTGTTCAGCCGGGAAGACCTGGGCGCGGTGCTTGGGCTGACCACGGAAACCGCGAGCCGCGCGATGGCCGAGCTGAAGCGCCAGGGCCTGATCCGCGAGCTGAGCCTGAACCGCTTTGCCTGCGATGCCGCACAGCTTCGCGCCATCGTCGAGGCGTGACGCGGGGGCCGGCCGCTGGAATTGCGATGATCGCATTCATCACCGCACGGATGATGGATATGGAGGTGGAAAGCCTCACCGGCGCGGGCCTTGGCGAGCGCTCCGCTGACAGAGTGAACAGCCGCGACGGTTACCGCGCGCACTTGGGAGACACGGGCGGGCAGCATACCGCTGGCAATCTCCAAGCTGCGCAAGGGCAGCTATTTCCCGTCCTTCCTGGTGGAACCCTGGCGCGCCTCGCAAAAGGCGCTCGTGGCCGTCATTCAGGAAGCTGGAGCCTGCCCCCGGGCTTGACCGGGGGTGCGGGGCGTCTCCACCCGTTCCGCCGGTGAGCTGGTCAAGGCCCGCATGGAGCAGTTGGCGCCGATGGGCAGGCTTGAGATTGTGCCGAAGCGCGAGAAATACGGCCACACGCTGGCGCGGCTTTGGGTTGGGGGGAAAGACGCCGCCGCGATCATGATGGCCGGGGGTCTGGCGCGGCCCTATCGCGGGAGGAAGAGGCCGGATTGGTGCGGCCGGTTGTCTGGGAAAACGGATCGCAGGGCGATTCCGCTGTCTGGATCGTCAGGAAGGTGATTAATAGGTCATTGATTTTGCTGGAGGCCACGCCCGGAATCGAACCGGGGTTCGCGGATTTGCAGTCCGATGCGTCACCACTCCGCCACGTGGCCCCACGCGTTTTCGTAGCATGATTGGCGGCGTATGAAAAGCGGCTTGGTGAGAAGCGGCCAGGAAGCCCTCAGGGAGCGGCGCTTGTGTTGAAGATGTGGAAATTCGCGTCGGGCTTTTTGTTCCTGAGAAAGAACTCAACCTGCCCGATTACAAGGCCCTTGGCCGGGCCAACCGGCAGGAAGCTGCAAGCACCATTGAAGCTTTTCTTGTTCAGGCTGACCTTGGCAGCAACAATCGGCCGGCCATCGCGGTCACGCTCCACCTTGCCGCGGGCGAGGTCCGCGAAACGGAATACGTGGCACCCTTTGTAAGCGCCGTCCACCGGGACCTTGCCTACCGGAGAGACGGTGATGTAATCGCGGCCGCCTTCGGAAAACAGGTCTGAGGCCGAGAATTTGCGCAAGCCGAGGTCTTCGGCGTCGTCCGGCGTTAGCACGGTTCCAGCATACATCCATGCGCCGGGAGCGGTGGCATTGCAGGGCCGCGCGCACTTCAGCAGAATGACGTGGTGGCTCGCCCCGAGCAACCCGAGCAGCTTGGGCTTGAAACACATCATCGACAAATAGACCGCATCGGGCTTGGCCATCATCCCAGCCTCGCTCAAAGCGAAGCAATTCTTAAGGTTCCGCGATATTTTGCGCACTTTATTCACGCCGGGGCCGGGGATGGCCGGGCGCGTCCAGCCGCCGGCATCGTTGTTGACCCTATCGTATCCCCAGCCCATGAACAGTTTCATGGGCTTCGCGGCAGCAAGGGCCTTGGGCGTGGCGGCCTCTTTGTAGGCAATCCAGCCATGCACGAATTTCCTTTCGCCGTTGATGTTGAGGTATTGGTGCCAAACAAGCTTCCAGCGCGCCTGCTTTGGGGCCCAGGGGTCGAAGGCCAGCGCCGGAACCTCGTTTTGCCAAATGCCGCGGCGCGGCTTACGGCCAAGCCGCACCTGGATCTCCGGGTTGATGACACCCGAAAGCTTCCAGCTTTTGCCCCGGTCGCGGGACACCGCAAGATAGGTGCCCACTCCGTTTGTGGCGAAGCTGCCCCCTGGAACCGTGGCGCGAACGCCGGAGAGCGCCATATAGAGCTTGCCGCCATTGCTCACGATGGACGGGTCGAAAATGCCGGAATCGGGCGCGTTGGGGATGATTATCTCGGTGAGTTTCGCATCGGCTTGTTCCGCGCGGGCGCACGGCGCAAGCGTTTGAACACACAATGCCGTGCCCAATGCAATCGCGCAAACTGTCCGCATCCCCGGTATCCCTTCTGTCTGTAAGCGGATCAACTCAAAGCGGCGGAATTATGCTGGCACTATGCCGTTACCGGCGCAGGCGCGTATGCAAAACTTTGCATGACCGGAAGAATAGCCTGTTCGCCGGGTACGATCAGGGGGCGGAAAACTGGGCGATCATCGCGTCACTGCTTGAGACATGCACGCTTAATAGCGTCAATCCGCAGGCATGGCTCACCGATGTGCTGGCGAAGCTCGTCAACCTCTGGCCCGCGAAGCGCATCAATGAGCTTACGCCAGCACAGCCGCCCTGTGATCAGGGCACCGCTCTAACACAATTCGCGCATGGCCTCGCCTAGCAGCTCATGAGCTAGGGCCGGAGCAGAGGAGGCAACCTCTCCCGGCCTGTTTAGTTTGTGCATAGCGCGTAAAGGTTGTCTAGGTGGGGGGAGGGGTGTCCCAACCATTGCCCTAGCAGCCAAAAAACACCGTAAAATCAGTGCCATAGAGGATAAGTGGCGGGAGTGACGGGACTCGAACCCGCGGCCTCCGGCGTGACAGGCCGGCGCTCTAACCGACTGAGCTACACCCCCGCAAAGGACAGACGCCTGCGGAATCGCCGCGCCGCCCTTCTACATAACCTGCGCTTGCCTGGTACTCAAGCGATAGTTTTCGAAAACCGGGCTAAAGCAGCCCATGCGCCTTCGCCGCCTCCACAAGCGGGCGCCTCGGACGCGGGCCGACATGGATGATAACCTCCGACGCCGCAAGCGAGCCAAGCCGTCCGCAGGTTTCAAGATCGCAGCCCGAGGCCAGCCCGAACAGAAAGCCCGCCGCGTAGAGATCGCCGGCGCCTGTAGCATCCACCAGCTTCTCGATGGGCACGGCGGGCACGGCGATGCTCCCGCCCTCGTGCATGATAACCGCGCCCTTCTCGCTGCGCGTGATCGCGGCGATTTCGCAGTCGCCACGGATGGCGGCGCAAGCTTCCTCGAAGCTGGAACCCGGATAGAGCGACAGAATTTCCCGCTCGTTTGCGAAAACGATATCCACGCGGTCGCGGATGAAGGTGCGGAAGGCGTCGCGGTGGCGGTCAACGCAGAAGGGATCGGAGAGCGTGAAGGCGACCTTCGTGCCGGCCGGGCGGGCGATGCCGGCTGCGGTGTGGAAAGCGGCGCGCGCCTCCTCGGGATCGAAGAGATAGCCTTCAAGATAGAGGATTTGGCTTTGCTCTATCAACGCGCGGTCGAGATTAGAATCGCCGAATTCCGACGCGGCGCCGAGATTGGTGTTCATGGTGCGCTCGCCATCCGGCGTTACCAGGATCAGGCACCGGCCGGTGGGCGTTTCGCTCTTGGCCTCGCCGTCGCCAAACACCACGCCGATGGAGCGGAGGTCGTGCTCGAACACGCGCGCGAACTGGTCGTGGCCAACCTTGCCCATGAAGCCGGCCTTGCCGCCGAGCGAGGCGATGCCGGCGCAGGTGTTGGCCGCCGAGCCACCCGAGGTCTCCACCGCCGGCCCCATGCGCTCGTAAAGCGCCGCCGCTTCCTCCGGCGAGGTGAGCCGCATCGTGCCTTTGTTGAGCGCGAACTCCGTGAGCAGCGCCTCCTCGCACGATGCGATGATATCGACGAGTGCATGGCCGATGCCGGTTACTTGCAGGGTCTTGTTCATAGAGCGGGTTCCATTAAGGTTGAGGGAGGGGCTGGCGAGCTTGGGCGCCGCCATGGCAAGGCGGCCCAAAGCCGCCGCCGCGACAGGAGAGGCCGGTGCCACTCCAGGATTACCCCGGGGCTTAAGCCCCTCGCAACGAAGGGTCAAGAGGACGATTTTGGTTCGAACCTGCACAAGCTGGCGATGACGCAGCGCCAGCATTCGGGCTTCCTGGCCTTGCACACATAGCGGCCGTGCAAGATAAGCCAATGATGCGCATTGAGAATATATTCCGGCGGCACGGTGCGCGTGAGCCCAAGCTCAACATCAAGCGGGGTCTTGCCAGGGGCTAGGCCGGTGCGGTTCGCCACCCGGAAGATGTGCGTGTCCACCGCGATGGCGGGCTGGCCGAAGGCAACGTTCAGCACGACATTCGCGGACTTGCGCCCCACGCCCGGCAGCGCCTCCAGCGCGGCGCGGTCTTGCGGCACCTGCCCGCCGTGGTTTTCCACCAGCGCCTTCGACAGCGCGATCACGTTCTTGGCCTTGGTGTTGAACAGCCCAATGGTCTTGATGGCCTCGCGCAAACCCTCCTCGCCCAGCGCCACCATTTTCCCGGGCGTATCCACTTTGGCGAACAGGCTGCGCGTCGCCTTGTTTACGCCGGCATCCGTCGCCTGCGCGGAAAGCACGACGGCGACCAGGAGCGTGTAAGGGTTCACATGCTCAAGCTCGGTCTTGGGATCGGGCATGGCGGCGGCAAGCCTCGCGAAAATTTCGCGGACCCCGGCCGCCGGCAACCCCGCGGAAGCCGCCTCCGGCTTCTGAGGTTTGCGGTCTTGCGGCGAGGACTTGGCCTTCGGCCTTGCCGCGGGGCTGGCGGGCTTTTGCATCGCGTTACGGTTTCCCCGGGTCATGCTGGCCTTGCTGCCCCATCGCCGGCCGCGGCGCAAGGGCTTTGGCAGATTTATCACCATGGCAGCGTGAGGTGCGGGCCGGCCAGGAACTTGCCGTTTAGGCGGCGAATATAAGTGACCTTGAGGCGCTTTGCTTCCGGCTGAAGCGATACGCGCTACTGCAATCTAGTGCCAGCTGCGGGAAGCTCTGCCGCGCGCCGCCGTTATCGCGAGGCCGCCTTGGCGGCCGCGGCGATCCAGAAACAGGCACTGCATTGCCGGTATAGATGGCCGCTTCCTGCGGCTATGCGCCGGGCGGGTGAGCGAGGGCGATGCGGGATTGGGGGGACACGCTATCCCGGCTTGCCGCGAATTCCGGCTACACGGCGATTTTGAAGGCGCTGGCCGCGGAAACGCGCCGGCCGTAAATGCGGGGGAACCCGGCTCCGGCAGTTGGAGCCGGAAACACAGCCCGGGGGCCGTTCCAGCTCTTGCAAATGTCCGCTATAAAGGTCAAATTTTAGAAACTCAGCACATCTGCTGGGCGCGGCTGTACTTTGCGTTACTGTTAAACTAGGCGAAGCCTGTCAGGGGCGTTGACGGATTCGCCGCCTAAATTTATTGTTTCCTCAAATCGTACCTCCATTATCCTTTTTTTGCCAGGAGGGCACATGACCGCTAGCCCCGTCAGATACGAGAACCAGGACGGCGTAGGCGTAATAACTGCCAATCATCCGCCTCTAAACGTGCTCTCCCGGGGTGTGCGCGACGGGCTCATGGCCGCGATCCGGCAGGCGGCGGCAGATGGCGCGGTAAGCGCGGTGGTGCTGACCGGCGCTGGCCGCACCTTCACGGCGGGCGCGGACATCACCGAATTCGGCTCCACCTTCAGCGGCACGGACATCAACGATATCTGCGCGGCAATCGAGGACATGGACAAGCCGGTGGTTGCCCTGCTGCACGGAACCACGCTTGGCGGCGGCGTCGAGATCGCGCTGGCCTGCCACTATCGCGCCGCGGCTGAAGACGCGAAGCTTGGCCTGCCCGAGGTGAAGCTTGGCCTGCTGCCGGGCGGCGGCGGCACGCAGCGCCTGCCCCGTCTTGCCGGCGCCAAGGCGGCGCTCGATTTCATCGTATCTGGCGAGCCAGTTTCCGCTGCCTCCGCCCAGAAGGCCGGCTTCATTGACGAGCTGCTGGAGGGCGATCATCTGGCCGGGGCAATCGCGTTCGCGAAGTCCAAGGCAGGCCAGCCCCTTCCGCCCAAGACCCGCGAGCGCACGGATAGGATCGAGGCGGAGCGCGGCTCCACGGTCTTCGAGGAAAAGCGCGCGGAGATAAAGCAGCGCCAGCGCGGCCAGCACGCACCGCTCCGCTGCGTGGATTCGGTGGAGAACGCCTTCAACCTGCCCTTCGAGGAAGGCCTCAAGCAGGAGCGCGAGCTGTTCAACGAAGCGCTTTCGGACGCGCAGGGGCAATCCCTCATCCATGTGTTTTTCGCCGAGCGCGCGGCGGCCAAATTTCCGGGCCTTGGCCCCGAAGTGAAGGCACGCGAGATCAAAAGCGTGGGTATCGTGGGCGCGGGCACGATGGGCGGCGGTATCGCCATGGCCTTCGCGAACGCCGGCATTCCCGTGACGGTGCTCGACCGCGACGAGGCCTCCCTCAACCGGGGCTTGAGCGTCGTAGGCAAGAATTACGAGAGCATGGTGCGGCGCGGCCGCATCGATCAGCCAGCCATGAATAAGCGGATGGATCTGATCCAAGGCGCGGTGGAATTCAGCGCGCTTGCCGGCGCGAACCTCGTCATTGAAGCGGCGTTCGAGGACATGGGTGTCAAGGAGCAGGTTTTCCGCGAGCTGGACAAAGTGTGCCAGCCGGGCGCGCTGCTCGCCTCCAACACTTCGACGCTCGATATCGACAAGATCGCGGCGGCCACCTCGCGGCCCGCCGATGTACTGGGTATGCACTTCTTCTCGCCCGCCAATGTGATGCGGCTGATCGAGATCGTGCGCGGCAAGGAGACGGCGCCCGATGCGCTCGTAACCGCCATGGCCGTGGCGCGGGCGCTGGGCAAAACCGGCGTCGCGGTCGGCAATTGCGACGGCTTCGCGGGCAACCGGATGCTGGAGAAGTACATCACCGAAGCCCTCCTCATGGTTGAGGAAGGCTCCTGCCCCGCCGATGTCGACGCGGCGCTTACGCGCTGGGGCATGGCGATGGGGCCGTTCGCGATGATGGATCTGGCCGGCGTCGATGTAAACTGGCACATCCGCCAGCGCCGCTTGAAGGAAGGCAAGCCTTACGGTTCGGCGCTCTTGGACCGCTTTTACGAAAAGGGGCGCTACGGGCAGAAGACCATGGCCGGCTTCTACCGCTACGAGCCGGGCAGCCGCACGCCCCTGCCGGACCCTTACGCCGACGCCATCATCGAGGCCTACCGCCGCGATCTTGGCCACCGTGTCGCGCGCGTGCCAGATCAGGAGATTGTCAACCGCGCCATCTATTCGCTGGTCAACGAGGGCGCCACCATCCTCGACGAGGGCATCGTCTACCGCTCCGGCGACATCGACGTGATCTACATCTATGGCTACGGTTTCCCGGCCTGGCGCGGCGGCCCGATGAAATATGCCGAGCTGCGCGGGCTCGCCGATGTGCTAGCGGACATCGAGATGTTCCAGCACCGTTTCGGGCCACGCTGGAAGCCGGCACCGCTGCTCGTCTCGCTCGTCACCGCGCGCAAATGGAAGTGGCCGAAGCAGGACGGGCGCTGACCGCGGAACTTTGCCTCAGCCAGCGGACGGACTGCGGTTGACTACCTGGGCGGCGTGGCATTCTATTTCTATGAGAATAGCGGAAGTCCCCCTCGCCCCAGCCCTCTCCCGCGAGGGGAGAGTGGGGTCAGGCTGTGCCCATTGAACAAGCGTTCCCCTGTCCCCTTGCGGAGGGGACAGGGGTGAGGGGGGGACTTCTGTCCCGCTGCCGCGCATAGTTGTGAGAACGCCATGAGTTTATTCGACCTTACCGGCCGCGTTGCGGTCATCACTGGCGCCTCCAGGGGCATCGGGCGCGCCATCGCGCTGGAATGCGCGAAGATGGGCGCCACCGTTGTGGTTTCCTCGCGCAAGATCGAGGCCTGCGAAGCCGTGGTAGCCGAAATCGAAGCGGCCGGCGGCAAGGCGAGCGCCTGCGCCTGCAATATCGGGCGCAAGTCCGATCTCGAAGGGCTCGTGGCGCACGCCATGAAAGAACACGGGCGCATCGGTATCCTGATCCCGAACGCGGCGATCAATCCGGCGTACGGCCCGTCCTCCGAGGTCTCCGACGAGGTTTGGAACAAGGTGCTGACCGCGAACCTCACCGCCACGCACTGGCTCTGCCAGATGGTGCTGCCTGGCATGGCGGAGCGCGGCGGCGGCTCGGTGATTTTGCTGTCCTCCATCGTCTCTATCGTTGGCGCGGCCAAGATCGGCATCTACGCGATCTCGAAGGCGGCCGAGGCGCAGCTCGCGCGCAACCTTGCGGTGGAGTGGGGCGGGCGCGGCATCCGCGTGAATTCCATCGCGCCGGGCGTGGTCAAGACAGATTTCGCCAAGGCGCTGTACGAGAACCCGAAGGCCGCCGCGGCAATCGCCGGCATGACCTGCTTGAAGCGGCTGGGCGAGCCGGAGGATATCGCCGGCGTCGCGGTGTTCCTCGCCTCGGACGCCGCGCGGTATATTACCGGCCAGCTCATCCTCGTGGATGGCGGCACCTCGATTTTTTCGGCAATCGGGTGAGCGATACCGCCGGATTTGGGATGAAGCCGTTTCCATCCGCCGCCCGATAAAGAAAAAGGCGCCGGAGGGCAATTCCGGCGCCTTGACGCTACCTACACGGGAGACACAAAGCCGAAGATTAGGACCACCGGAAATACTCGGAAAGCATGCTTCCCAAGCCCGCGCCCCGTCCGTCTGGCGATGGCGGCGGCGCTAGGCTGGCAGTCTGGTTATGGAACTCTCCCACCTCGGCCGTCAGGCCGTCGAACAAGGAGGCAACGGCGGTTTGAGCCGCCTCCAGATCGCCCAATTGCACAGCGGCGAGCAGGCCCTTCAAATGGCTCATGAACGTGCCGTCTTGATCCGGGCTAGCCGCTGATGGCGCGGAGGCCGTAATAGCGGCCGGGACCGCGAGGGGCGCGGAGGCGCTGGTGGATTCCGCCGGGACGCCGCTAGCGGACTGCGATTTCGCGGCATCGAGCGCGCCCTGGATCGCGGTTGCGGCCTTCCGGGCGCTGGCCATGTCCCCGGCCTGCACCGATTGCAGCAGGCTCGCAAGCTTGCCCCTCAGCGCGCTGTCCTGGCCGCCCCATTCCCGCTGCGGAAGCGCTTCCGCTCCCTCCTGCCGGGCCGCCATTATAGCGAAGACCAGGGTGCTGGCCGCGGTTTTGGAGGCCGCGGCATCGCCAGATTGCACAGCGGCGAGCAGGCTGTTCAGGCTAGCCTTGAATGCGGACTGAGCATCGTCCGGGCTGGCCGCCGCCGCTGGGGCCGGTGCCGGTGCCGGGGCCGCAGGCTCCGCACCCGCCAGGAAAGCGGGCGCCGTGTTTGGCCCGGATGCGGCGTGCGTAACCGGCCATGGGTTGCTGGGTCCGGTATCCGGGCCGGTGATCGCCTCTTGGAGCGCTGCCACGGCGTTCCGGGCGCCGTCCATATCTCCGGACAGCACGGATTGCAGCAGGCTCTGGAGGCTGCTTCCAAACGAGCTTGCCTGACCGCCATCCGGCGGAAACCCGGCGCCCGCGCGCTGCGGCGGAGCCGCGCTGCCTTGCGGGGCTCCGGCCGCCGCCATGCTGCCCAGCCTGGCGGAAAAAGACTCCCGCGCCGGGTTATTTACGCTCACCGCCGGGATATGGCTATTCACCGCTGGCGGGCCGGCTCCGCCGGCTTGGCTGACGTTCGGCGTCTGGCCGCCGGTACTGATATTCCGCGTGTAGCCGTGGTTCTGGAATGCTGCTAAGCCGGCTCTGCCGCCGATGACTGGGACTGACATAGCTGTTCCCGGATTGTGCGCCCGTTGCAATTTGAGGTGCGGTAAAATGCCAGTACGGCCTTCGCACCCCAGCGATTCGCGTGACAGCATACAGCGTAATGGCTGCCCTCGCCGCATACGCGCTTACGCGCAACGTGGACTACCCACAGTTGTATTGCGCAATGTGCATTCCGGTGGTGATCGCCGCATCCACGGCCCCGCATCCCAGTTCCGGCGATTGAAGCTGCTTGCGCGAAAGCGGGAATCCATTTCTGCCGCTGGAACAAGCTCATATATGGAACTCCGCTTTCGCGGGGATGACGCTGCGGCCAGCCGCCTGGTGCCGCTTTCCCCGCAACTGCCGTTTCCAGGTTTACCCCCAGGACAGGCCGCCCACGGCTACGGGCTTTCCCCTCCGGCGCGGGTGAACCCTGCCTTATCGCCAGCGGAAATCTCCTGCGTACCGAGAGCATCGGCGAGGCGCGCGGTGGCTGAACCGGGCCTCAACGGCTTCTGCTGGCTTTCGTGCGGCGCCCATCCGCAGAGATAGAGAATTTCGAAGGTCGCGCGCACCCGGCCGCCGGGCTCGCCGAAGCGCTCCGCGTAGATCGCGGCGGCGCGGGCGAGCGTGTCGCGGCGCAGCGGCTTTCTTGAACGCGCGGCAAGCGGATTGGCCGCGCCCATGGCCTTCAGTTCCCGCATCAGCGCCAGCGGGCTCGCATAGGTCACGGTGAGCGTCTCCGAATCGGCCACCGGCAGGGCAAAGCCCGCGCGCTGAAGCAGCCCGCCCATCTCGCGCACATCCGCCGTTGGGAAAACACGCGGGGTAACGCCGCCCGCCGTCTCCATTTCCGCCAGCATGAAGGCCTGCCGCAGCTCGATCAGGCTATCGCCGCCGAGCAGCGCGGCGAGGAACAGGCCGTCCGGCATCAGCGCGCGGCGGATCTGGATGAGCGCGCCGGGCAGGTCGTTGACGAGTTGCAGCGACAGCACCGAGGTAATGAGGCCGGCGGCGCCCTCCTTAAGCGGCAGCGCCTCCTCGCTTGCCACCGCGCGCGGCGCCGGGCACGCCCGCGCGAGGCCCAGGGCTCCGCTCAGCGAGACGGCCGCCAGCCCCTCCATGCGTTCGCGCAGAAGCCGCGCCATCACGCCATGATGCGCGCCAACATCCACGGCAAGCGTGAAGCTGCGCCTGATTCCCGCGAGCCGTCCCGCCAGTTCCTCCGCCGCATGGCGCACCAGAAAGTCCGCTGCTTCCGCTCCAGGCGCCGCGCGCTCCAAATTCCGGCGGATATGCCGGCGGTCGAATATTTCCGGGCTGGTCAACGCTTGTGCCTTCGTTTAGTTTCTAATTTAAATTGCATTGAATGTACCATCCGCAATGCCCCCGGTAAAATCCGCCAAGGGCGCCTTGCGATGGCAAACGGGCCGTTCAACGGGTTTCTTTCCGGTTCAGTATCATGTTTCAGAGTATCGCCCGCCTTGCCGCATCTGGCCTGCGCTATTCCGCCGATCTTATCCTGCCTCCCGTCTGCGTCTCCTGCGCCGCGCTGATCACACACCACAATCTGCTCTGCCCGCGATGCTGGAGCGGCCTGCGCCTCATTTCGCCGCCCGTTTGCGATAGGCTCGGCATCCCGCTCCCCGGATATGAGGGCGGCGGCCCGCACATATCGGTGCAAGCGCTTGCCAATCCACCGGTATTTTCGCGCGCGCGCGCGGCCGCCCATTACAGCGGCATCATGCGCCGGCTTATCGTCCGCTTCAAGTTCGAGGACAAGCACGAGCCGCTGCCCCTTTTCGTCCGGCTGATGCACCAGGCGGGGCGCGAACTGCTGGACGGTGCCGATGTCATGGTGCCCGCGCCGCTGCACCGCCTGCGCCTCCTGCAGCGTCGCTTCAATCAGTCCGTGCTCCTGGCCAGGGGGATCGGCCGGCTTTCGGGCGTTCCCGTGGAGGCGATGGCATTACGGCGAACCAGGCGCACGGAGGCGCAGGTCGGACTCAGCCAGGAGGCGCGCCAGCAGAACGTGGCGAAGGCCTTCGGCGTGCATCCGCGCTACCGGAAATGCGTGGCCGGCAAGCGGGTTCTCTTGATCGACGATGTCATTACAACCGGTTCCACCGCAAACGCCTGCGCCGCGGCGCTTCTCGATGCGGGAGCGGAGCGGGTGGATGTGCTGGCCATCGCGCTTGTGGCTCACGGCCTGGCGGAGCCGGAAGAGGAAGACCCCGGCTATGCCCGGCTCGGGTAAGAGGGCAGAAGTCCGGGCAAACAATCGTGGATGAGACACGGCACGGCCGTCATGCCCACGGAAGCGGGCATCCATGGCAGCAAAATAACTGCGCTATTACAGATACTTGCTGTGGGTTCCCGCTTCCGCGGGAACGGCAGTGTGCAGCTTGCCAAGACAAGCTGGCGGGGAACTGATGAGGGGGGCTGCGCGGCACAAATTGCGCTTGTCCCAGGGTCCGGTATTTGGCGCAACTTCGAGGCTTTGCAGAACGGTAAAATCTTTCACCGGACCACCGGCTAACCGTCTTCGGCTTCACTACTTTTTACCGTCCTTCGTTTCCGGGCGCTACTTCTGCTTGTACGCACGCTAATTCCGGTGCGCAACCGCGGCGAATAGACTATAAGTTATTGCGCGCCAGCCTTGGGCGCCGCGATAATTGCAAGGATGGCCATGGAAAGGCGATATGCGATCTGGGACGTGTTCACTACCCAGCCTCTAACTGGTAACCCGCTGGCCGTTGTTCTCGACTCTGACGGACTGACGCCGGAGCAGATGCAGGCCATCGCGCGGGAGTTCAATCTGTCCGAAACCTTGTTCGTGCTGCCGCCGCGCCTGCCGGCGCACACGGCCCATATCCGCATTTTCACGCCGCTAACAGAACTTCAGTTCGCGGGCCATCCTACCGTGGGGGCGGCCATCCAGCTCGCCAGCAACCGGAACTCGGGCACTGCCGGCGACTGCGACGCCCTCGTTGTGCTGGAGGCGGGCGTGGGCAGCATCCGCGTTGGCGTGGTGGGCCGGAGCGGACAGGCGCCCTATGCCGAGTTCGACGTGCCAAAGCTCCCCGAGCTGGCGGGAGCGCCCGCGCATGACGACCGCATAGCGGCGGCCCTTGGCTTGGCCCCCCAGGAAATCGGCTTTGCCAACCACCGGCCGTCGCAATATGACGCCGGCACTGCTTTCACCTTCGTGCCCGTGCGCGGCCTCGATTCGATCGCCCGCGCGCAGATCATGGCCCCGCACTGGGATGAAGCCTTTGCCGGCGCGGAGGGCAAGGTTTTCCTTTATTGCCGGGAGACCATCCAGCACAGCGCCACGTTCCACGCCCGCGTGTTCGCGCCAGGCATCGGGGTTCCCGAGGACCCCGCGACCGGATCCGCTGCGGCCGCCTTTGCCGCCGTGCTGCACCGTTTCGACATATTGCCAGAGGGTACGTCCGAGTTCACCATCGAGCAGGGCATCGAGATGGGCAGGCCCGGCGAAGTCAAGCTTGAAGCCGAGGTTACAAACCGCTGCTTGAAGCGCGTGCGCATCGGCGGCTATGCCTGCCTCACCGCGAGCGGCAAGCTCTTTGTCTGACACCGGCTCCGGCTGAGCGCCTTTGAGCGCCTTGCGGTCATTCCCGCAAAAGCGGAAATCCCTGCCAAAACAACGGACTATCCCGTGGATAGATGGCTCCCCGCCTTTACGGGGCCGGCGCCAAAGCGGTCAATACCCATGGCGGCCGGCATCACTTCCGGCCAACAATGAAACGCCCCGGCAAGCCTTTTCGCCGGAGCGTTCATGCAATGGCCCGCAAGGCGGCCATCGTACTTGCCTGAAAACAGGTGCTACTTCAGAGGCAGAGGCTCGGGGGCCTGGTTGATCCTATAGTTAAGGCCGAGGCGGACCGTGTTATAGGCGTGGTCGATTTTCACCGAAGCAGTCCCAGTATCGGTAAGGAGAGTCTGGCCGCCTAAATATGCGAGGGCGGCGCTAGTGGCGAGAGTGTTGCTGCCCAGATCGATATACTGGTACTCGGCTTTGGCCGACCAGGAGGGCGAAAGCGCGACTTCAATGCCGCCGCCAGCCACCCAGCCGGTCCTAGTGCCGTTCCGGGCCGCCGAAACGGTCGTACGGTTATTCGCATTGGCGAGCGGTGACGTAAGCTCCATGGTAAGCGAGTCCCTCACGCCGCCATATGCGAAGCCGCCCGTCGCATAGAACAGAGTCTCGCCGAAGAACAATGCGTTTCCGGCCGAATAACCGAGCCTGCCGCGCACAGTGCCGAACCAGTCGAGACTGCTTCTCGCCCAAGCCTCATTTATCACCGTGGGTATGACCGCGCCCGCCGGAAAGACTTCAGCTTCCGAGAAGGTATTGCCCTTGACGGCGGCACCCTGGAAATCGGTTTCGAGGCCGAACACAAAGCGGTTCCGCTGCACGTTATAACCCGCCTGGCCGCCGCCGAAACCGCCCTCGGTCCAGAGTTTCGACGTGGTATTGACAGTCAAGTTGGCGGTAGCGTCGTGGGCGCTCACGTACAATGTGTCGGAGTATGCGCCCCAGCCATAGCCGCTGTTGACGCCGGCGTAGAAACCGCTCCAGGTGAACATGGGTACGGGGATATCTTTCATGCTGACTCTCGGGGAGTACATGTCAGCGGCCTGCGCGGAAAGCGCGGCGAAGGCAACGGCTGTCATCGCGGACAGCCTGAGGGAGTTTACAAACGCGCCATTCATATCGGTCTCCAATCGAGAAATTTGCGAGAAACTTGTGGACGCAATACAAACGGACCCAACCCAACGCCGTTAGGGGTTGTTTTTACGTGTATGCTGTGCTAGCCGCAACCACTAATTGAAAGTGATTCGCCAGGCAATGCGTTCTTGGCTGCACCCGTGACTCAACTGCCACAATGCGCTGCCCGCGGCTCTCTCCAGGGGGAGTGTTCTGGTGTTGCGCGCCGGCTTCCCCTCATGGCCAAACCTGATTGCCCTGATGTCTCCGCCGCCGCGGCTGCCGGCCCCGCGAAAACGCCGGGCGGCGCCCGCCGCGCATCCGCGGCCAGCCGGAAGTGACAGCCGGGATCGCAGCGGGCGGCGGGCGCCGTCCGTACCGTGAGTGTGAGCGCTTAGAATTCCAGCGGCCCGGAGCCGAACGGGTTCAGCTTGTAGCTGAGCGCCAAACGGCCGGTCTGAACGTCCGGCTGAAAGGTAACTTGAATATTGTTGCCTGCCACGGCTGAAACGATCGTCCGCCGGTCCAGCTCCGTGAAGCGGTATTCGCCTTTCAGGAACCAGGACCCGCCAAGGTTCGTCTCGATGCCGCCGCCAGCGGTCCAGCCCGCGAAAGTGCTATTCGCCAACGTGCCTTCCGTATAGGAGAAATACGCCTCGGTGTAACCTCCCAGCCCGTACACCAGGGTGCTGGGGTTGACGAGATAGCCAAAACGGCCTCCGGCGGTCCAGCTGCCGGTCAAGTTGAGGTGCATCGTGTTTGGGAGGAGAGGAATGCCCAGCGCGGTGGCCGCGCCCGTAATCCTGCTGCCAATGGCTGCGAAATCGTAGTCGAAGAAGGCGCCGCCAACAAAACGCTGCGCGATTTGCAGGTCGTAGCCAGCCTGGACCGTACCGAAGCCTCCCATGCCGCCAAGGCCGTTGATACCGACTGGAACCGCCGGGACACTTACATCGCCCTTAAAGGCTCCTCCTCCGCCGCCGCCGGCAACGAAGAAGCCACTCCACAGGGGAAGCACTTCGGGGACATCCTTCATGCCGCTCACGGGGACGTACATGTCCGCCGCCTGCGCGGAAAACGCCGCCAGGGCAAACGCTGCCACAAGCGGGATGCGAACTGCGCTCAAGCACTCACTTTTCATTGTAATCTCCAATAGCAAATTAGACTGGAAGTGATTACGCAGAACAAGCAAACCAACGCGACGCGAGCGCTATCTTGGGTTGCAATTCTTGCTTGGGCAGTTAACCAGAGCGGTAAATTACGCGGAAACTCGCTTGTGGCTGGAGCAATGTTGTCCGCGTGCAACAAAATTACGAACCGGTTCTTAATTATCCCGTCTCGCCGTCTTCGAAGCCAAGCGGTGAAAGCACGCGGGCGGTGAGCCCCGCCTTGCGGCAATAATGGACGAGCGCATCCTCGCGGCCATGTGTGATCCAGACCTCGCCCGCGCTAGTTTCGTGAATGGTATCAATAAGCTGCGGCCAATCGCTATGATCGGAGACGATGAGCGGAAGCTCCACGCCCCGCTGCTTGGCGCGGGCGCGGAGCTGCATCCAGCCCGAGGCGCAGGCGGTGATTGCATCGGGCAGCGAGCGCGCCCAGCGGTCCGCCAGCGCCTGAGGCGGACACAGCACGATCCCGCCGGCGAGGGCCTTGGGGTTGTCCGGCGGCACGGGCGCACAGGGGCCAAGGGCCACGCCGCGTTCCTCGTAGAGCCGGGTTAGCGGCATCAGCGCGCTGTGCAGATAGACGGTCTTATCGTAGCCGGCGCGGCGCAGCTCCGCGATCAGACGCTGCGTCTTGCCGAGCGCATAGCAGCCCACCGCGTGGCAGCTTTCAGGAAAAACCGCGAGCGAGTCCAATAGCTTGCCGATCTCGCGCGCGGGCTCGGGAAAAGAGAACACCGGCAGCGCGAAGGTGGCCTCGGTGACGAATACGTCGCAGGGCACCGGCTCGAACGCCAGTGCCGTTGGATCGGGCGTGCGCTTGTAATCGCCGGAAATGACGATGCGTGCCCCGCCATATTCGATCAGCACCTGCGCCGAGCCCAGAATATGGCCCGCCGGAACGAGCGTCACCCGCGCCTCGCCCAGCCGGATGGCCTGGCCGTAAGGCAGCGCGGCCTGGCTCCCGGCGAAGCCTTCGCCCAGGCGGCGGGCCATGATCGCAAGCGTGTCCGGCGTCGCGATCACCCTGGCGTGACCGCTGCGTGCGTGATCCGAATGGCCATGCGTCACCACCGCCAGCGGCGCCCGCCGGGTTGGGTCGATGAAGAAGCCGCCCGGCTTGCAGTAGAGGCCGCCGGCGCGCGCCTCCATCCATTCGCGCGGGTGTATCATGGACGCCCTCCGCCGGCTGCCGTCCCGGCTGTTGATGGATAAGCCGCAAAGGCTGCGATCATGGTTAATTCTAACATGGTAAACGCGCGGGCCTCATATCCATTTCTAGCGATTTTCGCGCGATTTTTACGTGTTTTCGCGCGATTTATACGGTTGAAAAAACCCGTTAAATATAATCCAATATTTGAAATTAACCAAAGCGAGCGCTCCCATTCGAACCGCTCCGGCGTGGTCGGCGCGTATTTATACAAATATATCAACCTCTTATACAGCACCACCGCACTTAACGCTTGTTCAAGACACTTCTGCTAAATTACTTCAAAATCGGAGAGCGCCCGGCCGCCCGCCGCAAAACGGCGCAAAAAGCCGCAAAGAGGATTAACATGGCATTACGCCGAAGCTGCAATTGCCCTCCCAAAACGGTGAGCGCCATTTATAAAGACGCGCCGGCCGCCGCGGTATTTCGCAGTTGCGCACCAGCCGGGCGGGTACGGACATGATCGGATTTGCCATGAAACACCGCCACAGAGACCCTAAAAACGCCAAGCCCGCGGGCGGCAAGCCGGCGCGGGGCGCGCTTGCGCAAGAACGGGCCATTTTCGGCCTGCACGCGGCGGAGGCGGCCCTTCAGAACCCGAAGCGCCAGATCCATCACGCCTACGCGACTGGAAACGCCGCCGCCAAGCTCGGGCCGCTCATCGCCAGCAGGAAAATCCCGGTGACAGCGCTGCATCCGCACGAATTCGACGCGCTCACGGGGACGGGCGCGGTGCATCAGGGCATCGTGCTCGACGCCGCGCCGCTCGCGCAACCCAGCCTCGGCGAATTCCTGGATGTGCTTCCAGAGGGCGAGCCCGCCATCGTTGCCATGCTCGATCAAGTCACCGACCCGCATAATGTGGGCGCGGTGCTGCGTTCGGCCGCCGCGTTCGGCATCGCGGCGCTCATCGTGCAGGACCGGCACAGCCCGCCGCTCACCGGAACCTTGGCGAAAGCGGCCTCCGGCGCGCTGGAGCATGTGCCGGTGATCGCCACCGTCAACCTCGCGCGGGCGCTGGAACAGCTCAAGGAGAAGGACTTCATTTGCGCGGGTTTCGATTCCGGGGCGGCGCAAACGTTCGGCGCCGAAGCAGCGGCCGCGAACCGGGCCGCTTTCGTTTTCGGAGCCGAGGACAAGGGGATAAGGCGGCTGATCCGCGAGGGATGCGACGCGCTCTACGCTTTACACGTGCCGGGAAAGATAAAGAGCCTGAACATCTCGAACGCCGCCGCCATCGTTTTCCACGAAGCCGGCAAAGGCCGGCATCGCGGATGAACGGCGGCGGTTGCTTCCGTCCGGCCCGGAAGCTACGCCCGTTTCTTTTCGAGGGCCGTGGGCTCCCTGGCAAGCAGCCAGTCGAGGCTAACGTTCAGGGCGTCCGCGACGTAGCACAGCCTGTATAGAGGAAGATGGATCGCAGTTGCTGCGAGATCGCGTCCAGCATCAGCCGGCAGGCCCGCCTGCACCGCAACCTGTTGCGGCGAAAGGCGTCTTGCACGGCAGGCATCCGCAAAGCGGGATTCGAATTGGGTGAGGTCCGTCATTGATTTTGCCGTCGAACCAAGCAAGCACACTTACTACATTTGCCCCATGGAGCACTTATAACCGAATTATTACGCCGATGGAAGCCTAACAAAGGAATAGGGCCAAAGCGTGAGCTTACCGGTTACTATCAGAGGTTTTAAGGAGATTTGATTTTTTGGCGAAAGCCACCACCGTTACTTGCACCAGGAGGATTTGCTCGCGTGTCCGGACAATACCCGCAAAACTGTAAAAGACGTGTAAATGAAAACGCCGAAAAACTGAAAGAAGCATCTTTTGGGGAGCCCTAACCTTGATTTGCATAGGCTCTTTTCTTGGCGCACAGGACCGGGCCCCATCCACCGTAACGCATTGAGGCTCCTTCTGGAGCCGGAAAGCCGGGTCAGCTTGCCGCCTTTTGTGCGAGGGTATCTTTGAAGTTATTGATTGACCACGATATCTGCGAGGAGATCTCGGAAAGCCTGTGCGACACTTCCGATACCGACCAGGCTTGCTGCTTCGTCTGCGCGGCGGTTTTCGACACTTCGCTCGAACTCGCGGAAGCCTTTTCGCTGGCGTTTGCTGCCAGCGCGACATTGCTTGCGATTGCTTCCGCCGCCGCCGTCTGCTCTTCGACAGCCGCCGCGATGGCGCCGGTAAATGCCTGAATCTCCGCGACTTTACCCGAAACCGACTTGATAGCGCTGACAGCGGTGCCCGTGGAACTTTGGATCGCATGGATCTGTTCGGCGATGGCATCGGTCGCCGTGGCGGTCTGCGCCGAAAGCTCCTTCACCTCCGCCGCCACCACCGCGAAGCCGCGCCCGGTCTCGCCCGCGCGCGCTGCCTCGATGGTGGCATTCAAGGCAAGCAGGTTGGTCTGATCGGCAATGCCGCGGATCACAGCCACGATGGAACCGATTTCCTCCGCGGCGTTCGCCAGGCCCGCGACATCGGCGTTAGTCTGCTCCGCTTCGAGGGAAGCAGCCTGGACCACCGTGTTCGTGCTCTGCGCCTGGCTTGCGATTTCCTTGATCGACGAGCTTAGCTGTCCTGTCGCGGACGACACCGAATGGGAATTGTCCGCCGCGCTCTGGGAGACGCTGGCCGCGTTGCCAGCCTCCAAGGTCGAGGTTTCCGCCGCCTCCGACAGCGTTACCGCCGCCGCCGTGAGCTGATCCACCTGCTCGCCCAAGGCCTGGACCACGGCGGTGATATGTTGCTCGAACTGCTGAACACAGGCCTCAAGGTGCCGCTCCCGCTCACGCTCGCGGGCATGGGCATCGTTCACCTTCTCCTGCAGCGTCCTTTGTTCTATCGCGTTCCGGCGCAAGTCTTCGATTGCGCTGGCGATTGCGCCAAGCTCCGTTGTGCCGTCCGTGTCCGCGGGCGGCACATCCAGGTTGCCCTTGGCAACTTCCGCGATCACGGATGTCAGCGCGGTCAGCCTGTGCGAGACGCCGCGCACAAACATAAGAGCGCCGCCGCCAATGGCTAGCAGAATCACGGACACAACCAGAAGGCCACTCTTCACCTCGTCCCAAAGCTCGCGCTGAAGGCCATCGATATAGAGCCCGCTGCCAATGATCCAGCCCCAGGGTGCGAAGCCGGTCACAAACGATATCTTGGGCTGCGGCTCCTTCGCCCCAGGCTTTGGCCAGGAATAGCGCACATAACCGGAGCCGCTTTCCTTCACCGTCCGGATGAATTCCCGGAACAGCGGCACGCCGTCCGGGTCCTTCTGGTCAATCACGATCTTGCCATCCAGCTCCGGCTTCATTGGATGCATGATCATCCTGCCGCCGAGGTCATTGATCCAAAAATAGCCGTCCTTGCCGTAGCGCAGCTTGGAAATGCGTGAGGCTGCGCGCTTTTTGGCTTCGGCCGCACTGATCCGCCCGGCTTCGCTGGCTGCATATTCTTCCCGCAAAATGCCGGCCGCAACCTCGGTAACGTGCTTCAGGTCCAGGGCGTGCCCGGCCTCAAGCGCCTGCTTGAGCCTCAGGACCTGGTAGGACGAGACCGCGAGAAAACAGATGACCGCGATAGCGATGATCGCGTAAAGCCTGGCACCGAAAGATGCGAAGATTTTCTGCACTATTGAGAAATACTGCTGAAGTCCGGCGGCCATGAACACGTTTCCCGGCGCAATTGGGGCTGCCGGTCTGGTTTAATCCACCACCCTAAATGAATGCCCAATTGCCGCGGGAAAATTTGACGGGCTTCAGCGTATCTCACCATCGCAAGCGCGATACTAGCCGCGGCCGGAGTCACTTGGGTTCCCTGCTCAGGCGATGATAGAATGCAGCGGGTGGTCTGGAAACGCGAACGGCTGGCGCAAGCACCAGCCGTTTGCGCTGCTTCGGTTAGCAGCTAGGGGCTCGACCTCGTAATGAGGAGGTGAGTGCGGCCCCCAGCGGGGGGACGCCGGGGGCCAGATGGTTGGGCTTCCATCTTGTGGCGTCACCACTATCGGTTGTGGCGGATGGCAAATCAAGCACTACCCTAGGTTTTACACCGGAAATACACAACTGAGTGGCGACGCGGGAAAAACGGCCGCCGTTTGCGGGATTATCCGGCTCCGAAGCTGCATTCCGGCGCCGCCAGATGGTCCCGCCGTCTTCGCGCTTGCGAACGTGACAGGAGGCTTGCCTCCAGTTTTCGCATGTGCGAAAAAAAAATCGCGCAAAATCCGAAACCTGATTTATGATGGGCCCATGAACAACCGGTGGACGCTTTTATGAACAAGGCTGCGGAGAAGGCGCCGGAAGGCCCGGGATTCGAAGACGCCACGGTACAGCCGCCCAAGCCGGGCGCGGGTAAGAAGGAAACTGCCGGCACAGGCAGGGACAAACCGGTCATCATCAAGAAATACGCGAACCGGCGGCTGTACAACACCGAGACAAGCAGTTACGTGACGCTTGAGGATCTGGGCGAGATGGTCCGGTCCGAGCGCGATTTCCTCGTCTACGACGCCAAGACCGGCGAGGATCTGACCCATTCCGTGCTTACCCAGATTATCGTGGAGGAAGAGGGCAAGAGCGGCTCGAACCTCCTGCCCATCGGCTTCCTGCGCCAGCTCATCCGGTTCTATGGTCATTCCATGGAGCAGCTCGTTCCCAAATACCTCGAATTCAGCCTGGAAACGCTGACGCGCGAGCAGGAAAAATACCGCAAGCAATTTGCCGGCACGTTCGGCGCCGGCACGTTCGAGGCGATGCAGGAGCAGGCGCGGCAGAACATGGCGCTATTCGAGCGCGCGTTCACGATGTTTGCGCCCTTCGTCAAGCCGGAGGAAGGCGAGGCGCCGGTCAAGCCCGCGCAGCCGAAGCCCCAGGCGCCGGCGGCGAATGCGGCAACGTCCGCCGAAATCGCCGAACTCAAGGCGCAGCTCAGCGCCGTGCAGGCTCAGCTTGAGCGCCTGTCCAAGACGGGTTCCTCATAGTACCGGCAGCAAAGTTGCGAAAGAGCTTGGCGGCGAATTCCCGGGCGCGCCAGCAATACACGGAACGCGGAAATTATTTTCCGCTTGCTTGATTGCACCATAGAACCCATTTTTGCTGGAGAAATCCGGCGTCCGGGAAACCTCGCGGCTTCCCGGCGTTTCCTTGCGGCACATATCCGGGTAATAACAGACATGGCTATCTCGATGTTCGGCGGCGCTTCCGCCAATAAGCCGGAGACGGCGGGCGATCTCATCAAGGACACGACGACGCAGACTTTCATCGCCGACGTAATCGAGATGTCGCGGAAAGTGCCGGTGATCGTGGACTTCTGGGCGGCGTGGTGCGGGCCGTGCAAGCAGCTCGCGCCCGTGCTTGAGAAGGTGGTGCTGGCCGCGAAGGGCGCCGTGCGGCTCGTCAAAATGGACATCGACAAATACCCCGAGGTGGCGGGGCAGCTCGGCGTGCAGTCGATCCCGGCGGTATTCGCGTTCAAGAACGGCCAGCCGGTGGACGGCTTCATGGGCGCGCTGCCGGAGAGCCAGGTGAAGGCGTTCATCCAGCGGCTGATCGGGCCGGGCGGCGCCATAGGCGAGACGCCGGGGCTCGAAGAGGCGAAGGCGTCGTTCGAAGCGGGCGATATCGGCGGTGCCGCGGCGCAGTTCGCGGCGGTGCTGCAAGCGGACTCGGAGAGCGTGGACGCCATCGGCGGGCTGGCAAAGTGCTACACCGTCACGGCGGATTTCGCCCGCGCGGAACAGACGCTGGCGCTGGTGCCGCCCGCGAAGCAGACGGCGGAGGCGTATCTCAGCGCCAAGGCGGCCCTGGAGCTTGCGAAAAAAGCAGGCCCCGCGCTAGATATCGCCAGCCTTGAGGAGGCGATCGCCGATAATCCGTGCGACTGGGACTCGCGCTTCAAGCTTGCGCTCGCACTAAATGCGAAAGACAAGCGTCATGCGGCGATGGATCAGCTTTTCGAGATCCTGCGCAAGGACCGCTCCTGGAACGGGGATGCGGCCAGGAAGCAGCTCATCGAGTTTTTCGAGGCCTGGGGGGCGAAAGACCCTATGACCCAGGCGGGGCGGCAGCGCTTGTCGTCGCTTTTGTTCGCGTGAGAGCCGGGGCACCGGCTGGGAGGCACTCTTGGGCATAACCGACAGGTACAGAACCGCAGGCGACCTTCCGGCGAGCATCCCTGTGTTTCCGCTGCAGGGGTGCATTCTGCTGCCGCGGTCGAGTCTGCCGCTCAACATCTTCGAGCCGCGCTATCTGAGCATGGTCGACGACGTGATCGCGGGCGACCGCGTCGTGGGCATCGTACAGCCGCTCGGCAGCGATGAGGAGTCGCCGCAAGCCAAGGGGCATCCACTCCGCGGCACGGGCTGCGTAGGCCGGCTTTCCGCCTTCTCCGAAACCGAGGACGGGCGGCTGCTCATCACGCTTACCGGCATCTGCCGCTTCGATATCGCGGGAGAGAGCCGCACCGCCAAGCCCTACCGGATTTGCGACGCGAATTATGGGCCGTATACCAAGGATCTCGTGCGCGGGCACGGGCAGGATGCGGTGGATTGGCCGCGTTTCCTGGACATTCTGAAGAATTATCTCGAAGCGAGAAACCTCTCGGCCGACTGGGACAGCATCCAGCGTTCGCCCACGGAGCTATTGATTAATACGCTTGCCATGATCAGCCCTTACGGTTCCGAGGAGAAGCAGGCGCTGCTGGAGGCGCCCGACCTCAAGACGAGGGCGGAGATCCTGATGGCGCTCGCCGAGATGGAGATCGCCGCGCCGGATTCCGGTCCTGGCTCAAGCTTGCATTGAAGGCCGAACGCAATGGACACCGAAAGCACGAAAGAAGAGGCCGATCCGGTCCTCCTGCAAATTCTTGTCTGCCCCGTAACGAAACAGCCGCTCACTTACGACAGCAAGGCGCAGGAGCTGGTCAGCAAGGCCGCCGGGCTCGCCTATCCCATCCGCAAGGGCATCCCCATCATGCTGCCCGAGGAGGCCCGCAAGCTCTGCGAAGAGGACAAGCCGGCTTAGGCGTATCTGCGCTTCCATGACAGGGCGCTGTTCCATGCGCCTGTCAAACGCAACGCTTGGTTGCGCCCCGAACTGGGCGAATCTCCCCTCACCCTGTCCCTCTCCCTCTGGGAGAGGGAACGTCAACACATCCGCCGCAGGTAGTTCGAGGGTCCCTTCTCCCATAGGGAGAAGGGCAGGATGAGGGGCTGAACGCCTCGATCCCCTTGCACCGGCGTCAAGCGGCTTTCTTCAAGCGCGGCTTGACCCGGAAGGTGCGGTGTTCGATGTAATCCAGCACATGCC
Organism: Rhodomicrobiaceae bacterium; assembly: GCA_050298295.1. Lineage (GTDB taxonomy): Bacteria > Pseudomonadota > Alphaproteobacteria > Rhizobiales > Rhodomicrobiaceae > Rhodomicrobium. The sequence continues at coordinate 26,924 of JBNKTW010000020.1, forward strand.
CGGCAATGTCGATGCCCGTGGCCTTCTCGATGCCCTCCAGGCCAGGCGAGGAATTCACTTCGAGCAGCAGCGGCCCTTTCGCGGACCGCAGGATATCCACGCCGGCGAATTTCAAGCCGAGCTTGCCCGCCGCCTTGATGGCGAGCTTGCGCTCCTCCGGCGAGATCCTGGTCTCGCAGGCAATGCCGCCGATGTGCAGATTGGCGCGGAAATCGCCGGTGGCCGAGCGCCGTAAGATGGCCGCGATCACCTTGCCGTCCAGCACGATGCAGCGCAGATCCTGCCCAGCCGCTTCGGAAATGAACTGCTGCACGAGAAAGCTCGCTTCCGCATTGCGCAGCTCCTCGATGAGCGCCACGGCGGCCTCCCGGTTACCGGCCAGCACCACGCCCTTGCCCTGCGTGCCATGCAGAAACTTGATCACCAGCGGCGCGCCGCCAACCATTCTTATGAGATCCCCGGTATCGTTATGCGAGCTGGCGAAAGCCGTGCCGGGGGTGGGCAGCTTGTGCATCGCCATGAGCTGGTGGGCGACCAGTTTGTCGCGGCTCTGCACGATGGCCTGCGCGGAGTTCAAGACCTGCGCGCCCGTCATTTCGAACTGCCGCACGGCGGCGGCGCCGTGGGCGGTAATCGAAACGCCGATGCGCGGGATGACGAAATCGTAGGCGGGCAGCGCCTTGCCTTCGTAATGCACCGCGCTGGCGGCCGGGTTGATGTCCATATAGCAGCGTAGTGTCTCCACGGGCTCGATGACATGACCGCGCGCTTCCCCCGCCTCGATCAGCCGCCGGTTCGAATAATTGCTGGGTTGCATCGTCAGCAGCGCGATCCTGAGCGAGCGCTTTTGAGGGGGAGTCAGCGCCCGGTCTTCGTAAATATCGAAGCTGAGCTTATCCTGCAGATATTCGCACCAGGGCCGGATTGCGATGGATTGCGCCTCAAGCGCGCCGCGCCCGAGCAGCATCCGGTGCGCCATGGTGTGCCGGTTCGAAAGCGATACCTCGATGGGCCATTCCCGCCCCGCGATTCGAATCGGCGTCTCGATGATGTAGCGGTTCTCGGCCTGCCCATTTGAGCTGCGTACATAGCGGCGGTCTATCACCTTGGCCGTACACCAGATTTCTGCGTCCGGGCTGTAATCGACCGGATAAACGCCGAAGCGCACGAGGGGGGCATCCAGGGGACCGAAGGTTTCGATAGAAAAAGCGTGAAGCGCCGAGGTCTTGGCGCCAGTATCGACCTTCGCCTTCAATGCCGGCAAACCGAGCCGCGGAAGCGCCACCCACTCACGCCAGCCCAATACGAGCGGTTCCATCAAAATCCCATCCCCCCGCCAAGGCGGCCGTTTCGCGCGGCTTTGGCGCTCACGTGCCGCAATCGAACCGGCGTGCAACCCGTTTGCTCCGCAACCTGCTGCAAAACTCGCTTGGGATCAATCCGGTTTTACGGCGATTTGCGCCTGCGAAGCGCATCCGCACAATCCGGAATCGCGGGGCCAATGTTTTTACCGCCAGGATGAAAATGGGCCAGCACTCAAATCACACAGGCCATTTGCGACGTTCGATTACAAATTGGCCCTGCACCAGCTAAAAAGTCCCGGCATTATGTGCCGTGGGAGACGCCAATGGAAACCACTCATCACATCCTCGTCGTCGACGACCACAAAGAAATCCGCGACCTCCTGGCCAAATTCCTTGTCAAGCATGGTATGCGCGTCACGGTTGCGGCGGAGGCGGCGGAGGCGCGGCGGCAGCTCAACGCCGGCGCCTTCGACCTCATCGTGCTCGACATCATGATGCCGGGGGAGGACGGGCTGACGCTCTGCAAATATTTGAGCGAAACCACGTCGCCGCCGGTCATTCTCCTGACCGCCGTTGCCGAGGAGTTGGACCGCATCATCGGGCTTGAGGTGGGTGCGGACGACTACGTGACCAAACCCTTCAACCCGCGCGAGCTTCTGGCGCGCATCCGGGCAGTGCTCCGGCGCGCGCATAGTATGCCGCCAAGCCGCGATGCCCCTCCCGGCGAGAAGCTGAAATTCGGCCGCTTCGTATTCGACGCCGACCGGCGCGAGCTGACCGGCCCGCGGGATATCGTCACCCCATTGTCCTACGGCGAGTATCTGCTCCTTTCCGCATTCCTGCACCGGCCGAATGTGGTGCTCACGCGCGACCAGCTCCTGGATATCACCCGCGGGCGCGCCGCCAGTCTATTCGACCGCAGCATCGACAATCAGGTCAGCCGCCTGCGCCGGAAGATCGAGAACGATCCGAAGGAGCCCAAAATCATACAGACCATTTGGGGCGGGGGTTATAAGTTCGTGGGCACGGTGGAGCAAATCTGATGCGTTTCCAGCCCGGCAGCCTCAAAGGCCAGCTCATAGCACTTACGCTTGTGGCGATGATCCTGTCGCAGGTCGCAAGCCTGCTGTTCATCCTTGGCGATCACAGGTCGAGGATGAAAAATGTGTGGCTTCACAACATCTTCGCGCGAAGCGCAACCACGAAAGAGGTGATCGAAGGCACACCTTCCGAGCTTCATTCGAAAATCCTCAAGTCGGTCGATCATCCGTCCTTTCATTATACGATCGATCCGAAACCTACGGCGGCGGCTGGCGAGGATGTTGCCGCCAGTTTCCGGGAGCCGATTAGAAGGGCATTCCGCCAGGATTCCGATCAAGTCATGCTCACCCTTGACACCGCGCTGGGAGAAGAGCCGCTGATCGAGCTGCTTTTCGGTAGCCTGTGGGCCAATTTCAAACACAGCTTCTTTCCGAAAGGCCCGCCTCCCCATCAGCGGCCCCGGCGCCTGCCCTACGCTCATATTTCCGTACCGCTTCGCACCGGAGGCTGGCTCAACGTTCTTGTTCTGCAAAGAGGGCTCAATACGCCCGCCTGGCCTTTGCTGGTGCAATTCTCCACAATGGCCGCGATTTCGGCGGCCGGCATCATTCTCGTGCTCGGACGCCTCACCCGGCCCTTGAAGAAGCTGGCGAAGGCGGCTTCGGCCCTGGGGCGGGGAGAAACGAGCGAGAAGCTGGATGAGGAAGGCCCGCTTGAGGTCGCCGGGACGATACGGGCCTTCAACGAGATGCAAGAGCGGCTTACCACCTTCGTTCATGACCGCGCAAAAATGCTCGCCGCGCTGGGGCACGATCTGAGAACCCCGATCACGACCCTTAGGCTCCGCGCCGAATTCATCGAGGACGAGGATATCAGGGAGCAAATCCTGCGAACGCTCGACGAAATGGCGCAAATGGCCGAAGCGACGCTCTCCTTCGCCCGCGAGGAAGCGGCTCAGGAACAGACGCGGCTGGTCGACATGAGCGCGCTCGCATCGAGCGTATGCGAGGACTTGGCCGACGCGGGGCTCGATATCACGCATACCGAAAATGGCGATTTCGCTGTCCGCTGCCGGCCGGTGGCGATGCGGCGCGCGCTCAGGAACGTCATCGAAAACGCCGTCGCCTATGGCCGGCGCGCGCACGTCACGGCGGAATGCAGGGGCGGCGAGGCACGGATCATTGTAGAGGACGAAGGCCCCGGTATCCCAGAGGCCGATATGGAGAAGGTCTTCAAACCGTTTGTGCGGCTGGAGCAATCCCGCAACAGAGCAACCGGCGGCGCTGGGCTGGGCCTGGCCATCGCGCGCTCCATCGTTCGCAGCCATGGCGGCGATATCCTTCTGCAGAACCGCGCCGGCGGAGGTTTGCGCGTCACCATCGCGTTCGGGAAGCCGTTGGTGCTTGAAACGCCGCACCGGGACAGCGGCTCGGCGACCGGAGGCCAGCGCCAAGACGCCGCTTAAGCCGCGCCGCTCCGGCCTCCCGGACCGGTATCGCCGCACCCCGCGAAAAGACCGGTGATAACAGAGGGTATTCTTAAGAGACGGCCAGACATGGAGAGCAAAACGCATTGCGCTTCAAGGCGGAAAATGGGCACGCCATCGCGCGTAATCTGCTGCTTCAGAACCAGGCTGGCCTTCGTTGCCTCGCCGGTGTGTGTGTGCACTTCCAGAATTTCGTCGATCCGGGCGGGCTTCAGATAATCGGCCGCGATTCGCCTTACCGCGAAGGCGCAGGGTTCGCCCGCAAAGGCGCCGGCCGCAAGTTCATTATGACTGATGCCCAGCAGGCGCACATAGTCCGAGCGGCCCCGCTCGCACCAGCGCAAGTAAGACGTGTGATAAACCAGTCCGGAGAAATCGGTATCCTCGAAGTAAACCCGTACGGCCAGCACATGGCCTGCCCCGGACAAGCGGCCTGAAAGGCTATCCCAAGGTTGTATTCCGGCTTCTTTTTGCACCTGGCATTCCCGGTTAAAAATCATGAAATAGCCTCTTGTCCGCCCAAGTGTAAAGCTGAGAGGTCACAAAACTTCCATTCCCCAAATGTATTGTTCGCGATGCCGGGTTCGTTTCCGCTTCCGGGGCATAAGCGCGAAATCTGCCGGCGTTTCAGGGGGATATGAAACATGCCGTCAAATTATTTATTCCAGTTTGGATAAAATGTTTGACCTGTGTGGAACGGCTGGCTTAAGTTAAAGCTGCCGTCAGCCGGCGCCAATAGCAGCATGGCTTGGTCACACGGACTTGTACCCTCTGTTACAAAGCCTATTCCCTGACGCCGCTTCTGGCTCATGGGGCATCGGACGTCAGGGCTGTAAGCAAGACGAGACGCCTGGGAAGCTGCAACGCTTGCCCGGGGAGGTTCGTTTGGCAGCTTGATGAGGAGAACTCGATTGGCGCCGCAACCAGAAGCCGTGGCTGGCAGCTTGGCGGAGACGCCATCCGGGATGCCGGGCCGGTTAGCTGTGGCGAGAACTTTTTTTGTGGAGATGGATTGGCTGGGCCAATGCCAGTACCGCAAATTGGTGGATTTGGGAATGGCCGTGCAGAAATTGGCATAACTCCCGAAAATTTTGCCTTAATGAGGGAGAACATGTGGAGGCGCCCGCGGCGGCAGTCAGAGAAGCCCGCGAGCCGGCAAAGTCAAGTTGCCCACTGGGTAAGTTGTTAGCGAGGTCAATGACATGAGTGAGTATTCCTTCGACAGCCAGAGCGCCGACCCCGTCCCGGAATTTCCATCCGGTGGCTTGCCGCTTGCCGAGGGTTCGGCAACCCGCCCCGTGCTGATGCCGTTCGAAACGGATAGCCGGGAAGCGGAAGCATTAAGGGGGGCGATCGGCTTTCTCTTTTCGCTGATCACTTCCTACGACGAGCTGATCGCAGCGGCTTCCGCCGAGGGCGATTCCCCGGCTGACGCGGAGAGCACCCCCGATTAGGCGTTAAGTGTGCGCCAAACGCCCTGCTCATCAATATTCTCGCTACCGCCGTGCTTGAGCACGGGTAGCGCGGGGGCGGGGGAGGAAAGCATCTTTGTGGTATTTTGGCCGTCAAGGCGCGAATGTTTGTGTTTTGTGCAAATTTGCACCGCAGCATACGCGAGTATGTATGTTGATAAATTCATGGCAGAGGCATAACTAATTGTCACCATGGCTTGGCCCCCGCGAGCCGGGGCGATACATGTGTATCCCCGCCCCGTAGCGGCTCCAGCTATGGCGCGGCCATGGGCAAGGCGAATCCGCACGCACCGGCTGGCTCGATATTGTTCTGGGGATTAGCAGGCCATGTTTTGGGTCTTGTCTATTGCAGCGGTAAACCGCAGACTCAAATGGCTTCGCCGCAGGAACCGTGGGAAAATCCTGGCTCGGAATCTAAGAAAGGCCCCTTGCTGGTTCAATCCAGCGAGCGGGATCCACGTCATCGGCAATGCCGGTGTAACGAACGGATTGGGGCGCGCATACCGGTATGAACTTGCCAGGCTTGCTTCGAAGGGCGGCGGCGCAGGGGTTCGCCCGGCGAGAGCTGAACAGAACTTTCTTATACTAGGTCAGCCGAAAGATTATCACCGGCTGCTGGCGCGGCCGCCGGAGGGATTCCGCGAGGGGTACCGGATTGGCTTCCTGGTGACGGAGTTTGAGACGCTGCCCTGGGGCTGGGATTTCATTTTCGATATCGTTCATGAAATATGGACGCCATCTGTCTTCAGCGCCAACGCGATCCGGAAAGCGTCCACCGTTCCTGTCAAAGTCGTACCGCATCCGGTCTCGGTGCCCAATGTGCCCCCAATGCCTCGCCAGCGCTTCGGTATCGGCACAGACCAATTCCTTGGAATGGCCATCATGGACCTTTCAAGCTGTCCCGGACGCAAAAATCCGCTGGCGCACATCAAGGCTTGGCGGCTCGCCTTCGGCGATGATCCAGACGCGCGCCTCATCTTGAAGGCCAAGTTTTCGGGCCGCACCCAGTTTGCGCGAAGGGAAATCCTCGAAGCTATCGGCGGGGCGGTAAATATTCTCCTGATCGAGGACGTTTTTACCGATTCGGATATGTGTGCGTTCCAGAGGATGGCGGACGTGTACCTTTCTCTGCACCGCGCGGAAGGGTACGGCCTGAATATTCATGAAATGCTTGAGATCGGCACGCCTGTTATCGCAACGGGATGGTCGGGAAACATGGAGTTCATGCCGCGCTATCCCAATGCTATTACCGTGCCCTTCAAGATCGTCCCGTATAGCGACCCGACCTTCCACTTTCATGGTGAGGGGCTTTGTTGGGCGGAGGCAGACTCGAAAGCAGCAGCTTTCGCTTTGAAGAGCGTCAAGAAGTGCTGGGATGCCGCCAGAGGCAACACAGGGGGGCACATGAGAGCTGTCCCCGCGTCAGCCCCGGATTACGCTCGCGTTGCGGCCGCTTAATCGCGGCGCGGTCCCGCATTGCGCCCGCGGATGGCGCCTGCCAGCTTAGAGATTAACCACTGCTGCTAATTCTTCCGCCGCGGCACTGGAACGCTCCACGGATGGCTGCGAGTGCCACAACCGTGAACGGTTCGCCGTCCCGCCCAGGATGCGCCTTGGTATAAGATGAAAAAAGCTCAATGAGCTGAACAAGCGTAACGTCCCCTGGTACACAGGCCTGGAACACCGGGTTTTTTGCGCCTTCCGCCTTCAAAGTTACAAATTGCTGGATGCTCAGAAAAGCGCCCCAGCACGCTCCGGTCGAAAACGTGTTTTCAAGCTCGACCGCTTCCGCATCCGCGGCTTCCTTGGCGGACGTAAGCAAGGCGCGGCACTCCGAAGCCATCTCCTCCGCCGTATAAGGCTCGGCCAGAGCCCCGCTTGCATATAGCAACAGGAACGCCGTAAAGGTCATAAAGAGAGCGGCGCCGCGCTGCCACCAATAATGCATCATTCCATTTCCTGAAATCCGGGAACACCGGAGCCGCTTCCACACAGAGCCGTCGCCTCTTCATCTCTATAAGTGGCTAAGCCACGGTCTTGCCGCCGGCAAGTGCTTTCCTGCTGCACCGCCATCAATTCAATCAAACAAGGTATAAAATCAGCTAAGCGTATTACTTGGTTGCGCCGCACAAAACAACGGCTGGCCTTACCCGGAGCTTTCCGCCCCCAAAAAGCATGCGGCAACGGCGCTCCAAAAGCCTGGATTCTGTTCCGCTTGCCATTGCGTCGATTCGCTGAAACGCCTATGACACGGCCATGAACGTATTTGCGCTGTTTGAAGGCCGCATTCGCGGGGTCCTGGAGGAGCTGCGCGCCGGGGGCGTCTTGCCCGCCGGCGTTGGGGCGTCCGGTTTCGTAGTCGAACCGCCGCGCGACGCCGCGCATGGCGACATCGCCACCAACGCCGCCATGGTGCTGGCCAAGCCCGCACGCATGAACCCGAAGGAACTCGCCGCGCGCATCGCGGAGAAGCTCGCGCAAGATAAGGATGTGGCGAAGGCCGAAGTCGCGGGGCCAGGCTTTATTAACTTAACGTTAAGGCCCGAATTCTGGCCCGCCGTCTTGCGTGCCGTACTTGAGAAAGGCAATGATTTCGGGCGTAGCAATATTGGGGCGGGCGAACCTGTGAATGTCGAGTACGTCTCCGCGAACCCGACCGGGCCGATCCATGTTGGACACACGCGCGGCGCCGTCTTCGGCGATGCGCTTGCAAACCTTCTCGATTTCGCCGGCTACGAAGCATCGCGCGAATACTACATTAACGATGGCGGCGCGCAGGTGGATGTGCTCGCCCGCTCGGCGTTCCTGCGCTATCGCGAGGCCCTGGGCGAAGACATTGGAGAAATCCCGGAAGGCCTTTATCCAGGCGAGTATTTGAAGCCCGTGGGCGCGGCGCTGGCGAAGGAATATGGCAAGCGGCTCCTGCGCATGAAAGAGGCAACGTGGCTGCCCAAGGTGCGCGCGAAGACCGTTTCCATGATGATGGACATCATCCGCGATGACTTGGCCGCGCTTGGCATCACACACGAGGTGTTCTTTTCGGAACGCGCGCTGTTCGAGGGTGAGGCGGATCAGGTGCATGACGCCATCGAGGAATTGCGCTCCAAGGGTCTCGTTTATGTGGGCCGCCTGCCGCCGCCGAAAGGCAAGGCGCCCGAGGATTGGGAGGATCGCGAGCAAACGCTATTCCGCTCCACAGAATTCGGCGACGACGAGGACCGGCCGCTCCTGAAATCGGACGGCTCCTACGCCTATTTCGCGCCGGACATCGCCTATCACCGCAACAAGTATCAGCGCGGCTTCAGGCACATGATCATCGTGCTCGGCGCAGACCATGGCGGCTATGTGAAGCGGCTGTCGGCTGCCGTGAAGGCGCTCTCAAACGGTGAAGCGGACGTCGATGTGAAGCTGTGTCAAATCGTCCGCCTCTTCAAGGGCGGCCAGCCTTATAAGATGTCGAAGCGCGCCGGTTCGTTCATCACTGCGCGCGATCTTGTGGATGAAGTTGGGTCTGGGCCCGTCCGCTTCATGATGCTTTACCGTAAGAACGATGCGCAGCTCGACTTCGATCTGGAGAAAGTAGTCGAGCAGTCTAACGACAATCCTGTATTCTATGTGCAGTACGCTCACGCGCGCGCTTGTTCAGTGCTTTCGAAGGCGCGCGAGGGCTTTCCCGAACTTTGTTTTGAGCCTTCTTCTCTTGCCCGCGCCAAGCTAAACCTGCTTTCAGACGAGGCTGAACTTGCACTCATTAAGAAAATCGCACAGTTTCCACGGGCCGCCGAGGGCGCGGCCCAAGCACATGAGCCCCACAGAATTGCATTCTTTGCACATGACCTTGCTGCTGTATTCCACAGTCTTTGGACGCGAGGCAAAGAGTCGCCACAATTGCGGTTCATGGTCGAGGGACGCTGGGAGATAACCGAGGCGCGCCTAGCCCTCATTTCAGCAATGGCTCAGATTTTGCGTTCATGTCTGAATTTGATTGGTGTAGAAGCAATTTCTGAAATGCGTTAGCTCGCCAAGACCCCATTACGACGCATTAGGAGGGAAAGTCTTCGATGTCTACGAATGACGATTCGGCATCGCGCCGTGGACGCCGTGCCGATCAAGCCGAGCCCGATTGGCGGGCCGCCAGCCGTAGCGGACACCAGTACCCCGCCCAGAATCCACACGATAGTCAGGGGCAGAACGCGGCCTATTCAGGTTTCTCGAGGCAGCAGTACTCGCAGCAGCCCTATTCTCCGCAACGCCAGGAGCCGGCGCCCCCTGCCCCCCCCTACGACGCTCCGCAGGGCTACTATCAGGATCCTGTGCCGCAGGTGCCCCAACAGTCCTATTATCAGGATCCAGCACCGCGGCTCGATCCGCAACGGGGTTATGCCGATCCCGCATCGCCATACGCGCCGCCGGCATCTCCCTACGACGCTGCGCCTCAGCAGATGCCGTACGGGGGAGGTTCATATGGCGGGGCAGGCGGCGAACTGTTCGGACGCGATCCGTCCACGCCGCAAAGCTTCGATCAGAACCCCTATGCCGGCACTGGCTACCGTCCAGAGGTTTATGAACCCGCGCCGCCGCATCCGGCGCAGGTACAATCTTCCTACGCTCCGCAATACTACTTGCCTGAAGAGCCTCAGCGAAGCGCTCCGCAGCCTGCGCTTGACCGTGGTTATATGCAGCAGCAAGCGCTTTATAGTCCGGCCTCTTATGATCAACCCCTTGTGCCGCATGAGAGCTATCAGCGGGGCAATCCCGATCCTTCACATTTTCCTGGGGATGCCTTGCCCTACGACGATGAGATGAGGGCTGGACGGCCGCCGATGGCTGGGCACCCGGACGATTTCGACGAGGAGTTTCCGGACGAGGATTTCGACCACGAAGATTATGGTGTCCCGCGCAGGGGTGGGCGCAAGAAGCTCTTTGCGGCGTTGTTGCTGGGCGCCGCCGCGGTGGTTGTCGGCGGCACTTACGGCTACAAGGCGTATTTTGGCGGAAAGGGCGGCAGCGTTCCTCCGCTGATCAAGGCTGAAATGACGCCATCGAAGGAAGCGCCCTCCGATCCAGGCGGCAAACAATATCCGCATGGCGAAAAGGCCATCTACGAACGCCTCACGGCGGACGGCCGCACCCAGGTCGCATCCGCGGCGCCCTCCCCCGCCGCGGTGCCGCCGGCGTTCACCAGTTCGCCAGCTGCAAGCGCCACTAGCGGCAGCTCGCTTGAAGATCGCATCGACGAGGCTTTGAAGAGGGCGCAAGGCGCGGGCGGCACGTCTTCTGGCGGGGCGGAGCAGCCAACTGTCGTGCGTAGCGAAAGCTATGGACCGGACGGAAGACGGCTCGATGCACGGCCAGTGATTACACCGAACATTGTCAACGTGGACAGCGGCAATCTGCCTTATCCCTTCGGCAATGGCCCCGCGACCGCCACTCCGGCCCAGCCGCAATTTGCGACCCGGACAGCACCAGCGCCTGCAACCAGGGCTCAAATACGGACTGCAGCCCATACACCAGATGAGCCATCTGCTGCGGCGGCTGTGCCAGCTCCGCCCGGTAGTTTCTATGTATCGTTGAGATCCGCTCCGGACGAGGAAGCCATCGAGAGAGGGCTGCCCGGGCTTGCGAGGAAATACAAGGATCAGCTTGGCGACGTTCAGCTTTCGACGAAAATCGCCGACCTCGGCTCAAGGGGGGTCTACTACCGTGCTGTCGCCGGTCCGCTTGAAACTAAGCAGGAGGCGATGGAACTCTGTATGAGAATTAAGGACGTAAGCGGCGACAAAGCTTGCTTCGTCACCAACTGAGTTTCCGCCGCGCCTCGTGCCAGTGCGGTGTGAGGCATTCATACGCTAATCCCGGAGACGCCCGCGGCGTTCTCCGGGATTAGCGTTTTACGGTGGCATTGTTTGCATAGCCTCATGCAGGCCCACACCTCCGCCATGGGGGTGTTGCAGTTTAACGCTCCTTCCGCCGCACTCGCGCAAACGCGCCATGGGGGCTTGCGGCGCAATGCGTCAGGCGGGTGGGCGTTTGGGCTGGTCCTGGCCTGGCCAGAGCCAAATCAGGGCCAGAAACAGGATGGTCAGCCCCATCCCTGCGAGCTGCCACCAAGCGAGACTGTCGGCCACCGCGAAGTACCAGGAGATTGCAGTTCCAACAGCGGTCAACACCGCTAGAACGAGAAAAGCGATCTGCAACGATCCACGCATTAGAGCTATCCTCCATGCCGGAGCCCATATTGTTATATAAGCCTTGGGCCGCGGGTCTGTTCCATCAGTACGCCGCGCCTGACTAAGAAACAGTTACAGCTTGCGCAGGCTGGAATCTTTACGGCCCAGGCGTGGACGGGAGGGGAACCCCAGCGGCAGCGAAAACCGCGGCCTGCCGGTCCGCAGTGTCCGAAAGCTTGAAGTTTTCGATTACCTCATTGAAAAGACGATAGAAATTCAGCTCCGGCGCCAGGTGCAGGAATACCCCGCCCAGGCCCACAGCCGCGCGGTCCATGAACACGAACTCACGCGGCACCTTAATGGGGCCCTTCTCGCGCAGGCCCTTGTGCACACGGTACACCTCGCGCCGGCCATATTCGCCGGGTGAGACGCTCTCGGCAAGGGGCCGGACGCGGTCCTCCAGGAGCGGCCCATAAATGAAGTTTGCCCAGATGTTCAAGATATCGATCAAATCGTTCGAAAGGCTGCGGAACCCCCAGGTCTCGTAAGCGTGCACGATCAAATCGCGGTTGTTGGTTTGCAGGCCGTTATAGAGGTCGATGACGCCGCCGACGAATTTGGGCTCGAAGGTGCGGATGCAGCCATAGTCGAGCAGGTTGATACCCGCCGCGCGCCCGCCTTCCTCGAAGATGGTGTAGTTGCCGAGATGCGGATCGCCATGGATCACCGAGTAGTGGCTGAAGGGATACCACCAAGCGCGGAACAGGGCGCGGGCAATGACATTGCGTTCCTCAAGCGGCCGGGCCTTGTAGGCGAAGAGCTTCTGGCCATCGGCCCACGTCATGGTCAAGAGCCGCTTCGTCGACAGCTCCGGCAAGACCTCCGGCACGCGGATACCCGGATCGTCCTGGAAAATCAGGCCGTAGAGCGCCATGTGCCGCGCTTCGAGGCCGTAATCCAGCTCTTCACGCAGGCGCGCCGCGATCTCCTGCACAACGTCGGAGGTGTCGACGGCTGCATGGGTGCGCTGGTAGAGGCTCATGATGATACGGAGCTGGTTGAGGTCGGCTTCGACCGCAGACTGCATGTCCGGATATTGCAGTTTCACCGCCAGCGTGCGGCCGTCGAAGCTCTGCGCCTTGTGCACTTGGCCGAGCGACGCCGCTGCGGCCGCCTGCTCGCCGAAAGTCAGGAATCTCGCGCGCCAGTCAGCACCTAGTTCGGCGGCCATACGGCGGCGCACGAAGGGCCAGCCCATGGCGGGCGCCTCGTTCTGGAGCGCGGCCAGTTCGCTGGCGTATTCGGGGGGGATTGCGTCGGGGATGGTCGCGAGAAGCTGCGCCACTTTCATCAGCGGCCCCTTGAGCCCGCCCAAGGCCGAGGCAAGCTGCGCCGCCTGCTTCTGGTGGTCCTTGCCGCCGAACAGGTAGCTCGCGCCGATCCGCGCCGCCACGCCGCCAACGTTACTGCCGATGCTCGCATAGCGCTGCACCCTGCGCGAGAAGCGGTTGCTCTCGCTGTCTTCTGTTTCGGCGCCGCTGCCGCCGGTGCTATCAGTCAAGTCCGCTCTCCATCAAATAGCCGCAGCCGCGGCTGAGAAAAAACGCTCCGCCGCGGCCTCGGGCCGCAGAATACATAGGCGATAGATAATATCGCATTGCGAACTTTTTTACCTGTTAGAGGCGCGTAAGTATCAGCCGGCCATGCTTGCAGCCGGTAAGAGGGCGGGGAGCGCCGTGGATTTCCCGATAGCACATCCGGCGCAGCAGCCGGAGACAGCTATATATAGAAGCTATGCGGATGGGCCTTCCCAGAAGGCCATCGAAGTATTGCCCGCCGGCGCAGGATACTTTCCGCGCCGGAGCGTTCTGGTTACGTCCGGTCATGCAGCGGTATCCACAAGCGGCAGCCGCGCTTTTCCGGCCGGCGTTGTTGGCCGGATGAGGAGCTATATCGCAGGCAACGCAATTATACAGGACATTGCCTATCTGTTTGGATTGGGCATGGTCTGGGGCAAGGACTGCATCACGCTGCATAACGGCATTATACGGGACATTCTATTGGAAGGCCGGCGGGTGCGGCTTGGAGACCGCATCATCGGCAAAGGCTCGACCCATGAGAGAATGCTCAAGAGAGGCGATGCTAGCGGGTTGAAAAGCTTCGCGTTTCTGACAAGCGCGGGACGGGAGGCGGCGGGCAACGCCACCGCATATTCGCTCAAAGGAAGCGTGGGGAGCTATATCGAAAGCAATTACAGGGGTACGGGCGTCCAGGTCTACGGCGTCAGTATCCACGACGGCTACCACGCGCTGACGCTGACGCATGGAAAAAGCGGCGGCGGAAGCCTCGAATTCCACCTGATCGACAACGGGCCGGGCACAAGCTTGCTCACGGGGCACCGGGTTTTCAAAAGCGCCCAGGAATTGGACGAGGCGTTATGCGCCTACATAAGACGCGGCGCGGTGAAATCCTATCGCGTCGGGCGGAACAAGGATCAAATCATGCCGGCGCGGGTAGACATTTACGAGATATACCCGCCGCACAAGGAGTGAATGCCCGAGCGGGTGCAGGATGCCGCCATGCCGGAACGCGTGCGAAAGAACTCAACATTAGCCGGCATCAGATGCCCTTCCTCAATCTTGGGTGCAAAGCAAGGCGAACAACGACGAGTAAGCGAAGATGCGCCCCACTCGGTATGCCCCGTGTACACTTTCATCCCAAATCCGGCAGTTGAGCCTGCACCACGCCGCCCCGGTTCATTGAGCGAATCGCTTCGCTAGCTGATTCGTTCCTGGAACCGCCCTGCGGCTTTCTGACTCAGTGTTTTGTGACTCAGTAAGATTAGCGCATCAATGCGCTTCGTCCCAATTATGCGCGGCGCGGGCGTCCACCTTCAGCGGCACGGAGAACGCCACGGCGGGCTCGGCGGCGTGCTCCATCACGCGGACGGCGGCTTTGATGGTGGCCTCCACCTCCACCTCCGGCGCTTCGAACACAAGCTCGTCGTGCACTTGCAGCAGCATCCGCGCGGACAGCTTCGCCTCCGCCAGCGCCTCCGGCATCCGTATCATCGCCCTTCGCAGAATATCCGCCGCCGTCCCCTGGATCGGCGCATTGATTGCCGCCCGCTCGAAAAACGCGCGCATATTCCGCTGCGGCGTATTGATCTCCGGGAAGTGGATCTTCCGCCCGAACAGTGTCTCGACATAGCCGTCCTCGCGCACCTTGGCGCGCATGGCGTCCATATAGGTGCGGATGCCAGGGAAACGCTCAAAATACTTGGCGATATACTCGCCCGCCTCGCTGCGCCCGATGCCGAGCTGCTGCGACAGGCCGAAGGCCGAGATGCCGTAGATGATACCGAAATTGATGGCCTTGGCGCGGCGGCGGATTTCGCTGGGCATGTCCTTGATGGGCACGCCGAACATCTCCGACGCGGTCATGGCGTGGATGTCGAACCCCCCGGCGAAGGCGCGCTTCAACTCGGGGATGTCCGCCATGTGCGCCAGCACGCGCAGCTCGATCTGGCTGTAGTCGGCGGAGATGAGCTGCTTGCCGGGCTCCGCGATGAAGGCGGTGCGGATCAGCCGGCCTTCCCTGGTGCGGACAGGGATGTTTTGCAGGTTCGGCTCGGTCGAGGAAAGCCGCCCGGTCGAGGTCGAGGCCAGCGCGTAGGAGGTATGGACGCGGCCTGTCTCCGCGTCGATATGCTGGGGCAGAGAGTCGGTGTAGGTGTTCTTGAGCTTGGCGAGCTGCCGCCATTCGAGGAGCTTCGACGGCAGGCGCCGCTGATCCTCGGTCAGTTCCTCGCTCGAAACGAGTTCTTCCAGCACCTTGGCGCCAGTGCTCCATTTACCGGTCGTGGTCTTCTTCCCGCCCGGCAGGCCGAATTTGCCGAACAGCAGATCGGCGACTTGCATTGTGGAGCCGATATTGAAGCGCCCTCCCGCGAGCGCATAAATCTCGTCTTCAATGCGCGCGAGGCTTTGCGCGAACTCGCCGGAAAGCCGCGCGAGCACCGTGCGGTCAACCTTGATGCCGGCAAGTTCCATCTCGCCCAGAATTGCGGGCATGGGCCGCTCCAGCGTCTCGTAAACGGCCGCCATGCCTTCCGCCGCCAGCCGCGCCTTGAACAGGTGCCACAACCGCAAGGTCACGTCCGCGTCCTCGGCGGAATATTCGGTGGCCTTGTCCACGGGCACGCAGTCGAATGTCACCTGCGTCTTGCCCTTGCCCGCGACATCGGCAAACGTAATGGCCGTGTGGCCGAGATGGCGCTTCGACAGTTCGTCCATGCCGAAGCCCGCGAGCCCGCCGCGCCCCTGGTCCACCGCGTAAGCCATCAGCATGGTGTCGTCGTAGGGCCAGAGCCGCACGCCATAGCGGCGCATGACCACGAGGTCGTATTTGATGTTCTGCCCGATCTTGAGCACGCTTTCGTCTTCGAGCAGCGCCTTGAGGCGCGGGATCGCCTGCTCCAGCGGAAGCTGTTCGATCTGGCCGATGCCGGCAAAGTCCAGGCCGTCGCCGGCGCGGTGCGCGAGCGGGATGTAGCAGGCGCGGTTCGGCTCAAGCGCCAGCGCCACGCCGCAAAGGTGCGCGGCCACGGCGTCGAGGTCCGTCGTCTCGGTGTCGAAGGCAACGTAGCCCTGCTCCGTCGCGGCGGCGATCCAGTCATCGAGCGTTTGCAGGTCCGTGACCTGCGTATAACCCGCGTGGTGGAACGGAATGGACCGGAGCCAATCCTGCACGCGGCGCAGCTCCGCAGCCGGGGTTGAAGCGGGCGCGGCCCTCTCCGCTGGCGCATCAGCGGAGGCGGACGTCTGCGGCGCAGGCTGTACACGCGGCGGCGCTTCGCCGGGCGGCGGCGGTTCGACGCCGAAGGCTTCCGAGACCCGCTTGGTCAGCGAGTTGAATTCCATCGAGCGCATGAACGCCAGCAACGCGTTCGGGTCCGGCTCCTCCAGGGCGGTATGATCGAGCGGCCGCTCCACCGGCACGTTCTTCTCCAGCTCCACCAGCCGCCGGGAGATCCGCGCCTGCTCCGCGAACTCGATCAGCCGCTCACGGCGCATCTTCTGCTTGATGAGCGGCGCCTTGGCCAGCAGCGTTTCGAGGTCGCCATATTCGCGGATCAGTTCGGCGGCGGTCTTGATGCCGATGCCTGGCACGCCCGGCACGTTGTCGGAGCTGTCGCCGGCCAGCGCCTGCACGTCCACGACCTTGTCCGGCGCGACGCCGAATTTCTCAAGCACTTCCGGCTCGCGGATCTCCTTGTTCTTCATCGTGTCGAGCAGGGAGACGTGCGCGTCAACGAGCTGCATCAAATCCTTGTCCGAGGAGACGATCACCACCTCGCCGCCAGCCCCGGCGGCTTCCCGCGCATAGGTCGCGATGATGTCGTCGGCCTCGAAGCCCTCCTGCTCGACGCAGGCGACGTTGAAGGCACGCACCGCGTCGCGGATCAGCGGAAATTGCGGCACAAGCTCCGGCGGTGTTTCGGGCCGGTGCGCCTTGTATTCCGGATAAATTCCGTTGCGGAAGGTCACTCTGCTGGCGTCGAAAATCACCGCGATGTGCGTTGGCCGCTTTTCGCCCTTGGTCTCGCGCAGAAGCTTCCACAGCATGTTGCAGAAGCCGTGCACCGCTCCCACCGGCAGTCCGTCGGAAGGGCGCGTCAAAGGCGGCAGCGCGTGGAAGGCGCGGAAAATGTAGCCCGAGCCGTCGATGAGATAGACGCGGCTGCCGGGCGGAATAGCGGGCGCGCCATCCGCCTTCGCGGACTGGCTGGAAGGGAGATTCGTCATGCGGCAACTATAGGCGTTCGCGGGCGCGGCGCAATGCGCGCCTCCTCCGGTATCACCGTCGAATGGCTCAGGCAGCCATCGAGCCCTAACATCGCTACGATGCAACGCCGGGATTGGAAGGCCAGTGGCTCATTGGAAGTAACTTCTGTGGGTATTGATGAAAGTACTTGCCTGACGTAACGTTTCAGGTGTGCCAATGTCGATGAACGGCGCCTCTTTCAACAAGACGGCGGCGAACTTTGCGTTTTGGGCAAGCAGGCAAGGAAAGATATCGTGCTCGATGCTCAGCGGCACACCCTGGGGAAACCGCCGCAACTCTTTTGACCGGAATAGATATATTCCAGCGTTTATATAGCCCGCGCCGGGTGTTTTTTCGCGGAACGAAGTCAACAGACCTCTTTCATCGGCATTTAGACTGCCGTACCGCGCGGTATCGCTCTGGTAGATGCCCACAACGCCACCACTCAAGGCTGGATCCGGGGTCAAAGACAAAAGGGGCGCGACATCTGCGATGCAGAGGCTGTCGCCATTCGCAACAAGCACCCATTCGCCACAGAGATGAAGGCAGTTGATCAATCCTCCGCCGGTTCCGAGCGGAGCCGCTTCGTGACATGCTGTCCGTTCGACGCCGGGCATTGTACTATCCGTGCACCAGCGCCCGATCTGCTCACCCTTATAGCCGGTGGAATAAATAAACCTGCGAAGACCAGCCTTCGCGAAATAGGCTGTTACCCAGTACAGGAATGGCTGGCCACAGCAGGCAATCATCGGTTTGGGCGAGTCCGGATTTAGATGTTGTATCCGTGTGCCCTTGCCTCCCGCGAGGATGACAGCACTTATGCCCCCAGTGGACATGGCCTTCGGCGCCTTTCATATGCACGGGGTGACGGCTGCTTCGACCCGCTCGCAAATATAGTGGTAGAGACAGATGTGAACCTGCTGGATATGCGGCGTGGACCGGGAAGGCACATCGATGAGGATGTCCGCAACAGATGCAAGGGCCCCGCCACCCTCGCCAGTGAGCGCAATGGTCTTCATTTTGGCAACATGCGCGGCTTCGAAGGCCGCGATCACGTTTTTGGAATTGCCCGATGTGCTAAGCCCAAGAAGCACGCCGCCTTCCGCCGCATACGCTTCGACCTGCCTCGCAAAGACCGTATCATAGCTATAGTCGTTCGCCCACGCGGTCAGAATCGCCGGGTTCGACGACAGACAAACGCAATTGAGCGCGCGCCGCTCTTTGAGAAAACGCCCGGCAAGTTCGCCGGTAATATGCATCGCGTCCGATGCCGAGCCGCCATTGCCGCAGACGAGAAGAGGTTTGCCGAAATCAAGCGCCGCCGAGATGATAGACGCCGCATCATTGCAGCGCTGGATACCCGGATGGCTCCGGCTCTTGGCTAAAACGTGCTCTGCGGTTTGCAGGTATTCGGTGATATCCACTCGCACTCTCCGTTACCTGCCTCCAGCGTTCATTGAGATCGTTAGCACCTCGCAAATCTATCAAGAATATCCCATGAACAGCGTTTAGCGGCAAACCGGGGTCTGTTCAGTTTCAAAGGCGGGAAGCCCGCCGCGATAGAGTAGTGCTACGTTTTCCGCTCCCGGTATGACTAAAACATGTAATCGCTCCAGTCCTCATGATACACGGCAAATCGATTTCTAGCTATCGTCTTTCTTCTGGAAATATACAAAGCGCTCCACTTCCACCGCTCCCCGATTAGCCGTCTTGCACGGTTACGTTGTATTCAGTTGCGAGCAAATGCTGAATGCCGTTCCGAAGAGAAAAGCTGGGTTTCCACCCCGTACCAGACAAAAAACGCGTTGCGTCGATGGTCTTATAGCCGGTTCCCTGGAAGGTGCCCTTGGGGTAGACAATTGCGGCTGCCCAGCCAAGGGCGCTGCAAATGGCGGCCGCACAGTCATTAATTGTGACCGGCGCGTTGGACGAGCAATTAAGCCTCACATTCTCGAAAAAGCGATCAGCCTCGAAAATCGCCTCGATTTGATCGTCCACGTAAAGTAAATCGCGGACCGTTCCTGGCTCGCCCCAAACCGTGAACTCCGTGTGGCCGGAACGCATTTCCCTCACGGCGCGATCGATCATCGCAGTCATAAAGTGAGTCCGGTCAGCCGCCTTGTGATCGTGAGGGCCGTAGACTGTCGCCAGAAAAAGATGCAGGTATTTCAGGCCGTATTGCGAGGCGTAAGCTTCGCTGCCCACGGCCAGCATCTGTTTGGCCAGCCCGTAGCCCCGCACGCTTTCGTGCATCGGCCCGGTTTGAAAATCTTCCTCGCGGATGGGGCGGTCCAACTCGGGGTAGGCGCAGCTCGAACTTGTGGACACAAGTTTCGCCTGCGGCTGGTGAAGGCGCCAAGCCTCAAGCACATTGAGGTGTATCCGGGCATTCGCGGCGAGAAGCTCACCCTGGATACCGTATTGAACCTGGCCAGTTCTTTGGCGTGTAATAAAATGATAGATCCTTGTTACTTCCGGAGCCGCCTGGAACACGGATTCAACGGTGGGCCAATCGGTGAAATCGCCTGCCGCCCTGCCAGCCGGATGAACCTCCGCACCGCGTTCGCGCAACATGCGAGCGGCGTGGCGCCCGAGAAAACCGTCAGCGCCCAGGACCAGCACATGCTCATCTTGCCAGCGCATGACGGTACCATTCGATAGTTGGGCGCATACCTTCCTCAAGCGAGGTGAACGAAAGGCCCATGGCTTGCTGAATGCGCGCTGATGTTGAAGCCCGCCGGTTGGGGCCGAAAGCGCCGGGCGCGCCGGATTGGATCGCTTTTCTGACGCCAGCCACGGCTAGGACGGTTTCCGCGAGCGTCTGGAGCGTCACGGTCTTCCCGGTACAGACATTGTAGACTTCGTTGCGTTCGCGCCAGAGAAGCGAACGGCGGAACGCTTCCGCCACATCACCCACATAGGTGAAGTCGCGCTCAACCGTTGCATCGCCCTTGATCTGAAAAACCGGCTCGCTATTGAGCGCTTTCATGACGAAGGCAGGAGCAACATGGGCTTTGCCGGAGTCGGTGCTGTCGTAAGGGCCATAAGGATTTGAGAGCCGGAATACAATCGAATTGATGCCGAATTGCGCGGCGTAAAGAGCCGCCAGCTTCTCTTCCCAGCGCTTCGACCAGGCGTAGAAAGCTTCTCCGGCATAGGGCTGCTTGTTCAAGTCAACTTCGGCCGCATCGTCCATTATATCGAGGCCGGCGGGATAGACCGCAACCGAGCTGGCCAAGCGCAGCTCGCGGATCTTCCGGTTCGCGCAAAAATCGAATACGCGCCCGTTAAGCTCCGTATTGAAACGCAGGATGTCGCTTTGAACCAGGCTGAGCCTGGACATGTCGTAGCGGTAGGCGGCAACGTGAATCGCAACGGTATCCGCAGGCAGGGCGGGAATGGCGTCAAGCTCACTAATTGGAAATACATGCGTGCAGCCGGGAGCGGAGCTCGCCTTGCCCGTGACGCCTATTAGCAAGGGAACTTGTCCCTCCAAGGCTTCGGCAAGATTGCGCCCTACAAAGCCTGAGGCTCCGAAAATGATGACGGCTTCAGGAAGTGAACTCATCCCAAGCTTTCTTTGCCGATAACCTTGAGTTCCGGGATCGGTACAATGAATTCCCCGCCGCTCTCAAGATAGGCGCGTTCCCGTTTCACGAATTCACCGATGAAATTCCAGGCTAGCACCAGGAACGCGTCCGGGGCTTGGGCCTCCTCGCTCACGATGGGGATGCGCGAGCCCGGCATGAAATGGTTCACTTTCATGGGGTTGCGTTCAGTGGCCTGCTGCACGAGGCTTGGGCCAATCTTGAAGCTGTTGAGAAGTGTTGCCCCTTTCGCGGGGGCACCGAAAGCGTAGACCGTCTTCCCGTCCGCCTTGTAGCGCTCAAGCAGAGCCCGCAGTTCCTCGCCCAGGCGCCAGACCCGGCCGGCGAATTGTTGATAGGTTGCAAATTCCCCAAGGCCTTTTCCGGCTTCCTCGGCACGCAGGCGGAGCACGTTCCCGCTGACCGCGCGGGCGCCTTTCTTCGATACGTGAACCTCTATCGAGCCGCCGTGAATGGGGACGAGCCGGGCGTCGAAGATTTCAAGGCCATGCCGCTCGAAAAGGGACTCGATTGATCGCAGCGTGTAATAGACGAGGTGCTCGTGATATACTTGGTCGAACGCGGTATTTTCGATCATGCCGCCAAGATAAATCGCCTGCACCACGAAGACGCCGCCGTGATCGATTAGCTTTTTTACGCCGCGGACGACACTGTGCAATTCCTCAAGATGAAAAAACACCCCCGCAGCCGTTACGAGGGAGGCGGGCCCTTCTTTCGCAAGGATATCGTCAGCCGCCGCCTCGTTGAAGAACCTCGCCCACGTCGGCACGCCGTTTGCGAGCGCCAGTTCCACCACGTTGGCGGCGGGATCGATCCCAAGCACCCTCAAGCCGTGAGGTTGATATTGCTTGAGCCACGTACCGTCGTTGCTGCCGATATCCACAACCAGGTCATCAGCCTTCAGGCCGTAAGTCGCGATCAGCCGTTCCGCGGTTTCCCGGAAGTGAACGGTTAATGTCTTGGTTGTTCCGGAAACATAAGGGTATTCGACGAACATATCCTCCTTCGGAATCGTGTAATCGATCTGAACGAGGGTGCATTCGGTGCAGAAACCAACCCGGAGCGGATAGTGCGGCTCGCGCTTGTCCGCCAGCCCCGGCGGAACGAGCCGGTTGCAATGAGGTTGATCACCGAGATCGAGAAAGAGTTTTACGGCGCGGCTTCCGCAATTCCGGCACGCCATGTCGAGTAGCATCGGCGTACTCTGCGGCATTGTTTCGTTAAAGCTGCTTATGTTCACCAGGACCACCAGTGCTACTCATAGCGGAAGCATTTTCTATAGGAGACGATGCTGTTCCAATTCTTTTGCGCCTACGGACAACTCCATGGGACATCGTGAAATCCTTGGAGACTTCCTCCCGCAGGGGCTCCTGTCCGCACTTGCCAAGCCTTCCGCCGCCAGATTGATTACCTTTGGGAGTTAGAAATATAAGTAACTCAATTCGTCAAAATTGTCGACCCCAGCTTGTCCAGCTCAACTTTGATTATGTAATTATCCGCCATGCGGTCCCTGAATGCGCCGATGCGCTCCGGAGGAACGACCACAAGCAAGAAACCTCCGTTCCCCGCGCCGCAGAGCTTGCCACCGAGCGCTCCGGCGGCGAGAGATTTTTCATAGAGGCCGTCGATGGCGGAGTTCGTTATCTTGCTCGAAAGCCGGCGTTTGAGCTGCCAGCCCTCATGCATCATGACGCCGAAGTCCCGGACAACCTTCTCCGGATCGGCGCCTTCGAGAACTTTGAGGGCCTGATCGGTGAGCGAGTGGAGAGACTGCAAATCCGTGTCGACCTTTTTTTCCTTGGTTGCGTCGATTTGTTCTTTGAGAACCTCCGATGCGTAACGTTGCATTCCGGTATAGATCAGGTAAAGGGACGACATAAGCCGGTGCTGAACTTCCTGGCGCATACGCACAGGCGTTATGTGGATGCGGTCATCCACGAAATCGAACTTGTTCAGCCCTCCAAAGGACGCGTGCAACTGATCCTGGATGCCGACTCTTTCGCCGAGCACTTCCCTTTCGATCCTGATTGCCTCCAAGCCAAGATCTAACCGCGTCAGGCCGTTGCCATCAAGCGCTTTGATCAGATTGACAAGCCCGACAGTAAAAGCCGAAGAACTGCCAAGGCCGCTGCTTGCCGGCAAATCTGAAATAATGTTGATGTCGAGGGCCGTCTTTATGCCGTTGCTACTCAAGACCGCGCGCACTACTGGATGCTGTATGTCCTCTATGGACATCACGGTCTCGACGATGCGGTAACTGACGCGGTATTTATATTGGATGAAAGATGCCAAGGGCAGCGCGCTAATATAAATGTACTTGTTAATCGCCATCCCAAGAACAGCGCCGCGGCTACGCTTGAAGTATTCGGGATAATCGGTTCCGCCCCCGAAAAAGCTTACGCGCAGCGGTGTCCTGGAAGTGATTAACATTGCAAGATATGGTTCGAAGAATACTGTATGATTAAACTGCTAGATATTAGCGAATGCGGTGTTTCTAATCATCGTGTAACCGCGAATGAGTTCTTGAATGCCGCTATCGAGGGAATAATTTGGACGCCACCCGGCCCGTTCGATCTTTTCGTTCGACACGATGTAATCGCGTTTATCCGGGTCTTCCCCGACCGGCGCTTCGAGATAGACGAACTTCGGCAGATAACGCTTGATGCGTTCGCAAAGCTCCAGCTTGGAGAGATTGGCATCCGACAGGCCAACATTGTAAGGCTCGTTTTGCATATTGGTATAGTTTTCAATCACATGCATGAATGCCCCAGCGACATCGCGGACGTGAATGTAATTGCGCTTGAAATGACCTTCGAAGATTACGACGGCGCGATCCGTCACAGCCCGGTAAGTAAAGTCGTTCACCAACAGATCAATCCGCATACGGGGCGCCATGCCGAAGACGGTCGCAAGCCGCAGTGTCACTCCGTGCCCGCTATCGAGAATAGCTTGTTCCGCTTCGACCTTCGTTACACCATAGAGGGAGATCGGATTGAGCGGCGTTTCCTCCGTGCAATACTCGCCTGGCGACCCTACTCCGTAGCCAGAATTGGTTGTCGGGAAGATAATCCTTTGATCCTTGCTGGTGATCTTCAGCAACATTAAAATCGCATCGCGGTTGAGCGTTGTTGCCGTAACCGGGTCCATTTTGCAGGCGGGAGCGCCAACAACCGCAGCAAGGGGGATAATAACATCCGCATCGCGAGCCAGCCTGCGCATGAGGTCTTCGTCCCGGGCGTCGCCGCGTTCCGGTGTGAAACGGGGATCGGCGCACAAACATGCCAGTGCAGTATCGTTGCGGGCGAAGGTGTCGAGCGCTGTTACCGCAAATCCCTGAGCGATAAGCTGGGGAACAAGTATAGAGCCAAGGTATCCTGCCGCACCTGTTACTAAAACCTTTTTAGGCATATTCCCTCTGGGGCTGGCTCAAATCCAAGGGCCTATTTAATCAACGCCTGCGATATTGTCAACGAATACGTTAAACATTGTTTCCACAACGGGATAATTCCCTGGGATAGGGCGCAATTCCCGCGGCGATAGCGCCACAAAAGACAACCGGCGGCCCCATGCGGAGCCAAACGAGCGGCCGGATGAAGCAAGAAATAGCTAGGCCTAAAGGTGGAACCCGGGCCGGGTGCTGGGGCGTGACCCCGGCGGCGCCAATTTACGTGAGTAATAGCAACAGAAGTAGCAGCCTGGGGAATGTGGTATTAACCGTCATATACTACCAATGTTCAAGCCGTCCGGTCACTATGTGCTGTTAACGTTGCGGTAGGAAATGACAATGAATAGTAAAACGAATTTGATCTATGTTTTGGCTGCAATATCGTCGCTTGCCCTCGGCCTTGGCGTATCCTTCTGGCGGGCCGCCACCGAAGCCAGCGAGCTGAGGCGGGCCCACCACGCCGCGGAGATGGCGCTATCCGTGGCACGGGATGAGATAAAGTTCTTACACGGGAGGCTGTCGCGGGAAAGCAAGGCCCGTGAACATGCACATGCAGCGCAGGCAGCCGCGGAACGTGCGGAGCGTGCCGCCCACGCGAAGCTGGAGAAGAAGGCGGCCGCTCATCTGGCAACGGAAGCCGCGCTGGCGCGAGCAGTAACGGAATTGCGGGCCACCTCCGCCAAGCTCGCCAGCACCATGGAAGCCCTTCGCGCAACGGAGGAAGCCAAAGCAAAGCTTGAGCGCACTTTGCGGACGAAGGCCGCGCAGCTTGTGCGGACCGAAGAGTCACGGCAAAGCATCGAGACCGCTTGGCAGCGCGCGGAATACACGGTGATCATAGTCACGGGACGGTTGAAAGAAGAAATCGCCGCGCGGGAAGCCGCGGAGCGTGCCCTCGCCCGCGCCGGGGATCAAATCCGCACCGGCGCGAAGCCTGCCCCTGAAACGCCGGCAAAAGACAAAGCGGAGGCGCCCAGCATGATCGGCGTGGCCGTGGCCCCGGCGGCTTCAGAAGAAGAGGCGAACCGCCCGGAAGTAACCAAGCAGCTGGCTCCCGCCACTGCCGGGAAGCGCGCATTCCATGTCCGCGAGGTAAGGAAGCCAATGAGTGCGGTTCGATAATCCTAAGCCGGCAGATAAAGTGCGCCGCGGCGTCGGCCCCGCGCAGACGGGATCCATGTCAAATCTTGTTCCAGCGGCAGAAATGGATTTTCGCTGGAGTTTAGCCCCGCGAAGGCGGGACCGGGAATGACGTTGCGGATTGCTGCCGCCGCTTCACCCTGCGTTTCCTGGAGGCGCTTTCCGGCCTACTTGGCAATCCGGGGAGCCAAGGACTGCAGGCGCTCCAGGCGGTCGCTTGCCGCATAGCGGCCCATGTCATCCCGGGCCTCCTCCAGCGCGGTCTGCGCCAGCTCGATCTCTTCGTTGAGCATCGCGGAGGAGAAGTCCTCAAGTGGTACCGCAAATTCTGCAATCACTGCGGTCTCGCTGGGTCCGACATCGGCAAAACCGCTGCGCAGGAAATATTGCCTCTGGTCGCCGTTCTGGGTTTTTGTGGTCAAGATACCGGGGCGGACCTGCGCGACCACCCGCGAATGATTGGCGAGCGCGGCGAAATCGCCTTCCTGTCCGGGAATCACGGCCTCGGCAAGATCGGCGGAGACGAGCATACGCTCCGGAGAAACGAGTTCGAAGTGAAAGGTTTCGGCCATCTGACCCGCCCGTTGGCGCTAGGTTTAGGTGCAAGAAAGGGCCGGGCGGGATGCCCGGCCGCAGCTTTGTCCGCCTAAGCGGCGGCGGCGAGTTCTTCAGCTTTCTTGACGGCTTCCTCGATGGTGCCGACCATGTAGAAGGCTTGCTCGGGCAGGTGATCGTAGTCGCCGTCGCAAAGGCCCTTGAAGCCCTTCACCGTGTCCTTCACATCCACAAGCACGCCCGGCTTGCCGGTAAACACCTCGGCCACATGGAAGGGCTGTGACAGGAAGCGCTCGATCTTGCGTGCGCGGGCCACGATGCGCTTGTCCTCTTCGGAAAGCTCGTCCATGCCAAGGATCGCGATGATGTCTTGTAGCGACTTGTAGCGTTGCAGGATGGATTGCACCTGGCGGGCGACCTGGTAATGCTCCTCGCCCACGACGCGCGGCTCAAGCGCGCGGCTGGTCGAGTCGAGCGGGTCCACGGCCGGGTAGATGCCCTTTTCAGAAATGGCGCGCGAAAGCACGGTGGTTGCGTCCAAGTGAGCGAACGAGGTGGCCGGCGCCGGGTCGGTCAGGTCGTCGGCGGGCACGTAGATGGCCTGCACCGAGGTGATCGAGCCCTTCGCCGTCGAGGTGATGCGCTCCTGCAGGGCGCCCATGTCGGTGGCGAGCGTCGGCTGATAGCCCACGGCGGAAGGGATGCGGCCAAGAAGCGCGGAAACCTCGGAACCTGCCTGGGTGAAGCGGAAGATGTTGTCCACGAGGAACAGCACGTCCTGGCCCTGGTCGCGGAAATATTCGGCAACCGTCAGGCCCGAAAGGCCGACGCGGGCGCGGGCTCCGGGCGGCTCGTTCATCTGGCCGAAGATCAGCGCGCACTTCGAACCTTCGGTCGAGCCTTTTTTCGGGTCCTTGTTCACGCCGGACTCGATCATCTCGTGGTAGAGGTCGTTGCCCTCGCGGGTGCGCTCGCCCACGCCGGCGAACACCGAGAAGCCGCCGTGCGCCTTGGCGATGTTGTTGATAAGTTCCTGAATGAGCACCGTTTTGCCCACGCCGGCGCCGCCGAACAGGCCGACCTTGCCGCCCTTCGAGTAGGGAGCCAGCAGGTCCACGACCTTAATGCCGGTGACAAGCACTTCGACCTCGGTCGATTGCTCGACGAACTCGGGCGCTGGAGCGTGGATCGGGCGGCGCTCTTTCGTCTTGACCGGGCCGGCCTCGTCGATGGGCTCGCCGATGACGTTGATGATGCGCCCGAGCGTCTCGTTGCCGACCGGCACCGCAATGGCCTGGCCAGTGTCCACCACCTCCGCGCCGCGCACGAGGCCGTCCGTCGAGTCCATCGCCACGGTGCGCACCGTGCTCTCGCCAAGATGCTGCGCCACTTCCAGCACGAGGCGGTTGCCCCGGTTCTGCGTCTCAAGCGCGTTCAAAATCGAGGGGAGCGGACCGTCGAACTGCACGTCGACGACGGCTCCAGTTACCTGCCTTATGCGGCCAATCCGTCTATCGCTCATCTTTCTTTATTCCCCAAGAACCTGTCCAAATTCTCCAGATTTGCCGCTATAGGGCCTCAGCGCCGGAAATGATCTCGATCAGCTCTTTCGTGATCTGCGCCTGGCGCGTGCGGTTGTACTTCAGCGTCAGTTTGTCGATCATCTCGCCGGCGTTGCGCGTTGCATTGTCCATCGCGGTCATCTGCGAGGCATAGAAGCCCGCGTTGTTTTCGAGGAGCGCGCGGAAAATCTGCGTGGCGAGGTTTCTCGGCAGAAGCTCGTGCAGAATTTCCTTCTCGTCCGGCTCGAAGTCGTAGAACCCGGCCCCGCCCGGCATTTCCGGCTCCTCGGGAACCGGCAGAGGTATGATCTGCTGCATGTGCGGCCGCTGCGTGATGATGTTCACGAACTGCGAGTAGAACAGCGTCGCGACGTCAAACTCACCATCGTCGAAGCGCTTCGTGATGCGCTGGGCAATATCAAGCGCGTGATTATAGGTGAGCTGGCGCACGCCTTTGAGGTCGACGTGATCGATCATGATCTTGCTGAAGTCGCGCCGGAGCACGTCGGCGCCCTTGCGGCCGATGGTGACGATCTTGACGGTCTTGCCTTCCGCCTGAAGCTTGCGGGTGTGATCGCGGGCAAGCCGGGCGATGTTGGAATTGAAGGCGCCGGCCAGGCCGCGCTCGCCGGTCGCCACGATCAGAATGTGCGTTTGATCGCTTCCGGTGCCCCGCAGCAACGGCAGAGCGGCCGCGGCTGGTGCGGTGCGCCCCGCATGGCTCAGTATTTTCTCAAGCCGTCCGGCGTATGGGCGGGCGGCTACCGCTTGTTCCTGTGCCCGGCGAAGCTTCGCGGCGGCCACCATTTGCATGGCCTTAGTGATTTTCCGCGTTGCTTTCACCGACGAGATGCGCGCTCGAAGGTCCTTCAGGCTGGCCATTTGTTTCTCCGCGGGCCTTGAGGATTACGCCACAAAACGCTTGGCAAATGGCTCCAGGATAGCTTTGAGCTTCTGCTCCGTCTCAGGCGACAGCACCTTGGAGGTGCGGATTTCATCCAGCACATCCTTGTGATCCGTGCGCATGATGGTGAGGAACTCGCGCTCGAACTCGTTCACCTTGGCCACCGGGATGCTGTCGAGGTAGCCGCGGGTGCCCGAATAGATCACCACCACCTGCTCTTCGACCTTGAGCGGCGAGAACTGGGGCTGCTTCAAAAGCTCGGTGAGGCGCGAGCCGCGGGCCAGCAGCTTCTGCGTGGCTGCGTCGAGGTCGGAGCCGAACTGCGCGAAGGCCGCCATTTCACGGTATTGCGCAAGCTCGCCCTTGATGGCGCCCGCGACCTGCTTCATGGCCTTCACCTGCGCCGAGGAGCCCACGCGCGACACCGAGATGCCGACGTTCACCGCCGGCCGGATGCCCTGGTAAAACAGGTCGGTCTCAAGAAAGATCTGGCCGTCCGTGATCGAAATCACGTTCGTCGGAATGTAGGCCGAAACGTCGTTCGCTTGCGTCTCGACCACGGGAAGCGCGGTCAGCGAGCCCGAGCCGTGATCCTGGTTGAGCTTCGCCGCGCGCTCCAGAAGGCGGGAGTGCAGGTAGAACACGTCGCCCGGATAGGCTTCGCGTCCCGGCGGGCGGCGGAGGAGGAGCGACATCTGGCGGTAAGCCACGGCCTGCTTGGAAAGGTCGTCGTAGAAGATGACCGCGTGCATACCGTTGTCGCGGAAATACTCGCCCATCGAGCAGCCCGTATAGGGCGCGATGAACTGCGTTGGCGCGGGGTCCGAAGCGGTCGCGGCCACGACGATGGAGTATTCGAGCGCGCCGTTTTCTTCGAGCACCTTCACGAACTGTGCGACCGTGGAGCGCTTCTGCCCGACAGCCACGTAGATGCAATAGAGCTTCTGGCTCTCGTCGCCGGTGGCGTTGATCGACTTCTGGTTCAGTATCGTGTCGAGGATCACGGCGGTTTTGCCGGTCTGGCGGTCGCCGATGATCAGCTCGCGCTGGCCGCGGCCGATCGGGATCAGCGCATCGACCGCCTTGAGGCCCGTCTGCATCGGCTCATGCACGGAGCGGCGGGGCAGGATGCCAGGCGCCTTCACGTCGACGCGGCGGCGTTCCGTAGCCTCGATCGGGCCTTTGCCGTCGATGGGGTTGCCGAGGCCGTCGACCACGCGGCCAAGCAGTCCTTTGCCAACCGGGGTTTCCACAATGGCGCCCGTCCGCTTGACGGTATCGCCCTCTTTAATGGACCTGTCCTCGCCGAAGATAACGACGCCGACATTGTCGGCTTCGAGGTTCAGCGCCATGCCGCGGATGCCGCCGGGAAACTCGACCATTTCGCCGGCTTGCACATTATCGAGGCCGTACACGCGGGCGATGCCGTCGCCCACCGATAGCACTTGCCCAATCTCCGAGACTTCTGCTTCCTGACCGAAATTCTTGATCTGTTCTCTGAGTATCGAAGAAATTTCGGACGGGCGGATTTCCGTGAGCTCCATCAGCTGGCCTCTTTCATCGCCTTTTCTAAGTTCTTGAGTTTCGTACGTAGGGAGGTGTCGATCATCTTGCTCCCGAGCTTCAGGATGAGGCCGCCGAGGAGGGATTTATCAACAGTAATGGTAAGCTTGGGGCTCTTGCCGAGTTTCTGCCGCAGCGTTTCTGTCAGCTCTTTTACGTGCGCATCCGTCAGGGGATGGGCGGAGATGACCTCGGCTTCCACCTCGCCGCGTTCTTTGGCCGCGAGCCGCTGGAAGGATTCGATGACGCTTTCCACCGCGAACAGGCGGCGGTTCCGGACGAGCACCAGCAGGAAATCCCTCACCAGGCCGTCTATGCCCGCCGTTTTCAAAACGGAGGTGAGGCCGTGAAGCTGGTCGCCGCCGGAGAATACGGGGCTGCGGACGAAGCGTTGCAGATCCGCGCTATTGTGCAGTGCGTCAAGAAAGCGCACCAGCACCGTCCCGGTCTCCCCGACCTGGTTCTTATCCTTGGCAAGCTCGAAAAGCGCGCCAGCGTAACGCTCTGCTACCGTTGATAATTCACCACCGCTTGCCACGCCGGTCTCTCCAACAGTCAAATAGCCGCAAAAAAAACGCCGCAGCGTTTCTGCGTGCCCTGAATAAGCCCAAAATGTCCGGATTGCAGTCCGGCATATGCCTGCCGGGCTTCTAGCATAGGCTCGTGTTGCATTGCAACCCGACCGCATGAGTTTTTGGCGTTTTAACGAACCGTTAGGATTCAGTTAACGTTGCACGAGATGGTTGAACTCGGCCAGCACCTGCTCGTAGGAGGCGCGTTTGAACGGGACGATCGATTCGGCCACATCTTTCGCGGGAGCCCAGCGCCAGGCATCGAACTCCGGCTTATGTCCGGCGGGGGCCAGATCGATTTCCCGCTCGGCGCCGGTAAAGCGCATGGCGAACCATTTCTGGCGCTGCCCGCGATATTTGCCCTTCAAAGCAACGCCAACAAATCCGTGCGGAAGATCGTAGGTAATCCAGCCTTTCGTTTCGGCCAGAACCTCCACGCTGCGGATGCCGGTTTCCTCGTGAAGCTCGCGGAATGCGGCGGTCCTTGGGGCTTCATTCGCGTCGATGCCGCCCTGGGGCATCTGCCAGCGGCATGCGCTTTCCTGCTCGACAAGCTCGCCAACGCGCCGCCCAAGCCAGATCAGTCCTTCGGCATTCAGAACCACAATGCCGACGCAGGGCCGGTAGGGAAGCGTGGCGGGATCAATCATGGTCATGAGGCATCTTTCTTTATAAATATTTCCGAGACAATAACGCAAAGCGGGGTAACGCCGCAAGCGTTCCCGATCCGCCGCTGCGCCAAAGAAGCCTGCATCAAACGCTATCGCCGTATTGGAGCCTCGGAGGCAGCGCCGTCGCGGTCGGGGAAGCGTACGAGTGCGCCGCCCGCGGGACGCGGGGGAATTCGGGCCTCGGCGCGCCCGTCGATGACGGGATTGGCCGAATCGTCCGGCTCGTGTGACACGATTTGCGGGATTGGGCCGATCTTGGGCATTTTGCGCGTGTCGATTGGCAGCGCCAGCTTCAGGTCGTATTCGTGGCCGGTGCTGGTGAAGGCGAAGTAGGCCAGTCCGCCTGCATAAGCCGAAAAGAACAGCCCAGCCGTAATTAGAAGCGCTTTCATGGCCTTATTCCCTCCGCGAGGAAAACCAGAAGGCCCGCGCCGGCGGCATGGCCCCTTCCCGCTTTCTTGGCGTAACCCCTAAGGTGCAGTCCAATACTCAGAACCGGTAATTTATGCGGCGTGCGTCACCCTCACCCTGTCCCTCGCCAATGGCGGAAGGAGTGCTTTCTCAGCAGGAAACCGGACCGCCCTCTCCCATGCCATGGGAAGAGGGCTTAGGTGAAGGGTGATGCCCTGCGATTGTGACACGCCCCCTCACCGCTGTGGATACTAGTTGGGCACGGTTGCCCTTGTAGCCGGTGCAGCGGCGTTCTCCACCTTCTTCTTCTCTGTCTTTTCAGGCTTCTTGCCGTGCAGAAGGTCAATGGCGGCTTTCAATTGCACGTCCTTTTCCTTCTCCTTCGGCACGTAGGAGATGCTTCCTTTCACCTCCTTTGCGTTTTCATTCTTCAAATGACCGCGCAGGCTGGCCTCGCCCTTGGGCGCGAACGCCGCCATCTGCGCTTTCAATTCCGGCGGAAGTTCTGGCTCGACGACATAATCCGGCGAAATGCCGGTTGCCTGGATCGAGCGCCCGGAAGGCGTGTAATAGCGCGCCGTCGTCAGGCGCAGGCCGCCATGAGACAGGCCGCCATGCCGGCGGAGCGGGATCATGGTCTGCACCGAGCCTTTGCCGAATGAGCGCGTGCCGATGACGCTCGCGCGCTTGTGATCCTGCAGCGCGCCAGCGACGATTTCCGACGCCGAGGCCGAGCCGCCATTGATCAGCACCACGAGCGGCTTGCCACCGGTGATATCGCCGCGTTTGGCATTCGCCCGGCTGCTTTCGGCGGCGTTGCGGCCCTTGGTCAAAACGATGGAGCCCTTGTCTAGGTATGCATCGGACACGGCGATCGCCTGGTCGAGCAAGCCGCCCGGATTGTTCCTGAGGTCGATGACGTACCCTTTGAGCTTCGGGCCGATGGCCTTCTTAAGATCCTCGACAGCCTGCTTCATGTAGTCGTAGGTGCGCTCGCTCTGGAACGTCTTGATCTTGATCCAGCCGACGTCGCCCTCGGCGCTGTACTTGACCGGATTGATGCGGATGATATCGCGGACGACCTTCGTTTGGATGGGCTTGCTGGCCCCCTTGCGGATGATGGTAAGGTTGATCGGCGAGTCCACCGGGCCGCGCATCTTCTCAACCGCTTCGTTGAGGCTCAGCCCCTGGATCGATTCGCCATCGAGATGGGTAATGTAATCGCCCGCGAGAACGCCGGCTCTGTCGGCTGGCGTGTTGTCGATGGGGGCGATCACTTTTACGACGCCATCCTCCATCGTGACCTCGATGCCGAGCCCGCCGAATTCGCCGCGGGTCTGCACCTGCATGTCCTGGAATTCTTTCGCGGTCAGGTAGCTTGAATGTGGATCGAGCCCCTGCAGCATACCGTTGATCGCGTGCTCGATGAGCTTTGTATCGTCTGGCTTCTCGACATATTCCGAGCGCACCCGTTCCAAAACCTCCCCGAAAAGGTCGAGCTCCTTATAAATGTTGGCGTTGGCCGCGACTGCCTGCCCCCGGGGAGTGGAGTGCAATATGAAAATGCTGGCGCCGCATACCAGCATGATTAAGAACGCCCCAACCGCCAGTTCCGATTTGCGCATATATTTTAACCTCTTCCTCCCGCGGACCACCACGGTGCGGGATCAATAGACTGCTCGTCTCTACGGAATTCCACGTAGAGATTCGGGCGGGACGCCGTCTTCTCTCCAGATCTAGGTTCCTTGCCCATTCTTGCAACAGGCTCGCCAGCAAGAACGGACTGACCTTGGGTTACTTGAATGCGGTCCATGCCTGCAATCACAACATGATATCTCCCCCCAGGGTCGATAATCAAGAGTTGACCGTAGGAGCGGAAAGGCCCCGCATACAGGACCATGCCATCGCAAGGCGATACGACCTGAGCGCCTGGACGCGTTTCAAAATGGATTCCCTTGGAAGCCGCGCCGTCGGGGCCCTTTTCCCCGAATCTTGTAAGCAGCTTGCCTTGCACGGGCATTGGGACCAGGCCTTGGGAGGCCCCGAAAGGAATACTGGACGTCAGCCCGCCTGACTGCAAAGAGGCCGTCTGAACGCCGGCGGCGCGTTTGGCCAAAGCGGCGGCCTTACCCCTCCTGGCCGCGGCGTCCAGCACAGGCAGCACTTGTTTCAGAGTTTTGAGGCCAGCCAGATTGACCTCGGCCGCCTGCTTGAGGTTGACCAAGGTTTCCTGGGCAATTTCGAGCTGTTTGTTGTTCTCGATCAGCAGCAAATCGATTTGCGCCTTGATCTTTGCATTTTGAGCCTGCTCCGTCTTGCGCCGCAGCTCTTGCCGCTCCGCTTCCTTCTCGTCACTGGCGAGCAGGTCGACTTCATCGGATATTACCTTGGCGCGCTTTTCAACATCCTCATAAAATGACGCAAGAACCATGCCGCTGCGGATCATCTTGAGCGCGTCGCTGCTGTGCGTGAACAAGACCGGAGGCGGCTGCGTGCTCATGCCTTGCAGGAGCATGAACAGCGCGGACATCTGCACCGCCTGATCTTCAAACTTTTCGCGCTTTGCCTTTATCTTGGCCCGTATTTGCCCGAGACGCTCCTCGATCTTGGTCAGGCGCTTTTCGGAGAGCGCCAGCGCTTTGGCGGTTTCCACAAGCCTCGCGTGCATTCTGGCACGGTTGGCGGTGAGCGCGCGCTGCTCCTTCGTCATATCCTTCCGCTGTGCACTGATTTGCTCAAGCCGCTGCTTGCGCAAGCGATAAAGCTCCCTGGCCTGAGCCGGGCTGAGCTTGGCCTCCGGGTGTTCCGGCTTATGGGCGCGGGTACCCTTATCACGGGCGGCAGCCTGGAAGGCTCCCAGGAGGAGGCCCGCGGCTAGGCCAAAACAAATTAAATGTGCGAACCGCAAGGACATATTGCTTCGCATCACCGTTCCCAACTGAAAAGGCCTGCACATGCCGCCTTATAGAAGCAAGCTTCTCTCACGGCAAGGTTTGCTTCCCGCGATCCATAAGGCGTTCACCGGGCTCTCACGAATTAGTGAGCCGCCGCCCTTTCATGGATTTTGATCCAAAGGCCGTATATATAGGCACAAAACTGGCAATTTCCCGGCTAAAGGAGAACTGCATGGCGATCACCCCAGGAAGCAAACTGCCCCAGGCAACATTCAGGACAATGACCGCGACGGGACCGGCGGAGGTTTCGGCGGATGAGATCTTCAAAGGCAAGAAGGTCGCTTTGTTTGCGGTTCCGGGTGCGTTCACGCCGACCTGCCATGCCCAGCATTTGCCGGGTTTCCTGCAGCGCGCGGAAGAGTTCAAGGCGAAGGGCGTGGACCTCATCGCCTGCACGGCGGTGAACGACATTTTCGTGCTGGATGCCTGGGGCAAGGCCAGCGGCGTGGAAGGCAAGATAACCTTCCTCGCGGACGGCAACGGCGATTTCGCCAAGGCCATCGGGCTTGACATGGACGGCGGGCCGATCGGCTTCGGCATCCGCTCCAAGCGCTATGCCATGCTCGCCGACGACGGCGTGGTGAAGGCGCTGCACATCGAAACGCAGGCGGGCGTGGCACAGGAAAGCAGCGCCGAGCGCCTCCTCGCGGATCTATAAGCGGCTGTTCTCAGGACAGGCGAACCGCACAAATCGCATTACCCCTGGAAAGGTGCGGGGGTAATGCGCTCTTATCCACGGTAGCGAACGCCGGCATTGCCAGGCGGGATTGCGCGCGTTCAGAAAAGCCATGGCGGCCGGCTCAACATCATCGACGAGCGGCTGGCGGACCTCGAAAGGAGAGCCGGCTTCGTTTCCGCGTAGCGCGGCCACGGCTAGGCGAGGCCGCCTTGGTGGCCGTGGCGATCCAGAAACAGGTGCTGCGGCTTGCGGATCTGGATTGCTTCGCGACGCTCGCAATGACGGCCCGGATCGCACATGCGGATCAGGAGTTCCGGCAGGCGGTACTGGCTCGCAAAAAATGAGCTTGTGTGATACAGGGAACGGAGCCCTGAAAATGTCCAAACAGGCTGTAAATTTTCACAGACGTCGCGCTATGCTTAATGCCGGTAAGGTTAACGCCGCTGTGGGACCGTCCAAAAACGCGCATTTTTGCGAATTTTTCCGTGTTTTTGGCTGATTTCTACGTTTGCAGAATCCCTTTAAATATATTCGCGGTTTGTGAATTAACCTCAATAACGCGCAAAGACTGCGCCGCACACGAATCATGTGCCGATA
Organism: Rhodomicrobiaceae bacterium; assembly: GCA_050298295.1. Lineage (GTDB taxonomy): Bacteria > Pseudomonadota > Alphaproteobacteria > Rhizobiales > Rhodomicrobiaceae > Rhodomicrobium. The sequence continues at coordinate 62,884 of JBNKTW010000020.1, forward strand.
TTGTTCGTTCTACATCAATTACTTGGCACGCCGCTTTGCGTTTTAACAATTCCGCAAGGCGCATTTGCTATATTGTCTCAAATCCGCGAAGCCGCACCCGCCGCGTAAAACCGGCGGGCAACCGTTAACGGCGGAGGACAAATGGCTACCGCACCTTCAGCAGATTGCGCAGCGCCAGGAAGAACGCGAACAGCAGCACGATGCTCACGATCACCTGCGCCACCGCCGCCGCCGACACGCCAAGCGGCACGATGGGCGTGCCGTTGCCCTCCAGCCCGTAGAGGCAGCCGAAGACGCGCCGCGTCGTGGCTGTGTCCGTCCAGTCGAGCTTGAGGAACGCGCTTCTGAACGAGAGGTACAACGCCTCGCCGATCCGGCTCGAAGTACCGGAAACGCAGGGGAATTTCTGATCCGAGGCCAGGCTCGCAAGCCAGCCTGTCCAATTGCCGGGCGGCTGGTGCACATTCCACGCCGAGCCCATCTGCGAGAAATAGAAGAGCGCGAATGCGAAGACCGACGCCAGCCACAGCACGAAGGGCCGCGACAGTGAGCGCCCATAGCTCGCCATCACCCCGTAGAGCCAGCCGAGCCAGAACCGCGCCATGCCCCTGCCCAGCGGCTTGTCGTGCCAGAAGCGCCGGCAGCGCAGCTCTTGCGCGAAGAACTCTTGCTCCCGCTGCTGGTCCTGCGCCTCCGAGGCGAGCTTTTTAAGCCGCCGGAATTTGGCCGAGCCATCCGGGTCGCCGCACACCTTCCAGAATTTGAAGAACGCCCCGCGTGGGTCCGGGACGCCGGCCTTTTTCCAGTTATGGCAGCGCTTCAGCGGATCGGCGACCAGCATGTGGTCCACGCGCGGCGGCTCGTGGAAGCTCGCTTCGAGGAAGCCGGGCACATTCTTGAATCCGGTGCCGGCCAGCACGAAGGCGACCTTGCTTTGCGCGGCGGAGAAATCGGCGCTGGCCTCGAATTGCGCGTCCTCAAAGGAAATGGGCGCTTCGAAATGCGCCTCCTTGAACAGCGCGTCGCATTTAAAGCGGCTGTCCTTGAAGCTCGAATTCTTGCTGAGCGCGATGCCTGTAAAATCAGCGTTGTCGGAGAACTCGCAAGCCCCCCAGCACGCGCCTTCCTTGAACTGGGCAAGCCGGAATATGGCCGGCCCGGAAAAGCTAGTGCCCGTAAAATCGGCGGGTCCCGTGAAGCGGGTTTCGAGGAAATCGGCCTGGGCCGCGAACTTCACCCCCGGAAAGCGCGCGGTTCCCTCCACGCGCATGGCATTGAAGCTCGTGTTCTTCTCGAATTTCGCGTCCCGGAAGGAGACATCGCCCCAGAACTGAGTGTGCTCCAGGTCGCACTCGCCGTTGAACAGCGCCTCCGCGAAGCGCGCCTCCCCGGTGAACCGCGCTTCCTTGAACGTGGCCTTCTCAAGGAATTTGCAGGCGTTGAAGCCGGCGGGGGCGGAGAAAACCGCGCCCTCGAACACGGCGGCGCCGATGAAGCGGGCCTCGTCGAAGCGAACCGTCGCGGCAAACTGCGCCTTCGAGAAATCGGCGCTGCCGGCGTAAACCGAGCCGCGGAAATCCGCCTTGCTCAGGAACTGCGTCCGCTGGAATTTCACGCTGTGGCTGAGGGGGCCTTCCTTCTCCTTGAGGAACTCGGCCCGTTCAAAATCGGCCAGCCCATCGAACTGGACGTCATCGAAAACAGCTTGCCCGTCGAACTTAGCGCCCTCGAAGTTGACGTCGCCGTGGAAATGGGTGTCAGCGAAATTCGCGTTGAGTTTGAATTCCGCTCCCGCGAACGAAACCGGGAGCTGGAACACCGCGCCGTTCAGGATGATGGGCCCAGGGAAGATGAAGCCTTCGAAGCTCGCGCCTTCCTCGAAAAGGCTGTTCGAGAAGTCGGCGCTTGCGGTTTTAAGCCAGAGCCGGGTCTCCTCATTGTCCGCCTCGCCGAACCAATTGAGCGAAAAAATCCCAGCCGATTCGAAATTGGCCCTCGATTTGATGATTTGTGCCGCCCACTCGTTCCAAGCCTCGCGCCCCATCTCATGCAACGCGCGTGTTTCAAGCCCGTTCATGCAACGCCCAACCCCTCACTGACCCCCGGATTGTTCTAAACAAACACAAGACTGTGACAAGGGCGATATTGGGGCTGCGGGAGAGGTTGGGCCGCTTGCCGTAATTTCCTGGGGATCTGGTGCAAAACGGCTTCCGTTTCCTAAACTTATCCGTGCTTTGAAGCGCAAGGCAGAACTAAGATTGTGCGGCTGACGGTTCCTCTCCACGCTTGGGCCGCCGGGCATGGCGGCGCCGGCGAGGCGCGGTTTTGCCAATCGGGCGCGCGCCGCCCGGCACAGGGACAGAACAAGGACGAAGCGGCGGGCAGGCCTATGGCTTCAGCGCGATGACCAGATGGACATGCGCCTCAAGCCGCACCTCGCCGGTCTCAATGGGGACGGGGCCGGCGCCAAACGCCCTTACCGGACCGCGGCGGCCGTAAAGCGGAGCGGACACACCCGGTTCGCTGATTTCGAGCACCTCGCCAAGTTTCATCCCGGCCGCCGAGGCATAGACCCTGGCCTTCTCCAGGGCGTTTTCGACGGCCCTTCTGCGCGCCTCGTTCAGATACTTCTCAGGGTTTGAGACAGAGAAGCTGGTGCCCTTAATCTCGTTGGAGCCGGCCGCCACGGCTTTGCTTAGGATACCGCCAACCTTCGATGTATCGCGGACCGTTACCATGACCGTGTTCGAGACCCGGTAGCTCGCAACCCGGTGCTTGCGCTCGCCCTCAGTGCGGTACTGCGGATAGACTAAGAAATTGGATGTCTTCAGATCCTTCTTCTCTAAGCCCGCCGCCTGGAGTCCGGACATCACCTTGGTGGTTGCCGCCGTGTTGGCCGAAACAGCCTGCTGCGCGTTCGCATCCTCGGTGGTGACGCCGATCCGGATGGTGGCTATGTCCGGCACCGCCTGCACGCTTCCCTCGCCCGCCACCCGGACGGTGGAGATTTGCGCGCCGGGAGCCTGGGGCGCAGGCGCTTGCGCTGCCGCGCCGCCTGTTACTGTGAACAGAATGGCCACAGCCATCGCGGCGGCGTCTTTTCTCATTGTCAGCCTCCCTCGAAATATTGCAATGTGCTTCGCTGAAGCGAACCTGCTTGTGCGGTGTGGCGTAAGCAACAGGCAGGCAAAAAAAGCGGGGCGTGTAGCTCAATGGTCAGAGCCGGCGGCTCATAACCGTCTGGTTGCAGGTTCGAGTCCTGCCGCGCCCACCATTACCGCCTTAGCTAATTGATTTTATTGAGGTTTTTAAGCGCTGGGACAGTGACCGGGACAGCGGCCCGCGAGCCCGGCCCCATCTTGACAGCCTCCCCGCGCTATGCACAAACTAAGCGGGCCGGGAGAGGTTGCCTCCTCTGCACCGGCCCTAGCTATAACCGCATTGCCTTGAGGAGCTGCGATCATGCCTGTTGCCAATTTACACTCGAATTGCGCCCGCATCAACCCCGTGAAGGCCAGCGAGCTTTTGCGTGAGGCTATGCACGAATTGTGTGTACAACTCGAAATCATGCTGGAGCTTGGCGAGGGTGACGCGGCCTGGAAGCGGGCCTATGAGCGGCTAGCCGCATCCTTCGAAAAAATCGACAACGCGGACTATTGCCTGCCGCATTGAAACAGGAAAGGCGGCCACTTAGGCCGCCTCCATTCTTTCCTCGCACTCGCCGCACATGAGGTTCAACCCGTCTTTACCCCATGCGGCGGCCTCGCAATCCAGGCAAACGTACTTGATGCGCTTGCCGCTCTTGCTCGCCTTTGGCTTGGCTTCTCCGCCTTCCTCACCTTCGCTGCCCCCGATGCCGCCCTTTGGTTCCTTCACTGCACCCCAGGTGAGCGCAAACCCGTTGCCGATCAAGCGGCGGCAGGCAGCCTGAAACTTGCCGCCATCGATGATATAATGCGTCACGCTCGGGCCGGTGCGCTTGCCGCCGGGCGCACCTGTAGTTGACGGCATGAGGCCAACGTCCTCCATCTTATCAGCCCATTCCCTGTTGTGGTAACTTGAGCGCGGGGCATCGCCGAAATAGGTTTGCCAAACATGGCATTGCTCGTGCACGAGCGTCGCGAGGGTTTCAGCCAGCGGGCGCGATTTCAAATATTCCGGGTTCATGCCTAATTCGCCGGCCTTCTTCTGGCCACCCGCGCTCCAACGGTCATTTCCCCAATACCCATAAGAGCGCGGATGACGATGCTGCGCCAGCATCACGGCCGGGAGCTGCCCGCCGAACAGTTCGGCGTTGAAATAGTCGTAAGCCTTTTGCAGCTCGAAATAGGCGGCAGGGGCCGGGTTGCTCTTTAGTTTCTGTTCGGCGAAGGCGATGCCACGGTCAAACGCGTCGCCGCGAGGCGTGCCGGACTTGTAAGGACGTGTTGCGGTGTGCATTTCAGTTACCACTGATAATCGATGATTACGGTTGCGCCTTCGCACTCGGCGGCCTCTGCGGCGGCAAGCTCTGCGGTCTTGAACGCGGTAAACGAAAGGCCGTCCGCGTAACGAACGACGCGATGTTCACGAAGGGCCTGTTTCCAACGTTCGGCGCGATCAATCGCCGCTTGCCGCTTGTTGACTTTCTTTGACATTCTGCATTCTCCAATTCGAACCGTATCGTTCGCGGGCGAAAGAAAAGGCCCGGCTGGCGCGCCTAGTAACCAAGAATGCTTTTGCAGCACCAATCCATAGCGGCGTATTTCGTGGGGTGCGACGGACCAACATCACGAAGCCCGTCCTCATAATCCCAATCAATTACAAACCAACGCTTTTGGAAGGCACTATATTCGATCTTGTAACCTTCAAACCAAAAGGCTTTCTTTGTGTTCAGCTTGCGGGCCATTTTGTTTCTCCATTCAACTCGTCACCCCTTTTTCATAGAACGATACGATACGCATCGCAAACAAAAAATGCAATGTGCATTTCAATTTTTCACGCACAAAAAAAGCGGCCAAGCCAAGGGCCGGGCCGCGCTCATGGCGAGCTGAATAGGCAAAAAACTGCGGACAGATGCACTTGGTAAGCCATTTTTGCTTTGACCAAACAACAGTTATTTGCCAACACGCTACTCAACCAAGTGCCTCAGATAGAGTAGCCAATCGAATGGACCATCAGGAAATGTCCGCACCCCTCTATGACAGTCAATTTCAAGGAAACCGTCAAGCCTTCGACTCGTTGCTTCAAAGGCTTTCTGCCGGACTTGTAACCACGTTTGTCGGAGCGGGGGCTAGCGTGCCTCTGGTGCCCTTATGGTCTACAGCCTTAAAGGACATGGCGTCGCGCTTCCACGGAGACGGAAAACTTGTCAAAGTGGATTTTGCATACATATCCAAAAACATAGGCGCAAACCCACTCGACGCGGCAGGTGAGATCGAAGAATGTGTAGGAGAAAATGCATTTAGGGCTCGCCTATCTAGTATATTTAGTGTTGAGCCAGGAAAATATACAGAATGCCATAAAAAACTAATAGAGCTTGGTCCGCGTGCGATTATAACTACAAATTATGATGATTGCCTTAATAGTGCATACATAAGCGTATTTGGAAAGCAGGCGGCGGTATTTTCCTCAGACGAGGAGACGCAAGTTGTCAATTGGATGCGTTTGCAAGCGGAAAACTCGACAGCCTGCCCTATCCTTCATATACACGGCATTTCTTCTCGACCTAACTCTATGGTAATAACAACCAAGGATTACAACAAACTATATATTCATAATAGAAAGCACCAATTTATTGAAGAACTCTGGAGAAGTATGTCGTTGCTTGTTGTTGGGTTCAGTTTTACTGATCCATTTTTAAATATATTTTCACAGCTCTCGGTGGCGGATCTCGCTATAGAAAACAAGCACTTCGCATTCGTTGGGTACCCAGGTACGTCTGTTGTGAGCACGTTGGAAAGGAGGTCATTTGAAAGAAAATATAGGCTCGTCCCTATATTTTATCCAATAAAAGAGGATGAAGATCACAGTGCGCTAATTACGCTCCTCGGGTTCCTTTTATCGAAAATCACGCCTTCAGCAAACCAACCTTCGAAGTCGCTAAGCCCAGCAGCCGCAGTGGGTTCTTCTTATCCACCTATTTCATCCAATCGAGCGCTCCTCGTGGAGGGGCTGAAGCAGGATTTTGAGCGCAATCTAATGGCAACGGCTGGGAGCGTTCTATACGTCGAGCCACGTCTAATGGATACGCCACGGAGCCACCTGGAGTCAGAGACTGCACAGAGTATTTCCGTTGATGAAATGGCGCGCTCTAGCGATTCATTCATCGTCTACACGCATCCAGAGTGTGGCGCCACGTCGCTTGGAAAACGGCTCGCGTATGAAATTGCCAGAACTCAAGATGCGGACGTCACGATAAGAAACTCTACATCCCTTCCAAACTATCGTGCCAAACTGGCAAAAGAATTTTCTACCTTGACAAAGACGTCACAAGGGCGGGTTCTTATTCTCGACGATTTCGATATAGACTGCCACAATAGGATGTTAAAGGAGTTGATGTCTATCGGTATATTTAACCGCTTTATAATGCTATCTAAGTATTCTCCAGTTTCAATGTCCACTATTATGCCTTCCCAATTTTCCGAAACAGGAGTTCCGATAAAGGTCGCACACTTATGGCATTTATCTAGAGATGACATTAGGTCTCTCACCACGCAGTATATGAACACAGCGGATACATCTTTTGTTACATTGGCAGTTGATAAGATATATGGTGATCTCTTAAACCTGTGTATCCCGCTTACCCCAACAAACGTTCTGATGTACCTAAAAGTTCTTGGTCGCGAGCACGATTTTCGACCATTAAACAGGGTACACATTGTTGAGCGGTATGTAACGGACGTTCTCCAGACACCGCAGGATGCTTTTCGGGATTCATTTCCAACCAGAAGAAAAATTGAGGTCATATCTGCGTTTACCTATCATATGTATACAGAAAAGCGTAACGTTTTTTCCGTATCAGCTTGGCATAGATTTTGTGACGAATACAAGAAAAAGACGCTAAGCGACTTTGATGACAGAAAATTGCTAAATGAGGCGCTTAGTGCTCGCATCATGATTGACTCTGGTGGTATTCTTTACTTTAAGTACAGGTTCTTTTATACCTATTTTTTGTGCCGTCACGTTTCTGCTAAAAGCGATGTTTTAAGAAGTTTCATAGATGGGGAGGATTATGCGAGTGTATACTTGGCTACTGCAGTCCTGTCTAGCCTTCAATCCGACAATACATATCTAGTTACAACGCTTTGCGATCGACTTGAGGTAGTCCTAAACGATTTTTCTGAAAGGTATTTTCCTAAGGATTTTGATCCGTTTCGCGAGGCTTTCTGGCCGCGAAACGATAAGGAGCAAGAACGAGTTTGGAAGCCAATCGAGGAGCAGATTAAGAAGGGACCATATTCACATAACGAAATCGACAGGATTAAGAGTTCATTTTTATCCGAGTTGGCCACTGAGTATCAAGAGGTTTCTTTTGCCCAATTTGATCGGTACGAACAAAAGCTCGTTATGTTGAGTATTAGCTTGGGAGAGGCATTAGTAAATAGCGATGATGTGGCGGGAGACCTAAAACTACGCGCTACAAAGCTCGTCATGCAGGCATTTTTGGTTTTCTTGCAAGTTGCTACTATCCTTGCCCCATTTTTGCGAAAGGCGAAATACCTTAACTGGTACGGTCTTCTTTTTATCAATGAGGAAGTGTCTGAGACGAAGAAATTCTCAGACCGAGAGTTATTTCGGTTCACTTCGGGGTGGATCAGCGGGCTGGGGCAGCGCCTAATAGAAGAAATCGCAGCGGGCAAGCTTGGGCTAGTATTCAAGAAACTGGCCTCCGAAGACGTCGCCGAAGGGTTTATTGGCTACCTCAACAGTCTGTGTTTGATTCGCTCGAAGCCGGAGGGATGGTCTAACGACGTTGAAAATATTATTCATAAAATGCCTAAGGATGCCTTCTACTTACTAAAGATATTACATGGACTCGTAGATGAACTTCAGATGGAAGTAAATTCGTTGGGCAATAGTTACGCCTTACAGTGGCTTATTGCGAGGGTACACACCAAGAGGCATGCAGGGAATACCGGAAACAAAAGCGTACAGCGCACGTTAGACCGCTTGGAGAAACAGAATTATTTTGAAGTAATAGCAAAAAATAGGGAGAGACAGCCAGGAACGTGATCGTCATGGGCAGTATTAGCGTCAAGCTATAGCTAGCTTCATTCTCTAAGCAATAAATGACCGCATTTGCTCCATCCGCGACATCTGTGGCTGTATCCTGGCGCTTTAGAACTTTTTTCGGGGAGCCCTTGACGATAAGAGTTCATAACATACTCAGAAGGCGAGAAGCCTATTTCTGCTTTCTGAGTTTTCGCCGCATTTCGTTCGAATGTATTGAATAGCCGCTCCCGAACAAGCGGCCAAGCCAATGGCCGAGCCGCGCTCGAATTGGGCGTTGCTGTGGCTACGCCTTCACGAGGCCAACGTGTGCCTCAAGCTCCGCAAGCCTGCCATCGATAATGTTCAACCGCGCACCGTGGCTCTGTTGCGTGCGCTCAATCCTGGCAAGGTGCCCGGAATGTTGCTCTTGCACGGTGGCAATCTTCGTCACCGCGTCAATGACCTTGCCAAGCGTTTCGCTTTGCGAGCGGCTTTCGGCCTCCAGGCGGCTGGAGCGGTCATTCACTTCGGCGCGGAAGTCGGCGGCTTCCTGATGCACTTCGCGGAAGCCCTGCCGCACTTCCTCGCGGAAGCCGGCGTTTTCCTCGCGCATCTCGCGAAGCACGCGCAAAGTGTGGTTTTCCGGTTCATCGGTCATGGGCAATTGTCTCCTGTTCTTGCCGGGTTGTAAAGGGAGCGCGCCAACGCTCCGTAATGTGCATTTCACCCCTTTTGCAGCTTGGCCGCCGCGTTGCGCGCCATCTTCTTTTGTTGCGCCATCTTGATGTAAACGCGCGCCATGTCTGGCGTATCCCAACCGAATAACGCCATCATTTCGTATTCCGTGGCGCCAGCTTCCGCGCATCGAACAGCCGCGATCTTGCGCACACCGTGGGGGCTACATTCCGGGAGCCCGGCTGCGCGGCAGGCGTCGCGAAACCAATTCCCGAAGCTGTCACCGCTCGCGTGCTGCTTGCCGGCCGCCGTTGTCAGATAGGACACAGCACCAATCGGGCCGGCCTCCAGCGCCTCGCGCAGCGGCGGCAGTATCGGCAACGTGAGGTCTTTAGGGTTCCGCTCGCGCCCCTTCCAGACTTGAAAGGCGATCGACTGGCCATCGGGGCTTTCGTGCTGCGGCCCCAGGCGCACGGCATCCGACCGGCGCACGCCAAGATAAAGCATCACCGCGAAGGCAACGCGCTCGCGTGTTCCAAGCGGATAGGCCGCCTCGAACGCTTCCGCGTCCCTTTCCGTCCAGGTGTAAAAACCCTTGCTGCCGATATTGATCTTCTCAACCCCGAACGCCGGGTTGATCGCTAGCACCTCAGCTTTTACCGCCCATGCGAACACGCCGGACAGGTATTTGACGCGCTTGTCAGCGGCGCCCGGCGTGCTGGCGGCGAGGTCACGAAGCGCGCGAACGTGCGCCTTTGTGATCGAAGCGAAGGGCGCCAGCCCTATGCGCTTTCCTCCTATCTCGATCATGCAAACGCGCTCAAGTACGGCAAACTTGTCGCGCCGCGTAAGCTCGTTAAGCGCCTTGAAGTAGGTGGATTTGTAGTAAGCATCGCAAAGCCAATCCAGGGTCTTTGCGGTGCTTTCCGGCTTGGTTTCCTCAAGGGCGGCATTGTATGCGTCCATGAACTCTTTCGAGCCCGGAACACCGCGCAAACGCACCTTGCGCTTGCCTGGAAGCCGGACATAGAGGCGCACGTTGCCGCGCGCGTCACGGTCACGCGTGACGTATTTCAACTTGATGTGCGTCACGGCTACGCGACCCGCAGCAGCGCATCCAGCACGCCGGTTGGATCGTGGCCATTTTCGCCTTCCGCTGGGAGCGAAGCGAAATAGGCGTCAAGTTCGGCCCGGCTCCACACCTTGCGGCTGTTGATGGCCTTCGGGCGTGGCATCCGGCCATCATTAACCATTTCATCAAACAGCGTCGCGCTAACGCCGATATATGCGGCAGCCTCGAAACGATGGAGGCCAAGCGGCGTAAAACTGATTGCGTCGCGGCGTTTCATGCCTGTTCCTCCAGTGCCGCCGGCACGCTTCCGGCGCTTTCCAGCCACGCCCGGAAGAATTCCATGAAATCGGTAAGGCGGATTACCGCCAGCGCTTCCTTGCGATCCGCGCGGACGACAACGGCGTGATTGCCATCAATCCAGTTGTACAGTTCGCGGAAGGCGTCCTTGCGCAGCTTGGCCTCGATCTTGAATTGCCCGGCGTGCGTGGGGATGTGAATATCTCCAGCGAACAACCCGCCGCGCTGGCCCGATAGCGGCACGCGCTCGGCTGGAATGCCGGCGCCTCTGAATGTGTTCACAAGCGCAGTTTCATTGCGCGCGCCCTTGTCGCGTGACGCCTTACCCATTACGCTAAACCTCCATTGGAACAGCTTCAACGATCATGGCGGCGCCTTCGAATGCGCGTGCTTCCAGGCGCGCCATGGCTTCAGCATCGGGGCTTGCTGCCGCTTCGTCCGCCTCTCTGTGAAGGCGCCCGGCCTCAGTGTGCAGTACACACAGCACACGCCCGCGATAGGCGGAGACGGCCGCTTTCGCGGCCCCCTCCAGAAGATCGCGCGGGCCGGTCATGCCGCCATGTCCAAATAGCGCTCATGTTCGCGAATATCGTGGAACGAGGCTTGCGCCTTCTCCAGGATTTCGTCCATGTAATGCTCGCTGGCGAAGTAAAGCGCCGCAACGTGGAGGGGGTTTTCTTCCAGCTTCCCGTTTAGGGTGCCGGTGAAATGCTGTGTATTCCTCTCTTGGGCGTGAAACCAAGCGGACGAAATGAACTTGATACCGAACGTTTCGCGCCCGGCTTCGTCTTTCCCCTCATGCTCCCATTCGAATTCAACAATTAGGTTCGTGACGCCGTGGCCTTCGGCTTCTTTGCAGAAAGCCAATTTGCCGTTGGCATCCAAGGTCATGCCAACGTCATAGATGGTGAGTTTTTCGCGATACACGGCAAGTCCTCCAGAAACGCTACGATATGTATCGTTACCTAACATGCGAATTTACGCAGGTCAATACTCTCCGTATCGTTTCGGGGGATTATTTTTAAACGACTGAGATTACTAGCATCACTCTGCCAATGACGTTCCCCGGCTTATCCGGTGAAATTTCATAGGCCGGATAATCAGGATTTAGCGGGGCTAGTCTGATAATGTTTTGAGATTGCCGGGTAAATTTCCGAAACACCGGGAGGTGTTCACCTGCCACGAAAGCTAGACAAAATTCGCCTGGGAGCGGTTGCAACTCAGTATTTACAACAATCTGACTGCCCTTCATGAAGCTGGCGCCGTGCCCGCTCCTGTTCGTCATGGCTTCATCACTGACCGGAACAATAAGAGGTTTGACGCCAAGCGGCTGTTCTGTGGCTACAGGTAAGTGTGCATGACCGTCCAACATGATTTTCCCGTCTAACGCTGCCCCAACTTCAGCTAACGTTACAACGGGGATGTAACGAACGACAAGACCATAAATTTCAGGCGTAAACGTATGGGGGCGCTCGACACCCATTAAGAGCCAATCAGTTGAAACGCCGTAAGCGCGTGCATAATCCTCCACGCATTCGGCAAAACCGCGCGTCCCGTTTTCGTGCGAACGATAGGTTGTTTCGTTCCAGCCGAATTGGCGCGCAGCAGATGCGGCACTTCTGTATTTAAGCTGTTCGCGGCGCTCTTTCAGCCGATCTCCTGGCGTCTTCTGCAATGCCTCATCCTCAAACGTGTATGCAATCCGATTAGCCTATTTTTGGTGGATTGACAAGGGGCGCTACGTTACGTATCAATTGATACATGACGCAACGATACAGCAATTCAAACAGAAGCGGGCGGCCGAAAGTGCCGCAAGAGCATGTTAGCCGCCTTGGCAAAATGACCGATGCCAAGCTTGCCGGGCAGCTCGGCGTTACGGCTAGCGTCATCAAGGCGGAGCGCAACCGGCGCGGCATACCGTCCTATCTTTCTCAACTCAAGGCGGCGAGGCGAATTTGTTCCTACTGCGTAAAACCGAAGCCGCCGCATGTTGCAAGCTCGACCAAATATTGCTGCGACGAATGCCGCTTGGCCGCGCGGATCAAGTACAGGGCGGGGCCAACGCCCCACGGAACCTGCGCCAACCCGAATTGCGACAAGCTGCTTTTCGGCAGGAACTTGTATTTCTGCTCTAATGAATGCCGCTGGGAAATAATGCGCATAAACCGTGCGCCGAACTATAACAGGCGCGAAGCGGTTGGTTTAACGGAAACCGACAAGGCTTTTATTCTTGCGCACTATGAGAGCAAGTCTTACCGCGCAATCGCGCAAGAGCTTGGCGCCGGGCACAAGCCGGGGGCCATATCTGGTTTTATCAGCCGTCAAGGCTTGAGAAAAGCTTCACTGAAACCGGGAAGTGTTGCCGTGGCGTGAGCGCGGCAGGGCTCGGCATAGCCTCTCCAGCACTCCCCGGTTTCGGGCTCAGCGGAGGAATTGCCGGAACAGCGAACAGGAGAAAATGCAAATGGCGATTTCGCTTGGCAGTCTTAACCGTCTCAGTTCCAATCTTCCGCCGCGTCTTGTGATCTATGGGCCGCCCAAAATCGGCAAAACTTCGCTGGCGGCGGAATTCCCTTCCCCGGTCTTCCTCATGACGGAAGACGGCACGCCGGCCGGGCTCGACATTATCGGGCAGCGTGTAAACTCGTTCACTGAGTTGATGGCGTGGCTTGAAGCGCTTGGAACCCAAGAGCACACGTTTCAAACGGTTGTTCTCGACAACCTTTCCGATATTCAGCGCTTCGTTTACGACGAAACGTGCGCCCGTGGCGACGATAAGGGGAACAAGAAATCCCGCATCGAAGATTTCGGCTACGGCAAGGGCTACGTGTACGCCCTGTCAGTGTGGCAGGAGTTGCTTGACTGTCTCAACTGGCTGCGCGGCGAGCGCAAGCTGGGCTTCATCCTCTTGGCGCACTCAACCGTGACGCGGTTCGATGACCCTGAAACGGTTAGCTACAGCCGTTACCAGCTCGACATTCACGACAAGGCCGCGACGCTCATTCACAAGAGCGTTGACGCAATCCTGATGGTCAAGCGCGACATCACGATCAAGGAAGAAGACAAGGGCTTCAACGCCAAGCGCGCCGTTGCCGCTGGCGGCAATCACCCCTGGATTTGCTGCGAAGATCGCGCCGCCTTCCTCGCGGGCAACCGCCTCGGGCTCCCTGCCCGCGTTCTCTACAAGAGGGGCGAGGGCTTCAGCGCCTTGGCCCCGTATTTCCCCGCTTGGCAACCCGAACAGGAAAGAAAGGCTGCGTAAATGGCGTCGCTTGACGAAGATTTCAGCGAACAAGAGCACCCGGACGAATTCGAACTCTTGCCCCCAGGTGATTATGTTGCCCAGATTATCCAATCGGAAATCAAGGACACCAAGTCCGGCAACGGGCGCATGATAGTTTTCACTTTCAGCATTGCCGAAGGCGAAAAGGAAGGCCGTCTCGCCTGGGCGCGCATCAACTTCATAAACCCCAACGCACAAGCACAGTCCATCGGGCGTAAGGAACTTGGCAACATCGCCCGCGCGGCCGGCGTTTCCAAGTTCTCCGATACGGAAGAGCTGCACTACAAGCCGCTGATTATCACGCTGGGGGTAAAGAACGACCCCACGGGGCAATACCGGCCGCAGAACGAAATCAAGGCGTACAAGCCCATTTCCGGCCCAGGTGCGGCGGCCGGCGAAGCCGCTCCGCCACCGCAGGAACGTCAAGCGGCGCCAGCGGCGCCATCGCAAGGGCAGGCCAAGCCCTGGCAGCGCAAGGCGGCCTAAACCGCTAAGGGGCGGCCCCGCGCCGCCCTTACCTTCCAGGTATCAATCAGGGAAAATGTCATGGTACAGTTGACGCCGGCCGCTACGGCGACCGAAGCGGCGATTTATGCCGCCTACCAAAAGAAACAGCGCGCCTTTCATTCGTGGGGGCTATCGGTTTCGAAACTCGGCGAGGAATGCGACCGGGCGCTTTGGTATTCGTTTAGGCATGTCTACCCGCCAGAGACGAAAGAAGGACGCATGTTGCGCCTGTTCGAAACCGGCGAGCTTGAGGAAATCCGCCTTCTTGATGACTTGCGCGCCATCGGTTGCATGGTGAGCGGCGAGCAATCCCGCGTCTCGATGTGTGGCGGGCATGTGCGCGGCAAGATCGATGCTGAGTGCGAAGGGCTGCCGGAAGCCCCCAGGACCGTGCACGTTGTCGAGTGCAAGAGCCACAACGCCAAGAATTTCAAGGCGGTTTCAACGCACGGCGTGGAAAAGGGCAAGTTCGCCCATTACGAACAAACGCAGCTTTACATGCACTTGCGCGGGCGCGACCGCGCGCTTTACCTAGCGGCGTGCAAGGATACTGACGAATTGCATTGCGAGCGCCTGGAATACAACCCGCTTTTTTGCACTGGCGTGGAGGCGCGCGCGCAACGCATCATAGACGCACCGCGCCCGCCTGCGAAGCTCCACGATGACACGGCCTCCAAGGCGGCATTTGCGTGCAAGTTCTGCCCGGCGTTCGAGCAATGCCACCACGGCACATGGCCGGAGCACAATTGCCGCACCTGTCTGCACTCTACCCCGATTGAGGGCGCCGCGTGGCACTGTGCTTTGCACGGGCGCCAGCTTGAGCGCGACGAAACCAAAGCCGGTTGCCCGCAGCACCTCTACATTCCCGACCTTGTGCCCGGCGAGCAAGTGGACGCCAACCCGGAGCACAACACGGTCACGTACACCCTGCCCGATGGCTCGACATGGCTTGATGGCCTGGGGGTGCGCCCATGACCTTGCAAGAATTCGTGGCCGCACGCATCGGGACGCGCCACTATGACGTGAACAGCGCCGGGCGCCTCACGATTGACGCTAAGCGGCGCGGCGCATCCAAGGCAATCAGCTTCAAGTTTCATGCCCGGCTTGAGGGTGCCTGGAAGCGCGGCGAGGCGCCCGGCGACAGGCTAACCGGCGCCGACTTGCGGCTGCTACGGGCGCTTGAGGGCGCCACATCGTGCCAAATCTTACGCATGGATGACGGCACATTCTGGCACCCCCAGGCCGGTACAATCGAGCGCCGCCGCCTCGCGCGCTGGCAGGCTCGCGGCATCATTGAACCCTTACAGCCATCGCTTCTGCCGGCCGTGCCATCGTCTTACACCGTGACGCCCAAGGGGCTGCACATCGGCAAGGGGGCGCCGCGTGCTTAAGCCGCGCTACTATCAAACCGAAGCGGAAAACGCGCTTTTCGCCCATTGGGCGGAAGGCGGCGGCAATTCCTTGCTTGAAATGGCGACCGGAACCGGCAAAAGCTTCGTTAACGCCAGTGTAGCGAAGCGTCTTTTGCGCGATTATCCTGGAATTCGCATTCTGTCCGTAACTCACGTTAAGGAGTTGATCGAACAGAACTGCAAGGAAATGCTTCGCCTATGGCCGCAAGCGCCAGTTGGCATCTATTCCGCTGGCGTTGGGCGGCGGGACGCGCGGGCGCAAATCCTGTTTGGCGGCATCCAATCTATTCACGATAAGAGTGATATACTTGGCGCTTTCGATCTTATCTTGGTTGACGAAGTGCACCTTGTGCCGCGCAAGGCTGACACGATGTATGGGCGCTTTCTGGAAGCCAACGCGAAGAAGACCGATCACCGCTTAGCCGGGCTTTCCGCCACGCTTTACCGCCTCGACAGCGGGCGCCTCGATGCTGGCGAAGGCGCCATGTTCGAAAAGGTTGTCTATAGCTACGGCATAGACCGGGGCATCAAAGACGCCTATTTGTCGCCGCTTGTGTCCAAGGCCGGGCTCGCCGAAATCGACACTGGCGGCGTTCATACGCGTGGCGGCGAATTCGTGGCCGGCGAGCTTGAGCGTGCCGCGCTCGAAGGTTCGAAAGTTGAGCAGGCCTGCGCGGAAATGACCGAACTTGGCCGCGACCGGCGCGCATGGCTGGCGTTCTGTACCGGCGTCAAACACGCGCACCGCGTCGCCTCCATGCTCGAAAACAAGGGCATAAGCACTGCCGTCATCACGGGGGAAACCCCAAAGACAGAACGTGCGCGCCTTATTGGAGAATACCGGGCCGGGCGCATCCGTTGCCTTGCCAGCGTGGGGGTGCTGACAACCGGTTTCAATGTGCCTGGGGTTGATATGGTTGCGCTGTTACGCCCAACGCTGTCAGCCGGGCTCTACATTCAGATGGTGGGGCGCGGAACGCGGCCGGTCTATGCGCCTGGGGCGCCCCTGGAAACGCCAGAGCAGCGCCTTGAGGCCATCAAGGCAAGCACCAAGCCGGATTGCCTTGTGCTGGATTTTGCCGGTGTCATCCGCAAGCACGGGCCGGTTGACGCGGTGCAGGTAAGCGACCGCGAGAAACGAGGCAAGAACGGCGGTGCGGCCATCGTGGCCACGCACAAGACCTGCCCGCAATGCCAAGCGCCCGTTGCGCTCGCGGCCTCGCGGTGCCAGCAATGCGGCTATGCGTTCCCGCGCGCCCAGGAAGACAAGCACGAGGGCGAGGCGGACGCTTCCGCCGCCATTCTCAAGAGCGGGGCCAAGCCGATCATTCGCAAAGTGAGCGATTGGAGCTTTCACCAGCACGAGAAACCGGGCGGCACAGCCTCACTGCGCATCGATTACCGATGTGGAATGCACATTCACTCAGAATGGCTTTGCTTCGATCATGGCGATATTCCGCGAGCCCGCGCCGTCATGGTTTGGCACGAACTCGGCGGGGCGCGGCCGTATCCGCAAAGCGTGAGCGATGGACTGGAACGCGCCGGCGAATTGCAGATGCCTGATAAGATCGAAGTGAAGCAGGAAGGGCGTTTTTTCCGCGTTGTCAGGCGGACTTACGCGGCAAGCGTCTACGCCCAGCCCGCATGACAATTAACCATACATTTTGCCGCACCTCTCAACCTTGATAGGTGTACGCAATTTGCATCTAAGTGCATAAAAATACACATAAAATTGCAGAGAGTTCCCGGTCTCGCAATTTTGTATGTGTAATGAGTAAAACAGGGGCACGCAATGAAACAAGCTATGTATCTTGCTTTGTGGGTAGCGTCATTAGAAGCCAATCCGCAAAATCAATCATGTTTAGAGTGCAATGAAGGCCGCATATTAACACGGGAAATAATAGAAGACGGTTATCTATATTCCGCTGTAACGCGCATGGCTAATCAATATAGCGCTTCAGATATCGCTGAAATTCTGGGCCAAAGAAAGTCTACCGTAAGGGCTTTGCTTCGCCGTGCAAGAGGTGAAGTGCTTGCCCGGCGTGTAGCCGCAAAAGGCGTCAAGCCAGCACATGCCAAAAAGCACCCTGCCGCGTGAGCGGTTGAGCACGCCAACGCCCGCTTTCTGCGCTGTATGCAGACGGCGGGCCGGGCCGCTCGGCTACTCCAGAGCGCGCGGAATGCCGCTTTGGGTATGCCATGACGACGACTGCCGCGCCAGTCTCCATAAGGTTTGGAAAATGCCACAGCCCGATTTTGACTTGCTTGAAACCGAAGCGATAGACGAGGCCGGGGCATTGGCCGGTGCCTATCTCGACAGCATCAACAAGAGCGATCTTGCTACCCTCACGCCTGACGAATGGCGGGAGTTTTTAGAGCGCGTTGTGGACGGCTTCGGCTCACATCTGCGCCACCGCCTTGTTGCCCCTCACGTTCCCGCGTGAGGT
>JBNKTW010000021.1:0-7467 GCA_050298295.1 Rhodomicrobiaceae bacterium
TCGGCGCTCTTCCCTGCCCGCCACATCTCAGCCGCGCGCTCGAAAGTCTCCGGCGGCCATGATCCGCTGTTTTTCATGCCTCTGCCTTTCGCGTGTTCTTGGGCTGGGGTTGCGCCGGGCGCCCGTGCCTTTCGTCGTAGATCGGCGCGTATTTCGGGCACCCGCCCATTTCGTTAAACCGGGCGCGCTCCAGTTCGCACCAGCCGGTTCCGTCTCGACCCGGTGTGAAGTGCGTGCATGATCGGCAGTGACCGGCCATTGCCCCCCCCTGTGCAGTTTTACGCGTTTGCGGGCAAAGCTCTGGCTGATACTCGTTTCTTGAGATAGGCGCGTAGCTCTTTGATGTGCCCGCGAAGGCCGCCTCTCTTTGCCTCATATGATGCGATCTTTGCCTTAATTTCATCGTCCGTAAGGTCTTCGACTAGAACGATAACAGCATTGCCATCGCGACTTACTTGGTATGCCTGCCGCAGGTGCGTGTACCCCGGCAAGAGCGGCTGCTCTTTCTCTTCAGCGGCAATACCAGTTGTCGCTCTATAAACTTCGTCCTTCACGAACTTCCAAGCGCAGGATGTATAGAAGTCAGCGTTTTCGCCGGTTGCCTTGCCCTTTTCATCCATGATGGCCTTTACAACCCATTCGACGCCAACTGAGCCGTTGTCGGCATAGGCGCTGTGGAAAATCTCCCTAATCCGCGCCCGCAGGGCCTTTTGTCCCGGCACCTTCTCACGAGGCTTTCTTTGCTTGCTCATTGCCTGTTCTCCAAAGTTTGGATGTAGCGAGAAAGCCACCCGGCGCAGTGGCGCGCCCACGCGATAGCTTCCGCCGGATCATGCCTCAGGTTTTTGGCCGCCATTTCCGGGGATAGGTCTTCGACAGCCAAGTAAAAATCATAGAGGTCGCAGCGAATTGACCATGCCGCCTCTTGCTCCGGCGTCTCCCGTAGCTTGTCGGCAATAATCTCCTCATGGATACGCTTGCGCGTCCCCGCCTCCTCAAGATCATTGATCGTTGGGGGCTTGTCACTTTCGACGGCCTTCTCAAACTCATCGGCCGGAATATTGGCAAGGCGCATTGCCTGTGCTTGCTGCCGAGGGGACAATCCGGCGTCTCTAGCCGCCTGCGTTCTCGTTAAATTACTACCGGTGCCGGTAGTAATTTCCTTAGCGGGCCGACCGGGGCTCGGCTCGATCTCCTTCATTACCTCGCCCATCCGACGGATAGCGCGCGCCCTGATCTTGTGCGCCATATTGAGCATGGTTTCGTCATTCGCCTGCTTCGCGTAGGAGGCGAGTGCCGCCATGCGGTCGCCCCACTCCTTGCACTCGTCGAGCTTCTCGCATTGGGCAAGCGCGGTTTTCGCCCCCTCGTATGAGGCCGGAAGCCGCGCGTTCGAAACGCTTGGGAGGTTTGCAGGAAGGTTCATCGCTTACTCTTTCCCGTAAAACTACGCATCTTTAAGCCAAAGCCTTGCCGCCCCAAACACTGGCAGCCTTCCTCGGCTTCCGCGCTCGCGGGCACGCGATCAGCTCCGGCTGCGCGGCGTGAAGACCGGCGGCGTAGAACCATAGCGCCGCCGCGTCTGCCTCGTTGTCGTTCCGGGGCACCAGCCCCAGCTCCCGGCATTTGGCGATGGTGGCCTTCTTGGCGTCCGCGCTTTTGATGCGCCGCGAGCCCAGGAAGTGCAGCCGGATATCCGCGACCGGCGCCTCCGCGATATCGAGGAAGCCGAGCTTGTGCGCGGTCCCGCCGATGATGGCGGCCAGCCCCTGGAGCTTGCGGATTGTATTGGCGGTCGTATGCCCCCGCATGAAGGAAGGCGGCATCGGGCTTTCGAAGACGACCCGGCGCGGATTGTGCTCCTTGAGCGTCTTCGCCATCCAGCTCATGGCCGCCGCGAATGACGCCTCAAGGCTGTCGCCGGGCTCACCGAAGCGGATCGAGGCCAGGACCGGCAACCCGTCAGCCGGATCACCAAGCGCGGCGCCCGTGTTGGTGGCGATATCGAGCGCGAGGATGAGGCCGCGCATCACGCGGCCTCGCCTTCGCGGTCCCCGCCCCAATCGAACCCATCGAGGGCGCGGGCAACCTCTGCCGGGTCCAGCTCGTAGTAAGGGGGCTCGATGGTTACAACCCCGCCACGGCCGAGGATGAACTCGCCCGCGCCTTTCACGCGCCGGACATGCTGCGGCGTTTCGGAAGGGCGGTCTAGAATAAGCCTCGCGCAGTATATAGACCCATCTTCCGTGATCGCGTCCCAGATGTCATAGAGGTTGTCAAACTCGGACACGATTGGAAACTGGACGTTTCCCTGCCGCGTTTGAATAACGGACGTGACGTTGTAGACGTGATACGCGCGCGGGCGCAAAACTGCTCCGCCATTTACAGCAACCATCGCGTTGCTCCTATACTTGCGGGGGGGAGGGGGCTTACTGGACGGCGCGGAGGTTCGGCTTTTTCCCACCGAGCGCCTTCGAAAGCAGCTCCGCCACGTCATCGAAGGCATCGGCCTGATCGAGCCAGCCCAGCGTGATCGCCAGCTTAAGGAAATCGCGGAACGTCGCCTGGCGGCGGTCGCCGGGCATCTTGTGCAGCCGGCGCGTGAAGGCGAACGAGGTGCGGTCGATCCCGAGCGTGTCGAGCGCGTTGCGTACGATTTCGGACACTTCCGCGTTGTGCTCCTTGGCCTTGGATGCCGATGCCTGCGCGTCATCGAGGAGCTTTTTCAGCTCCGCCGCGTCGAGTTTCTGATTGTCGTCCTTTGAGGGGAGTTTTTTAGCCATAACGGCCCTTCGGTAGAAACGCGGCACGTAGTTCTGCGCGGCTGGCTGTACACCCAACGCAGGCCAAGGCGCAAGCAAAAAATGTATATCGCCGCAAAACCGCTTGCAGCTATGCAATTCCACGCATATGTTCCCCGCATCACGTGGAACACGCCGAAACAAAAGAAACCAGGATGCCATCCAAGCAATTTACGGAGCTACAGCGCCGCATCAGGGCGCGGTTGCTCGAACTGGGCGAAACGCCCACCGCCCTCGCCACACGCAACGGGCTGTGGCCGGGGTATATTCGCGATTTCATAGCGGAAAAACCGCGCCGGCACACGATCAGGTCCGACAAGCTTGCGCAGATGGCACGCGCCCTGGACGTAGACGAAGGCTACCTGACACTCGCGCAGGCAACGCCGCGCGCGCCCAAGAAGGGCGATGACGCCCCGGCGGCGCAGGCTCGTATCCGCTTCGGCGGGCGAACTAGGGTTGGCGCGTGGAACGCCGCGCCGATGGATACGTCAATCCCCGTACTCCCGAGCGTGCACGCGACCGGCTTGAATATTGACGTCGCCTTTATTCAGGACGACGAGACGCTTGCGGGCAAGGGGGTCAGCGCCGGGATGATCCTATACGCGGAAACCGCGGCACAGGCCGAGCCCGGCGACATCGTGATACTTCGCCGCACGATGGGGCCGCTCGTCGAGCTTTCCGCACGGATCAAGGTTGCGGCCGGGCAGTACGAGCTTGCCCCGCCCCCCGGCTCTCCGGCCATAGCCGAACCGAACCGCGCGCGGTTCCGGGAAACGGAGGAGGCCGTTGTGCGCATCGCCCAGAGGTTGTTCAAGCAGGGGTAAGCCCCCGCGCGCGTATTACCACGCTTTAACCTTGCAAAGGCTAATGAGGGGGCGCCTCCGCGCGCCCCCTGGCGGTAGCATGTAATCCCGGAAGTGTTGAAGGTGCCTATAATTAAGATTATTACCAACCGCGCGCGCGTATATATATCGCGTGCGTGCGCGTGCGCGCAGGAAAGGTTTAGCCCGCTCGCCACACTGCCAGCCCCCTTCCCTTCTACCCCGCGCCACGCGCCGATCTGCGCGCCGCGTGGCCAATTCTGCGAGGGGCGCGCAACATTTGCCCCAGCTTAAGCGGCTGCGCCGGCACAATTTTGCCCGCGCCACGCGGTTGCGCGCGATCTTTTTGCCGCCTTCGAGGCGTTAGCAAATTGCGCTTGCGTGGCGCGCAGTAGTGCGCTACAAGCAACACGCAAAATGCAGAACGCCGCACAAGGAACCATCCAATGCAACGTGGGCTAGACCTTCAAAACTTCGCTTCCAAAATCACCGCTGCTATCCCCCTTAAGAAAGATATCGTTGCGCCCACACAACGGGCGCGCATGAGGTACGCGGGCGGCGAAGGCCCCGAGGTACTCCTCATGGAGGTCGGAAAAGAGGGCGCCTATCCGCTCCGCGACATAGCTCACGGTCAGATTGCGGAGTGGTCTGGCATCCCCGCAAAATACTATAACCGGATGCGCGCTGAAGCCCCGGAATTGCTGGCCTCGAACGTCAACCGCTGGTTCGACGATGGCGACAAGCGGATGTTCCGCACCATCGGCGGCAACATGCGCGCTTTCCTCTCGAACCGTTATCGCCGGATCGAGAACGAGGAAATCGCGCGGGCCGCGCTCCCAATCCTGCATGAGGCACCTGGGCTCCAAATTCGCGCGCTCGAAATCACAGAGCGGCGGATGTATATTTACGCGACAGACAAGAACGTCCGCGCTGAGGTCAAGGTTGGCGACGTAGTTGAGGCCGGCGTCAAGATTTCGAACAGCGAAATAGGCCAGGGGTCAGCGAGCGTTGAACCCGTTGTGTTCCGCCTCACTTGCCTCAACGGCGCGACCATGAAGGACACGCGCCTCCGCGCCACGCATGTCGGGCGCCAGGTGAGCGAGGGCGAAGACCTTAACGCGATCTTCGCGGACGATACTCGCCGCGTGGATGACAACGCACTCTTGCTCAAGATGCGCGACGTTATCCGCTGGGCCATGAGCGAGGCCGCCCTAAAGTCCTCAACCGCAAAACTGCGCCAACTTACCACTACCGCGATCGCGGGAGACCCGGTGCAGGCCGTTGAGGTGCTTTCGGCCAAGATCGGAGCCAACGAGGGCGAGAAGGCCGATATTTTATCCGCGCTCATAAAGGGTGCGGACCTGAGCGCGTGGGGCCTTGTGAATGCCGTAACCTACCAAGCGCACAAGGCTGAAAGCTTTGATAGGGCGGTGGAATTCGAGGACTTGGGCGGCAAGCTCGCGCTCATGCCGGCCAAGGAATGGGAGCCGATCCTGGCGGCTGCGTAAGGCTCCCGATGGGGGAGTTGGCGTGCTTGGTTCCCCCCGTTTACCATTCGCGCCAACTCTCTCAAAAAAGAAGTACACAGATTGTTGACTAACTCACAACATGGGACTAACCCGCAATTACCTAGTAATGCGTTTAAAAAGAAAGCCTTAGAATGCCAGTCCTGTTCATCGACAGTTCCGCAGACCCGGAACTTGAAACCTGGATACCGGCGGTTCGCCGTGCAGCCGCCCAAACCGTAGCTCCCCCGTGTTCTAACCTTAGCCCGGCCGCCGTCCAACTAATCCTTGAGAGTGAAATTCCGTCAATCGCCCGGCCGCTCCCGCCCGCGCTGGCCCTATGCGGCCGCCCCGTCCATCGCAACTCACCCAAGGCCGTTACAAATGTCCAGCCAATCTGCTGCTGCTGCCTCAAGCTCCTCCTCCTTAGCAACGCCATCGCCGCGATGTGGGGTTTACTTGAATTTACCCCACGCTGACTATCTTTCCGACCCCGCGCTTGGTTCTTCCGGCCTCAAGGAGCTGGCCTATAATCCGGCGCTCTATTGGTTCAACTCTCCGCTGAACCCACATTACGTTCCCGATTGTTCGACCAAGGCACAAGTGGTTGGAACCGCGTTCCACACGATGGCGCTCGAAGGTCCAAAGGCGTTCCATGACCGTTTCATCATGGAGCCCGGCCCGGCGTACATGCGCACCGTCGCCGAGCTAAATTTCTTCCTCACCGAAAGGGAGGCGAAGCAACAGAAACTCAAGGCGGATGCGATCAAGGCGGTGCTCGCGCTCGACCCGGCCGCCAAGATTTACGACGTGGCCGTTGCCGCGGCCACGGACGCGGGGAAGCAAATCCTCAAGGAGGACGACTACGTTCGCATCGTCCGGGCATCCGAGGCCATCCTGGCCAACCCCGCGCTGGCACCTGCCATCGCGGGGGAGGGGCGGAGTGAGGTTTCCGTCTTCTGGACCGAGGAGGTTGACGGGGTTCCAATCCGGCTCAAGGCCCGTTTTGACAGGCTGAAGCCGCGCGCGGTGATCGACCTCAAGAGCACGCGCCCGACGTTTGGCCGGAGCTTCGATCAAGAGTGCCGGCGGGCAATCGTCAATTACCGCTATGATTTGCAGGCGTACCATTACCTCAAGGCCCGCGCGAAGTTTGCGGAACATTGGGCGGCCGGGCGCGTGGCCGGTCTCCCTGACAATGACGGCCAAGCAGGTAAGGCCGCCACATGGGCTCGCGCATGTGCGGAGGCGGATGCCTACGCGTTCGTGTTCATCTTCTGGGCGAACGATGGCGCGCCTCTGACCTGGGGCGGCTCCTTGAGCCCGGACAACCCGATCTTTGAAATTTCCGGCCGCGACCGGGATCACGCGCTTAGAGCCTACGCGCGGTGTGTGAAGCAATTCGAGCCGGGGCAGCCTTGGCTTGAATACGACAACCTGGGGGAAATCTTCATCGAAGACCTGCCCGCTTGGTTTGGCCGGTAACGCGCATAAGTGCGCGCGTGAGAAATAAGGAGTGCAGAAGTGCAATTTGACCTCAAGACCCTGGAAACCCTTGGCATCACGAAAGAGGACTTCATCGAGCGCATCGTCTCGCGCGCGGCGGAAGCGCTTCTTCACGAGGAGACACGGGACGAAGACGGCGGCCCGATCCGTGTCAAGTCCTGGGCGGCGAAGACCTGGGACCAGATGATCCGCGAGCGGCTGGATGCGAAGGTCAAGGAGATTGGCGAGCAGCACGTTATGCCGCTGATCGACGCCAAGGTGGCGGACCTCGTGTTGCAGGAGACGAACCGCTGGGGCGAGAGGACTGGCAAGCCGCTCACGCTCACCGAATACCTCGTCGCTAAGGCCGAAGCCTACATGGCCGAGAGGGTCGATTTCTGGGGCAAGTCCAAGGCAGAAGACGGCAACCAATACAATTGGAAAGCCGGGGGGACGCGCATCGAATACGCGGTCAATAGCCGCCTGCAAAGCCACGTAGAGACGGCCATGAAGACCGTCATCGAGAATGCCAACAAGAACCTCGTCGATGGGCTTGCCAGCGGCGTGAAACTCAAGCTCCAGGAGATCGCGAACAGCATCACCGTCAACGTCGCGGTCAAGAGGTAGGGCGGCATGGCAAACGAAATCATCACCACGGACGGCGAAGCCGTTCCCGGCTTGGCCGGCCACGAAAGCCTTGCCGTCCGGCTGACGCGCGCCGAGGTTGACCAGCAAATCGCAACCGCCCGCCAGTTCCCACGCGATGTTGCGACGGTAAGCAAGCGCATCATGGCAATGGCCACGATGAGCAAGGATGGGGCGGCGTCCATGCTCTACAGTCTACCGCGCGCGGAG
>JBNKTW010000022.1:0-62453 GCA_050298295.1 Rhodomicrobiaceae bacterium
CGAAACGCGCTTCACTCTCCTGCGCTGCGTGAAGATCCATCCCCGCCATCCCTCTTTGACGCGCGAATCATCTTCATAGCAAATTCGTTCAGGGTGGGCCTGCTTCAGAGGCTGCGGCTTTGTGACTCAGTAAGACTAGGCCGGCGCCTTATCGCCCGCCTCCCTCTCCCCTGCCTTGGCCAGAAGCAGGGCTACGGGGAACTTCCCCAGCACGTCCTTGAGATAAAGTCCCCCAGCATCCTGGTAATGTCGGCCGGTCAAAGCGTCCACGAATCGCTTGCCCTCGCCCTGCAGGATGGCCAATCGGGTGTCCTCCCACACAGTGCCCAGGGCAAAGCGGTTGCTGGCGTTGGTCAGAGGCGCGACGAGGCGGGGGACGACCACCAACGCAGTATCCTTCCCGCTCACCCGCCAAAAGCCGAAGGCCCGCCCGGCCTGCCCGCCTTCGAAGATGGCCGGGGCGCAACCGCCCGTGGCGAAAAGCTCCGGGTGATCCTTGCGGGCTGCCAGCCCCCGCCACAGGGCAAACAGCTTGATCCGTCCGTCCCCGGGGGAGGCCAAAAGCCTCTTGCACAGCTTTTCCGGATCCTCGGCAAAGGCCTTTTGCAACTCGGCCAGACGTTTGGCCCGCAGGGCGAAGTCCACGGGCCGGCGGTTATCCGGGTCGACGAACGACAGATCCCAAAATTCAGTCCCCTGGTAGAGGTCCGGCACGCCGGGTGCGGCCAGCTTGAGCAGGAGCTGGGACAGGGAATTGGAATAGCCGAGTTCCGTCACCCGGCGCCACAGCGGCTCGAATTCGATCTGGAAAGCGCTTTTCCGGCCTTCGCTCACAAGGCTCGCGGCGAAATCGAGAAGGGCCTTTTCGTACTCGACGTCCGGGGTCCGCCAAGTGGAATGCTCCTTACCCTCCCGCACGGCCTTTATGCAGTACTCCGCCAGCCGCGGGCCAAAATCGGACAAGCCATCGCCGCCATCGGGCAGGTGGCCCAGAAGTGTCTGGTACAGGAAATACTCGTCGTTTTTATCCGGGGCCGATTTCCCACCCACCTTGGCCTTGCCGCGCTGGTTGATCCGTGAGAAGCGGGCCAGGGCGGCCCGCCAGACCCCGGGCAGTTCGGACAGGGCGGCCAGACGCATCCGCGCGTCCTCGCCGCGCTTGGTGTCGTGGGTGGCGGTGGCGTTCATGGCCGACGGCCACTGCTTGGCCCGGGCGGCCAGGAAGGCGTGGAAATCCCCGGCCGTCATGCCAAAGGTTCCGGGTTGGCCGCCAACTTCATTGAGGCAAAGAAGCCGGTTGAGCACGTAAAAGGCCGTGTCCTCCACTCCCTTGGCCATAAGCGGCCCGCTCACCTGCTGGAAGCGCATGGCGAACCGGGTCCATTGCATTTTTTGCTGCTCGCCCAACTGCTCCCCGTATTGAAGGAGCAGGAAACGCTCCAGGAAGTCCAACTCGTAGGCGAGGTCGGGGTTGTGGCGCTTGGCCCCTTGGATGGCGGTGCGCACGAAACCCATGTCTGCCGGCCGGATGGCCTCGGGAGAGACATAGGTGCGATAGACGGGGAAATGGGCGAGCAGTTCGATCAGGGCTCGCTTGGTGGAGCGCAGGGTGATGTCGAAGCCCTGGCGGTCCAGGCTCGATACGTCGTTGACGAGCCGGGCCATGTTCTCGATGTCGCCAAACATATGAGTTTCGATGATGTGGCGCTTTTTCGAAACCACCACGCCGGCTGCATCCTGGCGGCGGCCGGTGAAGGTCGCGTAGAGCTTGTCGAAGGCATCCTCCTGGGTAGGGTCCACGAATAACCGGCCGGCCGCCCCCAGGAAATCGTAGCCCGTGGTTCCCGCCACTGGCCAAAAGGCGGGCAAGGGCTCATCGCCGATGCAAATCTTTTCCACCACGATATAGGCCGCGCCGGCGTTCTCGCGAAGCCGGCGCAGGTAGCGCGAAGGATCGTAGAGGCCGTCGATGTGGTCCACCCGGAGCCCGGAAAAGGCCCCTTCCTGGACCAGTTCGAAAATCTTGGCGTGGGAGTGCCTGAAAACCGCCTCGTCCTCCACCCGCAGGGAAATCAGGTCGTTTATGGAAAAGAACCGGCGGTAGTTGATCTCCTCGCCGGCCACCTTCCAATAGGAAAGGCGGAAATACTGCTCGGCCAGGAGGCTCTCCAAAAGCGCCCGGGGATCGTTGTGGTCCGGGTGCTCGATCGTGCCGTTAACCTTGGACAGGTTGTCCTGGAAATACTCGCGCACGGTGCCGCTCGATTGGAGAAGCTCGAACAGCATCTGCTTGACAAAAAGAATCTGGTCGTACCGTTCAGCCAAGGGCTCCCCGGTGGGCAGGTACTTGATCGTGTAGAGGATGCCCAGGAGTTTGATGTAATCCGGCGAGCCCCGGCCGATTTTGTTGCGCAGGCGGTCAAGGCCCAGGGCCAGGATACGGGCGTAGGAATCGATGCGCAGCGGAAAGCGCAAGCCAGAATATTTGACGAAAAAGCCATCGGCGTCGAAGTCGATGACGATTTCTCCGTTTTCCAGGGTGCGGCCGTAAAAGTTGCCCAAAAACGGGGCCAGCATGCGGCCGTTGATGCTCTTGCTGGGGTGATGCCAGTCGATGTCGAAGAAGTGGTAAAACTGGGAGGCAGGGCCGTTTTCTAGCACGTCCACGAGCATCCGGTTGTCGCCCGAGACGGCCATGTGGTTGGGCACGATATCCTGGATCCAGCCCAGGCCCTTGGCCTTGGCGGCGGCGGCCAGAACCCGGAACCCCTCCTCGCCGCCCAGTTCAGGGTTGATTACCTGGTAGTCGCAGACGTCATAACCATGGGTGGAACCCGGCCGGGACTTGAAGATAGGCGAGGCGTAGAGGTGGGACACACCCAGGGCGGCCAGGTAGTCGAGAATTCCCAGGCAGGCCTCAAAACCGAAAGCCGGAGAAAACTGTAACCGGTAGGTGGCCCTGGGCGTGCTCACGCGGGCATCCTCACCAATAGCGCCTTGGCCACGGCGGCAAACATCTCCACCCACTGCGCCGCTTCCGCGCCGTTCCGCCCCGCCGCTTCCCTCTTTTCGGGATATTGAGTTTTCGTGAGGTCGAACACCACGTTTTGGGCCTTCCACAAATTCAGCCCCATGGGCAGTGCATGCAGCCTCTCAAGCGCCTCCTTCACGTTGACCAGGGCCTCGATGTTGCCGGGATTGGCGCCGAAGGCGGTTAGGCGGCGATTGACCCATTCCGCCGCCTCGTATCCCAGGCCGGCGTAATCGAGGGACAGACCAAAACGTCCGGCATCCTTGATTCCTTGCTCCAGACGTTCGAGGTCCATGCCCTCCCCGGCCAAAAGCCGCTTGAGGTCGGTCTCTATAACGAAGGCGGCGGCGTCCAAAAAGTGGCGCGGCAGCGGTATGGCGACCCATTGCAGAAAATTGAGGAAGGGATAGTTGTTCTCGAAAATCTGGCGATACATGTCCTCTGCCGTCTGAAAGGTGGGAGCGAGAACTTTCCGGACAACCTTGCGCTGAGCATCGCGAAAAAGATGCCACAGGGAGTAAATATTACCGTCAAACTGTGCATCCAGGGTTCGAATCGTCGTGGAGAGATCCCCCTTGTCAAAGGATTCCCGCAGTTCCGCTTGCATGGCCCGGAAGCATTCCGAATCGCCAAACGGCTTTATGCCACAGCTTACATTGTGATCGCCGGTGTAAACGGCCGCGAATTGCGCTTCAAGTTGCTCTTGCAGGATATCAGATTGTATCTTTACGCATCCAGTGAGTAGCTGGGATCTTCCCGCCGTTTCGCGGTGGAGTTCTTTTCCGAACACCTTGTAGCAGCCGTATTGGTATACTTCAGGATGTTCATCAAATAACGAAGATATGGCATAGTGCGCACCCACCCGTTGCAGGGTTACGGCCGTCGGCTTGGCGTATTTTTCATACGCTTCTAAGCCCGTGGCCAGTACATTGCCCGGCGCCTTGGCTAGCAATTCCGCGAAGGATTCATCCAGGGAGACGCCGTCGAGTTCAGCGGCCAGCTGGATGGTCCTGGCGGCGTATCGCAGGATCTGCACAGTCTCAATGCCGGATATCTCGTCAAAGAACCAGCCACAACTAGTGAAATTAAGCATTGCGTAGCGTTGCAACTCCAAAACCTTCAGCGCTCTGGTCACGTCCTCTGGGGATAATTCCCGGATTTGCCGCTGGGAGAAAAACGCCGCGACATTCTCCGGGGAACGGTCGTTGACGACCTCGATGTAAGCGTCCCGGGCCTCCCAAATATCCTTGAAGTATTCCGGGCCGGCCCGCTCGTGAATCTCCACGCAACGGTCGCGCAGCCAGTCCATGGCTTCCCGGAGCGGCGCTCGCCACTGTTGGTGCCAGTTTCCGTTACCGCCGGAGTTGCAGCCGCAATCCGCCCGCCAGCGTTCGACACCGTGAATGCAACTCCAGGAGGAGTTCTCGAAGATTCCCGCCTCGTGGGCAGGGGGATGGCGGTCGAGGTAGGCGGCATAGTTGATGAGTTCCACCGTGGGATCGGCCTCGATGAGGGACAGGCAATAGGACAGGCTCATTTCCCCGTAGGTATGGTGGTGCCCGTAAGTCTCGCCGTCCGTGGCGATATTGACGATTTGCGGCCAATCCCGGCTTTCATCGGAGAAGGAGGCCATGAGCCGGTCCCGGAAGGTCTCGCCTTTGGTCAGCATGTCGCCAAAAGCCAGATCCTGGGCAATAGGACCGTCGTAAAAGAACACGGTAAAGGTCCGGCCATCGGGCAGGGGAACGAGGTAGGGGGTGGTTGGGTCCACGCGGCCTTCGGACACGTCGAGCCAATCGGTTTCGCCCAGGCGGCGTGTCTTGGCGGCCTGACGCGGCGCCAGGATGGTGAAGCGGATGCCGGCGTCGGCCAGGATGGTCAGGGTCTCCAGATCCACGGCCGTCTCCGGCAGCCACATGCCCTCGGGATCGCGGCCGAAGCGGCGGCGGAAATCCGCCACGCCCCAGCGCACTTGGGTGATCTTGTCCCGCCGGCTGGCCAGGGGCATGATCATGTGGCTGAAGGCCTGGGCCATGGCCGAGCCATGGCCGTCGAAGCGCTCCATGGACAGCCTGTCGGCCTCGATGACGGCCGCAAGGAGCTTGGGATGGTGGCGCTCCATCCAGGAAAGCAGGGTCGGCCCAAAATTGAAACTCATTTTGGAATAATTATTGACGATATCGGTGATAAAGCCGTCCCCGTCCAGGATGCGGGATCTGGAATTGGGTCCGTAGCACTCGGCGGTGATGCGTTCGTTCCAGTCATGATACGGGTGGGCCGAGTCCTGGACCTCCACCTCCTCCAGCCAGGGGTTTTCCCGCGGCGGCTGATAGAAATGGCCGTGGATGCAAATATAGCGGTTCATGGGCTGTTCTCCTCCCTTTTGTAGATGGCGGCGGCGAAGGGTTCCAAGGTCAACCTTGGGGAGAATGTCTCGGGGAGAGTGGCCCCTGGGCCGCCGAAATGCACCTCCGCGGCCTCGAACACCTTGACCCAGTCCCCGGGCCGGCCGGAAATCCCGACCTGGACCCGTACCCGGCGCGGCCCCGCGTTGAACAGGCAAAGGTATCGCTCTCCCCCACCCAGCCGCTCCATGGCCAGGGCCCGGGAGCCATCCAGGGGCCAGGCCCGGGTCAGCCGGCGCTGCCCGCCATGCAGGGCCGGGGCAGCGGCCCGCAGGCCGAGGAGTTCCCGGTACATGGCCAGCAGGCCCGCGTGCGGCGGCCGGCCGGGCTTTTCCCAGTCGATTTTCGAGGCCGCAAACGTCGCCGCAACGCCGGGATCGGCCGGTTCGCCGCACCAGCGGAAAACGGCAAATTCGCGCTTCCGGCCCCGGCGCACAGCCTTCGCCAGTTTTATGTCGTGGTAGCTGACGAAATAGAGGAAGGGATTGGTCTCGCCCCACTCCTCCCCCATGAACAGCAAGGGAGAACCCGGGGAAAGAAGCAGCAGGCAGGTGGCCAGACGCGCGGCTTCGGGTGAAACTAGGCTGGCCAAACGATCACCATGGGCGCGGTTACCGGTCTGGTCGTGGTTCTGGAGGAAAGTCACGAAGCGGCCGGCAGGCAGGTGTCCGGCCGGCAAACCCCGGCTCCGGCCGAAAAAGGGCGAGTATTGGCCGCTATAAGCAAACCCCTCGTTGATGGCCGCCAGCAAATCCTCCCGGCGGCCGAAGTCGGCGTAATAGCCGCGCCGCTCTCCGGTGAGCAGGGCATGGACGGCATGGTGGAAGTCGTCGGTCCACACCCCTTCCATGCCCTGGCCGCCAGCCGGGAGGTCCGTGATCAGAGCTGGGTCGTTGGCGTGGGACTCTGCCACCAGGAACTTGCGCTTTCCGTGCTCCCGGTTAAAGGCGGCAACATTCTGGGAAAGTTCCCGCAGAAAATGCAACGGCTCCTGGTCGTGGATGGCGTGGACGGCGTCCAGGCGCAGGCCGTCGAAATGGTACGTATCCAGCCAATAAAGGGCGTTCTGAATAAAAAAAGCCCGCACCGGGCCGGACCCGGGGCCATCGAAGTTGACAGCCTCGCCCCAGGGGGTGCGGTAGCGATCCGTGAAATAGGGGCCGAAATCCCTGGTGTAGTTCCCCTCTGGCCCCAGATGGTTGTAGACCACATCCAGGACAGCGGCTAGGCCATGGGCGTGACAAGCGTCGACCAGGCGCGCTAGGCCGTCCGGCCCGCCATAGGCCTCCGCCGGGGCAAAGGGGTACACGCCGTCGTAACCCCAGTTGCGTCCACCCGGGAACTGGGCCACGGGCATGATTTCCAGACAAGTGACCCCCAGGTCGCGCAGGTAGGGCAGGCGGGAGATGGCGGCGTCAAAGGTGCCCTCGGGGGTGAACGTACCGATGTGGATTTCGTAGAAGAGCCGGTGCTTTGGGGCCGGCGGGATGAATCCGGCGTCGCTCCAGGCGAAGGCGTGGTGGTCCACCAGAGCCGATGAGCCGTGAACGCCGTCGGGCTGATGGCGGGAAGCGGGATCGGGCCGGACGGTCTTTCCGTCCAGGACGAAACGGTAGCGCGCGCCATCGGCCAGGCCCGAAAGTTCGGCCTGAAAATAGCCGCCGGGAAGTTTGGTCATGGCTGCTCGATGGCCGGGAGCAAGCAAATCCAGGTCCACGGTCTTGCGGCGGGGAGCCCAGACCGTGAAGCGCCAAGTGCCGGGGCCGGTTTTTTCAGGACCGGCAGGCAGGATCGTGGGGTGAACCCTTTTTGAATTCCGCCGCTGTGACGGCAGCTTTATCCTCGACGGCATTACCGTCCCGCCCGAACCGGACGCCTCCCGTCGAACGGATGGCATCGCCGGGAGCGGCCGCCATGCCTCCCGACCGTGCCCGGCCCGGATGGTCCGCCACCCGGTTCGATACGATAACGGGACGGCTCAAACGAATGCCTCCCAAGACTTAGACAACCGCGTTGCACCGTTTATGATCCCGGCCATGGAGTATGTTTGAGGGAAATTGCCCCAAGCAGCATCCGTGATGGGATGCGTGTCTTCAGACATAAGCTCCAAAAGGTTGCGGGCGTTTAAAAGAGATATACCCAGTTCACGTCAAAACCCGAAAATGCTTTGGGTTGATGACGCGGAAGTTGTCCGTGACCGAATCGCGCAACCGCTCCCAGTTTTGCGGGACTTTCTCGCGTAAGAAGCTGAGCACTTCGCCGGCGAACTCCCGCGATGTGGCGTAGCACTTGTTGTGTGTCATGTGCTTGTGCATCACGCCCCATAATCGCTCGATGGGGTTCAGGTGCGGGCAATAAGCCGGGATGAAGTGCAGCCTGATTCTGCGGCCCGGCTGGGCCAGCCAAGCTTGCACAAGCTTGGCGTGATGGTAACGGGCATTGTCCAGGTAAACATGGATCATTGCCAATAGCGGATACAGCGCTTCAAGCGCTTCCAGCAGTCTTATCGTGGAGGCGGCGTCGATGGTTTCTGCCTCGATCATGCCGGTTTGCCCGGTCTCAAGATCGATGGCGCCGTGAATATTGATGCGCTGGCGCCCGCTTGTCTGCTCGATTGCCAGCTTTTCTTCCTTGGGCGCCCAGCAGCCAACTGGCCGCGCGGCATGCGTTGGATGCACCGCATCCAGGAACAGCACCGCCCCGTCAGGGCCAAGCGAATTCAGCAGTTTCTCGTAAGCTTCGATGAATGCTTGCTGTTTTTCCACATCGAGCTTGCGGCCGATGACTTCCGGCTGGTGGTATTCCAAGCCCAGCCGGTGCAGCAAGGCGATCAACCCCGAACGGCTTTCGTAAACCACGCCAAATTCCCGCTCGATGAACGCTCCGATCTGCCGCGTTCAACGCGGCAAGGCCTGGGCAACATAAGCCTTCAGCGCCTCTTCCTGCGCCACGGTTAGATGGCTCGAACTGCCTCCGGCATCGAATTGTTCCAGGCCCGCGATCCCACGCTCGCCGTAGAGCTTGCGCCAGCCTCTGACCGTATCGTCATCGACATAGAGAACCTTGGCCACCTGCTCGCAGCTCAACCCGTCATCCAGCAGCAGGATGGCATTCGCCCGGCGTGCAATCCGATGCTCCGCAGAGCCGTCGCGAGCTAGCGACAGGAGCGCTTTCCGTTCAGCGGTGTTCAGAAATCCCCGGCGAATGATGCTGACCACTAAGATCCTGTTCGCCTAACTTTGCAAGCAATTTTTGCCGGGTTTTCAATGAGTCAGGGTATAGCTTCCAGCATTCGAATGAATATAAAATAATACTAACAATTTGAATTGGTCTAATCCTTCAACTCAACCGCTTATTTTTTCGCGTGCGCTTGAGACACGCAAGCAGCGCCGGCAACCCGATCGAATTCCGGTTTTCCATCCTCGCCCGTAAACTTCTGCACCGGGGCAGCTTCAAATCCGCCGGCGAACTGAAGAAGCGTATCGAGGCGAGTGCCCCCCCGCTGGCGCACGGACGATTGCACCGTGCAGCCAGCATTCGCGCGCTGCTTCAGGGCTTTAAGGTGACGTAAGAGTCATAATGGTGAATTGAGATTCCGTCATAGGCCGGGTGTGATGCAAAATGATTCTGCACTGTGGCCAGCTCAGTCTCCATGGCCGCGTTTCCCTTATCGCAGAAGGAGACATAGGCAGGGTCTTGCCCGCATTGCGTCTCGACACCGATCCCCACTTTCTTTCCGATCTGATCGCCATAGGCTACTTCGTCCGCGGCAAACTGAATTATGAGATCTGCGGTATCGCGGTAATCCATGAGAACAACCCGGTCCGCCCGGTCCTGGGCCAACTGATTGAGAGGCCGCTTCGTTCCGCTCCGGGTAATGCTCTCTCCATCGAACCAGAATGGAATATCCATGGTGAGCTGGAGCGATGCTGGCGTTGCAATCACCTTCAGCTTTTCAATCAAATCGAGATATTGGTTGGCCAGGCTGTTTTTCTTGGTCTTCCACTTTGGAAGCAGATAGGGCTCCACATCGTAGTGCACGCCGCGTGGACGGGCATCCGGGTAGGTTGCGCCGTATGCAGCAGCGGCATTGGCAAGATTGGTAGCAACCGGATGGTTCGCAGTAAGGGCCCAGCTTGGGTCTCCAAATAGAAAGTCGACTTCCATCGACCGCGCCTTCGCCGCAGCCACGAAATTATGCAGAGCAGGCTGGTTCGATTGAATGAGATCCTGGCATTCGATGTAGATGACGTTAATATTTTTGCTAGTCGCGAAGTTGAAGAAGGCTTGCTGCTGGACGGGATCGGTCGCTACGGATTCATCCCACAACCACAGGCCTCGTGCATTTGCTTGTGTGATCATGGCCAGACATCCAAGGAGCGCCAAACATAAGTGCAGGAAACGCCTCATTCTAATAACCCTCCGGGGCTCAGAGCACCTTGTATACGGTTAATGTTAGATGAAGCTTAATAATATTCCAATTTATTCTACACGCAATAATTATTTTATTATCAGTCATCGGAGGTTCGGTGCACATTATAATTATATTATTAGCAAATAAAGCTTTACGCGTGCGTATCGATAACCGTTCGGGTTGATTTTTGGCGAAACCGCCCCGCGAAAGGGTGCGTGGGTAGATACTTAACCGGATGTGCTAAGCCGCATTATGCACGGCGTCCCGGAATTGGCGTAGAAACTGGTCCAGCGATCCCAATTTCCGGACTTCCGGCATGGCACCCCGCCACTCAGGTGACGAAGTGCGGCAAGCCGCCTAGGAGCGTTCGCAGGATCGCTTGATGCGGATAGGCCGATGATAGGTGCAGCCGGATTATCGACCCGAAGCGGCAATTATTGGCGCCGCTTTCCCTGGGGGTGAAGGAGCAAGGGGGGCTTGCAGAACCAATCGGTCAGGCTCTACATTGCGCCTACACATCATGACTTAAGGAACGGTATATTTCGCCTAAAGTCCCATCATAGTTAACACTGGCATGGTTAACGGGCATACGGCCTCCGTTATTCCCCGCGATTTCTCCCGATTTTTTCTATATTTCGTGCGAATTCTACTGTTAGAAAACCCCGTTAAATATAATACAATATTTTATGTTAACCATGGCTATCGTCCCGGAACGACCTCCCGCGCCGCCGCATCGTCGCATTCGCCTATACATTTCAATGCGTTAACCGCGTAACACTTAATCAAAACATTTGCGATACATTACTTCAAAATACAGAGTGCGCCGTTCCGGCCTTCGCGAACCGCCCGGCGCCCGGTTTGGAGCATTAACAATGGCTGAACATCGCCCCCGCCGCGGAACAGGGAGCTGCCCGAAAACGGCGCATCGCCGCGCACCCGCCCGCGAGCTGCAAATGTCCGCCGGCCGCTAGACGGAGAAAGAGGCGCCGCAGCCGCGGGAGGCGGTTGCATCCGGGTTGTTGATTTTGAACGAGGCGCCGGTCAGCCCGTCCGCATAGCCGGTCCCGGAGCGGGCCATATTGGGCGCGGGGATGGCGCCGCGGTACAGGCGCCGCAGCCGGCTCACCCTGCCGGTGAAGCCGCCAAGCTCTGGGTATTACGGAGGATAGCGGGGATTTCCATCCAGCCGCAACCTTCGCGAAATCCCCCTCGCGGAAGACTGCCGGACTTCCTGCCGCATCAGATCCGCCAGCGGGGGCCAGGCGTAAAGCCGCCCCGTCAAGCGTCATCCTTGTCCGGACAGGAGAATTGAAGGTTGCAAATATACAGAATGGCAACCACGACGTGCCATATTCCGTGGCATGTAACAGACGTAGCGGGGTAAACGTAATGCAAGCAGTAGAGAAAGATGCAGAGTCAAATCTTTTCGAGGTTATACTTTACTTCGAAAATAATTCGTGGTCATTTTCAACGGTCGCGCACGCCTCATTCATGCAGGAAGCAATCGAGCAGGCGGAGCGGGAGTTTTCGGTCCATACGTTCCATCACCGTCTTAACAGCATGAAGGCCAAAGCGACGGCGGCCTGCGTCTTACAGGCAGACGGCGACCACTCCTTCGCGAAACGCGACGGAAAATGGCAGCTCCTGCATTGACCCGGCGGCACACACCATCACGCCGGTTCATGTAGTTCGCTTCGTTCGTTCCGTTACCCCGGCCGCCAGGCGATGGCGGCCGGGCGCGGCTTACGTCCAGTCGAAGTCGTTATTGCCGGTGGCGGAGCGTGCCATCCGCCGCTCTCCCCAGTTGACCACCCAATTCGCGATTGCCGCTTTCGAGGTTGGCAGCGGCAGCCGCCGCGCCATCGAGGAGAAAGTATAGAACTCCCGGTACATCCGCTGCACGTTCTGCTCAAGCTCCACCGGCGTGCACCAATCCAGCTTGACGTGGCAGAGCTGGCCCGGCCAGCGCCCCATGTCCTCCTCGTTGATGATGCGGTCCTCGGCCTTAAGCTTGGCGTATAGCGAAGTTCCTGGCGTCGGCGTGAGCACGTTGAAGTAGGCCGCCGGCACACGGTGCTTCTCCAGGAATTTGAGCGTGGAGTCGAAAACCGTGTGGTTCTCGTTGTCCCAGCCGAAGATGAAGTTCAGCGAGAAACTGATGCCACGCTTTCGCATCTTCTGAAACATTTCCGCATAAAGGCTCGTCTTGTTCACGCCCTTGTGCATGTTACTTATCGTTTCCGCATCGATGCTCTCGATGCCGATATTGACGTGCAGGAGCCCGCTCTTGCAGGCGAGGTCCAGGAATTCGTCGTCGTTGCAGAAATTGGATGTCCACAAGGTCGACCAGCGGATCTTGAGCGGAACCAGCGCCTCCATCAGCTCCATGGCGCGGCCCCGCTTGCCGCCGAAATTGCTCTCGCCAAAGAAGATATTCTTGCTGCCGGTGTGCAGCACATCGTCCACCACCTCCTCATGCGGCCGCCAGCGGAACCGCGTGCTGAGATAAAGCCGCTCCGAACAGAAATCGCAGACGAGCGGGCAGCCGCGCGACGATTGCAGCGTGTAGGTGCGGAAGGGGCCGTAAAGCGACATATCGATGGCGTCGTAGCGTGGCTTGGGAAGCCCCGAAAGCTGCTCCTGGCTCAGCGGCTTTGCGCGGTATTCCTTCTTGAGGCGGCCGGCGGCGGCGTCGGCCAGCATCTGCGCCCAGACCGGCTCGGCCTCGCCAACGCCGATGGCGTCGCAGTTTTCCGCTGCCTCCTCCGGATAGAAGAACACATGCGGCCCGCCCATGATGACCTTCACGCCACGGCGGCGGAATTCGGCGGCGATATCATAGGCGCGCAGCGAGTGCAGCGTCCAGGTGGTGATCGCAACAACGTCGGCGGGACAGTCAAAATCGATGTCCTGCACCTGCTCGTCGATGAGCGTCACCTTCCATTCCGGAGGCGTAAGCGCGGCAAGATAGGGCAGCGCCAGCGGAACTACGGCCCGGCGCTTGGTCTTGAACACCTTTGTGCTTGTTTTTGAGGCGTAAAATGAGGGTTGAATAATGGTCAGGTTAAGTGACATCGAGCTTTCTTCCCAGTATGCGAATGGTTATGCCCCCCGTTGCTGGCGCGGGCCTGAATATCGCCCCTCAAAATGTAAAAATATGTTTCAAATTGTGACTATGTTGCGCCGGATGCGGGGCGCCGCCTGCCATGTTGTTACCGCAAGCTTGCGGAGGCGCTGCTTGCCTCGCCGATACGCTTCACGAATTCGTGTACGATCTTCTCAAAGGCGGCTTCGCGCTGGACCGGCTCACGCTCTGAAAAGCAGGATGCCGGCAAGGGTATTTATCCTGCCCAGCAGGTCCGGCGTATGGAAGCCGCTGGCTTAGCGGACACTGACGGGGAAGAGGTCCGCCGCGCGCTCAGGCGGCTGAAGCTTGCCATCCACCAGAAACAGCACGCGGTCGGCGGCTTTCGCGAAATTCGGGTCGTGCGTCACCGCGACGATCGAGCGCTTCTGGGTGCGCGATAGGTTCTTGAAGATATCGCGCAGGTTTTCGCTCGATTTGGTGTCGAGCGCGCCCGTCGGCTCGTCGGCGAACAGGATGAGTGGATCGTTTGCGAGCGCCCGCGCCACCGCCACGCGCTGCCGCTGCCCGCCCGACATCTGGCCCGGCAGTTTCTTCGCCTGGTCGTCAAGCCCCAGTGCGTCCAACAGCTCATGCCCCCTGGCCACCGCCTCGTTTTCCGGCAAAAGGCCCAGCTTGCGCACCGGCAGAAGTACGTTATCAAGCGCCGAAAACTCGGCCAGCAGGAAATGGAACTGAAACACGAAGCCGAGCTGGCGCAACCGCACATCGGCAAGCTCGTCCTCACTCAAGCCTTGCGTATCCCTGCCGCTGAGCCAGATTTTACCGGAGGTTGGCATGTCCAGCAGGCCCAGAAGGTAAAGCAGCGACGACTTCCCCGAGCCAGACGGCCCCATGATCGCGACGAACTCGCCTGTTTCGATTTCGAGGGTGATGTCTTCGACGAGCGTCACGGACACATCGCCCGGCAGCACTCGCGTCAGCCCCTCGGTTCTCAGAACGGCGCTCATGCCGCGCCCCTCAAAATGTCAACCGGATGCACGCTAGCTCCTTTTCGCGCCGGCAGATAGGCAGCTACCAGCGCCGAAGCCATGGCGAACCCGATACCCATGGCGATTGGCGACCAGCCCCAATCGAGCGGGATGTAAACCGGCTCCGTGTTGAAGGGCGTCTTGATCTGAACGCTTGCAAGCGCCTTCATCATGGAAAGACCGAGGGCTACTCCTAAAATACTGCCGATTGCGCCAACGATGGCGCCCTCGATTAGAAAGATAAGAAGTATGGCGCGTGCGTGGAAACCCACGGACTTCATAATGGCGATATCGCGTGTTTTTTCGAGCACAACGGTCGAGATCACATTGTAGATGCCGAAGGACGCGACGATCAGGATCGCGCCCACCACGCTGTTCAAGATGACCCTGCGTACTTTAAGGAGGCTAATCAAATCCTGGCTCGCCTCCTGCCAGGACTGCGCCTTGTAACCGACCGCCGCCTCCACAACCTTCGCCACTTCGGGTGCCTGATATGGATCGTCGAGCTGCAGGATGAGGCGGTTGGCTGTGTTCGGCCGGTTCAAGAGGTTCTGGGAGCGTTTGAGCAATACGTAGGCATGGTTTTCGTCGATGGGGGCGTTTCCGGTTCTGAACAGCCCCACGACTTTCATGGTCCGCACTACGCCGACGGGCGAGGCCACGGTGACGTTCTTACCCATGACGATGCGGAATTTCTGGGCCAGCCCGCTGCCGAGCACGATGCCGTCCGGATTGGTGGCGAGTGACTCCAGCGAGCCCTCGATGAATTTTTCGTCGATGGTGCTCACCCGCCGCATCATGTCGGGAACGATGCCGTTGATGGTCGCGCCGAGATCCTTGCCCGCGAAGGTGACGATCACCTGCCCCTGGAGCGCGGGCGCCACGCGTACATGCGGTAGCGACGCGATGAATTCGAGCTTTTCCTTATATTGCCGGATGCCTCGGATTTCGGAGCGCGGCTTGAGGCTGCGCAGTTCCACGGTTGTGTTCGCGTAGGTCTGAAAGACGGGCTGCGGGCGCGGATCGCGGTATTCGTCGTAAACCGTGATATGAGGCGAACCGTCCACCAGACGCTTGATGAAATCCGCGTCGGAACCCTGCATGAGCGAGGTGACGGCCATGAAGAAGGCCACGCCCAGCGTGATGCCCAGGAGCGAGACGAGCGTCTGTCGCCGGTGCGACAGAAGGTGGCTCAGCGCTATGGATACCGCGAGCTTCATCCGGGCACCCGCAACGGCAGCGAATTGACGTTTGGAAATGTGCGGGCTCGCGGAAAAACGTGCGGTGGCGCCATGCCCGGGGCGTACCACCCCTCATCCTGTCCTTCTCCCAATGGGAGAAGGGACGCCTGAATAATCCCCAGAGCGCGCCGCACCGTCCCCTCTCCCATGGGGAGAGGGGAGATTCCCCTGCCCATGGACGTATACGCAGACACACGTGCCGGACCGGCGTTCATCGCTTGATTTCCCGCGCTAGCACCGTTCCGGCAATCCGCACGCGCACCGCCTCGCCGGCCTGCAATCCCTTCGGAGGCTCGGCCACAACCAGATCGCCCTCGCTTAGGCCCGCGGCCGCTTCGACGCGCTTGCGGCCCTTGATGCCGATCCGCACCGGCACGCTTTCAAGCTTACCCTTGCGGACCACCCACACCGAACCGGACTTGACCGCCGTGGCCGGTATCAACAGCGCGTTCTGTTTCTTGGAGGTCACGATGTTGGTTTCCGCGGTCATGCCGATCAGCAAAGCGGTATCCTCAGGCAGCGAGATTCGCACGCGGAAGTTCCGCGCCACCGGATCGCCCTTGGGCGTTATCTGCTCCACCACGCCGGTGAACACGCGGGAGGGGAAAGCGTCCGAGCGGATCAGCGCCTTCTGCCCGGCTTTCACCAGCGGAATATCCTCCTCGTCCACGTCGGCCGTGATGCGCAAGGGCACGCCGGCCTTGGCGAGATAGAATACCGGCTGGTTGATAGGGATGAAGTCGCCCACTTCGCCGTCGCGGCGTATGATCAGCCCATCGGCCGGCGTCTTAAGGTGCATGAACCGCAACAGTGCCTTCGCGCGGCGGTGCGCCTGCTTCGCCGCGTCCATTTCCGTGTGCGCCTGGTCGAACCGCTCTTTCGACGCCCAGCCTTTTCCCATCAGCTTACTGACCCGCTCGAATTGCTGTGTGGCGAATTCGGCCCGCGTCTTAAGCTCGGAGACCGTGGCCCGCAAATCGCTGTCGTCGAGCCGGGCCAGCATGTCGCCAGCCTTTACCGTCTGGCCCTCGTCGGCGATTAGCTCGAAGAGCCGGCCGGCTACCTGTGGCGCGACGCGGATGGTGACGCTCGCCTCCACCGTCCCCGTCGCGTAAACGGCCTGAACGGCGGGGCCGCGCACCGGCTTGACCACGGTCACGGTCTGCGGCTGCATCAGCCGCCACCCCGCCGCGGCGAGCCCGGCGATCAGCACGAGCGCCAGGACCGGGCGAAGCAGCCCGAGCCGCTGGGGCTTGTTTTCGACAGGGCTGTCCTGCTTCATCGAATCCTCTAGGAAAAACTCAAGATACAGGGGCGCGGCGTTCCGATGGAAGGCCGGAGCGTGCTAAGGGCTCGATGCGAAATAAACGCGCCACCTTGCGTGTCTTTTTGCCCGTCCGCCGCGTTACGGAAAGGCTTACATACCCTGGGTATGCGCACCTTTCCGCGCCTGGCGGGCGGACAAAAATCCCGTGCAATCTGGCGCGTATATTTCGCATCGGGCCCTAAGCTGCGGATTTTCTTAGTAGCTAGGCATGGCACAAACTTGGCGCAAGCCAGGAGCGGCATTGTCCCGCAGGCTTTGGCCCGGGGGTGTGATAATTAAAGAAGAATGGTCCTCTGGGCTGGCCACCGCTTCCGCCGGCCCGTGGAAGTGCGTAGGGGGCGGTGCCTTGAACTAAGGGAATCACCCCTTGCCCTTCTCCCTGTGGTTGAGGGGTTGTGCTCGAATGAGGCACACCCGCCATCACATTTCCTCCGGCGCGTAGAGGCGCTCATAAAGGTTGCGGACGATAGCGGCGGTTGCGCCCCAGATGAACCGCTTTTCGTACTCCATGGCGTAGAACTGAACAGTGTGCCCTTTCCAGTCGAGGACATGCCGTGCATGGTTCCGCTCCTGCATCAGAAAAGACAAAGGCACCTCAAAAACCTCGGCTACCTCGCCCGGATGCGGCACCGGCTCGAAACAGGGATCGACCAGCGCCAGCACCGGAATAACACGGAAGCCCGTGCCAGTGTTGTGCAGGTCAAGCAGGCTGACCGGCGTCACGGCGGAGGACGGAATGCCAACCTCCTCCTCCGCCTCGCGGATCGCGGTTTCGACCGGCGTTGCGTCACCCTCCTCGATCTTGCCGCCCGGAAACGAGATTTGGCCGCTGTGGGCGGAAAGGTACGCCGTGCGTAGCGTGAAAAGGACGGCCGCCTCCGGTTCGCGCGCAATCACCGGCACCAGCACCGCCGCCGTGCGCCAAGATTCGGGGGGAACCAGGTGCTCAAGCTTTAAATTTTTGTTAGGTTCTCCCCCGCTGTCCACCCTGCGGCCGGCGTCGATTCCGTAGGAAGCAGGCTGCGCCGCCATCCAGGACGCCTCGCTAAGCCCGATCCCCGA
The DNA here is from genome assembly GCA_050298295.1 of Rhodomicrobiaceae bacterium. Classification (GTDB taxonomy): domain Bacteria; phylum Pseudomonadota; class Alphaproteobacteria; order Rhizobiales; family Rhodomicrobiaceae; genus Rhodomicrobium. The sequence continues at coordinate 17,597 of JBNKTW010000022.1, forward strand.
CGCCCGCGCCTTCTTCGCGAAAACCGTTGCGGAAAAGGGGCTTAACGCAGCGGCTGCTTCGGGTCTGTCAACTCGGCGCATCGCCGGGGCTCCTTAATGCTGACAAAATACTGCTGCGGATCGCTGCCAGGGCCGCGGCGCCCCGCCGTCTTGCAGCGCGGCGCCTGCCCCTACCAAGCGTTGTATCCCGGCTATGCAAAGGCATATACTCTGGCTTAGAGATGGCGCAGCCAAACCGCAACTGTCATAACGCAGGTTCAACATTCTATGTACCATCCTACAGAACACAGCATTGTGGTCCGCGCCGATGACATCCGGTCGAAGATCGCCAAGGCGCGCGAGGCGATCGGGCGCGTTATTTTCGGGCAGGACACTGTCATCGAACTTGTTCTCGTCAATATTCTTTCCGGCGGTCATGCTTTACTGATCGGCGTTCCGGGCCTCGCCAAAACCTCCCTGGTCGAGGCGCTGGGTTCGGCGCTTGGGCTTAACGCTAAACGGATTCAGTTTACGCCCGACCTGATGCCTTCCGATATTGTGGGCACCGAAGTGCTTGAAGAAAAGGCGGGCACGCGCACTTTCCGCTTCATCGAAGGCCCAGTTTTTACACAGCTTTTGATGGCGGACGAGATCAATCGCGCCAGCCCGAAGACGCAATCGGCGCTTCTGCAGGCCATGCAGGAGCGGCAGGTGACTTATGCCGGCCAGACCTATTCGCTGCCCATGCCGTTTTTCGTGCTGGCGACGCAGAACCCGCTTGAGCAGGAGGGCACCTATCCCCTGCCCGAGGCGCAGCTTGACCGCTTTCTCATGCAGATCGACGTGACCTACCCCGACGAAGCGGCCGAGCGCCGGATGCTGTTCTCCACGACCGGCCTTGAGGACCGCAAGGTGCATCAGGCGCTGAGCGCCGAGGATGTCATGGCCGCGCAGCGCTTCGTGCGCCAGATGCCAGCAGGCGACAGCGTTGCCAGCGCCATCTTGAAGCTCGTCCGCTCGGCGCGCCCGCAGACCGAAAGCGCCGCCCCGCGTGTAAACGATCTGGTTGCCTGGGGGCCAGGCCCGCGCGCGAGTCAGGCGCTGATGATGACGGTGCGCGCGCGCGCGCTGGTGGAAGGCCGCCTCGCGCCTTCGGTTGACGATGTGATCGCGATGGCCAAACCGGTGCTCCGGCACCGCATGGCGCTCACCTTCACCGCCCGGACCGAGAATGTAACCGTCGATCAGGTCATCGACGGCATTATCGCAACGCTTTAGCGGAGAAGCCGCCCCCCGATGTCCGTGGACCTCAAAACACGCACGCAAACCATCGCGCTCGAAGAAGCCGCCCAGGATCTCGCGGCCAAGCTTCCGGCGCTCCTGGTGGAGGCGCGGCGCGTGGCTTCGACGGTGGCGCAGGGCACGCATGGCAGGCGGCGGCCGGGGCCTGGCGAAACCTTCTGGCAATACCGGAGCTTCGAGCAGGGCGATTCAGCGGCGCTCATAGATTGGCGCCGCTCAGCCGGGTCGAGCCACCTCTTCGTGCGCGAGCGCGAATGGGAGGCCGCGCACACGGTCTGGATTTGGCTCGATCTGTCGCCATCCATGTATTTCCGCTCGCACCTTTCCACTACGTCGAAGGCGGAGCGCGCAATCGTGCTGGCGCTGGCGCTGGCGTCGCTGCTTGCCGATGCGGGCGAACGCGTGGGAATTCCGGGGCTCATGCCGGCCAGGGCGGGCCACAGCGCCGCCTCGCTTATGATGGAGGCGCTGGCGCGCGCGCTTTCCGGCCCCGCCCTCGAATGCCTGCCCGATGCGGCCAGCCGGCTGGGCCGGCATTCTGAGCTGGTGATCCTGAGCGATTTTCTTGAGGCTCCGGAAAGGCTCGCCGCCGGCTTCAGCGCCATCGCCCGTCAAGGCGTGCGCGGCCATGTGGCGCAAGTCCTCGATCCCGCCGAGGAAAGCCTGCCCTACGAAGGGCGCGTCGAGTTTTTCGACCAGGAGACGCAGGCCCGCTTCGTGGCCGAGCGGGCCGAAGCCCTGCGTGAAAGCTATCAGAAGAAGCTGGCCGCGCACAAGGCGGCCATCGCGTTCCACGCAGGCGGGCTGGGCTGGACGCCCTTCCTCCACCACACGAACCGGCCCGCGGTGGAGGCGCTCCTGCCGCTGCATATGCACCTGTCCGGCCTTGAAAAAGCCTACCGGGCCAAAGGTACGCTCAAGGGCGAGCTTGCCGGGGAGGGCGAACCGTTATGATGGGCGGCTTACCCGGAATCTTGAGTTTCACCTCTCCCTGGATGCTCGCCGGGCTTCTGGCCCTGCCGGCGATCTGGCTGCTCCTCCGGCTGACGCCGCCACGCCCGCACACGGTGCCGTTCCCGCCGGCCTCGCTCCTGCTCGGACTGCGGGTGAACGAAAAAACCCCGCTCCGCAGCCCGTGGTGGCTGGTCCTGCTGAGGATGCTGGTTGCCGCCAGCGTCATCGCCGCGCTCGCGGGCCCTGCCGTCAAGCCGCAATCTGCCGCGAATACAGCCATCGCGCACCCGCTCGTAGTAGTCGTGGACAATAGCTGGGCCGCGGCAAGCCGCTGGGCCAGGCGGCAATCTTTCGCCAGACATCTTGCCTCCGCCGCAGCGGAAAGCGGACAAACGCTCTACCTCATTGCAACCGCCAGCCCCACGGCGCAGCTATCGCCCCTAACCCCTGGGGACTTCCGCCGGCGTTTCGCGGCGCTGGCGCCGGAGCCGTTTGCCGGCGGCCGCGCCGAGGCGGCCAAGCGAATCGAAAAGGACTTGCAGGCGCAGCGCGGCAAGGTCCGGGTGGCGTGGCTTTCGGACGGTATCGAGGACGCCGGCGCCGCCGCCTTGCGCGCCGTCCTGCGTTCGCTAGCCTTGGACGGGACCATCGACGTTTATAGCGATCCTCCGGGCGCGGGCGCGCTGGCGATCACCCGGACCGGCGGAACCGCCGGCGCCATCCGGGCGAAAGTCCTCACCGCGGAGCCGGGCGCGCGGCGGGGCAAAATGGCCGCCGTCACCGCCCGCGGCGAGATCCTGGCGGCGGCGCCTTTCGATACCGGCGCCGGCTCCAAGGGCGAAGCCGTGCTCGATCTTCCTCTCGACCTTCGCAACCAGGTGGCCCGGCTTGAAATTCCAGGCGAAAGCTCGGCGGGCGCTGTTTATCTGCTAGACAGCCGCTCGCAGAGGAGGCGCGCCGGGCTTGTCGCAAGCGAGGGCGGCGAGGAAGCGCAGCCGCTCTTGTCCCCGGCCTATTACATCGAACGGGCGCTTACCCCCTTCGCCGAGGTCAAGCGCGCACGCACGGCCAATCTCGACCATGCCACGGCAAATCTCGTCGCGGCCAACCCGTCGATTATCATTTTGAGCGACGTGGGACGCCTTGCCGGCCGTGTGCGCGCGAGACTGGAAGCCTTCGTCGAGAAGGGCGGGATTCTTGTCCGCTTTGCCGGCCCCCGGCTTGAAAAGGGCGGCGATTCGCTTCTGCCGGCACCCTTGCGCACGGGCGGGCGCTTGCTTGGCGGCACGATGACATGGGCCTCGCCGCAAAAGCCCGCACCCTTCGAGAAAGACTCGCCTTTCGCCGGGCTCGCCATCCCCAGCGATGTGACCGTATCGCAGCAGGTTCTCTCCAACCCTTCCGCCACGCCGCGCGATGCGAAAGTCTGGGCGCGGCTCATGGATGGCACGCCGCTTGTGACCGCCGCAAAGCGCGGGGCGGGCGCCCTGATATTTTTTCACATTACCGCAAACCCAGATTGGTCTAACCTCCCCATCTCAGGTCTATTCGTTGAGATGATGCAAAAGATTCTTGAGCTTTCGCCCTCGCAGTTCAACCCGCCCGCCAGCGGCGGCGGGAAAAGCGCGGACGCCACGGCCGCCGCCGGACAAGACGGTTTGCTGAAGCCTTGGCGCATCCTGGACGGCTTCGGCAAGCTGGCCGAGCCATCGAACCGCGCGAAGGCAATCCCGCATCTGGAAATCGGACAGGGGCGCAGCAACGCCGCGAACCCGGCGGGGCTTTATGGCCCGCAAAACGCGCTGCGCGCGATCAACGTCATCGGGGAGGGCGATACGCTCCAGCCGCTCCAGCCGCCAGCCGGCGCGCGCGTCCGCGTGTTCGAGGACGCCAAGGCAATCGCGCTGGCGCCCTGGCTCTATCTGGCCGCTCTTGTGCTTTTCCTGGCCGACGGCGTGATTTGTACGCTGTTCCTGGGCGGCGGGGCCGTCCGCTGGCGCCGGAGGGCCGCGGCCGCCGCAACCATGCTGGGGCTGGCGTTTTTCGCTGCAGCCGCGGTTCCGGGGGCGCGCGCCGATGAAACCATAGACGCCGCCGCGGCGGATTTCGCGCTCCAGGCGTCGCTCGAAACGCGCCTCGCCTATGTGATAACGGGAAACAGCGAAATAGACGGAATCAGCAAGGCCGGACTTCAGGGCCTTTCGAGGGTTCTCAGCAGGCGCACCGCCGTTGAGCCGGGCGAGCCGATGGGCGTCGACCCCGCCCGCGATGAGCTTGTGTTCTTTCCTCTGATCTACTGGCCCGTGCTCCCGGATGCGCGTCCTTTGCCCGACCGCACCGCCGCGAAAGTGGACGCCTACATGAAGCAAGGCGGCCTCATCATCTTCGACACAAAGAATGACGGCGTTTTCAATGGAAGCAACCTCGCCGGCGCCGCCACGACGCCTCTGGGCCGGCTCCTGGGCAAGCTCGATCTGCCGCCCTTGCAGCGCCTGCCCCCGGGCCATGTGCTGACCAGGGCGTTCTATCTCCTGCGAACCTTCCCCGGACGCTGGGACAATGGCGAGCCCTGGGTGGAAGCTCAAGCGGAAGCGGCGGATTCGGCCAGGCGGGGCATCAAATCGGACGGCGTCAGTTCGATCATCGTAACCTCGAACGATTTCGCCGCCGCCTGGGCGCTAGACGACACCGGCCAGTACCTGTTCGCCGCCGTACCCGGCGGCGGCGAACAGCGCGAGTGGTCCCTTCGCACTGGCGTCAACATCGTCATGTACGCGCTGACCGGCAACTACAAGGCCGATCAGGTGCATGTACCCGCCATCCTCGAACGGCTGGGGCATTGATCGAGTTATGCGCGGCAACGAGAAAGCCCCCCTCATCCTGTTCCTCTCCTCAAGGAGAGAGGGGACGCCTTTTCAGCGGCTGCGAACAGACTCCCTCTCCCCTGGGGGAGAGGGCTGCGGTGAGGGGGGCTTGAGCCCTAGTCTGTCATGAACTGGTCTGTTGAGTTCTTTCCCTTCTTCTCGCGCGAGCTGCTTGCCAGCGTGGCGGCCCTGTCCCTTCTGGCGATAATCTTGTTCGCATGGCGGGGCCGGCGCGGCTTCCTGCTCAGAACCTTGAGCATTGCGTGCTTTCTCATGGCGCTGGCCAACCCCAACCTGAGAAGCGAAGACCGGCGGCCCCTGTCCAACATCACCGCCGTGGCCATTGACGGCAGTTCGAGCATGAACCTCGCCGGGCGGGCGGAGCGCGCGCGCCAGATCGAGGCCAGGCTTAAAAGCCAGCTCGCCCGAATCCCCAATCTCGAAGCGCGTTTCATACATGTGCCCGGCGGCGAGCAATCCGGCGGCGAAACGACGAACCTGTTTGCCGCGCTCAGCAAGGCGATGGCGGATATTCCGCCGAAACGCATGGCCGGGGCGCTGCTCGTCACTGACGGCCAGGTCCACGACGCGCCGCTGGACAAGGCGCGGCTTGGCTTCGACGCGCCGGTTCATGCGCTCATCGCCGGGGCGCGCGGGGAAAAGGATACGCGCATCGAGGTCCTGTCCGCGCCGCGCTTCGGGCTAGCCGGAACCAGCGATTTCGCGGAAATCCGGGCGGTGCGCAACGGCCCTGGCGGCGGCGGACTCGCGACCTTCGAGATCCATCGCGAAACCGGCCCGGCCGAGACGATCCAGGCTCCCTACGGCGAGACCGTCCCCATCCGGCTGCGCTTCGAACATGCGGGGCCGAACATCGTCGAGCTAGACCTGAAGCCGCAGCCGGGCGAGCTGACTGCGGTCAACAACAAGAGGGTGATCAAGGCGCAAGGCGTGCGCGAGAATCTGCGCGTTCTGCTGGTCTCGGGCGAGCCGCACGCAGGCGAGCGCACCTGGCGTAACCTGCTGCGCTCCGACGCCGCGGTCGATCTGGTGCATTTCACCATTCTGCGCCCGCCGGAGAAGCATGACCGCACGCCCATCGACGAGCTTTCGCTCATCGCCTTTCCGACTCGCGAGCTATTCTCCGAGAAGCTTCACCAGTTCGACCTCATCATTTTCGACCGATACCAGCGCCGGTCGGTTCTGCCCATGCTCTATCTCGACAATGTGGCGCGCTATGTGGAGCAAGGCGGCGCGGTGCTGGTTGCGGCAGGTTCGGATTTCGCCGGCCCATCGAGCCTTGCGCGTACGCCGCTTGGCGCGGTTCTGCCCGCGCGCCCGACCGGCAAGGTCTACGAGGAGCCGTTCCGGCCTGCCATCACTAAGGAAGGCGAGAAACATCCCGTGACCGCTGGGCTTCCGGGCGCGCCCGCGAAGGAGGGAGGGAAGCCGCGCTGGGGCCATTGGTTCCGCGTGGTCGACGCGCAGGCCGACCGCGGCCAGATAGTCATGAGCGGGGCGGAGGACAAGCCGCTGCTCGTGCTCGACCGGCGCGGCAGGGGGCGCGTGGCGCTCCTGCTCTCCGACCATGCTTGGCTCTGGGCGCGCGGCTATGAAGGCGGCGGCCCGCATGTCGATCTGCTGCGCCGGCTCGCGCACTGGCTCATGAAGGAGCCCGACCTCGAAGAGGAGGCGCTTTCCGCCAAGGCTGGCAACCGTCACATCACGATCGAGCGGCGCACCATACAGGAGCAGGTTGGCGAGGCAACCATCACAACGCCTTCGGGCAAGAAAATCACTGTGACGCTCGACAGGAATTCGCCGGGCCGTTTCGCCAAAACCATCAGCGCCGATGAACCGGGCGTTCACCGCGTCACCATGGACGGGCTGACGGCGCTGACGGTTGCGGGCGAAATGAACTCGCCGGAGTTCCAAAAAGTGGTGGCAACCGATGAACCGCTGCGGCCGGTACTGGAAAAAACTGGCGGCGGCGCATTTTTCCTGGGCGGGACGGCGGACGCGGCGCCGGTGCCCATGCCGGCCATTTCCATGGTCCATCCAGGCCGCCGCTATTCCGGCAGCAACTGGCTCGGCCTCAAGGACCGCGACGCCTACGAGGTGAAGGCGATCACATATACGCCGCTCATCTCGGGCTTTGCCGCGCTGGGCATCGCGCTCGGCCTGCTCTCCCTGACCTGGTACCGCGAGGGACGGTAGCAGACCCTTCGTCCCGCGCCGGTCCCTTCCCGGACATATTCCCGCGGATTTTCCGCCTCACATTCGCCTGCCCGGCCTGCCCCGATGTTTGCGCAAACATCCGTCTTCTGACTTGTTCGAGGGGGGCAATGACAGTGAAAAGAGAAATTCAGCGCGGAGCGATTTTCGCATGTGCGGTTCTGGCCGTGCTGTTCATCGGCAAATTCATAAGCAGTGAGTATGCGGCTCCATCTCACAGAAGCAACTACCAGGAGAGCTTCCATGGCGGCTTCAGTATATCCCGCAAGAACTATGCGAGCCTGAAGAAGGCGGGCGCCAAAATCTCGCCCGCCGATACGCAAAAATATGAGAAGGTTGCGACCATCGGGCAAGCAACCAGGGATTTCGATGCGGACCGCGCCAAAATCAAGAACCTCATCTCGTCCTCCAACGCGCTGACGCAATATGAACGGCAGCAGGGGCTTTCCGGCCATCGCACCCTGCAACTGGGCATTGGCGTGCCGCCATCGCGGTTCGATGCCTTTATCGCGGACGCCCGCAAGATCGCGAAGGTCACTTTCCTCGCGATCGTCAAGACGGACAAAACCAACGAATACCGGCAGTTGCGGGCCAGGAAAGAAACGCTGGAGAAAACCCGGAAAGCCCTCACTGACATGGCGGCCTCCGGCGGTTCGGTCGACGAGCGTCTCAAGGTTCAGGCCCGGCTGACGGAGGTCGAGGAAAAGCTTCAAGACCTTGGCGTGATGCTGGGCGACTTCAATTCCGAAAACGAGTTCTGCACCGTCAAGCTGACCCTGTCCGAGGTCAGAATGCCGCCGCGTCCTTCGCTGCGCGGGCAGATCTTCCGCGCCTCGGTCTGGGCTATCAAGTATTTCCTGTTTTTGGCCGCCGGCTTTGTACTAGCCGCGCTGGGGCTCTGGCTTGCAACGCTGGCAATAGGCGGCTTGGCGAAGGCCTGGACGCGCATCGCGAGGGAGTGAATGCGCGGCGATCCCAAATCCTCCGGCAGCGAGGAGCTGGAGCGCATCTGTGCGCCAACTCTTCTCGAAAACGGGCTCGGCGCGGCGGGCTGCCTCGGCGCGCTCGCCGCGCTCCTGCTCTTGTTGCCGGCGGTATTCGCGGGCCTCTTCAAACCTGCATTCGCGGTGCTTGTGCTCGCCACGGTGGCTGCGTTCTGCGGACTTTACCTGGCGGGCTTGCCCAAGCGCGCCTGCCGCGAGGAGCTGGCCTGGCGGCGCGGGCTGGCTCCGTTCTCCCGCTATGTGGAAGAAGCGCGGGCTGAGCTTGCCCAGAGCGGCGCGGACTGGATCGTGCTTTTCACGATGGCGGCCCTGCCGCACGGGGGCTCCTCGTGGCTGCGGATCGAATTGACCGAAGCGCCGCGGGCAAGCGCTCAGATCCGTTTGCTGGTTTCGAGGCGGAACCTGCCCCACAGCCAGCTTGAACGCAGCCTCCCGGACGCAACTCTGCAAGACTTGCTGGCCATGCTGAAAGAGTTGGATTTGGCGGCGCTCGCGGACATCCCTCCGGCGGTGCTGGACGGCGCCCCTTGCCGGCTGGCGATCCTGCGCCGCAAACCGGAAGCGCTGGCGATGGGAAGCTGTAATCTGGCGGGCTTGGACGATGACCAGCGGCGGCTTCCCACGGCGGCCGTTTGCTCGAAGCTCGCCGGTATCGCCCGCAGCCTCACGCCAGCGCCGGAGGGGCGTCGGGGAACTGCCTGATTACAGGGGCGGATGATATGAAACCAGCTTGAGCGGTGTAGAGTGAGGGGGGACTTGGTGAAGCGATCAGCCGGATTTGATATGCCCCACGGCTTGCATCCGGCTCCAGAGCCTTTCCGGCTCAAGCTGGCGCACCATCCAGCGCATGAAGCGATCCTGTATGGCACACTGCCATTGCGGCCGCGCAGCCCTGCGTTTTGCATGGGCGCCGATCCTACCGTATAGGTCCGCGGCATCGAAGCCGCTCCACACACCGAAGACTGGCCAGATCAAATATCCGAGATTGGCCCCAGCAACCGGTGCGACCTCATGGATGAGGATATCTTCGGCTTCTTCCCGCTTGATGCTCATTTCCGCCAAGCCCTCGGCGGCACTTTGGAAATCCAGTTCGTCCGGTTCGGTGTCCAAGAAGAACAAATCGGCCAGAAGCAGCCAGGCTTTCTCGCGATTTTCCTGCGTAAGCTCCATCATGGCCGGCCTCCCCGGCTCAGACGGTTTCCGCGCCAGGATCGGGGTCGCGAATATCGACGAGCGCTCGCAGCGCCGACCTCGCCCGCGACAGGCGAGACTTCACCGTGCCCACCGAGATATTGAGCACTTCCGCCGCCTCCTCGTAGCGCAGCCCTTCCACCGCGATCAGCATCAGCACTTCGCGGTGATCGTCCGTGAGCTGCTGGAATGCTTCCTGCACCTCCGTTAGGACGAGATGGCGATGCTGGTCCGCTCCGCTATACGCCTGCGCGTCCTGTTCCAGCCGGTTGCGATAGGCGATATCGTGCTGGGCGCGGCGCTTGTCGTTGCGGAACACGTTCTTGAGAATGACGAAGAGCCACGCTCTGAGATTGGTGCCGGGCTGCCAGGAGGCGATATTGGCGATGGCGCGGGTAAGGCATTCCTGGACGAGGTCGTCCGCGTAATCCGCATCGCGCGTCATATAACGCGCAAATCTCCTCAAACGCGGAATTTCTGCCTTCATGGCAGAAATCGTTTCGCGATAGTCCCGCGGCATACCCGTTACACTCATTGCCTCAGTCGAAAATAAATATATGGGCCGCCCATTTACAAAGGAAAGGTAGAAGAAAGCACTATCGTGGTTAATGAATGAATATTTACATTTCGCGCGCACAACCATTACACATCTATAGCGAGCCAGGTGCCGCAAAGGTTGCATTCGATCTTCTGCGAGATCTTGGCGGAAGCTCACCGGCGGGGAACTTCAATTCGTCCAACCTCTTTTCCATTCCGGGGGTCAACCGAGAGCACAAGATCGCTTCCCTCGCCCTTCCAATGGAGAATAACGAGATTGCCGCTCGTCAGGACCGTTTCGAGCTTGCCCAGCCCCAGTTCCAGGACGCGCGCGTAAGGCGCGGAGCCCGCTGGTGCTGCCGCGGCTGGCGCCGTCTCCGCCGCTGCGGCAGTCGCTTCTGCCGGCACCGCAGGCTTCGAGCCTTCGCCGAGCTTTGACAGTTGCAGCGTCACGCCATAGAAAAGCGCGCCGATTCCAACGATTAAAAGCACCGTCATGACCGCCACGGCGATCTTGAGAATACGGACGCCGCGCGGTGTGAAGACGGTGCCTGGCAGCGGGGTTGCATCGTTTGTCATGAAAACCGCGTATTCAAAGCTATATTGGACCCAATCGTGACAAGCGTGATATCATCTTCTGCCGGCAGGCATACCGCGCAGGAAGCCGATGCAGGCATCCGGCTCGACCGTTTTCTCGCGGGCCGCATTGAGACACTAAGCCGGGCGAGGTTGCAAGAACTCATTCGCGCTGGGCGGGTCCTGGCCCAAGGCCGGCCGGTGACGGACCCAAGCGCCAAGGTGCACGCGGGCGATAGCTTCGAGGTCGAAGTGCCTCCCGCCGAGCCCTGCGCAATGGCGGGCGAACCGATCGCGCTCAACGTGGTTTATGAGGATGACAGCCTCATCGTGATCGGCAAGCCGGCCGGGCTGGTCGTCCATCCCGGCGCCGGGAACTTGAGCGGAACCCTTGTGAATGCGCTTATCGCTCATTGCGGGAAAAGCCTGTCGGGCATCGGCGGCGTCGCTAGGCCCGGCATCGTCCACCGGCTGGACAAGGACACGAGCGGGCTCATGGTTGTAGCTAAAACCGATGCCGCGCACAGGGGGCTGGCCCGCCAATTCGCGGACCATGGGCGCACGGGCGATCTGCGCCGGCAATATATCGCGCTGGTATGGGGCGAGCCGCATCCCAGGGCCGGGCGCATCGAGACGCGGATTGCGCGCCACCCCGCGTCACGCACCAAGATGGCCGTTGTCAAAACTGGAGGCCGCATCGCCGCCACCAATTACGAGACGCTACACACCTACCGCCTCCCGCCCAGCCCGGCGAAAGGCAGGGGGAGTAAACAAACCGTGCTGAGTGTTGTGCGCTGCAGCCTTGAGACCGGGCGCACGCATCAGGTGCGTGTGCATATGGCTCATTTGGGCACGCCGATTGCGGGAGACAGCGTTTATGGCGCGGGATTTGCAACCAAGGCGCAGGCGCTTCCGCCCGAGGCTATGGGGGCGCTTAAACTACTGGGAAGGCAGGCGCTTCATGCGGCAACGCTGAAGTTCAGGCACCCCGTGACCGGCAAAGTTCTCGCTTTCGAGAGCAGTTTGCCGGAGGATATCGCGAATTTGTGTGTAACGTTTGAAACATTGGTTACGAAACTGTCCAAGAATTAAGATGCAGAGTTTGGTCAGCAGGGGTATGGTAGGGGCAATCGTTCCAAATTTACGAACGAGTTCTCCAGATACGGCGGACGTTCCGCCGGGGAGGGTACGAGCATGAGTTCATTGCCATCGGTCGCTGCAAGCGGCGGTCTCGCCCGGTATCTCGAAGAGATCCGGCGTTTCCCCATGCTTGAGCCCCAGCAGGAATATATGCTCGCCAAACGCTGGCAGGAGCATGAGGATGCCGCCGCCGCGCAGAAGCTCGTTACGTCCCACCTCCGTCTCGTGGCGCGTATCGCCATGGGGTACCGCGGCTACGGCCTTCCCATCGGAGAGGTCATCTCCGAAGGCAATGTCGGCCTAATGCAGGCTGTGAAGCGGTTCGACCCCGATAAGGGCTTCCGCCTTGCTACCTACGCTATGTGGTGGATCAGGGCTGCAATTCAAGAATATATTCTGCGGTCCTGGAGCCTTGTGAAGATGGGCACCACGGCAAGCCAGAAGAAGCTGTTCTTCAACCTGCGCAAGGCCAAGAGCCAGTTGCAGGCGCTGGAGGAGGGCGACCTGCGCCCCGACCAGGTGAAGCAGATCGCGACCAATCTGGGCGTGCCGGAGGAGGATGTCATCTCCATGAACCGGCGGCTGGGCGGTGACGCCTCGCTGAACGCGCCCCTGCGCGCCGACTCCGAAAGCGGCGAGTGGCAGGACTGGCTCGTGGACGATAGCCCGGACCAGGAATCCGTGCTCGCCGAAAGCGAGGAGATGGACCGCCGCCGCGAGTATCTCGGAACGGCAATGGAAAGCCTCAACGACCGCGAGCGCCGCATCTTCACGGCCCGCCGGCTTATCGATGAGCCGTTGACGCTGGAGGAGCTTTCCGCCGAGTTCGGCGTCAGCCGCGAGCGCATCCGCCAGATCGAGGTGCGGGCGTTCGAGAAGGTGCAGAAGGCTGTGCAGCGCGCGGCCATCAAGGCGGAAACGCCGCGCACCTCCGCAGGCGCCCCTGCGCTTGCCGCCCGGTAGGCTGGGCATGGGCTTACTGCCCGCAGAATGGTCAACCTGATTACCCCGGTGTTTCTTCCGGTGTCTTTGCGTGGATGTTCCTGCGGCCGTCATTCCCGCGAAAGCGGGAATCCATTTCTGAGGCTGGCGCAAGAGGTTAGCGTGGGTCCCCGCCTTCGCGGGGACGACGGCTGCGGTAAACTCCAGCCTCGCGATCCATACTGCCGGAAACACTGGGGCAATCAGGATAATCAATGAGCATGGGAGGCAGCGGCCAATGACTGCTGCCAGATAAGTTTTTATGCTGTCAAATTGGCTCGCCGGGCCGGTCCATGATCAGCCGGCTGCCTCATTTTCCAGCAGGGCGCGCAATCCTTCGCGGTAGGTGGGATATTTGAGCGCGATGCCCAACTCGCGCTTGATCTTGTCATTGCGGATGCGCTTGTTGCCTACGTAGAAGCTGCGCGCCATGGGCGAAAGCGTGGCCTGTTCGAAGGGGATTTCCGGCGGCGGAGGAGCGCCGAGCAGCTCCGCCGCATAGAGGATCACATCCTGCGGCGGGGCGGGCTCGTCGTCGGCAAGGTTGAAAAGGCGCGTTCCGGGCTGCGTGCGTTCCTGGAACACGGCCGCCGCTATTGTTTGCGCGATGTCGTCCACGTGGATGCGGTTGAAGACCTGGCCCGGCTTAACGATACGGTGCGCCTCGCCCCGGCGGATGCGCTCCAGCGGATTGCGTCCCGGCCCGTAAATTCCCGCTAGGCGGAAGATGTCGAGAGGCAGGCCGCGCCTCGCGCAAAAGGCCGTCCAGTCCGCCTCTGCCTTGATGCGCGCCGCGCCGCGCTCCGTATCCGGCTTGGCGGGCGTGTCTTCATCGGCCCAGCCGCCATCGAGGCCGCCATAAACGCCGATGGTCGAGAGGTAGCCCGCCCAGCGCAGCCTGGGTGCTGCCGGCAACCCCTCGCCGTGTGCGGCAAGCACCGGATCGCCCGCCTCGCCGGCCGGAACTGAGACAAGGCAGTGCGTGGCGCTGTCCATGGCCTGCCGCACGCCATCCGCATCACCGAAAAGCAGCGGCGCGAAGCCCTGCCGCCGAAGCGCATCAAATTTTGCCTCCGAGAGCACCGTTCCAGTTATTTGCCAGCCGCTCTGGCGAAGCAGCGCGGCAATAGCCGAGGCCGAATATCCGAGCCCGAAAACGAAAAGATGCTTCATTTCAAATCCCGTAGCTTGCACAATCGGCCGATGGCGAAGCACATTGCGGCAGTCCGCAATGCCGTTCCCGCGCGTGAAATAATCGAAACCGTGGGAAATGCCGGGGACTGCGCAGCGTCATCTCCGCGAATGAGGGAACCAATTTCTCAAGGTAGAACAAGCTCTTATATGGTTCCCCGTATTCGCGGGGATGACGCTGCGAGGTTTTCATAAGGCGTACTCCCACTCCGGAAGCACGCTGGCGTCGTGTTCGTCCGCACAATGGCGTGCTTTCAGCTCTTGCGCCAAGTCCTTATTTGCGAGCCTGCGTACCGCCCACACCGCCATGCCGCGAACCAGCGGCGACGCATCACTTAGCAGCGGCATCACGGCTGGCAGAAGCGTGGCGTCACCCGAATTGCCCGCTGCCACCAGCACGTTGCGAATGAACCGGCCGCAGCCGGTGCGCTTGACCGGCGAGCCCCTAAAGCGGGCGCGGAAGGCCGCATCATCAAGGCCAAGCAGTTCGCCAAGCGCCGGGTTGGCCGCACCCGGCAGCGGTGCGAACTTCGCCTCGCGCGCCGCCTGTGCAAACCTGTTCCAGGGGCAGACGCCCAGGCAGTCGTCACAGCCATAGACGCGGTTGCCCATGGCGCGCCGGAATTCGAGGGGGATCTGCTCCTTATGTTCAATGGTGAGGTAGGAAATGCAGCGGCGGGCATCGATGCGATGGGGCGCCGGAAACGCGCGCGTGGGGCAAATGTCGAGGCAGCGGCGGCAGGAGCCGCAACGGTTGCTTCCGGCCGCGTCCGGCGTAAGCGCCGCCGTGGTAAGAATCGCGCCCAGGAACAGCCAGGAGCCAAATCCGGGCGAGACGAGGTTCGTATGCTTGCCCTGCCAGCCCAGCCCCGCAGCCTGCGCGAGCGGCTTCTCCATTACCGGCGCGGTGTCAACGAACACCTTCACGCCGGCGCCGCTCTCTTTCACGAAATCCCGCGCCACCGCCTTGAGCTTGCGCTTGACCACATCGTGATAGTCGAACCCCCGCGCATAAACCGAAATCGCGGCGCGGCCGGACTGCTTCGCGGCCGCCAGCGGATCGCCGGCCGGCCCATAGCTCATGCCAAGCATGACGATGGAGCGGACCTCGGCCCACAGCACCACCGGATCGGTCCTGCGATCCGCCTTCTCCAGGAGCCAGTCCATGCCGCCGTGGAAGCCGGCTTCCAGAAAGCCGCGGAAATCCGCCCCAGCTTCACGAATAGCATCCGGCGCGGTGATTCCGGCGACATCGAAGCCTTCGGCCAAGGCCCGGCGCTTGAGCCAAGCTTCAAGTCCCCCCTCATCCTGTCCTTCTCCCCGAGGGGAGAAGGAACGCCCGGATTGGCCGTCCACGTCTTTGAGAGGACCGCAGCCTGCTCCCTCTCCCACTTGCATCCGCTCGCGGATGCAAGACTTCTCAGGAACACGCTCGCCAAGGCGAATTTGCTGGGAGAGGGCCGGGGTGAGGGGGGCTTGCGTCATAATGGCTGCCATCTGCGCATAGATAGGAAGGACCGGCGGCGCCTTTCAGCCCCGCGACTAAAAATCGAGGTTGGCGTAGCCATCCGGCGGGTTGAAACCGGGCACGCGGTCGGCCAGCAGCGGGCGGAACGATGGCCGTGATTTTAGCCGGGCGTACCACGCCTTCGCCTCCGGAAAATCGCTCCATGGGATCTCGCCCAGGTAGTCCAGCGAGGAAAGCTGCGCGGCGGCGGCGAGGTCGGCGAAGCCCGGATGATCGCCGCCCAGCCATTTGCGGCGCTCGCTCAAAAAGCTCACATAGGACAGGTGGTAGCGGAGATGGCTGCGTCCGGCCCTGATGGCGTCGAGATCGGGCGCGCCGCCCCGCGACAGCGGCTTGTAGAGCTTTTCCTCAAGCAGATACTGACTCACTTCGGCGTCGAACTTGCGCAGGAACCACTCCGCCACGCGGCGCGCCTCGGCCCGCTCCAGGGCGCTACCCGGCCAGTAGCCCGGACGCGCTGCCGCGGGCCCCTCGCGCACCGCCGTCTCGGCCAGGTACTCAACAATGGGGGAGGCCCCGCAAACCGCCTTCGGGTCGATGAGGAGCACCGGCAGCGTGCCCGCCGGGTTTACATCGAGAAACTCGCGCGTGACCGCCCAGGGCTTTATTTCCTTGTACTCAACCTCGATGCCAGCCTCGTAGAGCGCGAGCCTTGCGGCGCGCGAGGCGGGGCAAAGAGGGTAATGCAACAGGGTCCACATCGCACGCAACCTAATACGGAGGAATGCCGTTTAGGAGACGCTGACGCGATCCGTGGAGAACTCGCCCGCCGGCCGGTAGCGCTGCAGATAGGAAGGCACGATCAGCTCCACGCTGCGCGGCTCGGCGATGCCGAGGCCTTCCAGCGTGCGGTGCGCGTCCACGGCCTCGACGCTGACCACGTTGTCTGTCTGAAGCAGCCGGACCTGGTCCACGGTTATGGGCGCGCCGGGGAGTATCTGCATGAAGAATGCCGGGATTTTCACCATCCAGGCCGGGACGGGCATGAGCGGGCGGGGCCGCCCAGCCCACTCGCAGATCTTTATCAAAAGCTCGCGGAAGGTATAGGTAACGGGGCCGCCCAGCTCGTAAGTGGCGCCTTCATTGGCGCGGCCTGTAAGTGCTGCCCTGACGGCTTGGCCAACGTCGCCGGCATAAACTGGTTGCATGCGCGTCTTGCCACAGATCACCGGCATCACCGGCGAGATGCGCGAGATCCAGCCGAAGCGGTTGAAGAAATTGTCCTCCGGCCCGAAAAGCAGGCTTGGCCGCAGAATCACCGCTTCGGGAAAGGCCGCAAGCACGCGTTCCTCGCCCTCGGCTTTGGTACGGGCATAGGTCGAGGAAGCAAGCCTGCTGGCGCCGATGGCCGAGACATGAACCAGGCTGTGCACACCTTCCGCCCGTGCGGCCTTGGCGATCCGCTCCGCCGCTTCCACATGGATGGTGCGGAATCGCTGCCGGCCGGACTGCTCCAGAATGCCAACCAGATTTACGGCCGCATCTGCGCCGCGTAGCGCCCGGGCCACCGATTGTTCGTCGCGCACATTGGCCTGAATCAGCGCGATCTGGCCCACCGAGCCTAGCGGCTGCAGATGCAGCGCCAGATCGGGCCGGCGCACCGCGACCTTGATCCTGCATCCCGCCCGCGCGAGCGCCTGCACTACGTAGCGGCCCAGAAACCCCGAGCCGCCGAAGACTGTGACAACGGACGTATTTCCCAGTGTGATCGCCATGGCGGTCCCGTCTATCTAAAACATCGCGAAAGCATCGAATAGCTAACGCATAACCCGCCTTTTGGCGAATGGAAAGCAGCGGGCTGCCGCGGACTTGCGAAATTTGCGTTGGCGGACGGCAACTCCGGCTCTCTCTCCAGCCTCGGAGCGTGCAAAAAAATAGGCGCGACCATCCAGCACCCGGTTGTCATGGCCCGGCTTGATCGGGCCATCAACGAAAAATCCAATGAACTCAGTATGGCGCCGGATGGGCGAGGCCAGGCCGGCTTACCTACGCGGCTTGGCCTTTTACCGCAGTCTTGTAAACGTATTTCACGTCCAGCTGCCGGGCCAGGGCAGCATAGATTTCGTCGAAGCGGTAAGGCTTGCACACCATATCGTCCATCCCGGCATCCACCATTTCCTGCCGCTTGTGCTTGAGTTCCGAGGTTGTGACCGCGACGATCTTCACCTCCTGGCCGGCTGGCAGCATACGAATACAGCGGGTGGCTTCCATGCCATCCATCGCGGGCATGTGCCGGTCCATCCAGATAAGATGCGGACGCCATTCCAGGAAGAGCTTCACACACTCTTCGCCGCTGGCCGCCAGCTTGACCTCGAAGCCAACTCTTTCCATCAATTGGCGCAGGAGCAAACGGTTGGCGGGCTCCGCCTCCGCGATGAGGACGCGGTAGCGCGGCGTGCCGGGAGCCAAACCCACAATTTCGCCAGCTCCGGCGGCCTCACCGGCATATGCTTCAGCAACCTCTACGGGCACCTCGGCGCGGAACACCGTGTCCTTGCCGGGCTCATTTGTCACGCCGATGGTGCCTCCCATGAACTCTACGAACTGCCGCGCAATGGCCAAGCCAAGCCCCGCGCCCGTTTGCGCACCAATTTGGCACAGACGCGCGAAGGCCTGGGAGGGGTTCTTCTGGTCTTCCGGCGGAATGCCAGGACCGCAGTGCTCGAACTCCATCCGTAAATGCGGATTTGCGCTTTGTTTTACCCCGGCGCGGACTGTGACGTTGCCCGCCTTCGCAAATTTCACTGCATCGTCCGCGAGGTGGTACATGATCTGGCGGATGCGTTCGCGGTCGGCCTTGATGTATTGCGGAACGTCGAACGGGTAGTCCACCACGAGCTGCACGCCCTTCTCCTTGGCCCGGAGCTGTATTCTATCCGCAACCTCACGGACCAGATCGCCGAGGTTGAAGGGGGGGATTTCGGCTTTCTGGCGCTCCGCCTCGATTTTTGTCACGTCCGAGATACTGTTGACGAGCTTCGCAAGGCTCTCGCAGCTGCGGTAAATGATGCCGAGCCATTCCCGCTGCTTATCGTTCGCCTCCGGATCACCGCGCATAATGCCGGAAAAGTGTTGGATGTCGTCGACCGGCGCGCGCAACTGCTGGCTTATGTTGGTCAATAGCGTGCTCTTGGCTTTACTGGCCGCCTCGGCGGCGTCGCGGGCCAGCAGAAGATCCACCGTGCGCTCCTGCACCATGACTTCCAGCTGTTCTTTGTGGCGGCGCAATTGCTCCTCGGCCGTCTTGCGTTCCGTAATGTCCTGGAATGCCAGCACCCAGCCGGAAGATCCGCTCTCCTCGAAATCGAGCGCCGAGGCGTTGTAGGCGGCGGGAAAACAGCTGCCGTCGGAGCGTTGAAGGAAGTCGGACTCGCGGCTGAATGTATCGGAAGCGCCATGCGGCTGGGACAGAGGGTGGTTCTCCCATGCGTCCTGCGGGCCGGTCTGGTACAGGAACTCCTTGATCTGGCGTCCCACTAGGCCGCCCGTGGAACTGAGCAGCATCCGCTCCGCCGCAGGATTGGCGAACAGTATGCCGCCATCGCTGCCGATGCCAAGGATACCATCGGCGACCGTGCCAAGAATGGCGCTGTTCAGCGCGTTCAGCCGCCGTACCCGATTGCGCTCCTCGAAGGCGGCATGGACGCGGCTGATCACATGCGGCAAGTCGTGGAGGTAGTTGCCCGCCGTGTCCTTGACCAGATAGTCGCTGGCCCCGGCCTTCATGGCCTCGACAGCCACGCTCTCATCGCCTCCGCCGGTCAGCATGATGATAGGGATGCGGGCGCCGGATGGCGTGACGAGGCGCTCCAAGACCTCCAGGCCGGAAAGGTCGGGCATGTTATAATCCAAGAGGATCAGATCCGGCTTTGCCTCGCTGGCCTTCGCCAAGCCGTCTTCACCGTTGAACGCCTGAACCAGCGTATGGGCGGTGGCCTTGAGGGTGCGTTTGTAAAGGTTCTGGTCAACCTCACCGTCGTCTATGGCGAGGATCGTCAGTGCATCCGCCATACCTATTCCTCCTTGGGCAGCACGGCGATCCCGAACCAGAAGTCCTTGAGGCGGCTGATAGCCTGGAAAAAGCCTTCAAGGTTCACTGGCTTATGAACATAGCTGTTCGCTCCGGCGGCATAACAGCGCTCGATATCCTGCCGGGCGCTGGAGGTGGTCAGCACGATGACCGGGATCCTGCGAAGCTTCGGGTCGGACTTGACCACCTGCAACACCTCGCGGCCATCGAGGCCAGGGAGGTTCAAGTCGAGCAGGATAATCGCGGGCCGGGGAGCGGCTTCGGGATCGGTGAAATCGCCACGCTGGTACAGGTAGTCCAACGCCTGGTCGCCGTTGGTGCACCGGCGGACGGGGTTCAGCAACCCGGCCTTTTTAAATGCCCGCTGCATTGCGAAGAAATCGTCGTCGCTATCCTCGACGACCAGGATCAGTTGTTTCACGGGGGTCACTGCCGGTTTTTCTGAAGCAAGGGGATCGTCGAGCATCATGCACCTCCGCTCAGGGTGAAATAGAAGACCGTCCCTTCACCGGGCGTCGACTCCAGCCATATCCGGCCGCCGTGCCGCTCAATGATCTTCTTGATTATGGTCAGACCTACGCCGGTGCCTCCGCCGTACTTAGCCTGCTCGTGGAGGCGCTTGAAAATCCGGAAGACGTTTTCGCGATGCTGTTCCGGAATGCCGATGCCGTTGTCGCGGACATAGAATACCGGCACCTCGCCGCTGGTGTCGCAGCCCACCTCCACCCATTTGTCTGCCTTGTCGTTGTATTTCGCGGCGTTAGCGATGAGGTTTTGGAATACCTCCCCGATCCGCGCCGCATTGCCGGTGACGGCGGGCAGGCGTCCAACGCGCCGCAGCACCACGCCTTGGGCCTCCAGCGGTGCCTCAAGGTCCACGGCCACGTCGTCGAGCACCGCCTCCATGTCCACCGTTTCCATGGGAAGCGGCTTGTTGCTTAGCCGCGAGTAGGCCAGGAGGCCATCGATGAGGGACGTCAAACGCTCGGCTAGGCGCTGCATACGCTCCAGATAGGTCCGCCCCTCGTCGTCGAGCTTGCTGCCATAGTCCTCCCGCAGGAAGCTCACGTAATTATGGATTCCGCGCAGCGGCTCCTTGAGGTCGTGAGAGGCGATGTAGGCGAATTCGTCGAGATCGCGATTGCTGCGCTCAAGCTTCTCCACCGCAATATTGAGTTCGGCGGTGCGTGCCTCCACAAGGAGCTCCAGGCCATCCTTGTAGCGCCGGAGTTCCTCCTCGGCGCGTTTGCGCGCACTGATGTCGGTGTACATAGCGAAGCCGCCGCGGAAATGGCTCTCGTCGTCGAAGATGGGGGTGGCGGCGGCCAGCGTCCAAACCGGCTGGCCGTCTTTGCGGCGGAGGCGGCGCTCGAAGGTCACAGGTTCGCCCTTCCGGCGCTTTTCCATCTGCTGCCGGTGGTCGGCTAGATCCTCCTCGAACATGAAGTCGCAAACGGTTTTGCCGCTGAATTCCTCCACATCGTAGCCCAGCATATCGGCCATCTTGGTGTTGACGAAGCTGGTCACTCCTTCGAGGCCGACCATCCAGATGCCTTCGTTGGCCGTATCCACGATCTGGCGGTAGCGCAACTCGCTGTCGCGCAGATCGCGGTAGAAAAGCAAGGTGCTCAAACCGTCGGTGAGGCGCCGTGCGATTTCCTGAAAAAGTTTTGCCTCCGCTGGTGTCCACTGCCGCGCGGAGGAGCATTGGTGCAGCCCAAACTGCCACCTCTTTCCCACCTTCGGATCGAGCGCCATGGTCAGTAAAGACTTGAACCCGAACTGCTTCGCTTCGTCTGGCGGAGGCTCGCGCCCGGTTCCCGCGCAGAACTGAACGGGCGCGCCGTCCGCGTTCAGGAGCCGGAACACTTCCGCGGCGCCGGCGCTCGTTCCAATCTTCTGGCCGGGTTCAAGGACGCCAGAGTATTCCGGCTTGCTGCGCTCCATGGAAAACCACCATTCGGGCGCTTCCGGATCGCAAGGGTAGGCGAGAAAGGCGCGATCGCATTCGAAGACGGACATTACCGTGTCAAGCACGTCCTTCATCATCTGCTCGGGATCGCCGGTTTCCTGAATGGCCCGGTTGACGTGATCCATGCTTTCCAGGAACTGGAGCTGCTCCATACGCTGTTTTTCCGCCAGCAGGTACATTGCAATGCAGCGCCCTTGCTGAAGGTTGTGGTAAGCTTTGAGCGAAAGCTCGTTGGCTAGCAGGAACAGCGCGTTGGCGACATTGGTGAACTGCCCGATGGACATCACGGGGACTTCCCGCAACGCGCTCCTGAATTCCTCCTCGTCCGCCCCGATTTCGCGCGCGTAGCGGAGAATGTTCTCCTCGTCGATCGCCTCGTTTTTCACCTGGCCGATGAGCCAGTTGGCTATGTGCTTCCCACCCACCGCGATGCTGGCGCCCGCATCCCAGAGCCCCCCGCTCAAGCACGGCTGAATGATGGGGCCTTCGGGACTTTGCCGGCCTATGAGGGAATCGGAATGGAAGCAATTGGCAAGGCCCTTCTCCGTCTTGCGGATAACCTCCTGGCACAGCCGGCAAAAGCCGCTGGGCTCGGTGATGGGTGTTCCATCCGGCGTTGTGATGATGGAAGCGACATTGGTCGCGGCAGCAAAGGCATCCTGGATTTTCTGGATTGTCTTGATGTTGAAGAGGTCGCTGAACGAGACGCCAGCCGTCGCCTCCAGCGGCTCGGTAAACGTCTCCAGCCGCTCGTTGAGCGCCTCCTCGGCCTGCTTGTGCTCCTCCATTTCGCGGGCAAGGCAGAGGTTTTTCAGGCCCAGCTCCGCTAGATTCCGCACCATATTGTGCAGGAAGAGAACGTTGTCGCGGATATACTGGCGGCTGAATATCGGAACCTTATCCAGCGCGGAGAGATATTCCTTCGTGTCGAAACCCAAAGCCTTGGCCTGGGCGGCGAAGAACTCTCTGTCAGGAGGATCGTCGTCGTAGAAGAACTGCCCGGTGAGAAATGTGGCCCTATGCCTGCCATCGATAATAATCGGCATGGCAATATCGATCATATTGTTCTTGCAACGATATTCCAGTAGCTCTCCCGGAGTGTCCTGCACATGGGCCTTGATGAAGGCGTCGCTTTCCCGGCAGCGCTCGCAGGTGACGGGGGATACCCGGTGGAACCGTGTGCAGATCTCTTGCCATCCGGCGGCGATGAGAAGGTTCTCGCTGGTGTCGAGCAGGCCGTAGGCCATCCCCGAAAGCCGGTGATGCGACTCCAGGAGCTGACGAACCTGCTCCAGGTCGACGAGCTGGCTGAACTCATAGTGGGGCATGGCTTATCGTACCAAACTCAGCAGGCTGACCCGTTTACAGGTGCTGCTTACCGGTGCTGTGGGGTTCAAATGCGTCCCTCTCCTTGCCTCCACGCGTACTCAACGTTCAAGCCACGCCGGAGCCTTGGAGATGCCTCCCCGAAACAAGAGGGGCGGCGTACCGGCCCCCGGCTTGGCGGCCACGTTACCAGCAAGCGGATCATGGGCTACCGGGTAAGGTACAGCCGCCACCTTGCGCCAGCCATGACCGGCACGGCGCCACGCATCATTGGCATCTGTCTTGTTCACTTGCAGCTTGAGAGCAGCCTTGGCATGGCGGGCATCCAGGCAAACTGCCGGCAGCTCGAGTTCGCACAAGGTGCGCGTCAGCCAGTTCGACAGCTGGCCGGTTTCCAGGCCGGTGAGACGCGCCCCGGGCGCATGGCGGCGAAGCGCACCGGCTATGCTGGCCGGACCGGTTGGGCAGCTGCCGCGCCAAACTGTGGCGCCTGTGCTATCCACTACGCAGATCGCGGTTGTTTCCTGGGAGACATCGAGGCCGGCATAAACATCTTGGGGGATCATGGCTAAACTCCGCGCTTGAGTTGACCTCGCAGAGCGTAGCCGGCTCAGGCCTAGGCTCCCGCGATTACGCCATGTCCCGGCCTGCCTCCAGGAAGCCGGCGCGCGCAAGTGCGGGCAAGCGGTGTGGCTTTGTTCGCCAGCGATTTCAGCAAAGACGTAGCGCCCGGCACGAACAGCCTGCGCAGGTAACGGTCTCCGGCCTTGGAGATGCGGCCAAACCACGTCTTGCCGCCAGTGCCATCGAGTTTTGGCGTAAGCCCGATCCAGGCCGCGAAGTGGCGGCCATTCTTGAACAGGTGCGGATCGGGAACCAGCGCGCAGCACGCTGTGGCTGCCAAGAGCCCGATGCCCGGTGCGGTTTCGAGGCGCTTGCTCCGTTCATTTTTTCTTGTGCCAAGCCCTGAGCTCTTTCTCGATGACGGTAAGCTGCGCGCCGATGAGCGCAATCGCATCGAGGAAGCCTGAAAGGGTCACGCGCACGACGTCCGGCAGCCGGTCCCGGGCCGCCTCGCTCACGATCTTGACGGGATCGGGCAGCTTGCCGATGCCCTTGGCCGCCACGAAGCCGAATTCCGCCAGATGGCCCCTCAGCGCGTTCACCAGCCTGGTGCGGTTTTTAATCAGAAGATCGCGCGAGCGGTGCAGCGTGGCAAGGCTCTGCTGCTCCATGCTCTTCACCGGTACAAAGCGCATCGTGGGACGGCTGACCGCCTCGCAGATCGCCTCCGCATCGATCTTGTCGTTCTTGCCACGCCTCACGTAAGGCTTGACGTAGGCCGGCGGGATCAGCCGCACTTCATGTCCAAGCTTGGCGATCTCACGCGCCCAGTAATGCGCCGTGCCGCAGGCTTCCATCGCCACCACGCAGGGGCAGAGCTTGCCAAAGAACTGCAAAACCTCGCCGCGCCTGAGCTGCTTGCGCAAGACACACTGTGGACCTGCCCCGCTCATCGGCGCCGTGGACGGGAAAAACCTGCTTGGCCAAGTCCAAACCGATTATGCTAATCTCGCTCATAGGTGGCTCCCTCCGTCCGTGTCTCACCTGACACCCTTTTGGCACTTCGATGCCGTGGAAGGGAGCCATCCACCACATCATCGGCGGGTTCCTCCCCGCCTTTGATTCTGAACCGGGTTAATATTTCGTTAACAATCTATGCGGTGGCCCTAAGCAATATTCCGGCTCCTACGCGGTTTCCGGTGCGTATGTTGCCAGATGCGGATCGCACTCTACGATTTTCTTCTCCGGCCGAAGGGAAACACGGAACGGCCCGCCTCCCCGCCGGCCGGCGGCGGCGGAACGTCGCCGGGCAGCAAGCGCGCGGGCTCTGGAACCGGAATATTGGGGCGCGGCCTCTCGCCAGCTGGGGCGGTCTCTTCGGGTCTGCCTCCTGGCCCCAGGCGGGGCAGGCGCTTCGGTCCGCCTTCGCGCCTTTTTTCCCCGGCCGTGGCCATCGCGCTCTCCTTTGCGTCGGCCTCGGCCATGGCAAGCGCCCTTTCTTTCTCCCTTCTTTCCTCCCGCTCGCGTTCTTTGGCAGCTCTGCGCTCGGCGCGCTTTGCCTCCTTTTCCTGCTCCTTGTCGTCGCGGCGGACCGAGCGTGCGATGGTGTTCAACATGTGCACAACTTCCCGCTCGGTCATCAGTTCGGAGAAGAAGAAGCCCTGTCCATAGTCGCACCCGAGCGCCTGGACATAGGCCAGATCCTCGTCGCTATCCACGCCAACGGCTACCACATCCTTGTTCAGTTCGTGCGCGATGCTGAGCACGGCCTTGAGCACCATGGCGCTCGACCGTTCCTTGTCGCTAAGTGCGACGAGTGAACGGTCTATCTTTATGGCGTCGATATTGAGCCGGTGCCAATAGGAGAGCGAGGAAAAGCTCACGCCGAACTCATCGAGCGCCACGCTCACATTCAAGCTCTTGAGCCAGTCGATGATCTCAATCGCCTGCTCGGGGTTGGAATTGACCAGACTTTCGGCGATCTCCAGCCTGAGCGCGTTCTTCGGCAGCGTCTCCCGCCCGATGATGAGCCTCAGGTTCTGCACCAGATCGTGGTGGAAGAGCTGCTGACTCGTCATGTTGATGCTGACGTAAAGCGGATCGTCGCGCTGCAGAATGCGGTGCCAGCGCGCGCCCTGCCGGATGCAGCGCTCGAAAATGTAGGCCCAAAGCTCCGACGACAGGCCCGCTGCCTCCGCCGCGGCCTCGAATTCCGGCAAGGTAAGCCGGCCGAGCGTGGGATGCTCCCATAGCACGAAGGCTTCCATGCCG
This sequence comes from Rhodomicrobiaceae bacterium, assembly GCA_050298295.1. GTDB lineage: Bacteria > Pseudomonadota > Alphaproteobacteria > Rhizobiales > Rhodomicrobiaceae > Rhodomicrobium. Next base: position 43,242 of record JBNKTW010000022.1, read on the forward strand.
GTCAGCCGCTGGTCCACGATTTCAAAGATGGACTGGTAGAGGATGTGGATTTGCCGCCGCTCGATGGCGTGCTTGAGGTCGGCCTGAAGCACCGAGCGTTCATCGGTGGCACCGCGCATTTCGGGCTTGAATAGCTCGATCCGGTCCGCGCCCGCGCGCTTGGCCCGGTACATGGCGCTTTCGCCCTCGCGAAGCAGGTCTTCGGCGGTTTCCTGCGTGCCGTCGTACATGGCGATGCCAATGCTGCCGGTAATCACGAGATCGCGCCCGCCCACCTTCATGGGGGTGCGTAGCGAGCGCCGGATGCGCTCGGCCAGCATGGCGATGTGGCGCGGCTCGGTATCCTCGGAAATCAGGATCGCAAATTGCAGCGCGCTCACGCGCGCAAGCGTGTCCTGCTGCGAGATGTGCCGGGTCAGCCGGCGCGAGATGGTCAAAAGCACGCCGTCGTTCGTGGCGAAATCCGGAGAGCGCGCCTGGCTCTTGAGTGCGTCGAGGTCGATATAGAAGATCGTCGGCTTCGTGTTCTCTTCCTTGGCGCGGGTAATGGCGGTCTGAAGGCGGTCGATGAACAGCTCCCGGTTGGGGAGGCCCGTTAGCCCGTCCCGGATGGCGTTGTGAAGCAGGCGCTCCTGGGCACGCTTCTGCGTGGTGATGTTGCGCAAGAGCCCGACGCCGCGGAGCGCCCTGGTACTGCGCTGCTGCGTTACGCCCGCGCGCAGCTCATACCAGAGGTAGCCGCCATCGGCCCGCTTCATCCTGAATTCGAGATTGATATCACCGCCCTGGCGCTCGCGAATCGTCCACAGGGTCAGGCGCATCCGTTCGCGGTCGGAGGCATGAAGGTGCTGCAGCCAGTTGTCGAGCGGGCATCTGAGCGATCCGTACTCAAGGCCAAGCGCGGCTTCGACTTCGGTTCCAGTCACGATCTCATCGCGCCTGCCATCCCATTCCCAGACGGCCGCGCCTGACGCTTCGAGCGCCATCACGCGAAGCTTGAACTGGCCCGCATCCTCGCTGCTGCCGCCAGGATCGCCGGTCTGGAATGCGTATTGGGTGACGTTGAAGCCGATCAGAGCCACGAACAGCACGAGCCCCGCCGAGAGGGACTGCACCACGAGGTCGCCCGAAACCTTGCCGAGGATGGTGACTGCGCAGGCGAACAGCCAGACCATGAACAGCATCCAGGACGGCACGAGAGCCAGCGCCCGCTCCTGGCCGCGAAGGGCAAGGAAGGCGATCAGCGTGCTGCCGAAACCCGCGATGGGAATGAAGGAAAGCCGGGCGAGACTCGCCGTCACTTGCGCGTCGATCGGAGCGAACAGGATCAGGCCGAGCTGGGCGGCGATCCAGCTGAAGAACGCCAAGCTGATCCAATTGTGCCAGAGCCTGAGATTGAGGAAGGTGTAGAGGAAAATGACGAGGCTGGCGGCCAGCGCCGCTTCCGAGGCGGCGCGGTAAGTGCCGTTGTCCTCTGGGCTGAGCTGAAAGAGCTTGTGCCAAAAGCCGAAATCGACGCAGAGATAGGCGACCGCCGCCCAGGCCACCAGTGCAGCGGCGGGAAAGATCGCCTTGTGATTGACCGCGAAGATCGCAGTCAGGAAGATCGCGAGAAGTCCCGTGACCCCCAGCAAAATGCCGTGAAACAGGTTGATGTCCCGCTGTTTCTTGCCGAAGCTAGAGGGTGAGGACAAAAACAGCCTCGGGACGGACGCGGAGGCCAGCTCGACGATGAATGTCACCGTTGTTCCGGGCTCGATGGAAAGCCGGTAGATGTCGAGGTGGTCGTAATCGTCGTTGCGCTCGGGCTTGAAGCCTAGCGACGGCGTAACATTGGTGATGCGCGGCGCGTCGAGGTCGGGCTTCAGCACACGCGAGGCGACGATGTCGTATTTCTGCGCCGTCAGCCAGCGCATGATCGGCTTGTCGGTCGGGTTGGAAAGCGCGAAGACCACCCAGCTCGGGTTGGTGCCGGGGGTTTTGGCGGAAACTGTCATGCGCGCGGCGATACCGTCGGTGCCGGCCGCGGTGTCTACGCTCAGCTTGTCGCCGCGCCGGTCGTAGAATTCGCCAAGGAGCGTGACGTCGATCCTCTCGTCGGTGGGGCTGATGACAATCGGTTCGACCGCGAGCGCGCGCGTGCTAAAGCCCGCAAGCGCCATAAATAGGGCTGCCATGACAGACAGAATTGCCAAAAGTGGACTTTGCCCGGAGATGTCTCCGCGCTGCCGGGATCGTGTCATCTGGCTGCTTCCTACCCCATAGCGAATGTCACAGCTGCCGGTCTTCCGCGAGCAATGCAAAAAGCCAATGATCCTGCCATGTGCCATTAATTTTCAGATACCGGCGGGCCAAGCCCTCATATTGAAAACCAGTCCTGTTCAGGAGCGCGGCCGATGCCTTGTTCTCGGGCAAGCACGCCGCTTCCAAACGGTGTAGACGCAGAACGTCGAAAACGAACCACGTAATAGCCCGCACACCCCTGGTCATATAGCCTTGCCGGGCGTAGGGCGCTCCAATCCAATATCCCAAAGAACAGGCTTGGCTCACCCCCCGGCGGATATTGCTCAATGTCATGCCTCCGATTAAGGCGTTATCAGAGGTTCTGAACAGAAAAAAGGCGTAACCGAGGTCTTGGCGCGCGTCGCGGTAATAATAGCGGATGCGCCGGCGGAAGGTTTCGCGCTCTAGCTCGTCGCGCGGCCAGCGCGGCTCCCACGGCTCCAGGAAGCCCCGGCTTTCGGCCCTGAGCGCCGCCCAGGTGGGGTAATCGGACATTTGCGGCTCGCGCAAAAAGACCCCGTCGCCCTCGATATGGGGTCTCGTTCCGGTAAAGAGGAAGCGCGCACCGCCGAACATCGGGATTATGCTGGGGCTGGTGCGCCGGAAAGGAAGGCGTCCGCGGCGTCGGCCACAGCGGCGGCAGCCCCTCTCGCGCCTACCGAGACAGACACGATTTCAGGTTTGCCGCGCAGTCCGCGGCCTACGGCCTGGACATCCTCGCGGGTCACGCCTTCGATCTTCGCGATCAGTTCCTCGTTCGTAAGCGGCCGGCCGAACACCATGAGATCCCAGGCAAGCTGGCCCGCGCGGGCCTCGCAGCTTTCAAGGCTCATGAACAGGCCCGCCTTGAGCTGCGCCTTTGCGCGCGCCATTTCGTGTTCCGTTGGCCCCTGTTCCGCAAGATCGGCGAAAACGCCGAGTGCGAGCGAGGCAAGCTCCGGCAGCTGCTGCGGGCTCGCAGCCGCGTGCAGGCCAATGATGCCGCTATCCGAATAACCCCAGTCGAAAGCGTGTATGTCGTAGCAGAGCCCGCGCTGCTCGCGCACCTCCTGAAACAGCCGCGACGCCATGCCGCCGCCCGCGATGCCCGTGAAGATCCGCCCGGCGAACGAACTATCGTGGCCGTTGGGGAAGCCCTCGAAAGCGTAGATCACATGGCATTGCTCGAAACGCTTGTCCGACTGGGTATGACCGCCTTCGAACCTTGCGCGCTTGAGCGGCCGCGGCGCCTCCACCGGCATTCCGCTAAACAGCTCCTCCGCCAGCTTGTGCAACATGCCGTGGTCTATCGCCCCGGCCGCGCTCAGAACGATGCGCGAGGCCGCGTAATTCTCGTTGCGGAAGCGCTTGAGGTCAGCCACGGCGTGGCGCTCGATGGTTCGCGACGTACCCAGGATCGAGCGGCCGAGCGGCTGTTTCGGATAGGCCTCCTCCAGGGCCAGATCGAAGGCAATGTCGTCCGGGCTGTCCTGCGTGGCCGCGATCTCCTGCAGGATCACTTCCCGCTCGCGGTCCATTTCGTCGTCGGAGAATGCAGGGTTCAGGAGAAGGTCGCTGATCAGCCGCACGCCGAGTTCCACGTCGCTGCCAAGCACGCGCGCGTAGTAGTTCGTCGTCTCGGACGAGGTCACTGCGTTGAGCGCCCCGCCCGCTCCTTCGATCTCCTCGGCGATCTGCATGGGGGTGCGCGTAGCTGTGCCCTTGAACGCCATGTGCTCAAGAAAATGCGCGACGCCATGCTCGTTCTCTGTTTCAGCCCTGGCCCCCGCGTTGACGAATACGCCCACCGCCGCGGTTTCAAGTCCCGCCATGCGGTGGCTTACCACCCTAAGGCCGTTGCTAAGCTGGCTGACTTCAACCGTCATTGTATGAACCTCAAATAAAGCCGGTGGCGCCGCCAGAACGGGGCACACGGGCGTCAATACAGGATGCGATGGCCGCGGCGGAATTGGGCATGATCTCGAAACGCTCGCGGCCTTCGAGACAACGCTCAAGGGCAGCAGGCACTTCTGGTTCCCGGCCGGTGGCCCGCTTAACGGCATCCGGGAATTTCGCCGGATGGGCGGTACTGAGCACAACCATGGGGCCCGTCTCCCGCGCCTGCTGGCGCCCGGCGGCGGCAAGTCCCACCGCAGTGTGGGGATCGACGATTTTGCCCGTGTCCCGGTACAGGCGGTCCATGGCCGCCGCAGCCTCCTCGCGGGTCACGCGATGGGCCGCGAAGCGTTCGCGGATGGACCCAAGCGTGGCCGGCGGAATGCTGAAGCTGCCCTGCGTGCTCAGATCCGCCATCGCCCCGGCAACGAACGCCGTGTCACGCCCGCTCGCCTCGAACAGCAGGCGCTCGAAATTGCTCGAAATCTGGATGTCCATGCTCGGACTGTCGGTCGGCATCACGTCTCGCGGCTCGTAGCGGCCTGTTTCCAGGGTTCTGGCAAGGATGTCGTTCTCGTTTGTGGCAATTACGAGCCGGCCTGTGGGAAGCCCCATTTTCATGGCGGCGAAGCCCGCGAAAATGTCGCCGAAATTCCCGGTCGGGACGGTGAAATTGGGACGCGCCTCCGCGCCCAGTTCTACCGCCGCCGTATAGTAATACACGGTCTGCGCCACGATCCGCGCCCAGTTTATCGAGTTGATCGCCGAGAGCGCATGGCGGGTGCGGAAGTCTTCATCGCCAAGCAGCGTCTTCACGATGTTCTGCGCGTCGTCGAAGTTGCCTTCCACGGCGATGGCGTGGATGTTGTCCTCCAACGCGGTGGTCATCTGCTTGCGCTGCACGTCACTGATGCGGCCATGCGGGAACAGAATGAACAGTTCGATGTCCTGGCGCCCCCGGAACGCCTCCACCGCCGCGGCGCCCGTGTCGCCCGAGGTGGCGCCCAGAATGGTGATGCGGCTGCCGGTGTTTTTGAGCGCGCGTTCCATCAGCCGCGACAGCACCTGCATCGCGAAGTCCTTGAACGCCGCCGTCGGGCCGTGGAACAGCTCCAGGAGGAAGAGATCGCGGCCGATTTCTGTGAGCGGTGCGGTATCGGGGTGGCTCCACCGGGCATAGGCATCTGAGACGAGTGCTAAAAGCTCGTCATGTCCGGGATTGCCGCCCATATACGGCGCCATCACGAAGGCGGCGGCGGCCGGGTAGTGTCCAGGCGCAAGCGCGGGCAGGCTTGGAAGCGCGGGCCAGGCCTGGGGCATGTAAAGGCCGCCATCGGGCGCGAGTCCGGCCAGCAGAACCTCTTGAAATCCGGCGGGCGCGGCCTTTCCGCGCGTGGAGACGTACATCATTTCGAACGGCCAATTCCGGCTGAAGGGCGGACGAAGCCGCTAAGGCTCCCAGCCCGCCTGTAAGCGGCACGTGGAGTTTCTAGCGGAGATTGCAACATGGCGCGACGCGATTTCAAGGCGAATGGCCCAATGCTGCACACCAGCACCCGTTTGATGCAGCGGCGTCTTGGGCTTAGTCAAGCAGGAAACGCTTGCGGCGTGACAGCCAATCAAAACCGGCCGCCTTCCTTTCGCCTTGTGAATCACTTTCACTAGTTTTGATGCAAGCTGTGAAAGAAGGTTCATCTTGCATCCAGGGGTTGTGTGCGGGCGTTTTTCCAGGAACCTCGGCTTGGTTAGCCTTCCAAATTATCGCTGTGGATAGCAAAGCGAGTTGAGACGAGAAATGAAAGTTCTGAGAAGCCTTGCCGTATCTGTGCTTCTGACATTTGCGGGATCGGGCGCTTTCGCGCAAGCCATCGACGACGATACCCAATGCGGGGCAATCGCAGCCCTTACTCAATATTCTCCGGCAGGAGAAACGAAGGCCAGGGAAGCTGCGCACTACATCGAAGAAACCATCCGTGCTCTTGACCGCCTCCATGGACGGCGTGGCAAGGGGGAGATTTTTTCGCAAATGACGGAGGAAGGCCGGACTTCGCTTGTCCAGACCGTCATAATGCGCTGCCATGACCGCCGGGCCGTGACGGTCGCGGATACCGCCATCGAGACATACGAGGCCGTGCGCAGAGCGAGGATCAGCCTTGGCTTGTACGCGGCGTCGCGGGATACAGCCTGGACAAGGTATTCGCAGGCGAACGCGCCGCGCCAATACTCCGCTTTGCGCGCTGGCAAGCGCCCTTCCTGGGAAGATTTCTAGCGGATAGCGGACGGGGTGGAAGCGGCTTTCCACCGGTAGTAAGCGATTTACCATAATCTTTGGCGCACCCACCCCGTCCCTCTTTCATCGGAGAGGAAACTCTTGAAACGCCGCCACGGTCATTCGGGCATCCCTTCTCCCATAGGGAGAAGGGCAGGTTGGGGAGATTCGCCTAGCTTAAGGCGCCCCCAGGCACTATGCCCATGCGCTGCCGTCCGGGCCCGCGGGCTGCGGCACCATTGCCGCGCGAGCAATTTGCTTTGCCCGCCAAGCCCGTCAGTCTCAATTTAGCCCTATTCCTTGAGGACTTGCGATGCCGGATGTTTCGCAGCCCACGATATGGAACCCGGTTATGTTACGATTGACGAAGCTCTTCGCCGCTGGCGTTATCCTCGCCTTCGCTTCTGCTCAAGCTTTCGCTCAATCGGAGGTTGGCGCCGGGCAGGTGAAAGCCATTTACGGCGCCTGGAAGCTCAAATGCGCCCAGCTCGCCGGCGCCAAGCAGGAAAAATGCGCGCTGGTGCAGGACCTGAAGCTTGAAGACAAGCCGAGCATGTTCCTGACCGTGCTCATCATGCGGGCATTCGACAGCGACAAGAAAATCCTGCGCATCGTGGCGCCGTTGGGTGTCGTTCTGCCTGCGGGGCTCGGCTTGCGCGTGGACGGCAACGACGTCGGCAATGTGAAGTTCTTGAAGTGCTGGAAATTCGGCTGCCTTGCCGAGGTCATTATCGACAACAAGCTTGTGGGTAAGCTCATGGCCGGTCAGACCGCCAGCTTCATCGTGTTTCCGACCCCGGATGCCGGCATTGGTTTTCCCGCTCCGCTGGCTGGCCTCGCCGAGGGTGTGAAAGGGTTGAACTGAGCGGTTGCCGCCGGCCGCGCGCCAGCACAGAAAAAACACGCTACCGAATAAAGCGGCGATGCGCGGGGATAAATGCCGGCTGGCGCTGCGTAATCGCCCATGGGACCTTCGCCCTGCAGCTATTCCCGCGCGCGGGAGCATAGCGGCGTGCCGCAGCCGACTGCTTCAAGGCGCTTTTGCGCTATTCCCGCGCGCGGGAGCATAGCGGCTGCAATCTGGAAGTCAGCTTCGGATAAGTGCCTCCCTATAAAGCTGTAAGCCTGTTATGCGGGTGCCCGTTCCTCAGGCGCCGGCCAGAAAGGGCGGGCCCAGCCTGTTACAGGAGACATTCAATGCCGCTTCCATCCGCCATGCACCCGGTTTGGGAACAGCTCATGGCCCGCAAGATCAAGCACACGTTTTCCCTTTTTGCCGCGAACATGGCTATAGATCACGCGGCCCGGGCATATCAAAACGACCCCTCGCAGAAGGAAAAGCTTGCCGGAGAGCTTCGCAGCTTCTTTTCGAAATATGAAAAATTCATGTTGCCGGAAATAGAGCGGCTTGTGTAAACGGGAGGCGATCATGTCCAAGCTTTGCAATGTTTCCGAGGCGAACGCTTTAATCGATGCTGGGAAGCGTCTTCATGTGGCGGGCAGCGAAGAGGCGCTGGACGGCCTGCACCGGGGGGCGTGGATCGGCGGCACGATCCCCTACTTCCTTACCCGCGAAGGCGGCGTCGTAGACCGCAGCCGTGTGTTCGTTACCGAGCTTCCGGAAAGCGTGACGGAGGCCAGAACCGCGCTGATTGCGGAGGACGCCCTTGCCAGGGTTCCAGGCGAGGCGCCCAAGAACGGCTTTTCGCTGGCGATTCTTCCCGGAATGAGCAGTATTCACGCGAGCTACGCGCTCAATGCCGAGCAGCTGCCGAAGCTCTACGAGCACCCGATTATCGGCTGGGTATCCGGCGTGCACTTGAGCGAACTCGGCACAACCAAGCCCAAAGTTGTGGATGGAAAAACAGGCGAGTTTTGCGGCGAGCGCCTTGCCGTGCTGCACGCGAGCCTTCCTGAATCCCAGATTGCCAACGTCGGCATTGTGAATGTTTTCCAGCAAGGCGGCGGGGACACGATTGTCTTCGGCGAGACGGGCTTCTCCGGCGCCGGCTGCCTAATCAACGGCACCAGGGCCAACTTCTACGACTACGTCAAGGAGCGCAAGCTGGACTTGCAATTACCTCTTGTCGCCAACCGTTCCGGAGAGATGATCAACGTCAGCTTCCAGGCTACCGACGAGGCTTCCCGCTCGGTGAAGTTCTATGCCCCGGTGCTGGAGCGCATGGAATACCGGCAGGCTGCTCCCATCGGCGATTACCGCGCGGCATTCACCAGCCGCGTGAAGGAGCTTGGCATCGCGCCGGCCTTTTCCTGCAACTGCATCCTCAACTACCTCTACGGCCATCTGGAAGGGAAGCAGGATATCCCCATCGGCGGCCCCGCGACGTTCGGCGAGATCGCCTATGTGCTGCTCAACCAGACCATGGTTTACCTGACCGTTCATGAGGTATGAGCCGAGCCGGAGCGGTGCGCGCATGGCGGTGCCGCTTCTCCGCCTGCTCCTTGCGGCCGGGGTCAGCAATTAGTTGAAATTGGAAGCCCCTCGCGGCAATTTGCGGAACCCGGAGATGTTTCCGGGGAAGCTAAGTCGAACGGGGATTTCGATTGCTCATCTTGACGCTTGCCGTTTCCGGTTACCGGTCAATCCGCAATCTGGTCTTGCCGCTGGAGCGGATGAACGTAATCACGGGCGGCAACGGCACCGGCAAATCGAGCCTTTACCGCGCGCTCCGGCTGCTGGCCGAAGTGGCGCAGGGCAGGGCGATTGCTTCGCTGGCCCTGGAAGGCGGCCTGCAGTCGACGCTTTGGGCCGGGCCGGAGACCGTCTCGAAAGGAATGAAGCGCGGGAGCGTACCGGTACAGGGAACGCTGCGCCGGAACAGCGTGGCGCTCAAGTTGGGCTTCGCCAGCGAGGATTACGGCTACGCCATCGACCTCGGCCTGCCCATCGCGCATCAATACCGTCAAGGCAAGCCTTCACTTTTCAACCGCGATCCAGAGATCAAGGCGGAGGCCGTGTGGGCGGGCGAGGTCCTAAAGCGCTCGAATGTCTTCGCCACACGTTCCAACCAGTTCGTCCAGATTCTCACCGAAGACGGACGCCGCGCGGTCCCGATTTCCGATCTGGCACCTTACGACAGCATGATGACGCACGCGGCCGACCCGAAGTCCGGCCGCGAGCTGCTCGCCTTGCGCGAGCGGATGCGGGCATGGCGCTTCTACGACCATTTCCGCACCGACCGCGATGCGCCGGCGCGCCTTTCCCGGCCCGGCACGCGCACCTTCGCGCTGGCAAGCGACGGCGCCGATCTCGCCGCGGCCCTGCAGACGGTCATGGAGAACGGCAACGGCGAGGCCCTGGACGGCGCCATCGCCGACGCCTTCCCAGGCTCCACCATCGCAATCGGCGAGAATGACGCCCTGTTCGAACTGCGCATGGAGCAGCATGGCCTCCTGCGGCCGCTGCGCGCCTCCGAGCTTTCCGACGGCACGCTGCGCTATCTTCTGCTGGTGGCGGCGCTCATGACGCCCAGCCCCCCGCCGCTGATTGTGCTGAACGAGCCTGAGACGAGCCTGCATCCCGGCCTGATCCCGCCGCTAGCCCGGCTCATCGCGGCCGCATCGAAGCGCAGCCAGCTTATCGTTGTGACGCATTCGGCGGCGTTAGTGGAACTCCTGCGCGAAGCCGGCGGCGCCGTGCACGAACTGGTGAAGGAGACTGGCGAAACCACCGTCCGGAACTTGCCCGCGCAAACGTGGGCGTGGCCCTCGCGCTGAGGTAACTTCCCTCCGATCCGTGACCGCCGGATTCTTCCCTATCCGGCACGACATCCCGGCTGGCTCCAATCCGCGCCGTATGGCGCGGTTATTCCTGGACGGACTTCTTAAGTTCAGGCATTAGGCCAAAGGCTCATTGCCCGTCTGTCAGCGCATTCGCGAAGCGGCAGTATTTCGACCAGCTATAGTCGTATTCGCCGGCCAGCTCGTATGTTCCGGGTGCGGCGTTCCTCTCAATGAATGTGCGCGCTGCCTCCGGGTCGCTGACATAGAAGACGGCGTGCCGCTGTCCGGAGCGGAGCATACTGTAGGCGAAGATACCGCTATGTGAGAGTCCCAGCATGTGCGAAATCTGCTCTTGCTTATCTTGCGCATGATTCAGTTCGTCAGTGCTGGCGGCGGGCATGGTCAGAGTCAGCGCGTATGATAAGTCGGCTCGCATGGCGACCGCGTTGGCGCTTTCGTTCAGGACCACGAACGCTTTGTCCGGCGCTTCGTTTTCTCCGCCGCTTCCCCCGAAAGTAACCTTTAGCCCGGCCATTTCCGGTTCCCCCTGAGGATACACGGCGGTGTGTCCCAATCCGCCCTTCCAAAAGCTGTCGAACACAGGTGGAAACCGGTCAAGCGGTGTTGGGCGCGCGGATTCATCCGCCGGGCCATCCGCGAAATCGACGGCCCCAACCTTGACCGCGAAATCGTACTCGCCGATTATGTGGTCGAGCATGATGAACGCCATATGGCGGGCCAATTCCTCCTGCCCGCTTGGAATTTTACGGGCGAAGCCGATTTTCAGCCCCACCTGCGCGCCGTCCGCATAATGCTCGATCAGCACGTCGGAAGGCTGTAGCTCCAGGCCGTGCATTTCCATGATGAAGCCCGTCTCCCGCTCACGCCAGCGCAAGGCGGCTACTTTGTAGCTTCGAGACGGTGGTGCTTGATTAGCTAGCTCCATGACTGCTGGAAACAGCTTGATCTCGCCATGTGCCGAAAAGCATAAGGTATCGATGCTCCCGTCTTCGTTCCACAACAGCTCGGCGGCGAGACCGCTAAAATACTTGTCCAGGATCTTGTTTAAGGCTTCGAATTTGTCATCAATCGGCAGGGCTGCGAGCGATGGCTCAATCTGGCCGAATTCTTTCCAGAACGCGGCGGTTTTCTCTTTGTTGTCCGGAATAGCCGCCATCAACGTGCTCATCGCCCTCTCCATGCCGCTATTGGGAGTTTGTACCGCGATTGCGCGGTGCAGGAGGCTTCTGCGCTTCCCGGCTTGGCGGCCCGCACATGGATTGTGCTTTGAAAGCCTGCCGATTCTTTTGCGGATAGTTCACCGGGCGAACTTGGCCCTAGTTTGCCGGAAAGACGGCACTTTGAGGACAATTGCACCCGTCCGGTGTTACACCGCTGCTTTACAAAGGCAAGGGCTGTGCGCCGAACCAGCTTAGGTGGAAATAGAGGAGGAGGGCCCAAATCGCGGTGGCTGCAGCGGCCTTCCACCAGCCGATGGCGCCAAGGCTCAGCGTTGCGCGGCCTTCAAGAATGGCCGCAAAGGGCCAGAACGAGGTCTTGGCCTCGAACGCCGCCCAGCCGGGCAGCCCGGCGCGCTTACGCCTTTGCTGCAGCCAGCTTCCGAGGAGCGCCGTCGCGGCAAAGCTTCCGAAAAACATAAGGCCCCGCAGGTTCGGCTGGCTGGCCAGATGCGTGAGCGCCCAGATCGTGATGCCCCACATGAGCGGATGGCGCGTGATAGCGAAAACGCCTCCCCCGGCGAACGCTTTTTCCAGGATGTTGGCTGAAGCCGTGTACGGATTCGGCGTGAATATGCCGCATATGATGAGAATGTATGCAAAGAGGATCAGCGCCGCTTTCAGCCACTGCCATGCGGCGGGCGCGGTCCAGAGCTTGTAGCCATAGGGCGCGGTGTTGAAGGAAGAAACCATCCACCAAACTGCGGCCGCGGCGGCAATCGCAAAGACCGCCTGATAGGCCTGCTCGCCCGCAAGCGCAATAAACCGCGCCCGAAGCGGTGTTCCGGGCAGCAGATGCAGAAAAAAGAACACGGCCGAGGCCGCGATCAGCGCATTCACGCCCCTCTCCTTCCAGCATAGGAGGCAGCAGCCTGCACTGCCTTCCTAATGCAGGCGCTTCTTGATCCGTTCCAGGCTTGCGCTAGTCATGTTCTCCGCAACCTGGCCCGTTACTTTCTGCCCGATAAGCTGCTCGGCCGCGGCCACGGCCAGCCCGGCGGCCTGCGCGCGGATCTGTTTGCGCGCCTTCTCTTCCTCAAGCTTGATCTTCTGCTCGGCGACGGCAAGTCTGCGCGTGATCGTCTCGTCGAAAGCCGTGCGCGCCTCCTGCACATAGGCGGCCGCCTCGCGCTCGGCCTGCGCCAGGATGGCCGCCGCTTCGCCTTCGGTGTTCTCAGCCCGGCGCTTGTAGTCGGCGAGGATCGCTTCGGCCTCGGCCCGCAGCTTGCGCGCGTCCGCAAGCTCGCGCGCGATGGCTTCGGAGCGCGCATCCAAAAGCCTCAGAACCTTGCCCGGCGCCTCCAGATAGACGGCTAGGCCAACGAAGACGATGAAGGAGATGGCAACCCAGATTTCGGGATCTGCGAACATGCGGCTACTCCTTCGATCCCTGGCGGAGCGTGGCGCTAACCTCGCCGCCCGTCACCTCAACCTCGGCGAGCTTCTTCACGATGTCGCTGACAGCTTCGGCGGTCATGGCTTCCATCTCGCCGGCCGCCTGCTCAAGCAGCTTCTGAACCTGCTTGTCCGTGCCGGCGGCCTTCGCGGCAAGCTCGCGCTCGAACGCCTCGCGCTTTTGGGCAAGCTCGGCGTCAAGCTTCTGGCGATGTGCCCGGAGGCTGGCCTGCCCCTTCGCCCTCGCCGCGGCAATGCCAGCCTCGTAGCGTTCGGCTTCGGCGTCCGCGCGCCGTTGCGCCACGCGCGCGCTTTCGATATCGCCCTCCATCTTGGCCTTCCGGCTGGCCAGGATCGCCTGGATGCGTGGAAGCGCGAAGTTTGCGAGCGCGAAATAGAATGCCGCGAAGCTGATCACAAGCCAGATCAACTGAGGCGCGAAATCGTCTGCATTTAGCTGAGGCATGGCTAGGACCGCCTACGCTTTTAGGTGGCGCCACCAGGGCGCCAGCCTGCCGCTAGATTACGAACGGATGGATCAGAGCTTCACGAACAGCAGGATGAGCGCGATCACGAGGCCGAACAGGCCCGTGGCTTCAGCCAGCGCGAACCCGAGAAGGAGGTTCGGGAACTGAGCGGGCGCCGCGGACGGATTGCGCAGCGCGCCCTGCAGGAAGTTGCCGAAAATGAGGCCGATGCCGATACCGGCGCCGATGAGGGCCGAGCAGGCGAGACCAGCGCCGATGAGCTTTGCTGCTGCTGGATCCATGACGAGTTCTCCTGTTTGATCTGTCAGTTAGGGCTTTAAAGGGGTCAGTGGCCTGGGTGCAGCGCGTCGCTCAGATAAATGCAGGTGAGAACGGCGAACACATAGGCCTGAAGGAAGGCGATCAGGATTTCGAGGCCCATCAGCACCACCATGAAGGTGAAGGGCAGCCAGCCGCCCAGGATGCCGAGCCCGACGACGAAGCTACCGAACACGGCGAGCATCGTGTGGCCCGCCATCATATTGGCGAAGAGACGGACGGAGAGGCTGAGCGGCCGGGTAAAGTAGGAGATTATCTCGATGACGACGATGAGCGGCAGAAGGATGATGGGCACGCCCGACGGCACGAACAGCTTGAGAAACTTGAAGCCGTGTTTGTAGAAGCCGATCAGCGTGACGCCGGCAAAGATGAAGGCGGCCAGCGCGAAGGTGATGACGATGTGACTCGTCACCGTGAAATTGCCCAGGCCCGGCAGCGGGATCATGCCGAGCAGGTTCATCGCCAGCACATAGGCGAAGATCGTGAAGATGACCGGGAAATAGGGCATACCGCCGCTGCCCGCGTTCTGGCGGACCATGTTCGCCACGAACTCGTAGGTCAGTTCGCTCACCGACTGCATACGGGTCGGCACGAGCCTGCCCTCGCGCATACTGTACATGATAAAAGCGAGGACGAACCCGGTTCCCATCACCATCCAGAGCGAGGAGTTGGTGAAGGACGCGTCGTAACCGAACAGCTTGAGGTGCACATAGCGGGTGATCGCAAACTGATGCATGGGGTCGAACCCGCCCCCGCCGTGATGGCCGCCGCCTTCCGCCGCCGCGGCGTGCGCCGCGCTTATGAACCAGTCGATCATTGCTATCCCCGCCAGGCGGGCCGCCCGGCCTTCTCTAGTTCCCGCTCATCCCGCGCGCGGCGCGGATCACATTAAGAAACCCGGCAACAATGCCGAGCAGAAGAAAAACCAGCAAAAACAAGGGAGATGTTCCGAGCCAGCCATCCAAGGCCCACCCAATCAGCCCCCCAACGAACACGCCGGCCACCAGCTCAACCGCGAGTTGAAAGGCCTTACCAAGCGCGGAGCCCCGCTTCGCGCTTTCCTCATCCGATAGGCTCGCGCGCCCGCTTTCCCGCAGGTCGAGCTTATGCTCAAGGTCCCTAAGCCTCTCCTTCAGGCGATCGCTTTTCTTGCGTCCGTCCGGTTCATTTTCCCCGGAAGATCCGCCGGAAGAGACCATGGCAATCCGTTCGCGAAAAATGTGGGCGCGTTTAAATTCCGGCCCTGTTTCTAGGCCGGCGCTCGAAGCAAAGTCAAGCCTAGCAGGCGGCGGCAATTCCGTTTTTTGCCGCATGTGCGAAGAAACCTCAGTTGAGCTTCTTCACGATGGCGGGAGACGTTCCATCGTGCCCCTTCATTCGGGGCCATCGCGGAATTCCGCTCCTGGCTGCGGGGCGGTTCGCAGGCGCGTCATTGCAGTGCACAACGCCCGCCGGACCATGGCGCGGATAACGGAGACGCGAACAATCGGGCGGGTTGGCTGTTAAACGGGCACGACCCTGATATGATCCTCGATGCGCTCGATCCGGCCCCTGATGGCGCGCATGTCTTTTTCGATGACGATTTGCGTACCATGAATAACCGCCAATTTCTTCGAATGATCCATCAGAAGGGAGGTGTGATCCGCACTGATTTTGGCGACTTCCGTTATGGCTCCGATGATCTTCGTCAACGCCCTTCCATTTTCTTCCTGAACAGTTTCAATTGTGTCCAAGCGGACGTTGGTCTTCTGAAGCTCCTCGCGGATACCGCGCAGTTGTTCCAAAACCAAATTCGATGGTTCGCCGGGTTCGCTCATTGCAACCTCCTCCAGCATTATACCCGATCAGTGCCGTAAATTTCCAGCGCCATATACCGGTGGTCTCGGGAGGAGGAGGCGAATTACAATTTGAGATTTGACAAACCGGCCAGCCAACCAAAGCTTTATGCGGCAGATAGTCACCGCCGAGGCCGCCTTGAGAAGCGAAGAACAGAAGACACCGCC
Source organism: Rhodomicrobiaceae bacterium (assembly GCA_050298295.1). Taxonomy (GTDB): domain Bacteria; phylum Pseudomonadota; class Alphaproteobacteria; order Rhizobiales; family Rhodomicrobiaceae; genus Rhodomicrobium. Next base: position 58,855 of record JBNKTW010000022.1, read on the forward strand.
ATTCTCCCGCGAGATGACCTTCCAATTTGGCGCGCTTGAACAGGTGGCGCCCGGCTTGCGGCGGATCGTATGCCGCAATCCGGGCCCCCTCACCTTCGAGGGCACGAACCTCTATGTGATCGGGGAAGGCGAGGTCGCGGTTGTGGACCCCGGTCCGGCAGGAGGCGATCAGCTCGATGTGCTGACAGAGGCGCTGGCTGGGGAGAGAATCACTCACATTCTGCTAACCCATTGTCACGGCGACCATTCCGGCGCGGTTCAGGCGCTTCGCGAGCGGACGGGCGCGCCCGTTTGCGGTTTGCCCCGCCGCGCGGAGCATCCGGGCGCCGGCGCAAACGGTCCTTCCGGCTGCAAATTCATCATTCCTGTGGATTACGATGTCCCTTTGCGTCATGGTGGCAGGCTCGGCGGGCCGGGGTTCGAAATCGAAGCGGTGCATACGCCCGGCCATGCTCCGGACCATATTTGTATCTATATTCCGGCCGCGAATATTCTGCTTACGGGCGATCATGTCATGGGCTGGAACACAAGTGTCATCGCGCCACCGGAAGGGCATATGGGAAGCTACATGCGCTCGCTGGAACTGCTGTTGGAGCGGAACGAAACCGTATATTTCCCCGCGCATGGCGGCCCGGTCCGCGAGCCGCGGCGCTACGTCAAGGCGTTGATCTTTCACAGGCGCTGGCGCGAAGGTGAGATCCTGGAGTGCATCCGGGCGGGTTTCGCCTCCATCGCGCGCATGGTGCCGCGCATATACGCCGGGATCGAACCCGGACTGACGGGCGCGGCCTCCCTGGCGGTGCTCGCCCAGCTTGAGTACCTGGCCGAAAAGGGAGCCGTCATCATGCTGAAACCGGGGCCGCTTTCGATGGACCAGGAATTTGCGCTGCCAGGGTAAGCCATAAGCCACCCTTGCAGCCCGGCATAAGCTAGAGCGGTTACGAGCAATTGCGCAAGTCAACTAACCATCGGTTGTTTTTTCTTGCGCCGGTGAAGGGATTGGCTACTTTTCCCGCGATTTGCAGTCCGCCCCGCAATTATCCTCTTCAACGGTAGGCGATGCTCAAGAAACTCATCGTAATGGCGGTCCGGTTCAGCGCCGGACATCCCTGGCCGGTTTTGCTGGCGGCTCTCGTTATGTCCGCCGCCTCGGCTTTTTACGTCGCGGATCAATTCGCGCTCAACACCAACATCACCACGCTGATCTCGCCCAAGCTTGAATGGCGGCAGAGCGAGGAGAATTACCTGAAGGCGTTCCCCGGCCAGTCGACGACGATACTCGCCGTCATCGACGCCCCGACGCCCGAGCTTGCCGAAGAAGCCTCCCATCTGCTTACTCAGAAGCTTAACCAGCAGCCAAGCTTCATCCGAAGCGCGCGGGAGCTGACAGGTGGCCCCTTTTTCCGGCGCAATGGGTTGCTGTTCCTGCCCGAAGACGGCCTCAAAGAGGTCTTGTCCCAGCTCTCCCGGTCCAGATCGTTCCTGGATTCGCTTGCCACCGATCCAAGCCTTAGGGGCATCATGGATGCGTTCAGGCTGCCTGTTCGCGGCATCCTGCTGCGCCGGGTTTCGCTCAACCGCTTCGCGCCGCAATTCAACGGCCTGGCCGCGCCAATCGAGAAGACGCTCGCGGGCGAGCGCGCAAATTTTAGCTGGCGGGAGCTTCTGAGCGGCGAGCCGCCCTCGGAGCGTGAGACAAGGCAATTCGTCGAGATCGATCCGGTTTTGGATTTCAACGCGCTTGAGCCTGGTGAGAAGGCAACCAAGGCGATCAGGCAGTCGGCGCGGGATCTCAAGCTCGCGGATAGGGGCGTGACCGTCAGGCTGACCGGCTCCATCCCCATCGCCGACGAGGAGTTTGGAACCTTGAAAGAGGGTGCGGCTTTGAATAGCGCGCTCACGCTGCTTGCCGTGCTTGGCGTCCTCTGGCTTGCGTTGCACTCGATGCGCATAATCGCGGCGGTTTTCGCGGCGCTCTTCACCGGGCTGTTCATCACGGCCGCGGCGGGTCTTGCGCTTGCGGGTTCCTTCAACCCGATCTCGCTCGCCTTTTTCGTGCTGTTCGTTGGCATCGGCGTCGATTTCGGCCTGCAATTCAGCGTCGCCTACCGCGCCGAGCGCTTCGAGCACGACGACCTGACGGGCGCGCTAGCTTCAACCGCCGCGAACACCGGCGGACGCCTCGCCCTGGCCGCCGGCGCGACCGCCGCCGGCTTCATGGCCTTCACGCCGACATCCTATAAGGGGCTCGCCGAGCTTGGCGAAATTGCCGGGCTTGGCATGATCGTGGCCTTTATCATGTGCATTACTGTGCTGCCCGCGATGCTCCGGCTGCTCAAGCCGCCAGCCGAGCCCTATCCGCTCGGCTACGCGTTCCTGGCGCCGGTGGACCGTTTTCTTGAGCGTAACCGCATGGCGGTGCTCGTGGGCACCTTGTGCGTGGTGCTGGCGGGCTCTCCCTTGCTCTACTGGCTGCGCTTCGATTTCAACCCAATGAGCCTGAGGAGTCCGCATGTCGAGTCGGTGTCCACTTATCTCGACCTGAAAAAGGACCCCGAGATGTCGGGCCAGACCATCGAGATCCTTGAGCCGTCGCTGGCCGAAGCAAACGCCGTGGCCAAGAAGCTCAGCGCCTTGCCGTCCGTATCAAAGGCGATGACGCTCAGCACGTTCGTACCGCAGGATCAGGACGCCAAGCTCGCGGCAATTGCGGAGACGGCGGCAGTCCTCGACCCCGCTCTCAATCCGAAGGAGATCAAAGAGGCGCCCACGGATGCGGAGACGGTGGAAAGCCTTGAGGCAATGTCCCGCTCCCTGCACGCCGTTGCCGCGAGGGCTCCGGAATCGGCTGGCGGCAAGGCGGCGGAGCGGTTGTCGAAGGCGCTTGCAAAGCTGGCGGAAGCAAGCCTTGCAGTGCGCGCAAAGGCCGAAGCCGTGCTCGTCGAGCCGTTGAAGGTCACGCTGACCGATATCCGCGACAGTATGCACCCGCAAAAGATTACCGCCGCCACCCTGCCGCCGGGCTTCGCCCGAAGCTGGCTCGCCGCCGATGGCCGCGCCCGCGTATCGGTGCTGCCGAGGGGCGACGTGAACGACAATATGGTCCTTGAGGGATTCGTGAAGGCCGTCACCAAGATCGCGCCCAACGCGACCGGGCAGGCGGTTGGCATTTACGAGGCGGGCAAAACCATCGTGCGCGCATTCATCGAAGCAGCCGGCTGGGCGCTGGCTTCCATCGCGCTCTTGCTCTACCTGATGTTCCGGCGCTTCTCCGATGTACTGCTGACGCTGTTCCCGCTGATCCTCGCGGGCATCGTCACGCTGGAATGCACCGTGATCATCGGGATGCCGCTCAATTACGCCAACATCATCGCGCTGCCGCTGCTCCTGGGTGTGGGCGTCGCCTTCAAGATCTACTACATCGTGGCGTGGCGCGAAGGGAAAAGCGGGCTTCTGGCCTCGCCGCTTACCCGCGCCGTCTTCTTCAGCGGCATGGCCACAGCCGTGGCGTTCGGCAGCCTGATGACCTCGAACCATCCCGGCACGGCCAGCATGGGCCAGCTTCTCGCGCTGTCGCTCGTCAATACGATGGCCGCCGC